>QHBW01000085.1 GCA_003244205.1 Solirubrobacterales bacterium | reverse complement strand
ATAGTGACCTTAACGACGACCGCGGGGGGGAGGCCTGTCCGGCTGCACTGGAGGCGGGTGTGTGTGGTTGCACCACAGAGTGGAGGCGGGGGGAATCGAACCCCCAACTCCGCCTTGCAAAGGCGGTGTGTTCCCGTTAGCACCACGCCCCCGAGCAGGGCGCTTCACGATAGTCGCCGCCGGATACGGCTCCTGGGGTCGCTCAGAGCTCCGCCGGCGCAGCCGCGGCTGACTGGGCGGCTGACTGGGCGAACAGCTCGGCGGCGACGCGCCCGGCGGCGTCACCGGCACCGCCGAGCAGCCGACGCGAGAGCTCCGCTCGGCGGAAGTAGAACGGCGCGTCGTGCTCCCACGTCGCCCCGATCCCACCGTGGACCGAGATGAACTGGCGCGCCGCGAAGTCGATCGCTTCGTCGGCCGCGACGCGTGCCGCGCTGGCGGCCACAGCCAGCTCATCGGCCTTGGAGTCGCTCGCCCAGCCGGCGTAGTAGATCAGCGAGCGCAAATTGTCTCCGCGCCGCAGCACCTCGACGAGGTTGTGCTTCACGGCCTGGTAGGAGCCGATCGCGCGCCCGAACGTGTAGCGCTCCTTGGCGTACTCGACCGAGCGCTTGAGCGCTTCCTCGACGGCACCGAGCGCCTCGCCGGCGAGCAGGCCCTGGGCGAGGTACCAGCCGCGCGCGATCTCGTCGGCCCCGGCGGCGACCGGTTGGCCGCCGGCGCCGTCGAGCGTGACGTGGCCGAGCGAGCGTGTGGCGTCGAAGCGGGTCACGTGCTCGACCTCGACTCCGGCGTCGCTGGCTTCGACGACGAGCGCGCCCGGCTCGCCGTCTCGGACCCCGACCACGACGAGTACGTCTGCGCCGGGCGCGTCGATCACCCACGGTGTGAACCCGCTCACCGCGTCGCCCGCGATCCCGGGCGCGGGCTCGCGCCGGCGCCCGCGTGTCGCCTCGACCGTCCAATCGGACTCGAGGTCATCGGGCGGGCGCGCGGGGACCAGCGCCGCGCGGCGCTCACCGCTCGCCAGCTGCGCGAGCAACTCGGCGTGGGCGTCGGCGTCGGCCGCGAGCACGGCGGTGGCGATGACGTGCCCGAGCAGCGGCACCGAGGCCAGCACGCGACCCAGCTCGACGTGGACGAGCATTGCGTCGAGACCGCCTAGCCCAGCGCCTCCACAGGACTCGGGGACCAGCAGCCCCGGCCAGCCGGCGTCGCGGGCCAGAGGCCAGAGGTCGGGCAGGGCCTCGACCTGATCTTCGAGCGCGCCGCGGGCGGCCTCGACGGTCTTGACGCGCGACAGCGCGCCCGCAGCCGCTTCGCGCAGCAGGACCTGCTCGTCGGAGAGCTCGAAGTTCATGCTGCGGCGACCTCCTTGGAGCGCAGCTCGGAGAAGGGGATCCCCTTGTCCAGCCGCGGTTCCGGCGGCAGCCCAAGGACGCGCTCACCGACCATCGAGCGCAGGATCTCCTCCGTGCCCCCGGCCGTCTTGATCCCTGGAAGCTCGGAGATCAGCCCGGCCCATTCGTCGTCCTCGAGCGCGTCGGGCCCGAGCGCGTCGGCAAGCAGCTCGCCGGCCTCGATCGCCGCGTTGACCGTTGTGATCTTCCCCAGCGCGCCCTCGGGACCAGGGGTCTGCCCGCGCTGCAGGGCGGTCAGCGTGCGGTATCCCGTGAAGCGCAGCGCAAGGAACTGGGAGGCGATGTGACCGAGTCGCCGGCGCACCTCCGGGTCGCGGCGGGCCTCTTCATCTCCGCCGATCGCCGCCGCGAAGCGATCCGAGCGCCAGCCGAAGCCTTCGCCGCCGAGGCCGATCGTGACGCGCTCGAACATCAGCGTCGTCATCCCCACGCCCCAGCCGCCTCCCACCGGCCCGACCTCCGAGCCGGGCTCGAGCGCCACATCGTCGAAGAAGACTTCATTGAAATGGGCGTCGCCAGAGATCTGGCGCAGCGGTCGGATCGTGACGCCGGGGGCGTCCATCGGGACAACGAACATCGTCAGGCCCTTGTGCTTGGGGACATCGGGGTCGCTGCGGGTCATCATCAGCCCGAAGGAGGCGAACTGGGCGTTGGTGGTCCACACCTTCTGGCCCGAGACACGCCAGGAGCCATCGTCCTGCTGGCGCGAGCGGGCCTGGATCCCGGCGAGATCGGAGCCGGCGGCGGGCTCTGAGAAGAGCTGGCACCAGACCTCGTCGCCGTGCAGCATCGGTCCCAGGTAGCGGTGCTTCTGCTCCTCGGAGCCGTGCGCGATGATCGTCGGGCCGAGCATCCCCACGCCGATGATGTCGAAGATCCCGGGCACCCCGGCGCGGCCGATCTCCTGGTTGGCGATGACCTGCTCCAGCGGTCCCAGTCCCTGGCCGCCGTACTCGGTGGGCCAGGTGATGCCGACCAGCTCGCCCTCGGCGAGCTTGCGCTGCCAGGCACGCCGCGCGTCGACGACCTCGGGCTCGATCCGGTCCCCGACCACGGTGGGCGCCTGGGACTTGTTGTCTTCCAGCCAGGAACGCACTTTGGCGCGGTATTCGGCCTGCTCGGGGGTGTCGCTGAGGTCCACCACTGCCTCCTTGACTGGCTGGTCAACTAGTGATCAGTTGAACGGTAGCGATCACGACGCCCGCCCGGTGCGCCCGCTAGGCGCCGAGCGCGCGAAATCCGGCGTTCAGCAGCTCAGCCGCCTCCGGGCCGGTCCCCGGTGGTCCCGGCGTATGGAGCAGGACCACGCCCAGACGCACGTGACCGCGCCGGGCGGCGGCGACAAGGCAGTGGCCGGCGGCGACGGTCCAGCCGGTCTTGATCCCGAGCAGGCCGCGATAGCCTATGCGAAAGAGCGGGTTGTTGTTGTAGAGGTAGAGCTTGTGGCCCTTGATTGGGAACGGCCGGATCGCCGACGGCGATGCCACGATGCGCGCCAGCCGCGGGCGCGAGAGCACGGCGCGGGCGAGCACCGCGAGATCGGCCGCGCACGAGTGGTTGCCGTTGTCAATGAAGCCGTCCGGCGCCTCGAAGTGGGTGCAGGGGAGGTGCAGCGCCTGCGTCTCGCCGTTCATCAAGGCGACGAAGCTCGCGACCGTGCCCGAGACATGCTGCGCCAGCGCGATCGCCGCGTCGTTGCCGGACGGGAGCATCAGCCCGTAGAGCATCGTCTCGGTCGCGACGCGCATCCCATGTTTGAGCAGCCCGATCCCTGAACCCTGGTAGGCCATCGCCGCGCGGGTCACGAGCACGGGTTCTGTGGGATCGCTGTGATCGACGACGATCAGCGCCGTCATCATCTTCGTCAGGCTGGCGATCGGCAGCACGGCCGTGGGATCGCGCGACCACAGCATCTGCCCGGTGTCGAGGTTGAACAGCAGCCCCGACGTCGGCGGGTGCGCGATTCCCATGACGACTCGCGCGCCGGGGGGCGCCGGACGCAGGCCATAGCGTTCTGGACGCAGCCGGACGTGCACGATCGCAGCCCCCGGCGTGGTGTGTGCCTGGCTCGGTGGCCCCGTGGCGCTGTCGCCGGCCCTTGAAGCCAGTGCAACGAGCGCGATCGCCAGCGCGGACACGACCACCACGGCAAGCTCCCATGCGCGGCGGGTACGGCGCCGCCGGGTGCGCGCGAGCGCCTCGGCTCGACGCTGGGCGCGTCGTTGCAGGACGTCGTCGGGGAGGATCGGATCCACTCGCGCTAGACCCCGGCGGTGCTGTCAGCCGGCGCGCGCGGCCACGTGCTGGTCGGCGTGATAGCTCGAGCGCACCAGCGGGCCCGCGGCCACGTGTTCGAAGCCGAGCGCCTCGGCGGCCAGCCGCAGAGCCTCGAACTCGTCGGGGTGCCAGTAGCGCACGACTGGCAGGTGGCGTTCCGTGGGCCGCAGGTACTGCCCGACCGTGAGCACGCCGACGCCGTGCTCGCGCAGCACGCCGAAGGTGTCAATCAGCTCATCGGCGCTCTCGCCCAGGCCGACCATCAGCCCGGACTTCGTCGTGACGGCGCCGCCGCCCATCTCCTTGGCATTGCGCAGCACGCGGCAGGAGCGCTCGAAGCGCGAGCCGCGGCGCGCCACGGGGTAGAGGCGCGGGACGACCTCGACGTTGTGGTTGAAGACGTCGGGGCGCTCGGCGATCACCTTTGCAAGTGGCATCTCGGCGCCGCGGAAGTCCGGCGTCAGCACCTCCACGCGACAGCCGGGAGCCTGCCGGCGGATCTGGCGGATCACGCCGACGAACGCGCTCGCCCCATAGTCGGGGAGGTCGTCGCGATCGACGCTCGTGATGACGGCGTGGCGGAGGCCCATCTGCGCGACCGAGCGGCCGACGCGCGCCGGCTCGAGCGGATCGTTCCACGTCGGCGTGCCGGTCTTGACGTTGCAGAACCCGCAGCGCCGCGTGCAGGTGTCGCCGAGGATCATGAAGGTCGCCGTGCCGCGTTCCCAGCACTCGCCGACATTCGGGCAGGCAGCCTCCTCGCAGACGGTGTGCAGACGCTCGCTGTCGATCTGCTGCTTGAGCGCGCGATAGCGCGCTCCGCCCGGCGCTGGAACCTTCAACCAGGGCGGCTTGCGCTCACGCAAGGGGCGAACCTCGCCGCCGAGCACCCTAAGCACATCCATGCCACCGGGATTTGCCCGAGACCGCGTCTCCCGAGTGGCTGCAGGACCGACGTCAGCGGACATGAGTCAAGCGTAGAGGGCCGACACGACCTCGGCCCCGGCGCGCTCGGCGGTGCGCTGCAGCTGGGCTGCGAAGTGGGTGCTGATCAGCCCGCGAAAGCGGTCGAGGTCGTAGATCCCGGTTTCGCGTCCGACCGAGGTCATCTGCACGCCGTCCAAGCCGCAGGGAACGATCCACTCGAACGGCTGCAGGTCGTTGACGACGTTGACGGCGAAGCCATGGGTGGTCACGCCGCGCGAGACGTGCACGCCGATCGAGGCGATCTTGCGATCCTCGACCCATACCCCGGTGAGCCCGTCGCGACAGCGCGCGTCGATCCCCTCGTCGCCGAGCGCTCCGATGATCGCGCGCTCCATCGCTCTCAGGTAGGCAACGACGTCGTCGATGCGCATGATTGGGTAGCCCACGAGCTGGCCGGGGCCGTGGTAGGTGACGCGGCCGCCGCGGTCGGTGTCGACTACATCGATCCCCTGGGCGCGGCACCACTGCTCGCCCATCGGCAGCTCGCCCGGCTCGCTGCGCCGTCCGCGCGTGTAGACGGGGGGGTGCTCGAGCAGCAGCAGCACGTCGCCGATCTCCTCCGCCTGGCGCCGCTGACAGAGATGCTCCTGGAGTGCGAGCGCGCTGGCGTACTCGATGCTGCCGAGCTCGGCTACCGGCAGGGTCTCCACAACGCCCCCAAGGGTACCTCCGCCGGTTGAGGGTCCTGGGCCACTACTCTCGCCGCCATGCAGCGCGCCGGCTTCGATCGCGCCGGCTGGACCCGCCTCCGATGGCGCCTGCGCGGCGCCTGGATGTGGCCCACCTTCCTGGTGGTGACCGCCGGCGACGGGGCCATGATCCACGCCCTTCCGCTGGCCGGGGCCGCCACACCGCTGGTCTCGGCGCTGCTGCTGGCCGGCTTCATCAACCTGTTTGTCGTCGCCGTGCTGGCGCCCACCTGCGGCCGCCTGCTGCGCCGCCGACGCCCTGATCTGCCGAAGCCGATCGCCGCCAACTACGCTGGCACCGCGCTGCTGATCGTCGGGGTTGGGGTGTTCCTGACGGTGGGGCTGATTCACCACGTCGACGTGACCGCGAGCGCGCGCGAGCGCGCCGATGCACGCTTCGCGGCGATGCTGTACATCGCGCACAACGCGCCGGCCCCCTTCGCGCTCAACGCCCGCCGGGTGGACCTGCACAACCTCGGCACGCACGAGTTTCGTGGCTGCGTGCCCGGCCCCGACCCCCAGCGCTGGCTGTGTGTGATCGTCTCCACCGCGCAGTCACCCCCCGGCGTGACGCGCGACAGCAGCACGCAATCCAACGAAGAGGAGTTCCGGCCGTCGTTCTAGGCGCAGCCGGACAGGCAACGACCGACGCTGGAAGCCCCAAGACCGCGCCGGCCGTGCCCGGCCGCAGCCGCACCCCGACAAGCCGTGAGCGCGGAGCGAGCGTCACGACACGGGGCCGGGTGTCAGGCCCGGCGATGCCCAGCCGATCGCCCGCCCAGATCAGATCAACGCAACCGTCTGGCACCAACGGCGAGGCGACCAGGCGCTCTACGTAACTCACGACCCCCAACGCTAACTCCGCTTGTCCTTGGAAACTTGCCCGCTCCTAGACCCGAAACGGGATCGGTCATCGCCAACGGCGCCTCAACACCTCTACAACCACCGCTCCGCACGCTGATCAACGAGCACCACCGCCAAGTCCCATGACCTCCACGTCCTCACCTCCGAGATCGAGGCACCCTCCGACGCGCTCGTTAGTCGATCTGCCGAGCGGATGCCGCCGCTGCGATCCGAGACCCCGACGAGTTCACCCCCGAGCGGCTGGTCCAGTTCGCCGCCACCTTCCTGCGGGCGCTCAGACTCTCATGAGCTCAAGCGCCGATCCTGTGGTCGCGCTGCCAGAGACCGTCGAAGCCGACGTGCTCCTCCTCGGCCACGCGGCCGAGGCGCTGACGTGCGTCCTCGAGCTCGATCGCACACACCGCCGCCACCTCGGCGGTGGCTAACGGCTCTCCAGCCCACGCGAGGACCTCCTCCACGTCCTCGGGTTCCGCGTGCCGCTCGGCCTCGGGGCAGAGATTGGCGATCGCCACTTCGTACGCGGCCAGTGGCTGAAAGCCCGGCACGGCCAATCGGATCCCGTCTGAGACGCGCTCGATCTCATACGACGGGCAGCTGTAGCGGCGCCCGTCGTCGGTCTCGGCAAGCTTGTGAGAGAGCGCGAGCGCGCGGGGGATGGGATGGCGCGCGAGCTCGAGGTCTCGGCGCAGAATCTCCTCGGTCTCGGACTCGGCGAGCCACTGTTCGAGCTGCTCGGAGTCGATGCCGACGCGCTCTGCGGCAGCCCGGATCGTCGCGGGCTCGTCGAGCAGCCGTCCCGAGAAGTGCAGGATTCGCAGCGCGCGCAGTAGGGCGCGTTCGCGGTCGGGAAGGTGGCGTCGCACTGCCACCACCGCGCGGCACGCCGGTACCGTAGCGGCCATCCGGGGCCGCGGGGAGGTGTCGATGGGCATGTGGTGCTCGTGGGCCAGGCGGCGAAACGAAGCGGCCTGGCGCTCAGGTGTGAAGCCCTTCTCCTCGTACTCGCGCGGGCTCTCCGACAGCCCGACCATGCGCAGCCTCCAGTCCAACTGCTCGCCATACAGCCAGTCCAGACGGCGGCGCATCGGCTCGGCTGACCACGCGAATGGGCACCCGGGGTCGGTGAACTCGGCGATCTGCAGGTCCGCCACCGCACCATCTTTTCATTCTGGGCTCGCCGCCTGGGCCGGTGTTCGCGCGAGCGCCTTGGAGACGAGGTCTCGGACATCGCAGCTCACCAGTTGCACACCGGCAGCGCCCGCCGCGGCGACATAGGCGGCGTCGTAGGCCGACACGTCGTGCATGTGAGCGATCTCGGCGGCGGATGCGAGCAACACGGGATCGGCTCGGATCAGGCCCCCGTCGCCTGCGACGGCTGAGACCAGGTCGCGGAGACGCCGCGCCGCGTGTGGGTCCTTCCACGCCGCGATCGCCACGTTGGTCACCTCGTAGTAAGCGAGATCGAGCGTAGCCAGCGAATCTGGCCCCTCCAGCAGCCGCCGCGCGTCGGAGTGGTTGTCGTCGTCGGTGTCCTCGCAGGCCAACAGCACGCTCGCGTCGAGGACCCAGACGTTCCTCCGGCGGGGCGGTGACGCTTGAGCACCGCGGCAACGTCACCGCCGTGAGCCCCAGCCGCACGCGCGATCTTGTCGACCCGCGTGGCGCGGTCGACGGCGCGACGACGCAACGACTGATCGGCGAAATCACGGAGTAGCCCACTGCGGGTCGTGCCGCGACGCGCGGCCTCGGCGTCGAGCAGGCGCAGCAGCTCGTCAGGGAGCGAGACCATCACTTTCGCCATCCGACCTAGTATACCCGGTATTGCCAAGCGCTACAGCGTCAGCGCCAACGGCGCCTCGAGCAGCTCGCGCACGCGCCCAAGGAAGCGCGCACCATCGGCGCCGTAGAGGATGCGGTGATCACAGGCCAGCGTCATCGTCACGACGTGGCGAGAGACGAGCTCGCCGTCGCGCACGACCGCCCGTTGCTCGACTGCTCCGACCGCGAGGATCGCGGCCTGGGGCGGGTTGATGACGGCGGTGAAGCTGTGCACGCCGAGCATGCCCAGGTTGGAGACGGTGAAAGTGGCGCCGGCGAGCTCGGGCGGCGTGATCGTGCGCGCGCGCACGCGCTCTGCCAGCTCGGCCGCCTCGCGCGCGATCTGCTCGAGCGAGCGCGCGTCGGCGTCGACGATCACGGGCACGACGAGCGCGTCCTCGGCGGCAACGGCGACGCCGACGTTGACGCGCTCGTAGAGCTCGAAGTGACCGTCGCGATAGGCGCCGTTGGCGCGCGGGAAGTCCCGCAGCGCGAGCGCGCATGCCTTCACGACCATGTCGTTGAGCGAGGGCACGATGCGGTCCTCGCCGAGCAGCTCTGCGGCGGCGCGCCACCTGCTTCGCAGCTCGACTGCGCCCTCCATGTCGATCTCGACGTTGACCAAGAAGTCGGGCACGGTTGCCCTGGACTCGGCCATCCGCCGTGCGATCGTCTGCTGAGTGCGGCTCAGCTCCTCGATGCGCACAGCGCCCTTCGCCGTGCCGGGGGCCGGCTCGGCAGTCGGCGGCGCTGTCGGGGCTGTCGGGGCTGGCGCCGCCGTCTGGCTGGCGGCCTCGACGTCGGCCTTGACCACGCGTCCCCCCGGCCCGCTGCCCTCCACGTCTGCCAGCTCGACCCCAAGGTCAGCAGCCATGCGGCGGGCCACTGGCGAGGCGTGCTTCCTTCCATCCCTATCCGGCGGGGGGCTCGGCTGCGCTGGAGACGACCGCGGCGTTTTGGCAGCGCTCGCGCTGACCGCGAGCGTGACGGCGCCCTCCTCCGCGCGGGTGCTCGCGAGCGCCTCGCCCCCACCGTTGCCCGCGGTGTCGCCGAGGTGGGCGATCACGGCGCCGATCGGGAGCGTGTCGCCCTCGCTTGCGACGATCGCCAGCACGCCGTCGGCGTCGGCGGCGTAGGTCATCGTCGCCTTGTCGGTCTCGATCTCGACGATCTCCTCGCCGCGCCTCACGCGGTCCCCCTCGGCCTTCAGCCAGTGCAGGATCGTGCCTTCCTCCATCGAGTCCGACAGGCGCGGCATGACAACGTCGGCCACGGTCGTCACACGTCTCTGAACGTCGACAGGACAGCCGTGACCACTTGGGGCTCGTGCGGGAAGGCGATCTGCTCGAGTGGCTTGGAGTAGGGCATTGGCACGTCGGCGCCCGTGACCCTGGCGACGGGCGCGTCGAGCCAGTCGAACGCCTGCTCCTGGATCAGGGCCGCGAGGTTGGCGCCGACGCCGCCGTGAGGCCAACCTTCTTCGACGATCACACAGCGATTGGTCTTGCGCACCGAGCCGCAGATCATGTCGAGGTCCAGCGGGCGCAGCGTCCTCGGGTCGATCACCTCGGCCTGGATGTCGTGCTCGGCGGCGAGCGCCTCCGCTGCGCGCTGGGCGGTCAGCGCCATGCGCGAGATCCCGACAATCGTGACGTCGTCACCCTCCCGGCAGATTGCCGCGCTGCCGAAGTCGACAACGTGGTCGGGGTCCTCGGGGACCTCGCCACGCTGTCCGTAGAGCGACTCGTGCTCGATGAAGATGACCGGGTTGTCGTCGCGGATCGCCGCCTTCAGCAAGCCCTTGGCGTCGGCGGGGGTCGACGGCGTGGCGACGAGCAGCCCCGGCACCTGCAGGTACATCGCCTCGAGGCAGTGCGAGTGCGTGGGGCCGAGCTGGTGCCCGGCGCCCTGTGGCATGCGGATCACGAGCGGCACCCGCGCCTGGCCACCGAACATGTAATGGATGTGCGCCGCCGAGTTGATGATCTGGTCCATCGCCAGCAGCGAGAAGTTGATCGTCATCAGCTCGACCACCGGGCGCAGCCCGCTCATCGCCGCGCCCACGCCCATCCCCACGATCGTGTTCTCCGATATCGGGGTGTCGCGCACGCGCCGCTCGCCGAACTCCTCGAGCAGGCCGGCGGTTACCTTGAAGGCGCCGTTGAAGACGCCGATGTCCTCGCCCATCAACATCACCGTCTCGTCGCGCCGCAGCTCCTCGCGCAGCGCCTCGTTGAGCGCCTCGCGGTAGCGCATCACCGCCACGGCTTCACCCGCCGTCCTCGCCGTTGCCAGCACGACGCTTGCGCTCGGCGAGCGCGCGCTCGTCCTCGCCGCGGTGCACGCCGGCGGCTCGCTCATCGACCGAATACCACCCACGCACCTGGTCGCCGAGCACGTAGACGTTGTCGTAGAGCGACTCGGGCGCCGGGAACGGAGATTGCTCGGCGAACGCCGCCGCCGCATCGATGCGCTCGAGGGCGTCGGCATCGAGTGCCTCCCGTGCGCTGGGCTCGAGCACCCCCTCGGCCTCCAGGCGCTCGCCGAAGACGTCGATCGGATCGCGCTTGCGCCACTCGGCGACCTGCTCGCGTGTGCGGTACTCCTCGGGGTCGGCCATCGAGTGCCCGCGGAAGCGGTACGTGACGGCCTCCACGAGCATCGGCTGGCGCTGCTCGCGCGCGATCGCCAGCGCCTCGGCGACGACCGCCTCGGTCTCGACCACGTCCATGCCGTCGCAGCGCATACCCGGGACGCCGAAGCTCTCGCCCTTGCGCATCAGATCGGTGACGGCGGAGTGACGCGCGAGCGCGGTCCCCATCCCGAACTGGTTGTTGGTGACGAGGAAGACCACCGGCAGGCGCCACAGCGCCGCCAGGTTCATCGTCTCGCCGAAGGTCCCCTGGTTGGAGGCGCCGTCGCCGAAGACACAGAGCGTCGCCTCGTCGCGCTTCAGATAATCAGAGGCCAGCGCCACGCCGGCGCCGAGCGGGAGGTTGCCGCCGACGATGCCGTAGCCGCCGAGGAAGCGGCGCTCGCCGTCGAACATGTGCATCGAGCCGCCACGACCGCGGCAGACGCCGCCTTCGCGGCCCATCAGCTCCGCCATCACGCGCTCGGGCTCGGTCCCGCGCGCGAGCGCGTGTCCATGGGAGCGGTAGGTCGAGATCAGGTAGTCGCGGTCGCGCAGTGCGCGCACCGCGCCCACGATCGCCGCCTCCTCTCCGACGGCGAGGTGCAAGAAGCCGCCGATCAGCGCCTTCGCGTAGAGCTCACCGGCACGCTCCTCGAAGCGCCGAATCAGCAGCATCGCCGCGAGCCAGTCGCGCGCGGCGTCGGCAGCCGGCAAGGGCCGCGGCCCCTCGATGTTGGGCGAGGCCTCGACGACGTGCTCTGCCATCGCGCTCCACGGTAGCGCGGCGGGCGCGCGGGCTCAGCCCGCCCTTCGCCACGCCTCGATGAACTGCTCGGCCTCGAGCAGGTCGAGGTCCTCGCGCAGCCGGCGGGCCAGCCGGCGCGACTCGCGCGCGGGCAGGTCCCAGAACAGCTCCACTTCACCGGACTGGAGGTCGACGACCTCGACGTGGTCGACGCGATCGCGTGCCGCGAGGAACGCCGGGGCGCCGCCGCCCGCGCGCACCAGCACGCGATAGGCGCGGCGCGCGGTCATTTCCTTGGCGGTGTCGCTGCGCTCGCCGCCAGCTCGTGCTCGATCGCCCCTGCGGCATCGGCGAGCTCGCCGGAGCCGCGGAAGACGGCTGCACCGACGCTGACGGCCGGGACCTCGTGGACGCCGACGGCGATGGCTCGTTGCGTGGCGCTGACGAGCGTGCGGGCGGTGGCGCTGAGGGTGATCGCCTGCACGAGCGCGCGCGGGTGCATCTCGCAGGCGGCGCCGGCGATCACGAGCGTGTCGCGGTCAGCGGGGTCGCGGCCGCCCGCGAAGATCTGGCGGAAGGCGGCCTGGGCAAAGGCGACCGCGCGGCCGATGCTCTTCGCGTAGGTGGCCGCGAGCATCGCCTCGGTCGAATCGAGCTCGGGCCACGCCGGCGGCCAGCGCAGCGGCTGGATGTTCGCGTTCGCCGCGCGGCGCTGGAGCTCGGCGACGTAGATCTCCTGCTCGCTGGCGCAGC
Organism: Solirubrobacterales bacterium; assembly: GCA_003244205.1. GTDB lineage: Bacteria > Actinomycetota > Thermoleophilia > Solirubrobacterales > Solirubrobacteraceae > QHBW01. The sequence goes on along the minus strand of QHBW01000085.1, from coordinate 25,467 downwards.
GAAAGGCCTCGGTGCTCGGACCGGGGAGCCGCTCGCGCGCCACCGGCTGCCATTCGGCCACGACCGGCAGCGCGTCGAGCATGCGCTCGGCCATCAAGTAGCTCTCGACGCTGGAGAGGTCGAAGTAGAAGCGGACGTCGGATGGCGCCGTCACGCGCGCTCAGCCGTGGATCAGCCAGCCATCGGTGGCGCGGGCCGCTTCCATCACCGCTTCCGAGAGCGTGGGGTGGCCGTGGACGATGCGGGCGACCTCGGCGAATCCGCCCTCCAGCGCGCGCGCAGTCACCAGCTCGGCGACGAGCTCGACGGCGCGGGTGCCGACGATGTGCCCGCCCAGCAGCTCGCCGTACTTGGTCTCGCCGACGAGCTTGATCATCCCGTTGCGGTCGCCGTACACCGTGCCCGCGCCGACGGCCCCGTAAGGCACCTTGCCGACGACGACATCGTGGCCCGCGGCCTTGGCCTGCTCCTCGGTGAGACCGAAGGAGCCGACGTTGGGCTGGCAGAAGGTGGCGCGCGGGATGTCCTCGTAGGCGAGTCCGTGGGTCTCCATGCCGGCGGCGTCCTCGACGGCGATGATCCCTTCGTCGGAGGCCTTGTGGGCGAGCGCCGGGCCGTGGACGAGGTCACCGATCGCATAGACGCCGTCGCGCGAGGTCTTTTGCGCCCCATCGACGGCGATCAGTCCCTGCTCGTCGAGCTCGATGCCGGCTTCTTTGAGGCCGAGACCCTCGATGTCGGGGCCGCGCCCAGCGGCGATCGCGAGGTAGGCGACCGTCTCCTCTTGGTCACCGTGGGCGAAGCTGACGTCGTTGGCGCTGGGCTTCACGTTCGTCACGAGGGTGCCCGTGTGGGTCTCGATCTGCTGCTGCTTGAAGCCGCGCGCGGCGATCCGCGAGATGTCGGCGTCCTCGGTGGGCAGCACCCGGTCGAGCGCGTCGAAGAGCAGCACCCGGCTGCCCAGCCGGGCATAGGCGGAGGCGATCTCGGTCCCCGACGCTCCCGCCCCGACGACGGCGATGCTCTCGGGCAGGGCACCGAGCAGCCACGCGCCCGCGGTGTCGAGCACGCGCTCGCCGAACTCGGTGCCGGGGATCGGAAGCGCAACCGAGCCGGTCGCCAGCACGATCGTGGGCGCCTCGAGCTGCTCGTCGTTGACGGCGACCTTGCCGTCGGCGGTGAGCGCGGCCGCGCCGTGGGTGACCTTGACCTTGTGCTTTTTGAAGAGGCCGGCGACGCCGCCCGTGAGGGTCTCGATCACCTTCGAGCGGCGAGCGGCGACTGCTGGGAAGTCGACGCTGCGCTCCGGCACCGTGATGCCGAAGTCTTGTGCATGATCGATCTCCGAGAGCACGTCGGCCGAGCGCAGCACCGCTTTGGCGGGGATACAGGCGTTGTTGAGACAGCGGCCCCCGACTACCTCCTCGCGCTCGATCACCGCGGCCGCCATTCCCAGCTGGGCGGCGCGGATCGCGGTTACGTAACCGCCGGGTCCGGAGCCGATGACGATGCAGTCAAACGCGGAGTCGGCCATCGCGGCCTGAGCCTATACGACGATCAGCGGCGCTCTCGGGTCGGCATCTGGATGCGGGCCATCGAGCGGATCAGCTTGTAGAAGAGCCAACCGCCGAGACCGATGACCGCGACCTCGAGCACGACCGCGAGCACGTTGCTCGCTCGAATCAGCGAGAGGAAGGCGATCAGGATCTGGAACACGAGCAGCATCTGAAAGCCGAGCACCGCCCAGTAGCGCGCGCGCCACAGCCCCACAGCCGCGGTCAGCAGGATCGCGATCAAGATGACCGCGGAGGAGAGCGTCGGCTTCGTCGCCACGCTCGTGTGCGTGAGATAGCCGACCAGCACGAGCACGCTCACGCCGAGCGCCACGATCGCGGCCACGGTCACCGGCGTGGGGCGCTCTCCCGGGGCCAGGGGCTCGAGCGTGGCGCGAACCTCGGCGTCGCGTTCGGCGCTGCGCTGGGCGCGGGTTGCCGGGGCCGGTGCGGTCGTCGGGGTGGTCGTCGGAGTTCCGGTCGTCGGGGGGGCGACGGCACGGGATCTGCGGCGCTTGCGGCTACGTTGCCCCAACGCCGGCCTCCCGGTGGTCGCCCGCGCTCGCCGCGCTCGTCGCCGCGCACAGGCTGCGGGCGACGGACGCGGGATCGTCTGCCTCGGTGAGCGCGCGCACGACCGCGACTCGCTGCGCTCCGGCAGCGACGACGCTGCCGACCGTCGTCGGGTCGATGCCGCCGATCGCGAAGAAGGGCACGCGCGCATTGGCGGTGGCGTAGCGGACGAGCGCTGTGCCGACCGCCGGCCGGCCCGCCTTGGTGGGCGTCTGGAAGACCGGTCCGACGCCGAGGTAGTCGACTCCGTCGGCGTCGTCGACCTGCGCGGAGGTATGCGTCGAGAGTCCGATCAGGCGGTCGGCTCCGAGCAGCTCGCGCGCGCGCGCCACCGGCATGTCCTGCTGGCCGATGTGGACGCCGTCGGCCTCGAGCGCAGCGACCAGATCGACGCGGTCGTTGAGAATGAAAAGGGCGTTGTGCGTGGCGCTGACGCTGCGGACCACCTTCCCCGCGTCAAGCAAGGCGCGATCGTCGGCGAGCTTGTCGCGCAGCTGCACCACGTCGACCCCCGCGCCCAGGCATCCGGTGAGGAAGCCGCCGAGGTCGCGGCCGTTGGGGTGCGCGTCGCACACGAGGTAGAGGCGCGCGCGGTCCAGCAGCGAGCGGCGGTCGGCGCCGGTGCCAGTCACGGCGGCCAGTGTCGCACGACTTCCTCCCGCGTCGGCCGAGGTCTACGATGGGTATACGGGAGCCCGCCAGCCACGGGCTGAGAGGGCGGCTCTCTGGCCGCCGACCGTCAGAACCTGATCCGGGTCATACCGGCGAAGGGATCAAGCGTGAATTCACCCCACCAGCATTGCGAGGTCGCCGTCATCGGCGGTGGCGCCATCGGTCTGGCCGTCGCGTGGCGAGCCGCGCAGCGCGGCATGTCCGTGGTCGTGCTGGAGCGCGACGAGGTTGGGATGGGGGCTTCGCACGTCGCCGCGGGGATGCTGGCTGCGGTGGGCGAGGCCGATCCCGGTGAGCGCGGCCTGCTCGAGCTCGCGCTCGAGAGCGCGGCGCGCTGGCCGAGCTTCGCGGAGGAGCTTGCCGAGGCGTGTGGCATCGACCCCGGCTACCGGCGCTGCGGCACGCTGCGGGTCGCGCGCGATCGCGACGAGGCCGAGGCGCTCGAGCACGAGGCCGATCGGCGCCGCGAGCTGGGACTGGCCGTCAGGCGCCTGCGTCCCAGCGAGGCGCGCGCGCGCGAGCCGGCGCTCGCGCCCACGATCCGCCAAGCACTCGAGCTGCCCGACGACCATGCGGTCGACCCGCGGCTGCTGTGCGCGACGCTCGCTCGCGCCGCTGACGCAGCCGGCGCCCAGCTGCGCGAGCGCGCGGGCGTGGCCAGGGTGCTGGCGCGCGGCGAGCGCGTCAGCGGCGTCGAGCTGGCCGATGGCTCGCTGCTGGACTGCGAGAAGGTCGTGGTCGCCGCGGGCTGCTGGTCGGGCGTCGATGGACTTGTCCCGGTCGGAGCCGAGCTGCCGGTGCGCCCGGTCAAGGGCCAGATCCTGCGCCTGCGCGATCCGCTGGGGCCGGGCCTGCTGCGCGGCGTGGTGCGCGTCGACCACGCCTACCTCGTCGCGCGTGGCGACGGTCGCTACGTGCTCGGCGCGACGGTCGAGGACCGCGGCTTCGACACGACCGTGACCGCTGGCGGCGCGTGGGAGCTGATCCGTGACGTCGCCGAGGCCGTCCCGGGCGTGCTCGAGCTCGAGCTCGAGGAGATGACCGCGGGGCTGCGTCCGGGCACGCCCGACAATGCCCCCTTCGTGGGTGCCGGCGTGCTCGAGGGCCTGGTGTGGGCGACCGGCCACTACCGCAACGGCATCCTGCTCTGTCCCGTCACGGCGGAGCTCGTCGCAGCTGAGCTCGCCGGCGAGGCGGGCGCGGGAATCGCGGCCGCGTTCTCGCCGACTCGCTTCGCGACGGTTGGGGCGGGAGCACTGACGTGAGCGCTCTGGCCGTGGTCATCAACGGACGCTCGGTCGAGCTCCAGCAGGGTGCGACCGTGGCCGACGCGCTCGAGCTGCTCGACCTGCCTGCGCAACGCGGTTTCGCGGTCGCCGTCGACGCCGAGGTGATCCCGCGTGGTGAGTGGCAGCAGCGCAAGCTCGCGCCGGACGACCGCGTCGAGATCGTGACCGCGATCCAGGGAGGGTGATGTGACCGAGAACGGCCTCCACGCCGAAGATGCGCTCGTGATCTCCGGGCGCGCGCTGCACTCTCGTCTGATCCTGGGAAGCGGCGGATTCCCGCGCCAGAGCGCGCTCGTGGACGCGATCGCCGCGAGCGGCGCCGAGCTGGTCACGGTCGCGATGCGGCGGGTGGAGCCCGACGCGCCCGGCTCGCTGCTCGACGTGCTCGACAGCGCCGGCGTCGACGTGCTGCCCAACACCGCCGGCTGCTACACGGCGCGCGACGCCGTGCTGACCGCGCGCTTGGCGCGCGAGGCGCTGGGGACCGATTGGATCAAACTCGAGGTGATCGGTGACGAGCGTACGCTGCTGCCCGACGCGCCCGAGCTGCTCGCCGCCGCCGAGACGCTCGTGGACGAGGGCTTCGTCGTGCTGCCCTACACCAGCGACGATCCGGTGATCGCGCGCAGGCTGGAGGATCTCGGCTGCGCCGCGGTGATGCCGCTGGGTTCGCCGATCGGCAGCGGCATGGGCATCCGCAATCCCTACAACATCGCGATCATCTGCGAGCGGGCCACGGTTCCCGTGGTGCTCGACGCCGGCGTCGGCACGGCTTCAGACGCCGCGCTCGCGATGGAGTTGGGCTGCGACGCGGTGCTCTGTGCGAGCGCGATCGCCCGGGCGGCCGATCCGGTCGCGATGGCCGCGGCGATCCGCGCCGCGATCGAGGCTGGCCGGCTGGCGGCCGGGGCCGGCCGCATCCCGCGGCGGCTCTACGCCGAGGCTTCGAGCCCTGACGCAGGACTGGCGGACCTCTCGTCCTCGACCTCTGCGCGCGGCGGCGCCCCGAGCTTGGGCGAGCCGCGGTGAGCGACACCGATGAGCTGATCGATCGCTGGGAGGCTGCCTGGTCAGGGCGCGAGGCGTCGGCGTTTGGCCCGCTGTGTACGAGCGACGTCCACTACGAGGACCCGCTCACGCCGGATCCGCTCGACGGCGCGGCGGCGATCGGCGCCCACGCCGAGCGCCTCTGGGAGGGCCTGCCGGACGCGCGCATGGAGCGCACCGGCGAGCGCCTCTGCGACGGGCGCTTCCTCGCTGCTCCGAGCAAGCTGTTGGGGACACACCGCGCCGCGCTCGACGGCCTGCCGGCGTCTGGGCGCTTCGTGATCATCCACTGTGTGTTCTATTGCGAGCTGCGCGACGAGCGGTTCTTCCGCGTGCGCGCCTTCTTCGATCTCTATGACGCCGCGGTCCAGCTTGGCGTGCTGCCGGCGCGCGGGACGCTCGCCGAACGGGCACTGTTCGTGATGCGTGGGTTCGGGCTGCGAGGCGTGCGCTCGGGGAGAGCGACGTAGGCGCCTTGACGCGGCACTTCATCACCGGTGAGGAGCTGGCAGACGACGAGCTCGTTGCGCTGATCGAGCGGGCCATCGAATTGAAGGCGTCACCGCTTCAGTCGCGTGCGCTGGCGGGTCGCTCGGTGGCGCTCGTCTTCGAGCGACCGTCAACGCGCACGCGCATCTCCTTCGAGGTGGGCGTCGGCGAGCTCGGCGGCCACCCCGTGGTGTTGGGCGCTGGCGAGCTGCAGCTGAGCCGCGGCGAGTCGCTGCGTGACACGGCGATCGTGTGCTCCCGGCACGTCTGTGCGATCGGGATCCGCACCGGTCCGCACGCGGACGTCGAAGAGCTCGCGTGCTACGCAACCGTTCCGGTGATCAACATGCTCACCGCCGCCCATCACCCCTGTCAGGTGCTCGCCGACCTGCTCACCCTGCGCGAAGCCTTCGGGCGCCTCGAGGGGCTGCGCCTCGCCTATGTCGGCGATGGCAACAACGTCGCACGATCGCTCGCGCTGATCGCGCCCCGGGCGGGGGTCGAGGTCACCGTCTCCTCGCCCTCCGGTTACAGCCTCGACGATCCACCCCCCGGTACTCGCCTGGTCGAGGATCCGCGTGCAGCTGTCGCCGAAGCCGATGTGCTCTACACAGACGTCTGGGTGAGCATGGGCGACGAGAGCACCGCTGCCGCGCGCCGCGCCGCGCTCGCTCCCTACCGCGTCGACGAGGCGCTGCTGGACCGCGCAGCCCCTGGCGCGATCGCGCTGCACTGCCTTCCGGCCCACGCCGGAGAGGAGATCAGCGCGGACGTCCTCTATGGCCCGCGCCAGCGCATCTGGGACCAAGCCGAGAATCGCCGCCACGCCCAGAAGGCGCTGCTCGAGCTGCTCTCCTCAGAGGTGGCATAGTTACGCGCGCAGCGCTCTGCATCGATCCCAGGAGGTAGCACCCATGCCCCAGCCCAGGTCGAGCCGCCAGTCGAGTCGCGCTAGCGCTGGCTCGCGGCGAGCGGCGGGCGGTGCGAAGGGCTCGGGCGCAACGCGTAAGCCGGCCGTGCGCAAAGCCTCCGGCGGGCGCGGCGGCGCGGCGACCCGGCGGGGCGGCGGCCGTGGGACCGCGGGCTCGGCAAGCGCGCGGCCGCGCTCGAGCACCCGGGCCAAGCCCAGCAGCGCGCCGCTCGACAGCGCCTCTCTGCGCGAGCTGATCAATCCACTCAACCTCGTGCTGCTGACGCGCGATCGCATGCAGGAGGCGCTCGACGACGCGGTCACGCGGGGGCGCGTGACCCGCGACGACGCCGAGGAGCTGCTCGCCGATCTCGTGCGCCGCGGCCGCAAGCAGACAGAGGACTTCATGGGCGAGCTCGAGCGCATGCTGTCGCCGCGCGGCGGGAGTCGCGCCCAGACGGGCAAGCGCGCTGCCAACGCCGGTCGCAAGGCGCGCGCTTCGGTTCGTCGCGCGGTTCCCGGCGATCGCGTCCTGCGCGAGGTCGATCGCGCGCGCCGGGCGGCGCGATTGGGAGCGTCGTTCCCGGTGACCAACTACGACGATCTCGCGGCCGCGCAGATCATCGACCGACTCGAGGATCTCAGCCCCGCCGAGCTGCGCAAGGTCCGCGATCACGAGCGGCGCAACGCCAACCGCAAGACGGTGCTGACGGCGATCGAGCGCAAGCTCGCCTAGTGGCCTAGTGGCTGCAGCGACGCCAACGCTGGCGGCCCCCGCGGGGCTGGGCCTCGGCCGCTGAGCCAGCAGGCACCACGCATCCGACCCGACCGCGGCGCCGAGCTCGAGCTCACGGTTCACGCTTTCGCGCAGGGCGGCGCGGGCGTGGCGCGCCTCGATGGCTACGTCGTGTTCGTGGCCGGGGCCGTGCCCGGCGATCGCGTCCGAGTGACCGTCACCAAGAGCACACGCGCCTGGGCCCAGGCGCGGACGCTGGAGGTGCTCGAAGCCAGCCCCGAGCGCATGGAGCCCCGGGCCGATCATCCCGGCGTGCCATGGCAAGTACTCCCCTACGAGCGCCAGCTCGAGGTCAAGGCGGAGCAGACCGAGGATGCGCTGAGACGCATCGGGCGCCTCGATGGATTCGAGCTCGAGCCGATTGTCCCGGCCGTGGAGCAGTGGCGTTATCGCAACAAGCTCGAGTACTCCTTCGGGAAGGGCGACGACGGAGCGCTGGTGTGCGGCTTCCATGCTCCCGGTCGCTGGGACCGGGTGGAGCCGATGAGCGATTGCCTGCTCGCCTCCGAGCGGGGCAACGCCGCGCGCGAGCAGGTGCTCGCCTGGTGTCGCGCGCAAGGGCTCGAGGCCTGGGACCGGCGATCCGGCACTGGCATGCTGCGCAACCTCGTCGTGCGCGAAGGGCGGCGCACCGGCGAGCTCCAGGTTCGCCTCGTCACCGCGCCGGCGGCGCTCGACAGCGCCGGGCTGGCGGCCGCAGTCGACGCTGAGGGCCTGCTGCTGACGGTGACCGACGCCGCCGGAGAGACGACGGACGGCGGTGAAACGGCGCTGCTGGCGGGCTCCGGAGCGCTCAGCGAGGAGCTGGCGGGACTGCGGTTCGCGATCTCGCCAGGCGCCTTCTTTCAGACCAACACCGAGATGGCGGAGCAGCTCTATGGCGCGGCCGCGGAGTACGCCGGGCTGCGCGGCCACGAGCGTGTCTTTGATCTCTACAGCGGGATCGGCACGATCAGCCTCACGCTCGCGCCGCGAGCGGCTCACGTGGTCGGGCTCGAGATCGTCGAGTCGGCGGTCGCGGACGCGATCGACAACGCCCGCGTCAACGAGATCGACAACGCCCGCTTCTTCGCGGCCGACGTGCGCCTGGCGATGCGCGAGCTGGTGGCTTCCGAAGGACGCCCCGACGTGGTGGTGGTCGACCCTCCGCGGGCCGGCCTGTCGGCCAAGATCGTGCGGCGCATCATCGAGGCGGCGCCGCAGCGGATCGTCTACGTGTCCTGCAACCCGACGACGCTGGCGCCCAACGCCGCGCAGCTTGTCGAGGCGGGCTGGAGCCTGCGACGGGTGCGCCCCGTCGATCTGTTTCCCCAGACACCGCACATCGAGTGCGTGGCGCTGCTGGAGCGCGAGGCTGGGGCTGTGGCGGCCCCGGTCGCCTGACGCGCCCTGTCCGAGGCGCTTCGGCGCTGGCGGCGGCGACATACACTCAACGCCACATGCGAGCCGCCACGATCGCCGACGGCGAAGTGATGGTCGCCGAGCATCCCGATCCGCAGCCCGGCGTCGGCGAGCTGCTGGTGAGAGTGCGCGCGGCGGGCATCAATGGCGCCGACATGCTCCAGCGCCGCGGGCTCTATCCAGCTCCCGCTGGTGCACCGCCCGACATCCCGGGCCTCGAGCTGGCGGGCGAGGTCGTCAGCTGCGGGCCCGGCGTGGAGCGCTTCGCCGAGGGCGACAACGTGATGGCGGTCGTCGCTGGCGGCGGCCAGGCCGAGCTCGCCGTTGTGCATGAGCGCACGGCGCTGCCCGTGCCGCCTTCTTTGGTGTGGCCGCAGGCGGGGGGTGCCCCCGAGGTGTTCACCACCGCGCACGATGCGCTCTTCACCCAAGCCGGTCTGTGCATGGGCGAGCGACTGCTGGTCCACGGCGGCGCCGGCGGCGTGGGCACCGCCGCCGTGCAGCTCGGCCGCTGCGTCGGCGCACGCGTCACTGCCACGGTGCGAAATCCAGATCTACGCGAGCAGGTCGAGGCGCTCGGCGTCGTCGTGATCGAGCCCGAGGGCTTCGCCGACCACGGGCCCTGGGACGTGATCCTCGAGCTGGTGGGCGCGCCGAACCTGGAGGCCAACATGCAGTCGCTCGCGCCCAGCGGCCGCATCGCCGTCATCGGCGTGGGCGCCGGCGCCAAGGGCGAGCTCAACCTGCTGGCACTGATGGGCAAGCGCGCCCGCATCATGGGCTCGACCCTGCGGTCGAGGTCGCTGGAGGAGAAGGCCGACGCGGCCCGCGAGGTCGAGCGCTCGGTGCTGCCCCTGCTCGACGCCGGCGCGGTGTTCGTTCCGATCGCGGCGACGTATCCGCTCGAGCGGGTGCACGACGCCTACGAGCACTTCGCCGCCGGCGGCAAGCTAGGGAAGATCGTGCTCGTGGCCGAGTAGGCGGGGGCTGCAGCCACCGAACACCATCATTCCCGCGCATCTTCAGCGGAAATGGTGGTGGTTCAGTGTTCCCGTCGCTCGCCGGCCCCCCCCGCGGTCCGCTGCCCCGCTCGCCGGCTCGCGCCGCCGCCGCTCCCCGGCCCGTCCCGCTACTCCGCCTCGTGCACCTCGGCAACCTCGTCGTCGAGCGGGATCTCCTCGGCGGCGTGAATCTTGCACAGCGTTGGGCCGCCGGACTCGAGCACGACCTTCAGCTCGTCCTCGGTGAGTTGGGCGCCGCAGGTCTCGCAACGCTCACCAGCCGTCTCCAGCGTGTGTTCCTCCAAGTCCATCGCGGCGCGAGTCTACCCCGGTGGGCCAGCTCAGCGCGGCCCGATGCGATCCGGCGCGTGCTCCCCCCGGGCGCAGCACACGGCCGATCTCTGCAGCCGCCCGAGAGACGTCCCGGGGGGAGCCGAAGTGCTCGATCGATGACACGCTGAAGACGACGTCGAAGCTCTCGTCGGCGAAGTCGAGCTCGCGCGCGTCCATCCAGCGCACCTCCAGGTGGTCTTCGCGATAGGGATAGGGCGCGTGCGAGGCGGGATTGGTGAGCATCGAGGAGTCGGCCTCGCGCCCGGGCTCGGCGAAGGTCCCCTGCCCGTAGATGTCGGTCGCCACGACGCGACCGAGGCGGTTGGCGAGCCAGAAGAGGATGCGCTCGTCGCCGGCGCCGACCGACAGCGCTTCGGTCCCGTCATGGAGCCGCCCGACGTCTTCGAGGAAGAGCACCACCATCGCGTACTCCCAGACCTTGCGCTCGATGTGGGAGTCGAGATCGCGCTCCGGGATCAGCTCGGCGATCGCGCTGCGCAGAGCAGGGTCCTCGAAGTCCCGCAGGTCGCAGAGCTTGGCGTACTGGCGGGAGAGCGCCCCGCCGCTCGCCCGTTCCCCGCTGCTCACACGCCCGCCCGAGCCACGCTGCTCACGCGTGCGCCGCCGCCCGCTCAGTACGGCGGGAGATCGGCGTACCAGTCACCGAGCGTTTTGAAGGCCGCCCAAAACGCGCGCTTGGAATCCTCCTCGTCGAGCGCTTCGTCGATGTTGGGGACGTAGAGCGCGTCGATCGACGGCGTCAGCTGCTGGAGCTCCCCGGGCGTGCCCTCGACCGTGCGCGACAGGGGGATGTCGAGCTCGTTGAGCGTTGCGAGCGCCTCGTGGCCCATCGCCACCACGATTCGCGGCGAGACGATCGCGATCTCCTCGACCACACGCGCAACGCAGCCGGGGTCCGCAAGGCTCGCGTCCGCGACCGGACACTTCACGCAGAGGGTGCCGTAGACCGCCAGCGGGTCGATGCCAAGCCGGCGCAGCGACTTGACCAGCGCGTTCCCCGAGCGACCATAGAAGGCGACTCCCTCCTCGACCTCGGAGCGCAGCGGCGCGTACTTGAGCAGGAAGATGTCCGCCTGCGGGTGACCCGATCCGAGCACCGGCATCAGCTCGCCCCGCGGGCAGAGCGCGCAGCCCTGAAGCTCACGTGTAAACGTGTTGAGCTCCCGGATCGCGCGCTCGAGGTACTTCTCGCGGATCTCGTCGTCGGTGGCCGGCATTGGCCCCGCAAACTTCGCCTGCTCATGAGGCTCTCCCTGCGCGTGCATCACGACTTGCGCGCCGCCCGGCGCGCGCGGGCATCCCGCCGCGACCCGCGGGCGGCGCGCGGGGTCGCCTTGGTCTGAAGGAACTTGAGCGCCTGGACGTAGAGCAGCGACGTCGGCCGTTGCGTGATGTCGGCCTCGCGCAGCGACTCCAAGAACTCATCGGGGGAGTCGAAATCGCGCATCCGGATCCGCACCGAGCCGAGTCCCTGGGGGACGTGCGCGTCGGAGCCGGCGCCGCACACGATGCGGTACTTGGCGGCGAAGCGCGCGGCCTCGTCGTTGAAGGCCTGCAGCGCGACGCGCGGGTTGAAGATCTCGATCACGTCGACATCGTCGACCACCTTGAGGAGGTGCTCGTAGTCCGGGACGGAATGCAGCCGGTCGAACGGATGGGGGACGTAGACCAGACCCCCCTGGCGGCGAATCTCGGCGATCGTCTCCTCCAGGCTCATGCCCCGCGGGATCTTCTGCTCGATGAAGAGGCCGATGACCTCGCCCTGCTCGGCCGTCTTGACCTCTTCGGCCACGATCACCTTGACCGGGCCGCCGATGGCCTGTTGACGCGCCTCGAGCGCGCCGGAGATCTCGTTGTGATCGGTGACCGCGATCGCCCCCAGCCCTTGGTCGGCCGCCGTCGCGAGCAAGACATCAACCGGAGTCGCACAGTCGTGGGAGTGATCGGTGTGCATGTGCAGGTCCACGTCGACCATCCGCCGTCCGCTCAGGCGCCGGCGCGCCTGTGGATCGCCGCGCACGTCGTGACGGAGGTCGATCAGCTGGCTGTAGACGGCCTCGAACTCGTCGGCGACGCGGCCCACCGCGAGGCGATCGCGTGCCGGCGCGGCGGCGGCGACGAAGCGCTCTCGCAGAGCCAGATCGTCGATCAACCGCCGCAGCTGCGCGGCCAGCGTGTCAGCGTCACCGGGCTCGAAGAGCGGACCGAGCGCGCCATCCTCGACCACCTCCTCATAGACGGGGAGGCGGGAGGCAAGGGGAACTGCGCCGGCGCCGATCGCGCGAAGCAGCAGTCCCGGCGCCGGCGCGGCTCCCGCGGAGGCCGCGACGACGATGTCGGCGCCGCGCAGATCATCGGCGCCCCGTCCGCGGCGGGCGACGACCTCGACGCGCTCACGCAGCTCGCGCCGCAGCGCGGAGAACGGTGCGCGTCCGTTGGCGGCGTGAATGCTCGCACTCCAGGAGGACTCGAGCGGGAGCGCGCGCAACGCTCGCAGGAACAGCCGCAACGCCGCGCGCTCCTCCTCGATTACGAAGGCGATGTGGGGCGGCGCCATGGGTGCTGAGGGCCGCGCGACCGGCGGCGAGCGCGTCGGGTGAGGCCCAAGCACCGGTGCCGATGGCGCAATCACGCGGTAGTCGGCGGGGAAGACCCGCCTGAGCAGCTCGCGCGTGGCGACGAAGCTCGTCGTACGGGCGTCGAGGCGCCCAAACACGAGCTCGACCACACGCCGCGCGATCTGCGTAGAGAGCAGCCGCTCGGTCGGTACGTGGAATGACCCGACGTTGAGCGCGCGCGAGTGGCGCAGCGCGACCGAGGCGACGCTCGGGGCCCAGGGCTCGTGCACGTGGACGATGTCGAACGGAGTCCGCGTGAGCACCTCCTCGACGGTGCGTGCAACGTCGAGCGGGAGCGAGCGGGCCGCTCCTCCGCGACGGCCGACGGAGACGTCGAGCAGCTCTCCCACCGGGAGGACGCGCGCGAGTCCCTCTTCGAACAGCGCGGCGGGTCCGCCACCGTCGCACAGCCCGCGCACCGTGCGGCGGCCGTCCCGCGCAGCCGCGGTCGATCGCGACGGGGCAAGCACCAGCACGCGGTGCCCGCGCCGGGCAAGCTCGTCGGCGAGACGGCCGATGCCGTCGTTGACCTCGTGCTCGTCCTCCCAGGCGAACGGCGTGACCTGGGCGACGGTGAGCGGGCCGGGCACGGCGCGAGGATACGCCCCGCTCGGGCGCGAGCTCCCTACGGCAGTCGCGCCACGGTGCGCAGTGACACCACCACTGCACCCACCAGCGCCAGCAGGCCAACGATCGCAAACGTCGCGGTGATGTCGTGCCGGCGCTCGGTGCTCGAGAGTTGCGCGCCCAGACGCTGGTAGATCGAGTTGAGCTGGCCGCCGTCCTGCGCGGTGAACGCCCTGCCGCCGGACGCGTGGGAGATCTGCGCGAGCGACCGCGGGTCTGGCGGCGCCGACAGCGGGGGTCCGTATGGATCGGGGTTCGGGACGACTGCGGCGTCGGTCCCGAGAGCGACGGTGTAGATCGGAACCCGGTCGCGACCGGCCTGGGTTGCGACCACGACCGGGTTCTGGCCGGTGTTCCACGCCCCGTCGGAGAGCAGCACGATCGCTGACGGGGCAGGCTTCATCCCCTGGTGCACGAGCGCGAGCGCCACCGCCAGCGCGTCTCCGGTGTCGGTGGCCCCGAGCGCGCTCTGGCTGTCGATTGCCTGGCGCGCGACGCCGTGGTCGGCGCTCGGTGCCTGCACCGTATCGGGCGTGTTGGAGAAGGTGACCACGCCCACGCGGGCCGCCGACGGCAGCTGGTCGATGAAGGCATTCGCCGCCTGCTCGGCAGCGAGCAGCCTCGTCGGTGCGACGTCGCCGGCTTGCATCGAGCCCGAGTGGTCGGTGACCAGCACGATCGACGCCGACTGAATCGGCACGCGGATCGTCTGATGGGGCCTGGCCAGCGCCAGCGTCAGCGCCGCCAGCGCGGCGAGCAACAGCGCCGCGGGGACGTGACGCCACCAGGACGACGAGCCCATCGCGGCGACGCGCAGCGTCTGCACGCCGGTGAAGCGGACGGCGTAGCGCTTTGCTCGCGAGCGGTTGTGCAGGTAGGCCAGCAGCGCGAGCGGGACGGCGAGCAGCGCGACCAGCCAGAGCGGATCGGCGAAGCTCACGCTGGCGACCGTCGGATCACGCGAGTCTTCGTCCCAGGTCGCGCAGCCAGTCGCCGGCCGTGCTGAGCGTGACGTGCGTGACGCGCAGGCGCCGCAGCTCCCCGGCGACGCGCTCGCGGCGCTCGCGCTCGAGCTCGGCGAAGCGCTCGCGCACGCGCCGCCGCGAAGTGTCGATCTCGATCCGCTCCCCGGTCTCCGGGTCCACGAGCGCGAGGCGTCCGAGCGGCGGCAGCTCTTGCTCGCGGGGGTCGCCGATCTCAATCGCGAGCACCGCGTGGTGAATGCGCAGTCCGCCCAGCGGCCTGACCCAGTCGTCGTAGGGGCCAGCGTCCTCGGAGGAGCGCCAGTCGGAGATCACCGCGACGAGACCCGGTTGGCGCGCGAGCCTGCCGACCCGCGCGAGCGCGTCGGCCAGCGCCGCCGGGTGATTCACCCCGTCGCGAGCGACGCCGTCGGCGAGCGTGCGGCGCACCGCAACCATCCCGGGCTTGGATCCCCGTGGGGGAAGGATCCGCGGCTCGCCCGCGCCGAAGGTGAGCAGTCCAACGCTGCCGGCGCGGCGGATCGCCAGCCGAGCGAGCACGAGCGCGACGCCTTCGGCTACGTCGGCCTTCAGCCGCTGCGCCGTGCCAAAGGCCATCGAAGGAGAGACATCGACGAGCAGCCAGGTCGTCAGCGCGCGATCCGGCACATGCAGCCGCACATGGGGCTCGCGTGAGCGCGCGGTGGCAGCCGGGTCGATGTGACGCACGTCGTCGCCGAACTGATAGGGGCGCAGCTGGGCGAGCTCGGCGCCGGCGCCGATTCCCACGGCGCGCCGGTCGCCCGGGAGGGTGCGGCCGACCAGGCCGGTGACCGGCAGGTCGAGCGCCTCCACCAGCGGCTGGGGGATCGGGCCCGGCCCCTGATGCGCAGCCGGGGGCTGCAGGCCGCGCGGGCTCACGCGGCCTGGAACGGACTGCGGATGTGGTCGGACTGCGGCTCGGGCACCGCCATCAGCACGCGCTCAATCAACTCGTCGGCTGTGGTCTCCTCGCTGAGCGCGTCGTAGGAGAGCACGATCCGGTGTCGCAGCACGTCGGGTGCCAGGTCGCGGACGTCGTCGCTGGTGACGTGACCGCGGCCCCGCAGCAGCGCGAGCACACGGGCCGCGCTCATCAGGCCGATCGGACCGCGCGGGCTGGCGCCGTACTCGATCAGACCTTCGATCTCCCCGATCCCATAGCGGGCAGGACGACGCGTGGCGTCGGCGAGCGAGACGGCGTAGGCGATGATGTCGCGGTCGACGAGGACCGTGCGCGCGGCCGCGGCATAGCGCTCGAGATCTGCGAGCGTGACGCGTTCCTGGACGACGACGGACTCCACGAGGCTGCGCCCGACCACCGCGGCCTCTTCTCCGGGCGAGGGATAGCCGACCAGGATCTTCATCAAGAACCGGTCGAGCTGCGCCTCGGGAAGCGGGTAGGTCCCCTCCGATTCGATCGGGTTCTGCGTCGCCATCGCGAGGAAGGGGTGCGGGACCGGGTAGGTCGTCGAGCCGATCGTCACCTGGCGCTCCTGCATCACCTCCAGCAGCGCCGACTGCACCTTGGCGGGGGCGCGGTTGATCTCGTCGGCGAGCAGGAAGTTCGTGAACACGGGTCCCAGCTCGGTCTCCAGCTTGCCGGTGTCGGGGCGATAGATGCGCGTGCCGACCAGGTCGGAGGGGACCAGGTCGGGCGTGAACTGCACACGATTGAACTCCCCGCCAAGAACCTCGGCGAGCGTCTTGATCGTCAACGTCTTGGCCAGTCCCGGCACGCCCTCGAGCAGCACGTGGCCACCGGCGAGCAGGCTGACGAGCAGGCGTTCGAGCATCGCGTCCTGGCCGACGATCACGCGCTTGACCTCCGAGAGCGCATCGGCGAGGGCAGCCTGCGCGTACGCGCGTGGAGCTCCCTGGTCCTCGATCTCGTGCATGTGGGCGATCTCCTTGTTAGTGAGCGTGCTTTACGCGAGCCGGCCGAACCAGAGCAGCGACAGCGCGCTGCCGACCAGCAGCAGCGCGGCGCCGGCACCGGCGAACCCGGCCGTAACCTCGTGCTTGACGTTGCGGTGCGAGAGCTGGGAGCCCAGGCGCTGATAGACGGCGCTCAGCTTGCCCGTGTCCGCGGCGCTGTACGCCTGGCCGCCTGAGACCCGTGCAATCTGCGTCAGCAGGCGCGGATCCGGGGGCACCGTGACGGTCTTGAAGGTGCCCCGATTGCCGGGCAGGGCGACCTGGATCGTGCCCTGCGCGGTGCCGAGGGCGACGGTGTAGACGGGAATCTGCCGGCGCGCCGCCTGCTGTGCGGCCCCAACCGGATCAGCGCCGGTCGTCGAGCTGCCGTCCGAGAGCAGCACGATCGCCGCGGGGGGATGGCCTGCCTGCGCATCCCTGGTGAGGATTTGCAACGCGGTCAGGATCGCGGTGCCGGTTGCCGTCCCCCCGCTGACGTGCAGCCGACCGAGCGCCGCGCGGCTGGCGCCACGATCCGTCGTGGGCGACTGCAGCACCGTTGCCCTCTGGTTGAACTCCATCACGCCGACGTTCAGGTCGCCGGGAACGGCGTCGAGGAAGCGCGCGGCCGCGCGCTCGGCTGCCGCGAGTCGCGAGGGCGCGACGTCGTTGGACTGCATCGACCCGCTGACATCCTCGGTGAGCATGATCGACGCGTGGTTTACGGGTACGGCCACGGTCGTCTGGGGGCGGGCAGCGCCGACGAGCAGCAGCGCGAGCGCGAGCATGAAGATGAGCATCGGAGCATGGCGCCGCCAGCCGGGACGATGTGGGCTGACCGACGCCGCCAGAGCCGGCGAGGCGAACGCCGCCGCCACCCGGGCTCGATGCCGTTGATGGGTGGTGTAGAGGAGCACGAGCAGCGGGAGCGCGAGCAGCCCGAGCAGCACGAGCGGTGCGGCGAAGGTCATGGCAGTCCAGGAGGACGCGAGCCGAGCGTCGCCGTCAGCGACAACCGCTGAGCCCCGCGCGCGACAGCGACGCTGACGTCGGTGCCCGGCTGCATGCTGTTGAGCTGGCCGGTGACGTCGGCGGGGCCGCCGATCCGCCGACCGTTGATCGCCGCGATGATGTCGCCCGCTCGCATCCCCGCCTGGTCTGCGGGGCCACCGGCGACGACCGAGGAGACGTATGCGCCCCCGCCGCCGACCGCCTCGGTCTCGACGCCGAGCCAGGGTCCGCCGATCGCGGGCGCGGCCGCCGACGGCGGCGGAGACGGAGCCGCGGGGGTGGTCGCGGTGGGCTGTGAGCTCAGCGGGGCGGTCGCCTGATCGCTCGCGGAGCTCGACCCGAAGAGCGCGTTGGCAGCGAAGCCGGTGGCAACTCCGGCGAGCACCACGACCGCCGCTACCGCGAGCGCACGCGCGAGCCCGCGGCGCTGGGCGGCCGGCCGTTGGCGCGGCGGAGCCGGTTGCGCGGGCGGCCGGGGCTCAGCCGCCGGCGTCGGCGGCTGCTGTGCGGCCCGCCGCTCGGCGGCGGCCGCCTCCGATTCGCGCCGCCAGTCGCCGGACCAGAGATGACGCGGGGACCTCGTCATGAGCGCAGACGCTACGCATCAGGCGTGAGATCTCTATAAAGGCCGGCGCCGGTCCTAGCCACCGGCTCGCCCGCGGCCCCCAGCGCCGGCCCTCCGCCGGCGCGCCGGTCCAGCTAAGCCGCGCCGCGCGCCTTGCTCGGCCGCTTGCGTGCCGGCGCCTTCTTCGGCGCCTTCGGCCGCGCCCGCCCGACGACCGAGTCCGCCCGCTCGTGCTCGGCGATGAACTGCTCGGTCAAGGCACGCGCCTCGTTGTCCGGTCGCTGCGTGTGCGGCGACTTCATCAGGTATGAGCTGGGCCCGTCGAGCTGTCCGCCGACGCCATCGTTGAGCGCCAGCTTGCAGCAGCGGACCGCGTCGATCACGATCCCCGCGGAGTTGGGCGAGTCCCAGACCTCGAGCTTGAGCTCGACGTTCAGCGGCGCGTCGCCGAAGGCCTGTCCCTCGATGCGGATGTGCGCCCACTTGCGGTCGGTCAGCCACGGCACGTAGTCCGACGGCCCGATGTAGACGTCGTCGGCCGGCAGCTCGTGGTCCATGATCGAGGTGACTGCGTTGGTCTTGGAGATCTTCTTGGATTCCAGCCGCTCGCGCTCGAGCATGTTGTAGAAGTCCATGTTGCCGCCGACGTTGAGCTGCGATGTGCGCAGCATCTTCACCCCGCGCTCGCCGAAGAGCCGCGCCAGCGTGCGATGCACGATCGTCGCGCCGACCTGTGACTTGATGTCGTCGCCGACGATCGGCAGCCCGGCCTTGATGAAGCGGTCGTTCCAGTAGTCCTCGCGCGCGATGAACACCGGAATGCAGTTGACGAAGCCACAGCCGGCCTCGAGCACCTGCTCGACGTACCACTTGGTGGCCTGCTCGGAGCCGACCGGGAGGTAGGAGACGACCACGTCGGTGCGCGTCTTGCGAAGGATGTCGACGATCGGTGCTGTGGCGCCCGGAGCCTTGGTGATCTTCTGCTTGAGGTACTTGCCGAGGCCGTCGTGGGTCATCCCGCGATCGACCTTGACCCCGAGTTTGTGGACGTCGGCGAAGGTCAGCGTGTTGTTCTGGCCGGCGCCAATCGCCTTCGACAGGTCCTTGCCGACCTTGTCGGCGTCGATGTCGAAGGCGGCGGTGAACTCGATGTCGGAGACGTGATAGCCACCGAGATCGACGTGCATCAGCCCGGGGACGCGCTCGGCGGGATCGGCATCGCGGTAGTACTGGACGCCCTGCACGAACGATGACGCGCAGTTGCCCACGCCGATGATCGCGACGCGGACCTTGTCGGCCTGGTAGCGCCCCGCTCCGTTGGAGGACGAGGCGCCGTTGCGCTTCGCGTCGTTGTCGGTGGTCTTGGTCACAGGTCTTTACAACGCCGGCGGCGGCGTCGGGTTACAGCTGGAGGCTGGCCGCCGCGAGCGCGCGGCGCACGTGCAGGATGCGCTGCACCGTGGTGAGAATGGTCAGCGCCGCGAGCGCGTACACCGCCGCAGCGAGCAGCTCGAAGTTACCCAGCCCCGCGCCCTTGGCGAACAGCAAACCGGCGCTGAGGATGACAACGCGCACCGGCCGCGTCGCGAGCCCGACCTTGCATTCGACGCCGAGGGCCTCGGCGCGAGCGCGGGTGTAGGAGACCATCAGCGAGCCGAGCACGGCGAGCACGACCGCCGCCGCGGCGATCTCGTTGTGGCGGCTGGCGAAGTAGGCGCCGACCGCCGTCAGCACGATCCCCTCTTCGACGCGGTCGAGCGTCGAGTCCAGGAAGGCTCCGAAAGGAGTCCCCTTCCCTGACATGCGGCTGTAACGACCGTCGAGGGTGTCCATCACCGAGCCGAGAATGAACGCGATCCCCGCGAGGAAGAAGAGCCGCTCGAACACCAGCACCGCCGCCGCGACGTTGCCCATGAAACCGGTGAGCGAGATCGTGTTGGGCGTCAGGCGGGACTCGATCAGGCGCGCGCGCATCGCTGCCGAGAGCACCGGCGGCGCAGATGTCCCGGTGCTGCTCACCCGGACGCGACCGCTGCGCGGCGCACCACGCGGCCGGCGGCGGCCGGCACGCGCGGGGACCGGGTCCATCAGGCGGTCGCCTCAGCCGGTTGTGGCTGCGGGAACGCCCACGCCTGCGGACGCAGCTGGGCCATCCGGCGCGCGCCCCAGACAGCGGCGCCAGCGACGACCGCGCCCCACAGCGCGTCGAACCAGAAGTGGTTGCCGGTGGCGATCACGGTCCAGAGGATGAGCAGCGGCCACGACCAACAGACAGCCCGCACGATCCTGGACTGGCTCAGCCGAGCGAGCGACCACGCCAGCATCAGCGCGAAGGCGATGTGCATGCTGGGAACCGCCGCATAGGGGTTGAAGATCGCGTTGACGGTCGGGTTCTCGGGCGGGATCCCGGTGAGCTGGGCAACCGAATCCCTAAAGCCCCACTCCGAGAACATCCGCGGCGGCGCCGTCGGGAAGATGATGTAGCCGACCAGCGCCAGGATCATCGCGACGAGGAACATGTTGCGCACGAAGTAGAAGCTGCGGTTGTGGCGCAGGTAGATGAACGCCAGCACCGCCATTGCGATCGAGAACTGGGAGTTCAGATAGAGCCAGTCCAGGATCACGATCAGCCAGTGCTTGCTCGCCGTCCACGACTGCACGGCAGGCTCGAAGAAGAGGTGTGTGCCACGCTCGAAGCCGATCACCCAGCGGGCGTTGGTGAACGCCGTGATGTCCTGGTTCCAAACCGCGCCGCGCACGAGCGAGTAGCCCTCGTAGACGATCAGGCAGAGCGTGGCCTGTCTGAGCGCGTCGAGGACGCCCTGGGGCAGCAGGAGACGTCGCGCCCGCGCGAATAGGACGAGGAATGATTGGGTGGTCAGCGGCATTGGCTCGTGCGGATCGTATCCGGCTGGTGTTTCTGTCTCTCCGCGGATTCGCGTTGTCGTCGCTGGCTGGCTTAAACGGCAAGAAGCCAGCCATCGCCGCCACGCGATCCGCGTGGGCGCCTGTTACGTACCCCCGCAACGGGGGGATGTTGCGCCGATTCTGCCCAAGGCGAAGCGAACGGCAACGTGAATCTGTCCGGCCTGTTTGGCCGCGACCTCGGTGAAGCTGTCAGAAGTGCGCTCTATGCAGGCATTTCCGCGGGTGATCGCCCAGTATGGCGTGAAGCGGATCTTGAGCCGGATCGTGCCTGGTCGATAGGCGGTGATGGAGAAGGAAGTTGGGTTCAGGCTGTCGATGCGTCCTGCTCCGCTTGCAAGCGGCTGTGAATGCGTGACCTCGTAGACCGACCAGTGGGACTTTTGCTGACGGAGGGCTAGGTAGGCGAGGCCGCTTGCGATCAGCCGCGCCTCGGGCTTGCCCGAGGGGTCGAGTGCGACGTCGGGGACCGCCACCCAGCGCACACCGAGCTGGTCGAGCCAGGCTCGGTAAGCGCTCGCCGAGAGCGTCCTGTGATGGAAGAGGTCGTCGTACTTCACGTCGAGCTGGCCCTCCCAGCCGCGGGCGAGCGGGTAGCGGCGGGCCAGGTAGACGGACTCCCAGTGCGCTCGCGTGAAGGGCACCTCGAGACGTGCCGGGCGGTCATTGTGGGTCGCGAGGAAGGCCGCCACCGGCTGGTAGTAGGCGGCGTGCACGGAAGGATCGCTGGCGCCCTTCTTCACTTCCCTGACCGGTCCCCATCCCTCATAGAGCGCCAGCGGTATGGCCAGGAGCGCGATCGCAGGGCCACGCAGCCGGGGCCTCGCTGCGGCGAGCAGCGCCGGACCGGCGAAGATCGCCGCCAGGCGCGTCGCGTTCGATCCCATCGCCGTGGGCAGCGCGTAGGCGGCGAGCGTGCCCGCCGCATAGAGCAGCGCGCCGTAGCGCAGCGCGCGGTGGCGCTCGTCGGCGGTCGCGACGATCCCGACGGCGATCGCGACGACGAGGGCGGCGGCGGTCGTGCCGAACGGCTCGGCGCCGCCCTCGGGGAAGGCCAGCGCCATGACAACGTCGACGACGACAGCGGCCGCCGCAAGCGAGATCGCGGGGATCGGCGCCGTCGCTGCGCTCAGCGCGAGCGCGATCCCCGCGAGCGCGAGGAAGAGCCCCGCCACCGGGCTGGCCGCGGCGCAGAGCGCTGCGAGCGCGACCGCCAGCGCAGCGTGCCGGCGTTGCAGAGCGACCAGCGCGGCGAGGCCGATCGCGGTCCCGAGCGCGAACGTGATGCGCCCGATCATCAGCTCGCCAGCGGTTCCCACGGCGAACCACAGCGCGGGGCCGCGCGCGCGCCGCGGGTCCCACTCGCTCAGCAGCCAGGCGAACAGCGCAGCTGCGACCGGGGCGACCAGGACGCCGACCACGCGCGCGCCGAGCCAGGCCGCCAGCTCGGGAAAGAGGAGGCTGTAACCGAGCACGTGGTGTCCGCCGAACCACTGGTTCTCCCAGGCCGTGAAACCGTGCGCGGAGAAGAGATCGGCCCGATAGACCTGGGCGGCGAGGTCGGGAGTGGGTGGGGCAACTGCCAACCAGAGGGCGGCGAGCGCGGCGGCGACGAGCGCGCAGGCGAGTACCAGCGCGCGCGCCTCCTGGAGTCGTTTCCACAGCGCGCTCGGCGTCATGCGCGGCAGTTGGGGCCGTGATGCAGCACACGCCCAAAGGAGAAGCGCGCATCGATCCGCAGGCGTTCCGGGCGCCGTGGGGTCACGAGCGTCCATCCCCCGCGAGCAGGCCCGACGCAGCCGGAGCCCTGCGCGATCGTCCAGTACGGCGTGTCGCGCTCGCGCACGAGGATCGGTCCGGGACGCCCAGCGGCGAGCGTGAAGGAGTCGACTCCGAGGGAGACCAGCTGGCCAGCGCCGACGACCAGCCGGGCGCTGGGGCGCTGCCACACGATCCAGTGGGCCGAGTGGAAGACCTCGCGCAGGCCGGGTACCTGGTTCGTGCGCAGCAGCTCGGCCTCCGCGAAGGCGGAATAGTCGAGCTGGGCGTCGGGAAGTGCGACGTATCCCACCCCGGCGGCATCGAGCCAGCTGGCGTAGTTGGCCGCTGTCAGCGGCCGACCGGGGTCATAGAAGAGCGCGTTGTCGCGGTAGTCGAGCTGGCGCTCCCAGCCCCTGGCCAGCGGGAAGCGGGGCGCTACGTACGCCGCCTCGAACTTGTGCACGGTGAAGGGAATCTCGATCCGGAAGGGCCCCGGCCGGCTCGCGAGGAAGTCGAGCAGCGGCTGGTAGTAAGCCGCCTTGGTGGCCGGATCGCCCCACGTGGTGCGGACGTCCTTGATGCCGTTATTCCATTGAAACCAGAGTGCGGGGACAACGAGCGCTGCGAGCGTCGCCCGCGCCAGGCGCGCCTTGGATCCGCTCACGTTCACGCAGAGCAGCAGGCACGCGATCAGGGGCCCGGCGACGAGCGCGGCGAGGCGGCTCGTGTTCGATCCCAGCGGCGTGTGGATCCAGTAGGCGGCGATGCACGCCAGCAGGTAGATCGCGCTGCCGGTGACGAGCACACGAGTCCCCCGCACGCGCACCGCCGCCGCCACCGCCGCGAGGCCGACCGCCAGGGCAGCCGCCGGCCAGAAGACCCCAAACGCGAAAGGCTCGTGGCCGCCTTCGGGGAAGAGCGCTGTCAGCACCGCGATCGGCGCCAGCGCGGCGATCGCCAGGCCGAGACCGAGCAGGCGTCTGCTGGCGAGCAGCCAGGCTGCACCGGCGAGCGCGAGGAACAGACCCGCGACCGGGCTGGTGAGCGTGCACGCGAGCGCGAAGGCGATCGCCAGCGCGCCCGCGCGCGCGCCCGGGTAGGAAGCGCTCGCGAGCGCGCACAGCCCGAGCGCGGTCCCGGCGGCGAACGGCAGGCGGCCGCTGAGCAAGCTGGTGAGCGTCGCCGCCGCGAACCACAGCGCTCCCCAGCGCGCACGCGTTCCTAGCGTGCGCGTCGCCAGCAGCCCGAAGGCGGCGGCCGCGAGAGGAGCGCTCAGCGCGCCCACCAGGCGCACGCCGATCAACGCGGCCAGCGGGGGGTAGATGACGCTGTAGGCGGGCGTGTGGTGGCCGCCGTACCACTGGCCGTCCCAGATCACGAAGCCGTGATGGGTGAACAGCTGCGCCCGGTAGAGGTGGGCAGCCAGATCGGTGCTGGGCGGGTCGACGATCAGCCAGACGCCGGCGAGCACGCCTGCGATGAGCGCCGACTGGATGGCCACCCCGGCGGTGCGGCGCATCGCGCCAGGGTATTCGACCATTTAGTGTGCGCCGCATGTCCACGCTCTGCCTCGGCGAAGCGCTCGTCGACCTCGTCTGCGAGCGCCCGGTCTCGAGCCTGGCCGACGCAGACGCCTTCGTTGCACACTGCGGAGGCGCGGTGGCCAACGTGGCGATCGCCGCAGCACGCGAGGGCGCCCACGTGGCGCTTGCCGGCGGCGTGGGCGACGATGCCTGGGGAAGCTGGCTGCGCGAGCGTCTGGAGGCCGAGGGCGTCGAGCTGGAGTGGTTCACCCTCGTTGCGGACGCCAGCACGCCGGTGGCCTTCGTCGCGGTAGACGGCGCCGGAGAACCCGAGTTCCACATCTACGGCGAGGGCATCGTCAGCGGCCTGCGGGCGCTTGGGGGACGGCTCGAGCAGGCCGTGCAGGCAGCGGACGGCCTCTTCTTCTCCTCCAACACGCTTGTGGGTGAGGAGGAACGAGAGCTGACGATGCGCGCGCGCGAACTGGCGCTCGCCGCTGGCAAGCCGGTGGTGCTCGACCCCAACCTGCGACTGGCGCGGTGGGGCTCGATGGCGTCGGCGATCGACGCCGTGATGGCATGCGTGCACGGCTCGCTGCTCGTGCGCAGCAACGAAGCCGAGGCCGAGCTGCTCACCGGCAAGCCCGATCCCATCCGCGCCGCCGAGGAGCTGGTCAACAACGGCGCCCGTCTCGCGGTCGTTAGCCGCGGCGCGCGAGGCGCCGTGCTGCGCGGCGAGCTGCGCGCCGAGGTCTCGGGGGTCCGCGCCCGCGTGGTCAACACGATGGGTGCCGGCGACGCCTTCACCGGCGTACTGCTGGGGCGCTTGGCCGCCACCGGCTTCTACCCGCCCGCCGTGGCCGCGGCGCTGCCCGATGCCGTCGCCGCCGGCGCGCGCGCGACCGAGCGGTGGGGAGCGCTCTGAGCAGGGCTTGGGGCCTCGCGCGCACGACCGAGCGGTGGGGAGCGCTCTGAGCAGGGCTTGGGCTCTCGCGCGCACGACCGAGCGGTGGGGAGCGCTCTGAGCAGGGCTTGGGCTCCCCCCACCCGCGCGCGCGTGCGGTGGGTGCGCGAGCGGCTGCGGGCGACGTACGGGAAGCCGGTGATGGAGGTGCACGGGCGACCACTCGATGAGCTCGTGCTGACCGTGCTCTCCCAGAGCACCAACGACCGCAACCGCGACGTCGCCTTCCAGCGCCTGCGTGCGCGCATGCCTTCTTGGGAGTTGGTTCGCGATGCGCCGCTGCGCGACGTCGAGGAGGCGATCCGCCCCGGCGGCATCTCGGTCGTCAAGTCGCGTCGCATCCAGGCGCTGCTGCACGCGATCGGCGACCCGCTTGATCTGCAGTGGCTGCGCGATATCCCGGTCCCCGAGGCGCAGGCGTTCCTCTGCTCGCTTCCTGGCGTCGGTCGCAAGACCGCGGCCTGCGTGCT
>QHBW01000034.1 GCA_003244205.1 Solirubrobacterales bacterium | reverse complement strand
GTCAAGTCGACACACCCCCCTTGAACAGGGGGCGGCTGTCGGCGGCGTCCGGGTTGGCGGACTAGTCGGCGGCGTCCGGGTTGGCGGGCTCGACGGCCTCGCGCATGTGGGTGCGCACGAAACCGCATCCTCCACACACCAGCGCGCGCACCGGATAGCCCTGTCCCGGGATCAGCGCGCCGTCGTCGCCCGCCGCCGGCAAGATCATCGGTGTTGCGCTCACACTCCAGTTGCTGGCGCCGCAGAACGGGCACTTGGGCGCGACCGCTTGGCCGGTGAGACGGGCGCGCAGGCGTTGGGTCTCTGACATCGGTGGACGCCACACGCTAACGACCCTCGCATGGCTCCGTCCCCACATCATGCGAACATGCGTTCGCTCTGTACATCGAGCTGCACACCCACTCGGCCTATTCCTTCCTCGACGGCGCCTCGCTCCCCGAGGAGCTGGTCAACACCGCACTCCAGCGCGGCCATCGTGCGCTGGCGCTGACTGATCACAACGCGGTGTGTGGGTCGATGGAGTTCGCCCAATCGGCACGCGGATTGGGGTTGCAGGCGCTGCACGGCGCCGAGCTCGATCTCTCAGACGGCCGTCACATCGTTCTGCTGGTCGCCGACGCTCGTGGCTGGTCGAACCTTTGTCGCCTGCTGACTCGCGCCCACTCTCATACCCGCCAGCAGATGTCGCGCGCGCGATTGAGTCGTCCCCACGTCCCGGTCGAGGCCGTGCTCGAGCACGCCGAGGGGCTGGTCTGCTTGAGCGGATGCGCGCACCGCGGGGTGGATGACGAGCCGACCCTGAGGGCTCTGCGCGACGCTTTCGGCGTTGATCGCCTGCGGGTCGAGCTGCAGCGGCCGTTCTGGCGCGATGACCGCGTGCGCAACCGCGCCCGCGCCGCGCTGGCACGCCGGCTCGGGTTGCGCTGCGTGGCAACCGGCGACGTCCATGCGCACACGCGCGAGCGCGCGCGCTTGCAGGACGCCTTCGTGGCGATCCGCGAGCACACCACGCTCGACGCCTGCGAGCCCCTGCGCCGCGGCAACCACGCTCACGTGCTCGCCACCCCGGCGGCGATGGCCGCACGCTTCGCCGACCATCCCGAGGCCGTGGCGGAGACCGAGCGAGTAGCCGAGATGCTGAACTTCGACCTGCTCGCGGACCTCGGCTACAGCTATCCGGGCGCGGAGGACGAGCAGGCAGATCGCACCCTCGCTGCAGTCTGCGCTCCGCACTTAGAGCTGCGCTATCCACCCGGGACTCGCCACCGCGCCGTGGCCGAGCGCCGCTTGGAGGAGGAGCTGCGCGTGATCGCCAAGCTCAGGCTGGCCGGCTTTTTCCTGCTGCACCGCGACCTGCTCGAGCTGGCGCGAGAGGTCGCCCTCGAGGTTCGCGGCGCGGAGTCGGCGCGCGCGCTGCTGCCCCCGGGACGCGGGCGAGGCTCCTCTGTGTCCTCGATCGTCTGCTACTTGACCGGGCTCTCGCACGTTGACCCAGTGGCCAACGACCTCTTCCTGGGGCGTTTTCTCAACGACAAGCTCGTCGCGCTGCCCGACATCGACCTCGACTTTCCGCGCGACATCCGCGAGATGCTGATCCCGCGCGTGCACGAGCGCTATGGGCGCGATCGCTCCGCGCTGGTGGCCGCCTTCCCCACCTATCGATCGCGCGGGGCGATCCGCGAGCTCGGCAAGGCGCTTGGCCTCCCTCCCGGAGAGATCGAGCGGGTGGCACGCGGCGCCGACGGGTGGAACGCGGAGGTCGCCCGCGATGTCTCCACCGCCCTGGGCTCCCGGCGCTCCTCCTCAGGACGATGGGTGTGGTTGGAGTATCTCGCCGAGCAGGCGCGGGGGCTCCCTCGCCACCTCTCCCAGCACCCGGGGGGGATGATCGTGGCCACCCGTCCCCTGGTCGACTGCTGCCCGGTGGTGCCGGCGGCGATGGAGGGGCGGCAGATCGCCCAGTGGGACAAGGACTCCTGCGCCGACGCCGGCTTTCTCAAGATCGACCTGCTCGGCCTGGGGATGCTCTCGGCGGTCGAGCGGACTGTCGAGATGATCGCGGCACGGCGCAACGAGCGCATCGACCTCTCGCGGATCCCCTACGACGATCCCGAGACCTTCGCGTCGATCCAGGCGGCGGAGACCACCGGGGTCTTCCAGATCGAGAGCCGGGCGCAGACCCAGTCACTGCTGCGGACGCGTCCGGAGTCACTCGAAGACTTGACGATCCAGGTGGCGATCGTGCGCCCCGGTCCCATCCTGGGCGGCGCCGTCAACCCCTACATCGCGCGCAAGCAAGCGTTGCGCGAAGACCCCGACTTCGAGGTCCCCTATGAGCACCCGTCGCTAGAGCCGGTCCTGCGCGAAACGCTGGGGGCGATCATCTTCCAGGACCAGGTGATCGAGGTCGCGATGGCGTTTGCCGGCTTTAGCCCCGGGCAGGCCGAGGGACTGCGCCGTGCAATGAGCCGCAAGCGCTCGGCCGAGGCGATCGAGGCGCACCACGAACGCTTCGTGGAAGGCGCGATCCACACCCACGGTGTCGATGCCGAGACCGCCGAGCGCGTCTACACGATGATCTCGGGCTTCTCGGGCTTCGGCTTCCCTAAGGCCCACGGGGCCGCTTTCGGGCTGCTCGCCTACCAATCCACCTGGCTGCGCGTGCACTACGCACAGGAGTTCCTCTGCGCATTGCTCAACGAGCAGCCGATGGGTTTCTACGCCGCCGACGCGCTGGTCCACGAGGCCCAGCGTCGCGGCGTGGAGATCCTCCCCCCGGACGTCAACGCATCTGCGGTGGAGTGCACCGTCACCCCTGGTGGTTCCGTTCGCGTCGGCATCGGATACGTGTCCGGCGTTCGCCGCGACGAGGTCGTCGCCCTGGTCGCTGAGCGCGCACGGGGAGGGCCATTCGACGGGATTGCCGATCTCGCCGCGCGCGCGGGGGCGGGTCGCGCGGCACTGGAGAAGTTGGCGTGGGCCGGCGCCTGCGACGGATTGATTGTTCCGGAGCGGCCGAAGACGACACCGGGGGATCCGCGCGCCCGGCGTATCGCGCTCTGGCAGCTGGGGGTGGCGACGCCCTCAGAGCGTCTCGGCGATGTCGGCGTCCAGCTTGCGCTGCCGCTCGAGCTGCCCGCGGCGCCCGCGTTGCGATCGCTCGGGCGCTGGGAGGCGATGATCGCCGACTACTCCTCCTATGAGATGTCGGTTCACGAGCACCCCCTGGCGTTGCTGCGCGCCGGGTTGGGGGAGGGGATGGCGACGAGCAGGGATCTCACTCGGCTGCGCCACGGATCGCGGGTGACCGTGGCCGGTCTCGTCATCGCGCGCCAGCGTCCGGGTACGGCGAAGGGGATCGTCTTCGAGCTGCTCGAAGACGAGATGGGGACGATCAACCTCATCATCCCGCCTGCGGTCTACGAACGCCACCGCCTGAGCGTCCGCGCCGAGCCGCTGGTGGCGGCATGCGGACGGCTCGAACGTCACCCCAGCGCTGGCGGCGCGATCAACGTGATCGTCGATCGGATCTGGCCGCTGGCGGCGCCGGGGCGGCCGCTCGCAAGCCTGACCGAGCTCGCCTCCAAGCGACCTCCCGAAAGCCCGGACGTCGAACGCGACGCGGGTGCTCCCGGCGCGGCAGAGGATTACGCGGTCGCCGAGGGCGCCCCCAGCGTCGCTGCTGCCGGCGCCGCCGCTCCCGGTGCCGACTTCCGCGTAGTGGCCCCCGCCGTTCTCAGCTTCGCTCAGGGGCGCCGTCGCTGACGGGTACATCTTTCGCCAGACCACCTCGCCGCCATGGTGGGAATGCCGCGGGGAACGGTAAGGTGCGCCTCGCCCCATGCTTGGACCGCTGCTCTTCCTCCTCGCCTGGATCGTCGTCGCCCTTGTGCTGTTCTTCGTCGCGATCAGCGGGGGCCCACGGGGAGCCAGGCGCAGGCTCCAGTCTCCAACCCGCCAGGCCTGGCGAATGACATTCACCGTCTTCATCGTGGTATTCGCCGGGATCGGGATCGCGATTCCGACGCTGGTGATCGCCGGCGCCCACCGCTCACGCGAAAGCACGGCGCGCACCTTCGCATCGACGTGTGGCACCTGCCATACGCTGGCCCGCGCTGGGGCCACGGGCACCGTCGGCCCCAACCTCGACCAGCTCAAGCCGACCGTGATGCGCGTGCAGAACGCGCTCGCCCTCGGTGGCACCGGCGACGGAAGGATGCCGGCGGGTCTGCTCCAGGGCGCCCAGGCCGTGCAGATGGCCCAATTCGTCGCCTCAGTCGCCGGCAAGCGAGGCTGAGTCGGTGGATTCTGAGCGCGCAAAAGAGCTGCTCGCGCGCGAGCGTGAGCGCATCGAGCGCGCGCTCGACGATCTGCGTCCAGGGGGTGACGACGAGCTCTCCCACCTCGACCAGCACGTCGCGGATGGGGGCAGCGAGATGTTGGAGAACGAGGTCGGCGCGGGGCTTGCCGAGCGCCTCCGGGATGAGCTCGCCGCGGTCGAGCGGGCGGAGGCGAGGCTCGCAGCCGGAACGTACGGCGTCTCGGTGCAAAGCGGCGCGCCGATCCCCGATGAACGGCTCGAGATCGTTCCCACGGCCGAGTTCACGGTCGAGGAGCAGGAGCGCCTCGAGCGTGGCTGAGCGGGACTTTGCAGGCCGAACGCCCTGCTAGGATCCCGCGCCGCAGACCCGCTGAGTTCCCGTCTTGACGGGAAGCGGGGGACCCATTGGTTGGGGCGAATCGCCGGCAACGGCGTAGCGCAGCTCTTTCAGCGCGAGCCCGTCAGCTAACCCCGTAAGCCCACCGAAAGAGGATTTACCCTGCCCGCGCCCGCGCCCGAGCGCCGAACGGTGACCATCACCGGACGGCCAGAGGACCCTGATCGTCGCACCAGGCTCGCGATCGTGCCCGATGCACCGTCGGTGCCGCCCGCCACCGAGCCCGCGCGACCGGCGACCTCGCGAGAGCGCGCCGCGGCTGCCGAGCGCTGGGCTGAGAAGGAACGTCGGGCAGCAAGGCAGCGCGACGACGACGGCCATCTCGATCTCAGGCTCGAGGCCAGCGCTCGCAAGCAGCACCGCTCGAGCGCGCAAGAGGACCGGTCGCGTTCCGCGCGCCGGACGCTGCCCGAATCCGAGCCCCGATGGGACGTCCGCTCTCGCCGCGAAGGCCGACCTCGCAGCGCGGCTGGGCTGTTCGGCCAGCCCGATCGCGTGGCCGCTTGGGCGGTTGGCATGGGACTCGTGCTGCTCCTGCTCGCGGCGACCACCTCACGGGCTGCCACCAGCTTCGCGCACGTCGATCTCGGCGCCCGCCCGCTTCACTCGGGGATGTCGGGTCGCGACGTCCGCGAGCTTCAGCGGGTGCTGCGGATGGCCCCCGTGACCGGCTTCTTCGGCTCGAAGACTCGTGATCGCGTCAAGTCCTTCGAGCGCCACGCAGGTCTCCCTGCCGACGGCGTCGTCGGCCCCGACGTGCGCGCAGCGCTCGTCCACTACAAGATGCGCGCCTACGGCGCCAGCTATTTCGGACCGGGCCTCTTTGGCCAGCACACAGCGTGCGGGGAGATCCTCAGCCATCGGCTCCTCGGCGTGGCCCATCGGACCTTGCCGTGCGGCAGCGTGGTGACGCTGGCTTATGGCGACCGCTTCATCACGGTGCGCGTCGTCGATCGTGGCCCTTACGTCCACGGCCGCGACTTCGACCTCACATGGGCAACTGCGCAGGCGCTCGCCTACGCCTCGGCAGACCCGGTCGCCGCGACGTACTGAGTCGCGACGCACTGAGTCGCGCGCCGTACTGAGTCGCGCGCCGCACTGAGCTACCGCAAGGCCTGAGCCGCTCCAAGCTTCAGCCAGCGTTGAACCGCGGCTGAGCCATCGTTTATCTCGCGGCGTATAACCGTTACACGCTCGCGCACGCGGGCGCAGTCAATCGAGCCCGGGTCGTGCGCTGCCCGCCTTGAGCCTCCGGACAAGCGCGCCATCACCTACACTTACCAATCGTAAGGTCGCGCCATCGCCGGATCAGCGCCCGGCAGCCGCCTCCGTCCAACTGCCTGTCGCCCGACAGCGCACTACCTGGTGGTTTGAACATGAAGACAGCGATGAGCAGGTTTCAGATCCACGACGATCTCACCGCCCCGGAGGGATCGCTTCCAGTTCTCAAGGGCGCCCTCGCCGGAGGCGGCCAGCTGCCGAACTTCCTCGGAGTGCTCGCAGGCTCTCCGGCGGCGCTGCGTGCGTATGCACGCTTCCGCTCTGAGCTGCGCCACGGTCAGCTCGACCTCGCCACGCTCGAGCGCATCGCCCTGGCGGTGGCCGAGTTTCACGGCTCGGCGGCGGGAGTCGCAATGCACAGGCGGGCGGCGCGGGCGGCCGGTATCGGGATCGACGAGGTGGCGCGCGCAAGGGAGTTCGACTCCGCGGACCCCCGCGAGGCCGCGTTGCTGCGCTACCTCCATGAGCTGCTCGAGAATCGCGGACGCCTTGCCATGCATTTCCACGAGGAGGCGCGCGAGGCGGACTGGAGCGACGAGGAGATCCTCGAGGCGATCGCCTCGGTCGCGCTCGAGTCCTTCGCGGCGCTGGTGACGGTCGCCGGCGAGGTGCCCGTCGATGGCTCCGTGGAGGAATCCCGAGCGCTGCGCGCGGCCTGAGCCCTCGCGGTCGACACACACCCCCGGAGCCAGTTACCCTGGGCGCTGCGATGGTCTCCGGCGAGCCGCGAGCGAGCGCTCCGCGTGCGTGCTGTCCCCTCTACCACGAGGCGGTCGAGCTGATCGGCAAGCGCTGGACAGGAGCGATCGTGCGCGTGCTGATGGATCGGCGCTCGGCGCGCTTCTCGGAGATTGCCAACGCCGTCCCGGAGCTCTCGGACAGGTTGCTCTCGGAGCGAATGAAGGAGCTCGAGGCGCGCGGTGTCGTTCTGCGAACGGTCGAACCGGGGCCACCGGTGCGCGTGCACTACTCCCTCACGCGGATGGGTCACGACCTCGAGCCGGCGCTCGACGAGCTCGGCGCCTGGGCGCGCCGCTGGCTGGTCGAGCACCACGCTGGTCGGGTTGGTTCGCGGCCGACCGCCTGAGGCGCCCGCCTCGCTGTGTCGGCACCCAGCCGCCTCGCCGTGTGTCGGCACCCAGCCGCCTCGGTCCGGCCGCTAGGCTGCGCTGCGCTGTCCCGAGCCACAGACTGAAGGAGACCCCGTGCCCGAGACCGGCCCTTTGACCGCCGAGGACGTGCAGGCGATCGTCGAGGAGCGGCGGATCCGTTTTATTCGCCTGTGGTTCACCGACATCCTCGGACAGCTCAAGTCCTTCTCGATCAACTCGTCGGAGCTGGCGGACGCCTTCGAGGGCGGGATGGGTTTCGATGGATCGTCGATCACCGGGTTCAACGCGATCGAGGAGTCCGACATGATCGCGATGCCCGATCCGGCGACGTTCGCCGCGCTTCCCTGGCGTCCCGCGGAGGAGGGTGGGGTCGCGCGGATGTTCGCTGACATCGTCACGCCGGAGCGCACGCCGTACGAGGGCGATCCCCGGCACGTGCTGCGTCGCGCGTTGCAGCGTGCATCGGAGATGGGCTTCGACCGCTTCAACGTCGGACCGGAGCTCGAGTACTTCTACTTCCGCGACGCCAAGTCGACCGAGCCGCTCGATGAGGGCGGCTACTTCGACCTGACCACGCTCGACGCCGGCTCCGATCTCCGGCGCGAGACGGTGCTGGCGCTCGAGCAGCTCGGAATCCACGTCGAGTACACCCACCACGAGGTCGGTCCCTCTCAGCACGAGATCGACATGCGCTACGCCGACGCCATGAAGATGGCCGACGACTGCATGACCTACCGCATCACGGTGAAGGAGTACGCGCTCAAGTACGGCCTGCACGCGACGTTCATGCCCAAGCCGCTGTTCGGCGAGAACGGCTCGGGAATGCATACCCATCAGTCGCTCTTTCGCGCGGGCACGAACGCCTTCTACGACGCCGAGGACCAGTACTTCCTCTCGGACGTCGGCAAGGCCTTCATCGCCGGGCAGCTGCGCCATGCCCGGGAGGTGTGCTCGGTCTTCGCGCAGTGGGTGAACTCCTACAAGCGTCTGGTGCCGGGATACGAGGCGCCGGTGTACGTGGCCTGGTCGCGACGCAACCGCTCGGCGCTCGTGCGCGTACCCCTTTATCACCCCGGCAAGGAGCAGACGACCCGGATGGAGCTGCGCTGCCCGGATCCCGCGTGTAACCCCTACCTGACCTTCGCGGTGCTGCTGCAGGCCGGGCTGGAGGGGATCGAGCACGGCTACGAGTTGCCCGAGCCGATGGAGAAGAACCTCTATCACCTCTCGCCCGATGAGCGTCGCCGGCTGGGGATCGAGCAGCTCCCCGAGACGCTCGGCGAGGCGATCGAGATCACCGCGGAGTCCGAGCTGGTGTTGCGCACGCTTGGCGAGCACATGTTCAACCGCTACGTCGAGATCAAGCGTCAGGAGTGGGACGACTATCGCGTCCAGGTGACTCCTTGGGAGCTCGACCGCTACCTCTCGATTCTGTGAGGACGCGGCGCTAGGGCGTGGTGTCTCCGAGCTCGCGCGCCAGCTCCGCGGGCTCGGTGACTGGTCGGCGGCAGGCAAACCGTTCGCAGACGTATGCTG
Source organism: Solirubrobacterales bacterium (assembly GCA_003244205.1). Classification (GTDB taxonomy): domain Bacteria; phylum Actinomycetota; class Thermoleophilia; order Solirubrobacterales; family Solirubrobacteraceae; genus QHBW01. The sequence goes on along the minus strand of QHBW01000034.1, from coordinate 76,424 downwards.
CCGCGCGGCCGTCGACGGGAGCCCGCTCGGCGAGCAGCGGGACGGGGTCGCCGCTCGGCTCGCGGGATGCCGAGACGGCGTTGACCACGGCGCCGGCCAATACGAGGTGCGGACGCAGACGTCCACGCACGACGCGCGCGAGCGCCGCCACGCCGTCGCGATCACCCACCAGGGCGACCTCGTGCGTCGGGGCGAGATGGAAGTCGAGCGCGCTGAGGGCGTGGGCAAAGGCCTGCGGGTGGCGCGTGACCAGATTGGCGACCAGCCGCAGCGCGCCGAGCGCGCGATCTTCGTAGCGCGTCTCGCCGCTCAGCGCGGCTAGGCGCAGCAGGGCCAGCGCTGCCGCCGAGCTGCCCGAGGGGATCGGCGCGTCCTCGAGCTCCTTGCGCCGCGCCAGCAGCGGCTCGCTGTCGCTGGCGACCGAGAAGAATCCGCCCCGCTGGGAATCGCTGAACCGTTCGATCATGGTGTCTGCGAGCTCGCGCGCGACGAGGAAGAAGCGGCCATCGAAGCCCGCTTCATAGAGCGTCAGCAGGGCATCGATCAGGTAAGCGTGATCCTCGAGATAGCCGTCGAGACGCGCCTGCCCGTGCGCGAAGGTCCGCAGCAGCCGGCCGTCTTGGCGGCGTAGGCGTGTGAGCACGAAGTTGGCTGCCGCGGTCGCCGCCGCTAGGTAGTCGGCTCGTTCGAGCACCGCTCCGGCCTCCGCGAGCGCGGCGATCGCAAGTGCGTTCCACGATGTGATCTGCTTGTCGTCGAGAGCGGGGCGTACACGTTGCGCTCGCGCGTCGAGCAGCGTGCGCCGGATCGCCTGGAGGTTGGCGGGCGCGCCGTCGTACGCTCGCACCAGCACGTTGGCGCGACCCTCGAAGTTCCCGCGCTCGCTCACGCCGAAGTGCTCGATCGCCGCCTGCGCGTCGGCGCCGAGCAGGGCGCGCAGCTCGTCCGCCGTCCAGACGTAGTAGCGCCCTTCGACTCCCTCTGAGTCGGCGTCGAGGGCCGCGTGGAAGCCGCCCTCCGGCGAGCGCAGCTCGGCGAGCAGGAAGTCCAGCGTGCCTTCGCAGACCTCGCGCAGCAGCGGATCGCTCGAGAGCTGCCAGCCGTGGAGGTAGGCGCGCGCGAGCAGCGCGTTGTCATAGAGCATCTTTTCGAAATGTGGCACCGTCCAGGTGGCGTCGACGGCGTAGCGGGCAAATCCGCCGCCAAGCTGGTCGAAGATCCCTCCACGTGCCATCGCTCGCAGCGTTCCCAGCGACATCTCGCGCTCCCCCCGCCGCAGCAGGAACTCGATCACCGATGCGGGCGGGAACTTCGGCGCCCCGCCGAAGCCGCCGTTGACGCGGTCGTAGTGCTCGCCTAGGCGGGCGACCGCCTCGTCGAGAATGCCGGCGTCGATCGGCTCGGCGGCGGGCTCGAGTAGAGCCGCGCCCTGCAAGCGCTCGGCCATGCGCGCCCCCGTGGCGTCGATCTCCGCGCGACGGTTGATCCAGGCGTCGGCCACAGCGTCGAGCACCATCGCCCAACTCGGCATGCCCTGGCGCGTCTCCGGAGGGAAGTACGTTCCTCCGAAGAACGGCACCTGCGCGGGGGTGATGAACACGTTCAGCGGCCAGCCGCCGTGGCCCGTCATCGCCTGGACGGCTTCCATGTAGATCGCGTCCACGTCGGGTCGCTCCTCGCGATCGACCTTGACGCACACAAAGCGCGCGTTCATCGCGCGCGCGATGGCCTCGTCCTCGAAGGACTCGCGCTCCATCACGTGGCACCAGTGGCACGCCGAGTAGCCGATCGAGACCAGCAGGGGGACGTCGCGAGCCGCGGCCTCGGCGAGCGCCTCGGCTCCCCAGGGTCGCCAGTCCACGGGGTTGTCCATGTGCTGGCGCAGGTACGGAGAGGTCTCTGCGGCCAGTCGGTTGGGCATGCCAAACGAGGCTAGCGTCACGCTCGCAGTCCATCGACCCTCCGCGACGGGGAAGATGGGCCCCGATCTCGACCAAGGAGTGCCAATGTCCCAGCATCGTCTCAGCGTCACCGCAGCCGACGCTCCGGCTGCGATCGGTCCCTACTCCCAGGGCATACGCAGCGGCGCGGTGCTCTTCTGCTCCGGCCAGATCCCGCTGGACCCTGTCAGCGGCGAGCTCGGCGGGGAGACCGCACCCGATCAGGCCGGCCAGTGTCTGCGCAACCTAGCGGCGGTCTGCCGGGCGGGGGACACATCGCTGTCGAATGCCGTGCGCTGCACGGTCTACATGACTGATCTCGGGCAGTTCGACGCGGTCAACGAGGTCTACGCCAGCTTCTTTGCAGAGGATCCGCCGGCGCGGGTGGCCATCGGCGTGGCCGCTCTGCCCCGAGGGGCGCTCGTCGAGATCGACGCGATCGTCGCGGTTCCGAGCTGAGCGCGCCCGGCTACTAGTTGTTCGCGCGCAGTAGAGCCCGGCGGACCTTCCCGCTCGCTGTCTTTGGCAGCGCGTCGGCGAAGTCGACGATTCGCGGGTACTTGTAGGGAGCGGTCTGCTGGCGCACGTGCGCCTGTAGCTCAGAGGCGAGCGCGTCGCTGGGAGTGTGTCCGCCGCGCAGCACGACGACCGCGCGCACGATCGCGCCGCGCTCGTCGTCCGGCGCGCCAACCACCGCCGCTTCGGCCACCGCGGGGTGCGCCACCAGGGCAGATTCCACCTCGAAAGGGCCAATCCGGTAGCCGGCGGAGATGATGATGTCGTCGCCGCGACCCTCGAAATAGAAGTATCCGTCGTCGTCGCAGTGGACACGGTCACCGGTGTGCCAATGCCCAGAGGTGGTCGCTTGATCCGGACCGTCCGGTTCGGCCAAATAGTGAGAGAAGAAGGTCGGAACGGTGCGTGGATCGACGACCAGCTCGCCATCTGAGACCTCGAGCCCGATCCCGGGGAGCGCTCGCCCCATCGAACCCGGTCGGGCGGCCTCGCCGGGCGACATCCCGGTCAGCTGCCCCGTCTCGGTCTGGCCGTAGCCGTCACGGATCTCGAGGCCGGTCGCGGTGCGCCAGGCGTAGAGCACCTCCGGGTTCAGCGCTTCCCCCGCGGCCACCGCCCCGCGCAGATCAGGGCAGGGCCCCAGCTCTACGCGCTTGGCCATGACCCGGTACTCGGTCGGTGCCATGCAGAGCACGTTGACGCGCTCGCGGCGCACGAGCTCGAGTCGCTGCGCCGGGTCGAAGCGGGCATCGTGAAGGAAGGCAGTGGCGCCTCGCGCCCAGGGGGCGATGAACGCGTTGCGCGCAGACTTCGACCATCCGCTGGCCGCGGTGCACCACACCAGCTCGTTGGCTCGTGGGGCGAGCCAGTGCTCAGCCTGCAAGGCCTGGCCGGCGAGGTAGCGCTGCGCGTGCACGACGCCTTTGGGCTCCCCCGCTGTGCCCGAGGTGAACACGATCAGGCAGGGATCGTCGCTGTCGAGCTCGGCGGCCGGCGCCTTCTCGGTGGCGAACAGGGCCGGATCGGGAACGGTAAGCACGGGGCAGTCGGGTGCTGCACCCGTCAGCTGATCGCCGTTGCGTTCGTCGGCGACTATCAGCGCCGGTCTGGCGGCGGCCAAACGCAGGCGCAGGTCCGCGGCGCGAAGCTGCTCCGTGCACGGCAGCGCCACGGCGCCGAGCCGGAAGCAGGCGACCAGCGCGAGCACCCACTCGGGGCGGTTGCCGACGAGCGTCATTACCACGTCTCCGCGACCGACACCAATCGCGCTGAGCGTCCCCGCCAGGCGCGCCGAGGACTCGGCGACCTCGCCGAAGCTCAGCTCGAGGCGTTCTCCGGCGCGCGTGATGGCGACGATCGCCGGGCGCCCGGGTGGCGCGCCATCGACCACGTCGCGGGCGAAGTTCACGGCCGCCGGCTACCCGCCCTGGCGCTCCTGCCAGCGCTTGCGTGAGGCCTCGATCTCGTCGAGCGCTGCCTCCTTGGGAAACCAGCCGTCGACCTTGACGACCTTGCCTTCGGGCTCCTTGTAGCGCCCGAAGAAGTAGGAGATCTCGTCGCGCAGCTGGATCGAGATGTCATCGAGCTCCTCGAGCGTGTTCCAGTTGGGGTCCGACAGCGGAACGCACAGGACCTTGTCATCCTGGCCCTTGTCGTCGCGCATGCGAAAGAGTGCGATCGGCTTGACGCGGATGAGGCAACCGGGAAAGGTCGCCTCCGAGACGCACACCATCACGTCGAGCGGGTCGCCGTCGAGCGAGAGCGTGTCAGGGATGAAGCCGTAGTCCGTCGGATAGACCATCGAGGAGAAGAGAAAGCGGTCGAGCGTGATCGCGTCGAGCTCGTGGTCCCATTCGTACTTGTTCCGGCTCCCCTTGGGGATCTCGATGATGCAGTGCAGGGACTCCGGCATCGCGGCGCGCAAGCTTACGCCGCGGGCTCGGACGCCGCCGTGCGCGGCTCGAGGATCACCTGCGTGCAGACGAACAACGCGGCCAGCTTTTCTTCCTTGGTAATACGAACCTCCCAGGCCTGGGTGCGCCGGCCGACGTGGAGCGGCTCGCCGACAGCCGTCAGCACGTCGCCCGGGCGTCCGGCGGCGAACACGTTGGCCTTCAGCTCGGCGGTCGTGAAATCGGTGCCCGGCACGAGGTTGCGCATCGTGCCCCAGGCCGCGACGGTGTCGGCGAAGGCGACCCAGACGCCGCCGTGGACGTAGCCGCCAGGGTGCAGGTGGCGTTGGTCGACGCCGAGGCGCCCGACCACGCGCTGGACTTCGATCTCGACGAGCTCGATACCGAGGTCCCCGGGAAAGCTGCCCGCCAGCACGCGGCCCGACAGCTCGGGCGTCACCTCGCTGGGCGCAGGACGATCCATCGCGGCGGCAGTCTGCCAGGGCAGTCCCGTGTCCGGTGCGCTGCTCGCCAGCGAGGGCGCTGCCGTTAGGGTGGAGGGTCAGCAACCCGCCAAACTTCGATCGACCGGAGCGCCCGAGAAACCATGGCCGTCGCCAGCCCGCGCAGCACCGACATGACCGACGAGCAGCGTGCCATCACCGAGATGGTCCACCAGTTCGCCGACGAGCAGATCATCCCCAACGCCGAGCACTACGACCACGAGGACGAGTTCCCCGAGGCGATCGTGGAGCAGATGAAGGAGCTCGGTCTGTTCGGCGTCACGATCCCCGAGGAGTACGGGGGCATGGGGCTCGATCTGACGACCTACGCGATGATCGTCGAGGAGCTCTCGCGCGGCTGGATCTCGATCTCGGGCATCGTCAACACGCACTTCATCGGCTCCTACCTGCTGATGAAGTTCGGCACCGACGAGCAGAAGGAGCGGTTCCTGCCGCGCATGTCCACGGGCGAGCTGCGGGCTTCCTTCTCACTGTCAGAGCCCGAGGTTGGCTCCGATGTCCAGGGGCTGAAGTCCACTGCGCGCAAGCTCGACAACGGCGTCTGGGAGATCAATGGCCAGAAGATGTGGGTCACCAACGGTCTCATGTCCGGTGTCTGCTTTGTGCTCGTCAAGACCGATCCCAAGGCCGAGCCTCCCCATCGCGGGATGACTTGCTTCCTTGCCGAGAAGGAGCCGGGCGCGCACGAGAACACCGGTGACTGGGCTGGCTTCAGCGTCCCACCCAAGATCCGCAAGATGGGCTACAAGGGCGTCGAGTCCACCGAACTGATCTTCGACGGCTACCGCTGTCCGGCCGAGAACATCCTCGGTGGGGAGAGCGCCGGCGTCGGCAAGGGCTTCGCACAGATGATGGACGCGCTCGAGGTCGGACGTGTGAACGTCGCCTCGCGCGGTGTGGGAATCGCCCAGCGCGCGCTCGAGCTGGCTCTGCGCTACAGCCAGGAGCGCAAGACGTTCGGCAAGCCGATCGCCCAGCACCAGGCGATCCAGTTCAAGCTCGCCGACATGGCCACGAAGATCGACGCCGCGCGCCTGCTGACGCTTCGTGCCGCGCGGCTCAAGGATGCCGGCGAGCGCTCCGACCTCGAGGCAGGGATGGCGAAGCTGTTCGCCTCGGAGGCGGGCAAGGAGTGCGTCGAGGACTCGTTCCGCATCCATGGCGGCTACGGCTATTCCAAGGAATATGAGATCGAGCGCCTCTACCGCGATGCCCCGCTGCTGCTGATCGGCGAGGGCACGAGCGAGATCCAGCGCATGGTCATCGGGCGCAAGCTGCTCGACCGCCACAAGATTTGACGCCACCCTGTCGACCGGACGAGCCCACCGTCTAGGGTGGGGTGCCTGACCACTCCCGCCGACACCAGGCTCCTGATCGAGACCGCGCTGGAGCGCGTGGTCGACGAGGTGCCTTCGCTCAAGACGCTCAAGCTCTCGATCGGGCTCGAGCTGCGCGGGCGCGGAGATGTCCAGCTCTACTTGATCGAGCTGCCGGGTCCAAAGATCACGAAGGGGTTCGGTCACGACGCGCGGGTCTACATCTCACTGGCACGCTCGCACTTCAACGAGCTCGCCACCGAGGGGAACGTCGGCGACTGGCGCGAGGCCTTTGAGCGCGGCCACGCGAAGGCGTCAGGGCCGCCCGAGATCCTCCGGCTGATCGACACGGTCGTGGGCCGCCAGGAGGAGCGCGCCCGCACGCGCAAGATCCGGCGCTGAGCGCTGCGCGCGGCGCTATGGCGCTGGCAGCGCCGCGATCCGCTCGACCACGAGCTCGGGAACCTGCTCGGGTAGCCAGTGCGCTGCCGCGGGGACCCATTCGAGTGTCATCTCGTCGGCGTGGGTCTCGAAACCTGCCAAGCCGTCCGCGGTGATCACGGGGTCGCGCTCGCCGACGATCATCCGCGTGGGCACCTGCAGGCGCGCATCGGCGTAGCGGCCCGACGTCAGCGGCTTGAGCTCCTTGACGAGGAACTGGCGGTAGAGCGCCACGGTGGCGTCAGCGGTTGACGGACGCGAGAGCGCGGCCGCATACTCGTCGACCTCCTCCGTGCTCCAGACACCCCCGCCGGCGCGGGCGAGAAAGCGTCTGGCCATCGCCGGTTGACGCAGGAAGGCGCCACCGATCAGCGGTGCCGCGATGACGAACTGGTAGGAGACCGATGCCAAGCGCTTGGGGGTCGGTCGCGCCACAGGCGGCCAGGGATGGATGATCGCCATCGCGCCGAAGCCGCTGAAGCGCTCCGGCGCGCGCAGACAGGCGAGGAAGCCCGCGAACGCGCCCCAATCGTGGCCGGCGAGGGCGACCCGCTCGAGGCCGAGGGCGTCGAGCACGCCGATCAGGTCTCGCGCGAGGCGCTCCTTGAGCATGTCGCCGTCTCCGGGCGCCGCCGACCAGCCGAATCCCCGCAAGTCGGGACAGATGACCCGGTGGTGCTCGGCAAGCGCTGGGATCACCTTGCGCCACGCCCACCAATGCTGCGGCCAGCCGTGCTGTAGCACGACCGGCGAGCCCGATCCCGCCTCGGCGACGTGGATGCGCAGTCCATCGACGACCACGTCGCGGTGCGTGACGCCCTCGACAAGGGGAATCGGCGGTTCCACTGCTGCCGGAGTGTACGGTGACCCAGTGCCCCTCAGGCTCCGTCCCGCGCTGATCGCGCTGCTCGCCGCCGCCGCGCTTGCGGGCGTGTCGGCGGTCGCGACCCTCGGGGCGTCACCGCCGCCCGTCACCGGAGCACCGCAGCTCACCCTTGCCCTTCCGCGCCAGGACCGCGCAGGCGTCAGGTACGACACCGCGGTCGTCCTCTCCGGCAGGGTGACCAATGGCGCCGGCGGCGTGAGCGGAGTCGCGGTCCAGGTGCAGTTCCTGCGCTACCCATTCCTGGGGGACTACCTCCAGGCAGCGGTCACCACCACCGCACCGAACGGGCGTTTCAGGGTCACCGTCCATCCGCAGCGCAACACTCACTACCGCGCGGTTCTCGTTTCCAACCCCGCTGTGAAGTCTGCGACCCAGCAGCTGTTTGCCTACCCTCAGCTGCTGCCGCTGACCTCACAGATCCGCAAGCTGCGGGCCACCGTCGTGTTCCAGGCGCGCGCGCCGATGTCGATTCGCCTCGCCGGTGACAAGGTCTCCTTCTATTACGCCAAGGGGTCCGCGAAGCGCTATCGACACGTCGCAGACGCCCTCCTGCACTCCCTCGGCGCGGCCCTATCCGAGGCGGTCAGCAGCTTCGCCCTGCCCGGCTTCGGGAGCTACAAGTTCTACGCCTGCCTGCACACGATTCCGGCGCTTGGACGACCTCAGCCGAGCTGCGGGAGCAGCTCGCTGCCGCGCTAAACAGGGCCCAGGACGGCATTGCCGTCGTAGAGCTTGATCACGCGCACGCTGCCCTGTGGCGCGGCGTTCATGCACAGCTGGCAAAGCACGCACTCATCGAGGCGGTCGTCGTTTATCTGAAGCGTGCCGTCGGCCTTCTGAGCGAAGATGTCCACCGGGCAGACCTCGGCGAGCTTCGCGGCGAGCGAGGCGTCTGACGCGACCGCTTGGTCGACCTCGACGTCGATGAAGAGGGCCATCGTTAGCCGGCCGTGCTTCCGCTGCTAACGGCGATGCGCTCGCGCACCAGCTCGGGAATCGTCGAGATCTCCTCGGCGACAACGATCCCGGCTTCGGCGAGCCGGGCGATCTTCTCGCTGGCGGTGTCCTCTTTTCCCTCGACGATCGTGCCGGCATGGCCGAAGCTCATCCCGGGCATCTCGTCCATGAAGCGACCCGCCATGAAGGCCACGATCGGCAGCCGCGAGTTGCGCTCGGTCACCCAGCGCGCCAGCTCGGCTTCCATCCGTCCGCCGGGCTCGGTGTAGATCACGATCGCCTCGGTCTGCTGATCGGACTCGAACAGTGGCATCAGCTCGGCGTAGCTCGAGCCGATGATCGCATCGCCGCCGATCGACACAGCGGTGGACTGGCCGAGCCCCGCCGCCGTCAGCGTCGAGGACATCTCCGTGGTCATCCCGCCCGAGCGCGAGATCACGCCGACAGCTCCAGGGGTGTAGGACTTCGCGGCGTCGCGCGCCGGGCCGCCGATCCCGCCCATCTTGATCACGTCGGGGACGATGATGCCGAGGCAGTTGGGGCCGATGATGCGCGCCCCGCGCTCGCGCGCCAGCTCCACCATCTGCGCCACGTCGCCGCGGGGGATGCGCTCGGTGACGATGACCACCAGCTTGACGCCGTTCTCGATCGCCTCGAAGACAGCGTCCTTGGTGAAGGCGGGGGGGACCGTGACCACCGAGCCGTCAATCGTGGCGCCGTGATGCTCAACCGCCTGGGCGACGGTGTCGAAAACGGGCACGCCGTGGATGTCGCGCCCCTTGCGCCCGGGAGTGACGCCGCCGACGATCTTCGCACCCGCGCCGTAGTCGAGGCACTCCCTGACCAGATTGACGGCCTCGCGCCCGGTTATGCCCTGGACGAGGAAGGTGGTGTCGGCGTCGATCAGGATGGACATCAGGCGGAAGCTGGTGGCGTGGCTGCTGCGCCCTGGATCTTCTCCACCGCGCGACGTGCCGCCTCGTGCAGCGATACCGAGCGGTCGGCGTACTCGATGCCGTAGCGCTCGAGGATCTTGAATCCCTCTTCTTCCCAGGCCCCGGGGATGCGGAAGATGGCGATCTTCTCGGCGGGATCGTGGCCGAGCTCGATGCACGCCTTGATCACGCCCCGCGCGACGATGTCGACGCGCGTATTGGAGACGATCGACATCATCACGGCGATCTTGTCGACGCCGGGCTTGGAGAGCACGAGCTTGGCCAGCCCGCAGGCCTTGGCGACCGAGGGGTTGCCGCCGATCTCGCAGTAGTTGGCCGGGCGCCCGCCGTGGGCGCGGACAGCGTCGAAGAGCGTCAGCGAGCCGCCACCGGCGCCGATCACGAGGCCGAGGTTGCCGTCGAACTCGGTGACGTTGCCGGCGACGCCGCGGTGATCCTGGGCGTCGACGGCCTCCCCGGCGAGCTCGAACTCGGTGGGCTCACGTGCCTGGCGCGTCTCCTCATCGCCGACGCCCAGCTCGGAGAGCAGCGCCTGCTGGCGGGGGCGCGCCTCGTTCTCCATCTCCATGTGGGCGTCCACGGCGACGAAGCTGCCGTCCTCGAGCTGGGCCAGCGGGTTGATCTCCGCGAGCGTCATGTCGAAGCGCAAGAAGAGCTTCGCCAGTCGCGTAACGATCGGGACGAGCCGGTTGAGCTCAGACCCGCTGAGGCCAACGGCCGCGATCACCTGCTTGGCCTGGAATTCCGAGAAGGGGTGGATCGTGGAGAAGTGGCCGCGGCCGACATGGTCGGGGTGCTTCTCGGCGACCTCCTCGATGTCGATCCCGCCCATGTCAGAGAAGAGCATCACTGGCTGCTTGCGAATGCCGTCCCAGACGACACCGGCGTAGTACTCCTGCTTGACCGCGACGCGCTCGTCCACGAGCACGCCGCGCGGGTCGTGGCCGTTGATCGCGAGAGCGAGGATCGCCTCGGAATGGGTTGCGGCCGCTTGCGGGGTGTCGGCGAACTGGACCCCGCCTGCCTTCATGCGCCCGCCAGTCAGTACCTGGGACTTGACCACCACTGCCCCCGCAACCTCCTCGGCGCGCGCGCGCGCCTCCTCGGAAGTCGTGGCGAACCCGCCCTTGGAGGTCGGGATCCCGCCCTTGCGGACGATCTCCTTGGCCTCATACTCGAAGAAGCGCATGAGCGGGCGGGAACCCTAGCGGGCGGGGGCTAGCGGGCCGAGGCGGGCTCGAAGCCGTAGGCAGCGGCCAGCTCGGGATCCTTGCGAGCCAACATCTCGGCCAAGGTGACCATCACCTGGCACTGCTTCCAGGTGGCGTCATCCTGCATCTTGCCGTCGAGCATGTGGACGCCGCGGCCGTCGGGGATCGCCTCGATCACCTTCTTGGCGAAGGCGACCTCTTCGGGGTCTGGACTGAAGACCGCCTTGGCGATCTCGATCTGACGGGGGTGCAGCGACCAGGCTCCGACGCAGCCCATCAGGAAGGCGGCGCGAAACTGGGCCTCGCAGCCGACGCTGTCGGCGATGTCGCCGAAGGGACCGTAGAAGGGCAGCAGTCCCGCGGCGGTGCAAGCGTCGACCATGCGCCCGATCGAGTAGTGCCAGAGGTCCTGCTGGGCGCTGTCGCGCGGTCCGTCGGGGTGCTCGAGATCGGGGTCTGAGACGACCCGGTAGCCGGGATGGCCGCCGCCGACGCGGGTCGTCTTCATCCTGCGCGAGGCCGCAAGGTCGGCCGGACCGAAGCTCATCCCCTGCATGCGGGGGCTGGCGGTGGCGATCTCCTCGAGGTTGGTGACGCCGAGCGATGTCTCGAGGATGGCGTGCACGAGGATCGGGCGCTCGAGGTGGTGGCGCGCCTCGAGCTGGGCGAGCAGGCGGTCGACGTAGTGGATGTCCCAAGGGCCCTCGACCTTGGGGACCATGATGACGTCGAGACGGTCGCCGATCTCCTCGACGAGCGTGGTGATGTCATCAAGGACCCAGGGTGACTCGAGCGAGTTCACGCGCGTCCACAGCTGGGTGTCGCCGAGCTCGATCTCCTTGCCGACCGTGACCAGGCCAGCTCTGGCCTTCTCCTTGCGGTCGACCGGCACGGCGTCCTCGAGGTTGCCCAGCAGGATGTCCACGGTCGCTGCGATGTCGGCGACCTTGGCCACCATTTTCTCGTTGGAGAAGTCGAGGAAGTGGATCATCCTCGAGGGCCTGAAGGGGATCTCGAGAACGGGATCGGGTGCGCCGATCGCCAGCGCCTTGCCGAAGTCGCGGGGGTTTCTCACGAGCGCAAACCTAGCGTTTCGAGCCTCGTTGTACGCGCAACGACCGGGACGATATGGTTCGGCGATGGCCGCGCCGGTGAACGTGTGAGCACCTGGGAGCGGCTCGCCGAGCTCGAGCTCGAGATCGACCGCTACGAGCTCGAGCCGCTCGAGCGCGACGTCTCCAGCGGCTTCCACCGCCTCTCGACGGTGATCCACGTTCACGGCGGCGGGCAGGAGGGCGTCGGCGAGGACGTCACGTATGACGGCATCGACCACGACGCCCTCTGGGCGGCGGGGCCGCTTCAGGACCTCGCGGGCCGTCACACGCTCGCCAGCTTCGCGGCGATGATCGGCGAGCTCGACCTCTTTCCCAGCCCGCCCGAGCGCGACGCATCGCGCCGCTACCGGCGCTGGGCGTTCGAGAGCGCGGCGCTCGATCTGGCGCTGCGCCAGGCGGGGCAGTCGCTCGCCGGCGTGCTCGGACGGGAGCCGCGTCCGGTGCACTTCGTGGTCTCGCTGCGCCTCGGGGATCCTCCCTCGATCGAGCCGGTGCGCGCGCGCCTGGCGCGCTATCCGGACTTGCGCTTCAAGCTCGATGCGACCTCAGCGTGGAGCGAGGAGCTGTTCACGCAGCTGATCGCGACGCGGGCCGTCGCCGCCGTCGACCTCAAGGGGCTGTACGCGGGCTCGATCGTGGACCAGGGTGCCGATCCGCTCCTCTACAGGCGCGTCGCGCAGGCCTTCCCCGACGCCTGGATCGAGGATCCCGCGCTCGACGAGCACACCGACCCGGTTCTCGTGCCCTACCGCGATCGCATCACGTGGGACGCCAACATCCACACCGTGGCGGATATCGAAGGCCTGCCCTTCCAGCCGCGCATGGTCAACATCAAGCCGTCGAGGCTCGGCTCGCTGCAGGAGCTCTGCAACGCCTACGACCATTGCGAGCAGCACGGGATCGGCGCCTATGGAGGCGGTCAGTTCGAGCTTGGCCCGGGCCGGGGCCAGATCCAGTACCTCGCCGCGCTCTTTCATCCCGATGCGCCTAACGACATCGCTCCGAGTGCCTACAACGACAGCGATCCAGCGGCGGGGTTGCCTGCCAGCCCGCTGGCGCCCGCGCTGGAGGCGATCGGCTTTCGCTGGGCGGCCTGAGTGGCCCCTGTGGCGCCGGCTCCGCCCAGCCGCGGTGTGCTAGGACGGTTGGCGTGTATCGGTTGCTGACCGCGGTCGTGGCGCTGGTCGTGGCGCTGGGGGCGTCGGCCGCCGCTGCCACGAGGGTGGCACGCGATGGCCACGGCGCCTGGCTGGTCGGCATCCAGGGTCCCGCGCGCGCCGATGTCACGGTGGCTCGCCTGGACTTCCGTCTCGGCCAACACGTGCGGGGAGCGCCAAGCGGGACCGCGCACGTCACCCTGCCCACGGGCTCGGGGCTCGATTACGTCACCGTGGAGCGGCTCCCGACGCTCGCGCACGGTCGCGTCACGCTGCTGGCGGCGATCGCCAACCGCCGCCCAGCGGGCGCGCTCTACCCCGACATCGCCAGGATCGGGCTGCGCGTCGCGGGGGGCCGGCTGTCGCGGGGCCCGAGCGCGATCGAGGTGGCAAACCCATTCACGGCGCGCCGGGCCGGCCGGGCCGTCCCGATGCCCAAGGCTGGTCTCTGTGATGTCGGCGCCCCGGCCGTGGCGAGTGGGCATGTCGTCCTGCAGGTCGGGGCGAGCTTCGGCTACGGCCCCCACACCGTGCTGGCCCAATCGCTCGATGCGGCGTGCAACCGCCCTTACGATTCGGCCTTCGCCAGGGCGCTGGACGTCGGCGCCTGCATCGGCATAAGCGGCCTCTGCTGTCCCCCGTGTGGGCCGAGCGCCGGCGCGGCGTCGGATCGAATCCTCTGCCCGTTGGCCGCCCAGCCGTCGATCGCGTGCCCCGCGCGCGCGCCACGCCAAGCCGCGGCAAACGGCGCGTTGCCTACCGGCGGCTGAGCCGCCGCGCGGTACCCTCGCGCGCCAACCCCACCCAGGAGCGCCCAGATGCCAGACACTGAAGCCGTCGAGACCGACCAAGCCGCCCGCGAGGCCTCGGGCGCCCATCCCTACGGCCGCTACCTCGAGGAGTTCGAGGTCGGCGCGGTCTACAAGCACTGGCCGGCAAAGACGGTCACCGAGGCCGACGACCACCTCTTCTGCCTGATCACGATGAACCACCATCCGCTGCACCTCAACGACGTCTACGCGGCCCAGTCACAGCAGCGCCGCAACGTCGTCGTAGGCCCGCTGGTCTACTCGCTGGCGCTCGGGATGTCGGTCTCCGACATCTCTGGCAAGGCGATCGCCAACCTCGCCACCGAGGAGCTCAAGCACCCGGCACCGGTGTTCCACGGCGACACCCTGTTCTGTGAGACCGAGGTGCTCGACGTGCGTCCGTCACAGTCCAAGCCGGACCGCGGCACCGTCAGGGTGCACACGCGGGTGCTCAACCAGGACGGGCTGCTGGTGGCCGAGTTCAAGCGCCTCGTGCTCGTGCCGCGCAAGACCCCGGGCGAGGAGACGCCCGGGGCCGACGGCAACGTCGAGTAGCAGCGTCTCGCCCAGGCGCGGCGTCGCGCGTCCAGCAGGCGGGTATAGGGTGCCTGCGAACACCGATCTTCATTCAAACCCCCAGGAGTCACCTGTCCCCGTGTCCCAAAGCTCCGCCGAGACGACCGCCCCGACCAGCAACCAGCGCCTGATCTCGTGGGTCGAGGAGCTCGCCGAGCTCACGCAGCCCGAGACGATCCACTGGTGTGATGGATCCGCCGAGGAGTACGACCATCTCTGCCAGCTGTTGATCGACGCCGGCACCTTCGAGCGCCTGTCCGACGCCAAGCGCCCGAATTCCTACCTTGCCCGCTCCGATCCGGCCGACGTGGCGCGCGTCGAGGATCGGACGTTCATCTGCTCGGAATCCGAGGACGACGCCGGGCCGACCAACCACTGGCGCGATCCGGCCGAGATGCGTGCACTGCTCACCGAGCTCTTCCGCGGCTCGATGGTCGGGCGCACTATGTACGTGGTCCCGTTCTCGATGGGGCCGCTGGGGTCCGACAAGAGCCACATCGGCGTCCAGTGCACGGACTCTGCCTACGTGGCCACGAGCATGCGCATCATGACCCGCATGGGTCAGGGTGCGCTCGACGCGCTCGGCGACGGAGAAGAGTTTGTCCCGTGCCTGCACTCGGTCGGCATGCCGCTCAGCGCTGGCGTCGAGGACGTGCCCTGGCCCTGCAACGCTGACAACAAGTACATCGTGCACTACCCCGAGACCCGGGAGATCTGGTCATACGGGTCGGGGTACGGCGGCAACGCGCTGCTGGGCAAGAAGTGCTTCGCGCTGCGGATCGCGTCGGTGATGGCGCGCGACGAGGGCTGGATGGCCGAGCACATGCTGATCCTCAAGCTCACCTCCCCCGAGGGCGACACCAAGTTCGTCACCGGGGCGTTCCCGTCAGCTTGCGGGAAGACCAACCTCGCGATGCTCATCCCCACGCTGGAGGGGTGGAAGGTCGAGACGATCGGCGACGACATCGCCTGGATGAAGTTCGGCGACGACGGGCGCCTCTACGCGATCAACCCGGAGGCCGGCTTCTTCGGCGTCGCGCCGGGGACGGGGTTCAAGACCAACCCGAACGCGCTCGAGACGCTCCGGGAGAACTCGATCTTCACCAACTGTGCGCGCACCGATGACGGCGACGTCTGGTGGGAGGGACTGACGGACGAAGCTCCCTTACACCTGATCGATTGGCATGGCAACGACTGGTCGGCTGGCTCGGACAACCCGGCAGCACACCCCAATGCGCGTTTCACCACGCCCGCCTCCCAGGACCCAGCGATTGCACCGGAGTGGGAGGACTCGGTCGGAGTGCCGATCGACGCGATGCTGTTCGGCGGCCGGCGGTCGACGGTGGTCCCGCTGGTGCGCGAGGCCTTCGACTGGGCCCACGGCGTCTTCCTCGGTTCGATCATGTCCTCGGAGACGACTGCGGCCGCGGCGGGCGCGGTCGGCAAGCTGCGCCTCGACCCGTTTGCGATGCTCCCATTCTGTGGCTACCACATGGCCGACTACTTTGCCCACTGGCTGAGCGTCGGCGAACGCGGGGACGCCGACAAGCTGCCGAAGATCTTCTATGTCAACTGGTTTCGCAAGGCGGCTGACGGTCACTGGCTGTGGCCCGGTTACGGTGAGAACTCCCGTGTGCTGGCGTGGATCTTCCGGCGCTGTCAAGGTGAAGCGGAGGCGGTGGAGACACCGGTGGGCCTGCTCCCGACACCTGAGTCAATCGAGGTCAGCGGGCTCGACGTCTCCGAGGAGGACCTGCGGATGCTGCTCGAGGTCGACGCAGACGAGTGGCAAGGCGAGCTGCCGTCGATCCAGGAGCACTACGCGAAGTTCGGCGATCGGTTGCCCGACGAGCTGCGTCGTCAGCTCGCGGCGCTCGAACAGGGGCTGCGCTGAGCGATGGGATCACTGCTGCGCCGCTTCTTTCGGATCTTCCGCCGCCGGCGCGACATGCGCCGCCGCGGCCTGCGCTGATCGTCAGCCAGCTCGGGCGCTGAGCGTCAGTGGGGGTCGTCGGTCGAGGCCGGCGGCCGCGACTCCTCGGCCAGCGAGGTGATCGCCAGGGCCCCACGGGAGGCTTGCTCGAGCACTTCGGTGGCCTCCTCGGCCGAACGCGCGTAGAGCTCGACGAGCAGATGGACGACGATGCGTTCCTCGCTTCCTTCGCCCTCGTGCTTGTGGAAGCGGACGTGGGTGAAGAACTCGCGCGTCCCGTGGTCACCGAATGCCGCGTAGGAGAGCGCGTCTCCGGCCTCAGGTCCCGAGCAGGTTTCGACGTCGTCGGCGTCGACTGTGACGGTACAAGACGCGACCCACGGGGTGCCCGCGATCATCCGCTCCCAGCGATCCTCGATTGGCTCGACGCGGCCGTTGTGATAACCGAGGTGGGGTTGGTCGTGCATGCAGTCGAGGCACTGGACCACGGCCTCCTGAAGCTCATCGACCGCCTCGGCTCGCTCGCCGGTGAGCGGATCGATCCGGTGAATTCCCTCGTAGTGGACTTGGACCTCGAGGTTTTGCGACCAGCAGCGGTAGCAGCGCAGCCAGCTTCGTGCGGTCCCCTGGTGGGTGGATCCCTCCATCGCGCGTCCGATTCTATGCTGCGTGTCGTGGGCGAGCCCGTCGCGGCCCCGATCGGCGTGATCCTTGCTGGGGGCCGCGGTCGCCGCCTGGGCGGCGACAAGGCCTCTGTCGTGGTCGCCGGTCGGTCGATGCTGGAGTGGTCGCTCGCGAGCCTACGAGCGGTACTCGAGGACGTCGCGGTGGTCGCCAAGGGGGGCAGTCACCTCCCGCCGCTGCCCGTCGACGTCGCGCTCTGGGTCGAGCCCGCCACGACGAGCCATCCGCTCGAAGGGATCGCCCATGCGTTGCGCGTCGCCGACGGCCGCGCGGTGCTGGTGTGCGCGGTCGACCTTCCGCTGGTCGACGCGGCGACGGTCGCCGCGTTGCTGACGGCACGAGGCGGGTCCGTCGCCGTAATCGCGACGACGACCGGCGGCGCGGCCCCCGCAGCGCCCCAGCCGTTGCTGGGGATTTATGAGCCAGGCGCGCTCTCGGCGCTCGCCGCAGCACCCCCAGACTCCGCCGTGACCGAGATCGTGCTGGGGAGGTTGTTTCCCCGGCTGATAGCCGTAGCGCCCGAAGTGCTGATCAACGTCAACCGACCCGAGGACATCCCGCTCGCCGAGGCCCATCTGATGAGTCGCTGAGGCTGAGCGCTGATTGGCTGGTCAGCCGCCGATCGCCGACATCGAGCGCGCGGGGCGCACGAACCCGGGATCGTTGACGTGGTGCTTGAGCTCCTTGTGCCACACCGCTGTGCGGATCACATCCTCGACGTCGGCGTCATCGGCGCCCGCGCGCAGCGGACCGCGCAGGTCGGTCTCCCCAAGTGAGAACAGACACGTGCGCAGGCGCCCGTCGGCGGTCAGGCGGATGCGATTGCAGTCGGCGCAGAACGGCTCGGAGACCGGATTGACGAAGCCGATGCGCCCGCGACCATCGGCGAAGCGGTACACCCGCGCGGTCGCTCCGGGTTCGCGCACAAGCGGCTCGAGCGGCCATTCCGTGGCGATCGCGTCGCGGATCTCGGCGCCGGTGAGTACCTGCTCGGGCGTCCAGGTGCGGTCCCCGTCCAGTGGCATGAACTCGATGAAGCGGACCTCGAAGGGGCGTTCGCGGGCGAAGCGGGCAAACGGCATGACCTCGAGCTCTGTGAAGCCGCGCAGCGCAACGACGTTGATCTTGATCGGCCGCGCCTGCGGGAACTGCGCCAGCACCTCGAGCCCCCGCAGCACCCGGTGCAGCGCGTCACGCCGCGTGAGCTGGTGGAAGCGCTCGGGCGAGAGCGAGTCGATCGAGACGTTGAAGCGCTTGACGCCGCTTGCGACCAGCGCCTCGGCATGACGTTCCAACAGCAGACCGTTGGTCGTCAGGCTGAGGTCCTCGATGCCTTCGATCTGCGCGAGCATGCCCGCCAGCCGCGGCAGTTCGCGACGCTGAAGCGGCTCGCCGCCGGTCAGGCGGAGATCGCTGACGCCGAGCCGCGCGAACAACCTCACGAGGCGCGCGATCTCCTCGAAGCTCAACAGCTCGTCGCGAGCCAGCCACGGCATGCCGTCGGCCGGCATGCAATAGCGGCAGCGGAAGCTGCAGCGGTCGGTGACCGACAGGCGCATGTCGGAGATCCTGCGGCCGTGGCCGTCGCGCAGTGGCTCGATTCCCATGCTTTGAGGGTACCCGCGCTCGTCAAGCGATCATTTAGGGTCTGTGACCGTGACCCTCCACGGCTCATCGACTGCTTCGCGGCTACTGGCGGTCGCCGCCGCGGTGTGCGTCTGCGGGCTGTGGTCTGGATGCGGCGATGGGGGGGAGGCCCAGGCCGTGCGCGCGACCTTGGACCGGCTCGCGGGCGCCACCGCGCGCCACGATTACGCCGCCCTCTGTGGCGCTGTCTTCACGCGCTCGCTGATCGACACGCTGACCCAGCGGGGCCTGCCCTGCGAACAGGTGCTGCGGGCCGGCCTCGCCAACGTCAGAAACCCGCACCTGACGATCGGGAAGATCACTGTCCGCGGCGGCACTGCGACGGCCGTGGTCCACTCGACCGCCGACCGCGAGACCCCCGCGACCGATGTCGTCCAGCTCGTCAAGCAGGGGAATCAATGGCGCGTGGCCCAGCTCGCGACGCCCCAGCCAGTGCAGAACCCGGCGGGCCCCACCGCTAGCAGCGGCCCGTCGCCGTAGTGGCCGAGATCCGTCCGGCGTGCGCCGGCGACCTCGAGACGATCGCGTCGATCTATGCCCACTACGTCGAGCAGACCTACATCACCTTCGACCTCCAGGCGCCGAGTGCGCGGGCCTGGAAGGAGAAGTGGAAGGCGGCGTGCGCGGCGGGCTACCCGTGGATGGTGCGCGAGCGCAACGGAGTGGTCGTGGGCTATGCCACCGCCGCGGAGTTTCGTCCCAAGCCGGCCTACCGATCGACCGCCGAGACCACCATCTACATGGATCGGGCTGCCGTAGGGCAAGGGCTCGGCCGCGCGCTCTACGCGGCGGAGCTGCGGGAGCTCTCACAGCGCGACTTCCATCTGGCAACCGCGGGGATCACGCTGCCAAACCCGGCGTCGGTGATCCTCCACGAGGCGCTGGGCTTCACCGCCGTGGGCGTCTTCGAAGAGGTCGGACACAAGCTCGACGGCTGGCGTGACGTCGGTTGGTGGCAGCTGCGCTTGTGATCGTCAGCGGGCCTGGGATCCGCTCGGGCGTGAGCGCGAGCTAGGCCGCCAGGGACTGCTTGCGCGTGCGTGCCTCGAGGAACGCACGCACCGCGCGGTGCGTCTCGTCAGGGCTCTCGAGCTGCGGTACGTGTCCGCAATCGAGCACGGCGTGGGCCGCCGCTGGGAGCGTCTCGCGGATGTGGCGCTGGAAGGCGAGCGGAACGAGCGTGTCGCGGCGTCCCCAGACGAACAGCGATGGCGTCCGCAGGCCAGACAGCCGCGTCCAGAACCCGTCTCGCCCCTCGGGCTCCTCGAGCACGATGCTGCGCGCTGCGGCGTAGAACGCCGCGCGACCGCGCCGCTGCAGGTAGGCGCGCAGGAACTCGTCCACGCCTGCGGCGACCCAGCCGTCGTTGCCGCCCGGGATCACGCGGTGCACGACCGCCTCCACGAGCGGACGTGGCACCGGCTGAAGCAGCCCGAGTTCGGGTCGCAGCAGGCGCAGGTACGGAGCCCACGGGCGCCCGCGGCGCCACGCCAGCGACGGGCACAGGAGCACCAGGCGACGGACGCGCTGCGGTGCGATCAGCCCTAGCTCGAGGGCGATCCGGCCACCGAGGCTGTTGCCGATGACGTCGGCGCGCTCGATACCCAGCGAATCGAGTAAGCCGACGACCGAGCGCGCGAAGAACTGCGCATCGTAGGCTGCCGCCAGCGGCTTGTCGGAATCGCCGAAGCCAGGAAGGTCGATCGCGATGCAGCGGAAGCGCTCCGCGAGCGCGACCACAGTCGGCAACATCGAGGCCTTGGTGGCGCCCAGCCCGTGCACGAGCACGATCGGCCGTCCCGTGCCGGCCTCGAAGTAGGAGATGTCGCCACGACCGCTGCTCGCACGCCCGAAGCGGAGCCTCTCGGGTCCGGTCATCCCGCTCGTGGACGCGAGCAAGGCGATCCCAAGATGGAGGTTGTGGCGTATCCGTAGCCGCCCGGAGCCGAAGGCATGCATGCCGCCCCGAACGTCGGCAGCGATGCGCCCCCAGGTCGCGCGGTCTGCCTCCAGCAAGGCGTCCGGTACGCCCCGCCCCGCCTTCGTCAGGCGAGCCTCGCGGTTCTCGACCACCACGTCCCAGGCATCCTGCTCACATCGCAAGCGCAGGCGCAGGCGCCCGTCGAGGGTGGCATCGTCGAGCACGGTGGGATCGAATCGGCCCACCAGAGCGCAAATTCCGTTCGGCGCTCCGACCATCGCGCCAGACCCTAATGCTTCGCAAGGACGCCGCTCGTGCGACAGAAAGCCCCGGACAAGGACGCTTGCCCTTCCGCTTCCCCATCCTGGGCTCATCCAGGGTCCTGTGAATCCTCCTCGCGTGCCCGTTTTGCCTCTTGTTCGAGCGCTCGTTTCTCGGCGCGTCGCTCGCGGGCGCGATCCGTTGCGCGGCGGCGGCGATCTCGCTCGCGCTCGAGCATCGCGTCGATCTCCGCGTGCGCGGCCGCCTGTCGCGGGGGAAGCGGGAGAATCGGGATGTCGGCTCCAGGCCGCCGCCAGCCACCGGGGGTGTGCGCCTGCTTGCGGCGCTCGGCGTCGGCGATCTTCGCGTCCTCCCACTCGCGCAGAGCCGCGCCGAAGGCATAGGTCTCCCTCGGCGCAGGCAGCCCGCGCCTGGCGGGAATCGGGGGGGCTGGCGCCACATGTGGATCGTGTAAGGCAGGGATGCCGTCGCGGCTGTCCCCGCCGCTCTGCAGCCACGAGAGCCGGCGCCCCAGCCCCGCCGCCGTGCGCGCATCGAGCAGCCGCGGCTCGAGACCGCTGCGTTCGGCGGTGAGGCCGATCCGCTCGGCCTCGAGGCGACGCCGGCTGGCCGCCAGCTCGAGCTGGCGCGCGGGATCCCCTGGGAGTGCGAGCTCGGCGTCGAGCTTGGCCTGCTCGAAGGCGTTGAGCGCGAGCGTGCTGTCGATCTTCTCGCGCCGGGCCTTTGCGCGATCGTGATCCTCCAGGCGCCCGCGCCAGTCGGCGACCTGTCGCTCGGCCATCGCAGCCTCCTGCTTGCGCATCCGCCGTGCGGTGCTGCGCGCCGCCCCCTCGGCCCGAGCAGAGCCTTGTCCGTCCCCAGCGGCCCAGGCAAGAGCTCCCTGGGCCGGCGTGGAGAGTGCGGCGCCGGTGCGGCGGGTTGTCCGTTGCGCGAGGCCAGCGACGCCGATGGCCCCGTGAACCGCGCCGCGTGGCGCCGCCAGCAGGGCGCGCACCTCCGCGCCGCGGTGGCGCCCGCCGGTGAGGCTTGCGAAGAGCGCGTCGCGGTGCCTGAACGCCAGCAGCCAGGCCCCGGTCATCAGCGCCCAGCCGATCCCGTAGGGGAGCGCCGACGCGACCCGGGCAAGCACAGCCGTGACCGAGATCACGATCGCGAGCGCAAAAGCGTACACCGCGCGTCCGACGACCGTGAACGCGAGCAGGCCCAGCCAACGAACGAAGTACCCTCGCCCACGGCGCCCAAACGCTGGAGCCAGGCACACCGCGGGCGTCACGAGCACGAGCGCAAGCTCGAAGATGCTCTGGGCCAGCAGCAAAGCGGTGAGCCAGCCGATCAGCAGGATGCAGCACCACAGACCGGCACACATCACGATCACGATCGTGGCCCGGAAGACGGTGGCCGGCTCGGTTTGAAAGGCCACCCGCTGGGGTTGGCGGTGCACGCCGGCCACCTGATGATCGTGGGACGTATTGCGCGTCGGTGCCAGGAACGGCAGCAGGCCGAAGGGCGTGAATCCCGCGCCTGGCAAGGGATTGCCCGCGAGCGCGTCGTACTCGGCGTCGCGTTCGGGGGTCCCGGGCGCGTAGCGCAGCCAGCGCTGCGCCCAGGTCATTGCGCCGGGTGCCGGTGAGAGGCAGAAGCTGACGTCGCCAAACTCGATCGCACACCACGGACGCGTCACAGCGGTGTCGAAGATCGAGGCGCTGGCGGCGGCAACACCTTGATCGGGGTGGGTGGGATCGCCGGTGGCGGCGCCGGCGAGGAATCCGCCGGCGGTCTCGTTGGCGAGCTGCGAGAACGGCCCCAATGTCTCCGTCGGGCGCTGAATCAGGTAGAGCCCGACGCCGATCATCACGATCGCCAGTGCGCTGCCGAGCACGCTCTCGGCGAGATCCTGGCGCACCATGCCGTGATAGAGCGCGCCGAGCGCGAGCACACCGAGGGCGACCGTCTGCCAGGGTGCCCCGAGGACATCGTCGTGCACCCGGTGCAGCGTCTCGCGCAGCGGGGCGAGCGCGCTGTGGACAATGTCGAGCGAGAACGCCCACTGCAGCGCCGCGAGCACGACCTCCAGCACGGTCAGCGTGAGCGTCCAGCACAGGGACGAGAGCCACTGGATGAGCGCTGCGACGTCGTTCTGCCAGTGCGTGGGCCCGGTGGTGATGTGCCAGTCGAACTGGTAGTGACCGAGCGGGTAGGGCGTCTCGACCTTCCCCGTCGCCCGGCAGTTGGTACTCGGCGCGCCGTGGATTGCGCTCGCGCACAGCGGCGAGGGACCGGTGAAGGTCTCCAGCCAGTCCGGCGCCCCTTTCGAGCCCGCGAGCGCTGGGGCGGGCGCCAGCAGGGCGACGCTGAGCGCGACTGCAGCGGCAGCCAGCGCTCGGACCCTCATAGCGCGAAGCTGGGCGTCGTGCTCAGGGTCTCCAGCAACTCGGGGTGGGCGTCGAGGTTGATCTTCACCTTGGCGACCCGCTCATCGAGGTCGCGCAGTAGGCAGCGACCCTCGCGCGCCTGCAGCAGCCAACGCAGCAGTCCCTCGTCGCGCGGATCCAGGCGCAGCATGCGCAGACCGGCCGCGGCTTCGTCGGTCGTCTCCTGGCCAAAGACGAAGCGCGTGCCGATCAGGTTTTGGCTGTCGATCGCATCCGACGCCAGATGGGTGACGAGGATCGGCGTGGCGAACTCCGATCTGCCCCAGCGGTTGAGCTGCTCGATCAGCTCGCGTCCGGTCGCGTCGCGCAGCAGGAACCACGCTTCGTCAAAACCGAGCACCTTGTGGCGGGTACGGTCTTCACCCATCAGGTGCATCGCGTAGGAGGCGAGCAGCCGCATCACCGCGACGCCGACACGCTGCTCCTCGGTGAGCTCGTCTCGCGGCGTTCCCGGCAGCGGCCGGGGAAGGCGGCGGATCTGGATGTAGGTGAACGGCGCCGCGCCGGCCTCGCGCGGGGGGTCCGACGCAGAGGCGAAGCCAAGCTGCGCGAGGCCCCCGTCGGCGTACACCTCGAGCGCATCGGCGACCTCCCGCGAGACCCCATCGCCGCTTCGCAACTGAGCCACGGCGGCTGCACAGGTGCGACGCTCCGGCGGGGCGGCGGCGACGGTCTTCAGCGCGCGCTTGATCGCCGTGCGCCAGCTCGGCGGACAGGGATGAAGCAATTCAAGGAAGAAGGAGGCGGCAGCGTCCTCGCGCGCCCCCTCGGGCGCCACCCGCAGCGGATCCAGCAGCCCCCGATGGATCGAATCGCTGCCCAGCACGATCTCTTCCACGGCTCCAGGGCCGAAGCGTGCAGCGAGCAGCCTGTGGAGGGCGTGGTCGCCCTTCGGGTCGATGTCAACGACTCGCGATCCGAGCAGGAAGGCGCCGAAGAGCAGCAGCTGCAGCAGCATCGTCTTGCCGGAGCCCAGCGTCCCCGAGAGCAGCGTGGCGGGGGGACGGTTGGCATGCGATGCTTGGCGTAAGTCGGCCAGCACAGGCCTACCCGCAAATGCCGTCCGACCGATCAAGAGACCCGCGGGGGCGCCGACCGCGTGCTGGGCGAGCGGCATCAGTCCCGCCATCTGCTCGAGCAGCAGGTGCTCGCAGAAGTCTGCGAGGGCCGGTTTCTGGCCCGGGAACAGCCCTCGGAAGAGGCGCAGCTGCTCGCCGTAGGGCCGGTGCACGCGCACAGGCCGGTAGGCCTCGGCGACCGCGGTCACGCGGCGTTCGAGCTCGTCCGCAGAGGGCGCGCTGACGCGCAGCGTGCTGAGCGCGATCAGCAGCGGCGGACGGACCTCACCCTCGAGGTAGTCACGCAGCGCGCGCGCCGCGTGGGGACGCCCCTCCGTCGCGCTCGAGGCACCGTGCTCGCCGGCCGCCTCCTCACTGAGGATGTGGTCGGCATGGACGAGCTTGTTACGGACGAGCCTGGCGGCGCGCTCGTTGGGGAGCCAAAACGCCGAGAAGCCGACGTCGATCGGGAAGTCCACGTCATCGAGCGGTGCGGAGAGCAATTCCGCCTGGCGACCGGGAAACTCAGCGCTCTCTGGCAGGGCACCCAGCGCGAGCAGCGCCTGGTGAGACGTCCCCAGCTCCGAGCTGATGCGCAGCGCCCGCTCGCCGACAACGATCGGCGAGCGAAAGAGACGCAGCAGATCGATCTCCAGCGGCCGCCAGTGGAGCTCGTCTCCTGCCTGCACCTCCAGCGCCCGCGGCGTGAAGAGCGCATCGATTTCGGGCTCACCGAGGCCTGCGCAGAACGCACGGCGAATCAGCCACTGCAGCTCGAGCGTCTCCGCTCGACGGGCAGCAAAGAAGCGCGACAGTGTCTCGAACGCGCGCCGCTCACGCCCGAGGAGCGCCCTGCGCTGGCGCTGACTGAGTGCGCGCGGATCGCGCTCTGCGCCCAGCTCGCGAAGCTGACGCCATACTCCGCGCGGACGCAGCGCGGCGCGGCCCGCCTCCTCGGCGAGGCGATCGAGCGGGCTGGCGGCGGGGTCGGCGAGGTGCACGCCCAGGTAGAGCCGGGGAAGCGATACCTGGTGCTCGGCGAGCGCCTGACAGTCGGCGGCGAGGTGAGCGTCGAGCGCGGTCGGGTACCCGTGGCGTGGATCGAGCGCGTTGCGCGCGCCCGTCGCATAGTGCTCGAGCGACCATGTGCCGCTGACGCGCAAGAACTGGAAGTCGGCCCTGATCGCGTAGCCGAAGCTCGCCAGCTCCGCCCATAACCGCAGCTTGTCTTCGATCGTCAGGCCCTCGTAGGACTCGAGCTCGAGGTGGTAGATCGCCCACGCGTCGCTCAACTGGGCGCCGAAGACGACGTTGCCGTCGATCGCGCGTATCGGGGTCCTCATCGACCAATCACCCGCAGGGTCTCGCCCGCGCCCAGGGTCAGCCAACGTGGACGCGCGCGCAGCTGGCCTCCGGCGGCGACGAGCTCTACGCCGTGGGGACGTCCGCGGATCTGGGCCTGGCCGCGCAGCGCGACGACCGCAGGGCCCCCCAAACAACCACTTCGGTAGCGCTGCTCCGACGGCCCTGCACAGATGCAGATAGCCTCGACGAAGCGCTCCTCACGCTCTGCGGCAGGGGAGGCGAGAAAGGCATCGACGCAGCGCGCGCTGCCGCGGTGACGCAAGGCCGCGGCGATGAAGCGATGCAGCGGACGTCCGTCTGGCCGGTAACGCGACATCGCGACGCCGAACGCAGCGGGGAGTGCGACGTAGCGCAGTGGATCCGGAAGCGCTCCGAGCGCGCTGCCGAGCAGAGGCGCCGCCCGCAGCAGGAGCATCGCGACGGCCGCTCCCATCGTCCAGCAGATCGTGCTCAGCGCGATGCCGTTTGCCAGCGGAAGCGACCAGCGCTGCACGCGGTAGATGCGGTACTCGAGCTCGAACACCGCGCGGTAGGAGCGCAACTCGATCGGATGCGGCCTGGTGGGACCGGGCTCATCGTCGCGCATCTGCTCGCCGTTAGCCGAGGATCTTCGACAGCAGCGAGTTCGACAGGCTCAGCCCGCGCTGGGGATCGATCACGAAGCCGCCGAGCAGCAGGACCAGGGCGAGGAAGGTGGCGATTCCGACGAGGTTGCGCCGCGCGATCGCGCGGATCGCCCCGACGACGATGATGCATGCCGCCAGCGGACGCGCCCACGAGTTGAAGATCTGCTGGGCTCGGTTTCCCCCGTTGGTGATGTCGGCGGCGGCAATGGCGGGTGCGATCAGCGCCGCGAGCAGCGCCGCCGCGAGCAGAGCCGCGAACAGGGCGGCGGCGACGAGCCCCCGCGTACGAAACGGACGGACGATGAAACGGGTCACGAGGAGCCTCCCGTGGGGTCGGAGGGGTTGATGGCGAGCACATACCAGCGGTCACGACGCGTTACGGTCAGCAGATAGCGCAGCTCGTAGCCCGTGCCAGCGGGGTCGTGGACCGTTGCGTCCAGGGCAATCTCATTCGCGGAGGTCCACGTGATCGATGCGATGTCCTCGATCGTGAGCGGGGACGCCGGTACGGACGCATGCGTGCCGGGTAGGAGGTCGGCGTCGAGCTGATCTGCACTGCCGCGCAGGTAGGCGGACAGGGCCCGGACGGCCACCGTCCGCAGCGCGCTATCGCTGACATCGTCGCCGTTCGGCGGAGGGGCGCGGTCGTTGAGCGGCGGAGGGGCGACGAGCGCCGGGAAACCAGTAACCGCCAACGATCCACCGGCGCCGCTTGCGACGGGGACGGCGAGATAGCGCAGAGCGGCCTCCCCCGCTAGCGCTACAGCCACGGTGATCAAGCCCGACCCGGCAGCGGGATGCGCGTGCGCTGCGACCGCGGTCCAGATGACGCTCTGTGCCGGCCCGGAGGCGGGCGTCACGGTGCCCGCCAGATCGACACCTGGCGCGAGAAATGGCGCGACGGCCTGATCGTGGGACTGCGGCTGGCGGGCGTCGAAGGTCAGATACGCGCGCGCGAACGCCTGCGCAAAGGCGTCGGCGGGCGCAGGGTCGACCGTCGCCCTGGCGGCCGAGGTGTGCTCGAGCACGAGCGGGCGGGGCGGAAGGACAACGTGCCGCAGGCCCGCCAGCGCGAGCAGCGTCACCATTGCCAACCACAACCACCGGGGCCCCATCGCGCGCAGCCACTGGGCTCTGGCCGAAACGCTCCCGACGCTGACGCTACCCACCGAACGTCAGTCCTCCACCGGCGCCTGGTCGGCCGTGCCCGCCAACAGCACCCTCGCCGGCCGCGGGCGGGGCAGGCGCTGCCGCGGACACCGGCTTCGCCGCCGCGAGGTCAACGGCGGCGTTGACCGACACCCTTGCCAGTGCCGGCTGCCTCACAGGGGGAGCGCCCCGCGGGGCCCCTGCTCTTCGCTGACGCTTCAACGCGCGCTGGTGCGCTGCTCGTAGCAGCCGCGGGGAGCGTGGCACGACGAGCACAGGTAGCCGCGGCTGGGCTCGCGAGTCGGGAAGGCTGCGCATAGCTGTCGCGCTGGCCACCAGGCCTGGGCGCCGCGAGACGTGGATCGCGACCAACAGCAGCACGGCGCCCGCTGCGGTGAGCGCTATGGCGGTGGTCGCCGCGAGCAGCCGCGACGGAGAGGCGCGCTGGACGGAGGCCTCGGCCGATCGCCGGTTGGGGGACGGCTCGCGGTCAATCCAGGGCTGGTCGGCGACCGAGGGCTCATCGTCGAAGAGCAGCACGACAGGCTCTGGTGGGCGGCGGCTGAGCACGGCCCTTGCTCGTCGCGGCGATTCCCGGCCTTGGACGTCGCGAGGCCGCGCCGCGAGCGCTACCGTGGCGGCATGGATTCGCTCGCGGGGCAACTGCTGATCGCGGCTCCCACCCTCCACGACCCCAACTTCCGCCGCACGGTCGTGCTGATAGCGGCACATTCCGAGGACGGCGCGCTCGGATTTGTGCTCAATCGCCCGACTGACGCCGTCGTGTCCGACGTGGTTGACGAGCTAGCGGCGATCACCGACGGCGACGAGGTCATCCATGTGGGCGGGCCGGTTGCCCCGGGCGGCGTGATCGTGCTCGGCGAGTTCGACGACCCCGGCCTGGTAGGCGTGCAGATCGACGGTGACCTTGGGCTGCCGGCAAGCGACGCGGATCTCGAGCAGCTCGGCGCTGGTGTACGGCGGGCGCGTGTATTCGCCGGTCACGCGGGATGGGGCCCCGGTCAACTCGAGGCCGAGCTCGAGCAGGAGGACTGGATCGTCGCGCCGATGGCGTCGGACGACCTCTTCGAGGAACCCTCCGACGGCTTGTGGGAACAGCTGCTGGAACGCATGGGCGGCGCGTACGCGCTGGTCGCACGCATGCCACTCGACCCGTCGATGAACTGATCCACGTATCGTGGATGCGCCTTCGTCCCCCATCCTGCAGGCGCTCTACGCCGGCAACGACGGCGAGGCGAGCGAAGCGTCGCGAGACCGTCAGCTCGACGTCTTCGAGGCGGCCGGGCTCGGTGAGCGCCACCGCTTGACTGAGCTGCTGGATGGGAGCCCGGATCTGGTCGGCGCCACCGCCGAGGTCGGTTTTACCCCGCTGCACTTGGCTGCCCTCTTCACCAACGATGAGGAAGTCGTACGCCTGTTGCTCGAGCGCGGCGCCGACGTCAATGCGCGAGCCAACAACGCGATGGCGGTCACGCCGCTCAACGCCGCCGCAGCACGGCAGCACGGCGCGGTTGTGCGGGCGTTGCTCGACGGCGGTGCGGCTGTCGACGCCGCCCAGCGCGACGGCTACACCGCTTTGCACTCAGCCGCCGCGAACGGCGACTCCACGCTTGTCGAGATGCTGCTGGGTGCCGGGGCCGACGTGGAAGCTCGCAGCGATGCCGGCGACACGCCTGCGGATGTGGCCAACGCTCGTGGTCACGCCGACGTCGGCGACCGTCTCGGCCGCTCCCGCTGAGCGACCTGCCCACCGCGAGCGCCGTGGCCTCTCGCTCAGCCCTACCCCGCTAGTTCCCGCGCCACCGCGTCGACAACTCCGGTCGCCGCCGCGACGGTCTCGTAGCGGACGTTGTCGGGCGTGTCGGTCATCTGGTGGTAGTTGCTCAGCGCCTTGTAGCGGTCCATCGAGCTGAGCGTGGCGGTGGGGTAGCCGGCGCGGCTCGTGATCACCGCATCGGTGCTCGAGCGCGCTCGCATTCCCCGCCGCACGGGGATGCGCGCGCGATCGGCGGCACGAGCGACGAGGTCGCGGAAGCCGCGGCCGTGGTAGTCCTCCATTACGAGGGTGCCCTCGCCCTCGAGCATCATCAGCTCAGGCGAGCCGATCGTCTCGAGGTTCAGTACCCAGGTCTGCTCGCGGTCCAGCGCTGCAAAGTGGCGCGCCGCGAAGGCGCGTGCGCCGCCCTGGAGCGTCTCCTCGGAGCCACACGAGACGAGCAGTACCCGCAACCCGGTCAGCGGCTGCTCGCGCAAGTATTCGGCGACCGCGACAAGCGCTGCCACGGCGGTGAGGTTGTCGTTGGCGCCGGGCACGATCGGACTGCGGGCGATGTCCGCGAGCGCCGCGGTGGCCAGCAGGCAGACGGAGGCGGCCGCTGCGGTCAGGCCGGACTGGCGGCGCAGCGCGGCCACGCTGACCCCCGCAGGCGCGCCGACCACCGGCCACCAGAGCGGCAGCGAAGTGTCGATGCGCTCGATGATCCCGGGGAAGCGATCGCCGAGCCAGCGCTGGAGCGACTGGTCGAATACCCGCCCCGAGCGGGCAGCATCGTGGTGAGCCAGCACTACCAGCGTGCGGGCGGCCGCGCGGTCGCCGGCCTCGGCGACGACGTTCCACGTCGGCTTCGACTTCATCGTCGCGCGGCGGAACCAGCGAGCGCCGTTGGCAACGTCGTCCGCCAGGCCGGCGGCGGCGAGCGCCGACAGCGCGGCGCCCGCGAGCCGCCCCCGCCGGCTCAGCGCCATCACCCCTGCGGCCGCCCCGATGGCGCTCATCCCGGCGACGGGCACGGCAAAGCTGTCGTATGCGCTCTCCTCGTCGACGCTTGCGTCGCAGCCCAGATCCTCCAAGCGCGCGGCGATCCAGTCGGCGGCCTCGCGCTCTCCGGCCGTGCCCGACGAGCGCTCGAGGGGGGCGAGGGCCTCGATCGTCGCGCGCAGCCCCTCGATCGGCGGTCGCCAGGCTGCGTCCGTGGGCGAGGGGCGGGCGATCCGGGGCACGGCGCGACCGTACCAACACGTCGCGTCGCGCGGCGCAAAGCAAGTCCGTCGGGCGACGAGTGGCCGACTGTGCTGACTATTTCAGTCCAACCGGCCCCAGGGCGCGGCACCGGGCGGGGAACCCCTACAGCAGCCGTGCTCCGGCACGCGGTCGCACCTCGAACGAGTCGGTGGGGACACCCACGTCGGGGGCAAACAGACCCAGGACATGGCCTCCGAAGCCGCCCCCGACCAGCCGGGCGCCGGTGGCGCCAGCGGCTTTCGCTCGCGCCACCATGCGCTCCACCTCGGGCGTCGAGACTTCGTAGTGGTCGCGCAGGCTCGCGTGGGAGAGGTCGAGTAGGTGGCCAACCTCCGCGAAGTCTCCGCGTCGCAGCGCGGCCACCGTCGCCTCCACCCGGCGATTCTCGGCCACGACGTGACGGACGCGCAGGTCCAGGGGCGGCGGCAGAGTCTGTGCCGAGGCGAGCGTCGCGTCGCGCAGGGAGCTCAGCCCGAGCAGCTGCGCCGCCTGCTCGCACTCGCGCCGGCGCTGCTGATAGCCGGCGCCGTCGGCGGCGAGGTCGTGCGGGCGACCCGAGTCAAGCAGCGCCAGTCGCCACTCTCCCAGGGCGAGCGGTACCGGCTCGATCTCCAGCGAGCGGAAGTCGATGAAGACCGCCCGGCCAGGGGCCGCGCAGAGGATCGCGAGTTGGTCCAGCAGCCCAGTGTCGGCGCCGACCCAGTCGCGCTCGACCCGCGAGGCGAGCTGAGCAACACCGACGGGATTGACCTCACCGGAGTCCGACAGCTTCAACAGCGCAAGCGCGAGCGCCACGGTCAGCGCGGCCGACGAGGACAGCCCGGAGTTGCGCGGCAGCTCGCCGGCGATGTGCAGTCGTGCTCCAGGGATCGTGTGACCCTCGGCGCGCAGCTCCGCGACCACTCCGTGAACGAAGCCCTTCCAGCCGTTGACGTGCGGGGGGTTGGTGATCGCGAAGTGGTCGCGCTCGCCGAGATCATGCGCTTCCGCCTCGATCTCGTCGCCGGGCAGCACCGCCGCCGTCACCGTCACCCCGGGGGCGATCGCGAACGGCAGCGCCAGACCCTGGTTGTAGTCGGTGTGCTCCCCGATCAGATTGACGCGGCCGGGGGCAAAGGCGACTACCGATTCAGTGGCGCTCGCGCCGCTGCTCGTGCTCACGCGGGCGCGTCGGCCACGGGTTGGGTCGCCCCGCCGCCCCACGACTCATCCGGATCGAAGGAGCCGGAGGCGATGACGTCGTGCCACACATAGACGATGGGGACTTGGTAGTGGCTGGAGTACTGCTCGCGCCACGCCGAGAACTCCGCTCCATACCAGTAGCGCTCGAAGTCGATCTTGCGCTCGAACGTCGCGGTCTGCAGGAACCTGTAACGGTCGTCGCGCGAGCGATGCACCGCGTAGCCCGTGGCGCCGTAGCGCAGCGCGATCGGCGCGATCTCCTGCAAGGCGGCCGCGACCTTGTCGCCACGGAAGACGGTCGCGTACCACGGGATGTGGACGGTGCCGGCGGTGGCCATCAGACCCCCACCTCCGCGTAGATCGCGCCTGGACCCTCGGCCGTTTTCCCGAGGCCCTCGCGTTCGGCCCCGACGAGGATGGCGATCTTGCCGAGGTGCTTGTTCTCGCGCATCAGCTGATGGGCTTCCCCGACGCCGTCGAACGGCATCGTCCGCCACAGCACGGGGCGGATCAGGCCGTTCTCGATCAGCTCGTTGGCCTTGTTGCACTCCCAGGCGTTGGCGAAGTGCGATCCGATGATCTGCTTCTGACGCATCCACAGGTAGCGGACGTCGAAGTCGAGGTTGTAGCCCGTCGTGCCGGCACAGATGACCACCTTGCCAAAGGGCTTGACCACGAACACGGACGTGGGGAAGGTGGCCTGTCCGACGTGCTCGAAGACGATGTCGGGCGAGGCGCCGAGGATCTCCTTGACAGCCTTGCCGAAGCGGCGCGACTCGCCAAAGCGCGCCTTCTCTTCCTCTGGTGTCTCACCGCCCGTGCGCATCATGCCCGCGAACTCGTTGCGGTTGATGAAGCCCTCGGCTCCGAGTCGCGCAACGAGCTCCCCCTTCTCGTCAGAGTTGACCACGCCGACCGAGCGTGCGCCGGCGATCTTGCACAGCTGGGTGGCGAAGACGCCGAGGCCTCCGGCGGCGCCCCAGATCAGCACCCGGTGACCGGCCTGCAGCTCACACTGGTCGATCAGCATGCGGTAGGCCGTGAAGTAGGTGAGCCCGTACGCGGCCGACTCCTCCCATGTGAGGTTGTGTGGCTTGGGCAGCAGCTGCTGAGCCTGCACCTTTGTGAACTGGGCAAAGGAGCCCCACGAGGTCTCATAGCCCCAGATCTTCTGCGACGGCGCGGCCAGCGGATCGAAGCCATGTACCTCGGGATCTTCGTAGGACGCCTGGTTGCAGTGGATCACGACCTCGTCACCGGGCTTCCAGCGCGTCACGCCGGCCCCGACCTTCCAGACGATGCCCGAGCCGTCGGAGCCGCCAATGTGGTGATCGACCTCGGGATGGGAGCGAAACACGGATACGGGCACGCCGCGCGCTGCCCAGACGTTGTTGAAGTTCACGCCGGCGGCCATCACGCGCACGATCACCTCGAACGCGGCGGGCTCGGGCACCTCGATCTCCTCGACCTGGAAGGCGTCGATCGGCTCTCCCTCGCGGTCCTGGCGGATCACCCAGGCAGCCATCGTCGCGGGCAGCTCGCCCGGCTCGGTCTCGACATGGGCGACTTGGCTGAGATCGACTGCCACGGTGATCGTTCCTCGTTTCCTCGCTGTCCTGGCGCGGGCTATCGTAGCCTGACCTCCGCCGCGCCCCGGGGGGAGCAGGGCAGGCCGGTGTCGGCGCCGCCTACGGCGTCGCCGCCTCAGCGACCGATGAAGACCGTCAGCTCGAGGGCGAGCGGAGATCCATCTGGGCGAGCGCCTGTGGCGCTGATGACCAGGTTCGTGCCTCGCCGGGCGCGCAGCGTCCGTCGTCCCTGTGGTGTGAGGATGAGATCGAGCGGCGTCACGCCGGCTGTGGCGAAGTTCGCCGATCCGCTCGCCACCACGATCCGCCGGCGCTCGCGGCCGTGTCTGAAGCCGCGGTTGTGGCGACGAGCGGCGGGCAGCGTCGCCGTGAGGATGAAGGCGCCGGCGCGGTCGCTGGCGAGCGTCCCGTGCAGCGTTCCGCCCGGCTGCAGCGCCGTGACGTCAGGGGCCGCGAGCGTCAGCGTCAGCATCGCGGGCTCGTTGCTGTTCGGCGTCGGGACGAGCCCGAGGACAACCGGACAGTAGGCTCGCGAGGCGACTCCGTGGCGGCGGCAGTAGGCCAGCTGGGCGCGGGCGCGCGCAGCGGCGTATTGGGCGCGCGCGGCCGCGAGCTGCTGCTCGGAGGCGAGGTGCAGGATCGAGGGCCCGCGCTTGGTGACTCCGAAGTAACGGCTGGCGAAGCGCAGCGAGTCGTCGATGTGATTGCGCCACAGGCGCCAGTCGTGGGCGCCGGGGTAGGCGGCGGCGATCACGTTGGCGCCGGCACCGGCCAGACGCGCCGCAAAGGCCTGTACGACGGGCGTCCCGGGATCGACTTCCCCGGAGTAGATGAAAACCGAGAGCGGCGTGTGGTGCAGTCGCGGGGCAATCTCGTCCAGGTAAACCGCGGGGCTGTTGTAGGCCAGCTGGGGCGATGCCGCGTCGCTGAAGACGCCGTTGTTGGTCTGCGTGAAGTAGCCCGACCAGCTCTCGGCGATCGAAACCTCTCCGAGGTGGTGAAAGGCGAAGTTGACGGATGCATAGCCGCCTTGCGAGTAGCCGGCTACGGCACGATCCAGTCGCGAGGGGAGCGTCGGGAAGCGCCGGTCGACGTCGTGGATGACGTCGAGGATCAGCGTTTCGTAGCGGCCCTTGGCAGAGTCGGCCCACTCGGTGTCGGAGTAGAAGCCGCCCGAGCTTCCATCGGGGATCACGAGCAGCATCGGGCGCACGAGGTGCTGGTGGAGCAGGATGTCGAGCTGGACGCCGGTGTCGCCGATCTGCAACAAGCTGATCGGTAGGCCCGGAGCCCCGTGCAGCAGATAGAGCACGGGCAGTCGGCCGCCGCCAGCCACCAGCTGCTGGTAGCCCGGTGGCTCGTAAACGAGGTAGCTGCGCTGGCGATGCAGCGCTTCCGAGTAGAAGCCGACCTGCTCGACGTGACCGGGGGGGACGCCCTTGGGATCCTTCGGGGGAGCGAAGCCGCGGTATTTGTTATAGGCGTCCACGTAGCTAAATGTCCCGTAGAGCCCGATTGCCAGGATGGCGATCGCGGCTAGCCCGCTCAGCAGGCGCAGGGGAGCTCGGACGTTTACGGTCACGGCTATAGGCTGGCGCAGCGATGTGAAGGTTTGATTGGGAGGTGATGTGCCTCCTCTCAGGCGGCCGGGAGCCTACGGCGTGCTGCCAACCAACGCGGGCTGCTCGGACGCTGCGACGTCCTGTGGCGTGAGCTCGCTGTCGTCGCCCGCCGTCTGGGGTGCAGCGGTCGAGCGGACCACCGGGCTGATCAGGAGGGCGGCCACAAGCGCGCCGATGACGGCGATCGCCGCGCTGAGGCGCAGCCCGTCACCGAGTGCGGTCACGAAGGCCTGGTTCACCGCCTGGCCGATGCTGCTCCCGCGCGGGAGCGCACCGGCCCCGAGCGACTCGGCGAGCACGTGGCGCTGGGCGGGTGCAACGGCGGGCAGAAGCTTGTCCAGCTGGCTGCGACCGACGCCTGCGACGAGCGCTCCGATCGCGGCGACGCCGAAGCTGCCGCCGACCATGCGGCTCATCGAGAGCACGCCAGATGCGACGCCGGCCTTCGTGCGATCAACCGCGTTCATGCCGGCCGTTGACATCGGCGACATCGTGAACCCCATGCCGACGCCCATCAGCACGAAGCCCGGGAGCAGCGTCGTGTAGCCCGAGTGGATCGTTACGTGCGACTGCCAGAACAGCGCACCTGCCACCGCCAGCAGGCCGCCGGTGATCAGCCAGCGTGGCCCGACGCGGTCGGTCAGGCGCCCCGCGAGCGGGGCGACGACCATGATCAGCGCGGTGGAGGGCAGGAAGCGCACACCTGCCTGAAGGGGCGTGTAGTGCAGCACGTTCTGCATGTAGAGGGCAATGAAGAAGAACATCGCCAGCATCGAGAACGAAACGATGAACGCGACCAGATTGGCGCCCAGGAACGTGCGCGCGCGAAAGAAGCTGAAGTCGATCATCGGAGCGTGCACGCGCAGCTCGATCACGACGAAGGCGAAGAGCGCAAGGATGCCTGCGGCCAGCAGCGCGATGATGCGCGCCGAGCCCCAGCCCCAGCTGTTGGCCTCTACGAGCGCGAGCACGATTGCGGCCAGGCCGGCGGTGACGGCGCCGATTCCCGCGAAGTCCACCGACCGGGTCACGGTCTCGTCGCGGGACTCGCGCGCGGCGAAGAGCGTGATGACCACGGCGCCGACCGCGACGGGCAGGTTGATGTAGAAGATCGCCCGCCATGACACGGCCTGCGTGAGGAAGCCGCCGAGCACCGGGCCGAGCGCCAGCGCCATCGCTGAAACTCCCGCCCACGTTCCGATCGCCTTGCCGCGCTCGTGGGGCGGAAAGGCGTTCGTGATGATCGAGAGCGTCGCGGGCATCATGAACGCCGCGCCGATGCCCTGCACCGCGCGGGCGATCACGAGCGCCGTGTCGGTTGGGGCGAAACCACACAGGGCGCTCGACACGGCGAAGGTCACAACCCCGAAGAGGAACATCCGCCGGCGCCCGTAGATGTCGCCCAGGCGCCCACCGCTGACGAGCAGCGCCGCGAACGTCAGCGTGTACGCGTTGACGGTCCACTCCAGGCTTGAGAGGTTGGCGTGGAGGCTGCGCTGGATGCTCGGCAGCGCGACGTTGACGACAGTGTTGTCGAGCATGATCATGAACAGCGCAAAGCACATCGCCGCGAGCGTCCACCAGCGGCGGTTGTCATCGTTGAGAGAGAGAGCGCGCGCGCGGGCGCGGACGTACTGCGTCATCGGACACCTCGGGGTCGACAGGCGGAAATCTCTCGGCGCTCGAGCAGCGCGGCGACGGCGCCGCTGAGCAGCCGGCGCTCGCGGGCTGACAGCGTGCTCACAAACTGCTCGATGCCGGCCAGGCGGGCCTCGGTGAGGCTCTGGATGACCTCGCGCCCGGTAGCCGTGATGCGTACACGCTTCATGCGGCGATCCTCGTGATCCTCGCGGCGCTCGACGAACCCCTTGCCGTGCAGGCCTTCGACGGAGCGCGAGGCCGCCGGCAATGAGACCGACAGCTCACCGGCCAGCGTCTTGAGCGTCAGCTCCTCATCGGCACGGTCGAGCAGCATGAGCGCCTTGATCTGCGTGATCGAGAGCTCGAGCTCGCCCACCGCCCGGAAAAAGTCGCGACCTGACTCCTTCGTTACATAGACGATGAAGGCGGTCAGGTCCGACGCGACGTCGGTGGTCCCGAGGGGGGGCTTAGTTGCTTGCGTGCGCGATGCAGTTGATTGCATGCACGCAAGTATTGCACAGACGGTCGAAGAAGTTCAAGCTCGCTGCACGTACACCAGCACCCGTGGGTACTTAGGCAGCGTCGGTACTGCCGCTTGCAGCTCGCCCGGGGTGACGGGCACCACCCTTGGTGCCTGGAAGCGCAGCACGGTAAAGAGCCCATCGTCCCGGCGGCCCGCGAAGACGAAGCCCCGCAGCGGCGGCGACGTCGAGATCGCCAGGCTCGGGAGATTGCACGCGGCTCCCCACCAGCACGCACGGTGACGCGGAGAGCGGGCCGCGACCACGTCGATTTCCGACACCGCCAGCGAGCGAGCGGTGAAGTAGTCGCTGTTGTGCAGGTAGAGCCGCAGAGGCTGGGAGCGGTAGCCGCCGGGCACCACTACCGCTCGCGCTTGGCGAGCGGGTCCGAGCGCGGCGGCGAGGCCACGCCAGTCGGGTCGCTGCAGGCTGCGGTCGCGGTCGACCGCGACCACCGCAACCACGCCGACGACGCATAGCGCCCCGCTCGCCGCCAGTCCGAGCAGGCCTGTCCGCGTGGCGCCGAACGCGCACGCGCCGGCCACGAGCAGCGGCACAAGCACCGGGATCGTATTTCGCGAGATCAGGAAGTCGTCGCCGGCGGCGGTAAACAGCAACGGCAGCAGGAGCCCGCTCACGGCGAGCCCGGCGCAGAGCGCGGCTCCGCGCCGCTCGCGCTCGCCGCCGCGGAGCGCGAGCAGGCCGACCGCCGTCGCGACCAGCGCGAGCGACACAAACAGCAGTGCCAGGCGCGCCGGTGCGTCGAAGCCGATCAGGTACTGCTGGGCGAGTTGACGCAGCCGCAGCCCGAGGGCGATGTGGCTGATCCACGTGGCGCGGCCGTTGGCCTGCTGGGAGAGCACGAGCGGAGCCAGCGCCGCGATCGCGATCACGATGGCGCCGCAGGCGATCAGCGCCGACCGACGGGGGCGGGCACGCCACGCCAGCCACAGGCCCATCGGGGCGATGAGGAAAATGGCGAAGTAGTGGGTCGCCAGCGCCAGTGTGCTGCTCAGCGCCCAGAGCGCGAGATCGACGGCACGCGCCCGCGCCCCGGTGATCGCCCGCGCGAAGTACAGCAGCGCGAGCACGCTGAAGAGGACCGCCACGGCATAGGCGCGGGCCTCCTGTGAATACCAGACGAGAAAGGGGTTGACGGCCACCAGAGCAGCAGCGATCAAGCCCGTTCGGCGCGAGACGAGGGCTGCGCCTGTGCCGTAGGCCGCGGGGACCGTGAGCGTTCCGGCCACCGCAGAGAGCGATCGCAGTCCGACTTCCGAGACCCCGAAGAGCTTGCTCCACGCGAGCGCCGCGAGGTAGTACAGCGGTGGGGTCGACTCGCTGTGAGGCAGCGTCCGCAGCAGCGTCGACCAGCTGACGTGCATCAGGTCGACGGTGATCTTCTCGTCGAACCAGAAGCTCTGATGTCCGAGGTCGACGAAGCGCAACGCCGCAGCGAGCGCGGTGATCGCTGCAAGCGCTAGCCCAGTGCGTCCGCGCATCCGTCCCGGGGCAGCGCTCACCGCACCCGCCACGGACGCATCCACTAAGGCTGGAGCACCTGGTTCTGCGCGCTGGCGCGTTGAGGCCCCACGACGAGGTCGGCGGCCTGGATGGCGCCGTCGTCGACGCTCACCGCGTAGCGACCCTGACAGAGGTCGACCTGGAGCTGTCCGGTCCCCTGCGGACTGATCGGGCTGGTCGACTGATCGATCGGTCCGCGTGTGCCGTTGGGGCTCGTGCAACTCGCCCCGATGATCGTGGTCCTTACGCGCAGCGAGCGCGCGGCGCTGCTCTGATTGGTGACCACCAGCACGACCGGGCCGGCGCCGAAGTGCGACGGCGATACCGAGACGCGGTGGTCGTTGATCGACGTACCGAGGTCGATCGGCGACGGCGGTCGCGGGTTGTTGGCGTAGTTGGACCCGCTGCCGCAAGCGCTCAGCAGCGTCGCCGCGGTCAGCATCGCGGCCCCCGCGAGCGCGAGGGCCCAGCCACGCCGGGACAGGGATGAGGCTCGGTGCATGCTCTCCATCCTGGGAAGCGCTTCCGCGCGCAGGCCGCGGGACCGCGCGAACCCTACCCGACGGTTTGCTGCCACGACCGTGTCGTCGGCCGGCTCGCTGGGACTCACAGGGGCGCCCGGCGCCGGGCGCCTCAGTCGCCGCGGCGCGGTCGGCGACTGGACTCGAGCTCTGCGCGCTGGCCTGCCAGCTCGCTCAGACGACCCTGGAGGCGTTTCCACGATCGCGTCTCGGCTTCCTCGTAGTCGCGTCCGTCGAGATCACGGAGGCTCTCGCGGTAGGCCGTCCAGGCGCGCCGTGTACGGTCGTCCAGATCGCTTCCAGGACGGTCGCTGGTAGTTGCGGTCACGGCGCCTCCTTTGGGCTTGCGGGTCAGGAGAGGGGCGGACTCTAGCGCCGCGCTCCGTCGGCATGACGGCAGGCGCAAGCGTTCATGCATGCCGTCCCGCTGCCGAGATATCAGACGCCGATGGACTTGCTCGCCGATCCCCTGCGAACGGCGGAGTTTCTCGCGGTCGATGTCGAGACCAACGGACGGTCAGGTGCCGAATGCGAGCTCACCGAAGTCGGCGCAGTGCTGGTGGGCGGTGGCGAGCTGCACGAGCGGTTCTCGGCCGTCGTTTCTGTGCAACGTCCCCTGGGCCGCGGGATCCAGCGCTTCACGGGGATCACCCAGGAGATGGTGGATGACGGAGAGTGCCCCGACGGCGTGCTTGGGCATCTCGGGGAGCTCTTGGAGGGGCGCGTGCTCGTCGCCCACTCGGCGGCCTTCGACCGTCGTGTGCTGTGCGGCGCCTTTGCCGCGTCGGGACTGGCCTGGCCCGCGCCGCCCACCTTGTGCACGGTCGCGCTGGCTAGGCGGTTTGCACCGCTCGTTGGAGAGCGGCGGCTGGGCAGCTTAGCCGCCGCGCTCGGCATCGATGTCGCTGCTGCGCACCGCGCGCTCCCCGATGCTGAGACCTGCGCGCGGGTATTCTGTGCGCTCTTTCCAAGGCTCTGCGCCCACGCGGCCACGGTTGCGGACGCGCTCGCGGCTCTCGCGCCCCGACGGCGCGCCACCAGCAGGCATCCCGCTCGAGTTCGCGCGAGCCCGCCACGGCCGCCACCCGGGCTGCGCTTCGACGCCCTTCCGGGCGAGCCGGGCGTGTACCTGTTCCGCGACGAGCTCGGAGAAGCGCTCTACGTGGGCAAGTCGATCTCGCTGCGATCACGGGCTCGCGCCCACTTCCACCCGGGCGCGCAGGAGGGCGCGTGGACCGCACGCGCAGCCGTCGTCGATCACCGGCCAACGGGCTCAGAGCTCGGCGCGTTGGTGCTCGAGAACCGGCTGATCAAGGAGCTCCTACCGGCTGGCAACGTTCGCCTGAGGCGCCTGGATCGCTACGTCTATCTGCGCTGCCGGCTCGACATCCCCTATCCGGTGCTCGAGGTTGCGCCCACTCCTGCGCCCTACCGAGCCATCAACATCGGTCCCTTGCGGGGCCGGGCAGCGGCGGCGGAGCTCGTCGAACAGCTCAATTCGCTCTTCGGACTGCGCCACTGCGGCCGGCGACTCGCGCGGCGCAGGTTCCCTTCCGCATACGGGCAGATGGGGCGCTGCCTTTCACCCTGTCTCGGAAACCTCGACCCAAACCTCTATCGCCGCCGGCTGGAGGAGGCGCTCGCCGTGCTCGGCGCTGGCAGCGCCCGGTTGCTCGCGCACGTCGACGAGCAAATGCGCGCCGCCGCCGCTGAGTACCGCTACGAGCGCGCTGGCGCCCTGCGGCGGCGACAGAAGCGGCTGGGCATGCTGCTGGAGCGTGTGGGGGGCGTGATCGCGGCCACGCATGCCCGCTCACGCCTCGTGCTCGCGCCCCATCCGCGGGGCGCGGATGCCGGCCCCGGTGATGCCCTGTGGCTGGTCGCCGGGCGGCTCGTCGATTGGGGACGGCGGCCGGGACTCGAGGAGCTGAGTGTTCGCAGTGCCGCAGCGCTTGTGAACGTGACCCCCACAGATCCGCCAGGCAGCGCGTGGATTCCGGCCGAGGAGGTCGACGAGGTGCGGATCATCGCCGTTTGGTTGGCCACCCACCCAGAGGCGTGCGTGATCGACCTCCGGGACGCCGCCGAGCCTGAGCGGCTGGCCGCGCTGGCGGGCCACAGGTTGGCTGCTAGTTCGTAGCGGAGAACGGAAGCACCACGACGCTCGCCGGGTCGGTCGCGCCGACGAGCACATCGGTGCCCGGTTGCGCCGCCTCACGGCGCACGAGCGCGAGGCCAATCGGACCGAGGCTGGGGTGCACGGCGGCGCTGGCGAGCGATCCCACCGCGCGCCCGTCCTCGGCGAGCGTCAGCTCCGCGCCCCGCTCAGCCGGGCGGGTCAGGCGCAGTCCGCGCAAGTGGCGGTTCGGCTTGCCCTTGTAGTGCATCCGGGCAACCGTCTCCTGACCTACGTAACAGCCCTTGGTGAAGGAGACGGCGCGGGCGTTGAGCCCTGCCTCCTGGGGGATCACGGAGTCGTCGAGGTCGATGCCGTAACGCGGGCGTCCACGCTCGATGCGCAGCAGCTCAGCGGCCTCCTCGGTGACCGGCCTCCCACCACGCTCAAGTAGCGTGGCGAGGACGGCGTCCGCCGGCGCGCCGGACTCCACGATCAGGTCGACCCCGACGTCGGTGGCGACCGCGATCGTGGGGACTCCAGCCAGCGACGAGGCGACGTTGGCGTGCTCTGCGTCGGCGAGCGACGCGAAGCCGGTGATCGCTCGCGCCAGCGGTCCGATCACCGAGATCAGCGCGCGCTGCAGGGTTCGCTTGTGCAGTTCGACGTCAAAGCCGACAGCAGTGGCGCGAATGCGGTTGAAGATCGGCTGGAGCGCGATGCGCTCGCAATCCAGCAGCAGCTCCTCGCCAGTGTCGAGGATGCGCATGTCGCCGAGCATCTTGCCCTTCGGCGTCAGCATCGCCGCGTAACAGCCCGCTCCGGGGCAGAGGCTGGACACGTCGTTGGAGACCTGCCCCTGGAGGAACTCCTTGGCGCCGCTACCAGTCAGCGCGAGCTTGCCACGCTCGGAGCGGTCCAGCACGCCCGCGGCCCTGGTCAGCAGCGTGTACTCCTCGGCGGGGAGGAGCCGCTCGCCGGGTAGGGCACCGGGGGCCACGTGTCGAGGATAGGCTTCGCGGCCCGTGGACCTCGCCGACACCTTCCGGGCGGTTATCGACGTCCTGCCGTCCGATTGGACCGACCTCGAGCTCGACCTGCGCCTGCGCGACGAGTCGCGCTACATCGAGGCGGCCACGTACCTCGTCACCTGTAACGCCCAGCCCTACTCCCAGCACGACTGGCACTGGCGGATCCTCGTCGCTCATCACTTTGGTCATGCGGCCGCCGCGCCGACCGTGCACGGGTCGCTGAAGCTGCTCGACGACGCGCGTATCGCGGCCGAGATTGCCGTGCGCGATGTGCGCTCTGGACGCCACGAGATCGTTCCGATGTGGGGGAGGCCCGAGTCCTTCCGCGAGGAGTTTCGCCGCCTTCGCGGACAGTAGATCGATGGCGCGCGTGGCGATCGTGGGGGACCTGCTGTTCGGCTCCAACCTCGCCGGAACGCTGCGTGCCGCCGGTCACGAGGTCGAGCTCCTCGGCGATTGGAGGCGTGCGCCGGAGCATGCGCAGGCTTGCGATGTGCTGGTCGTCGACCTGGCCGCCGGGGGGATCGATCCGGATGAGCTGTTGAGCGCCTTCCGTGCTGGTCCACAGCGGAACCCGGTGCCGGCGCTTGCCAGCTACGCCCACGTGGACGCAGCGGCGAAGACGCGAGCGCTGCAGGCGGGCTTCGACCTCGTGGTGCCCCGCTCGCGCCTCGTGCGCGACGCCGCGGCGCTGGTCGCCGAGCTGACGGCCCGCCCGCGGCTCCACTGACGGGTTTTGACCGGTTCCCGGGCGGGCAGCGAGGTACCTGCAATGCCATCACCTTGCGACAGGGCCGTCGCCTTGACCTTCGACGATGGACCGCATCCGGTCTGGACGCCACGGGTGCTCGCTGCGCTGCAGTCCTGTGATGCCAGCGCCACCTTCTTCGTACACGCGGCCCAGGCCGAGCGCCACGTACGGCTCGTGGAGAAGATCCTCCACGGCGGGCACGAGATCGGGCTGCACTGCTGGAGGCACCTGCGCCACGGCCGTCATTCCGCCGCGGTCATCGAGGCGGACACCAATCGCGCCCTCGAGGCCCTCGGCGGCGTCGGCGTGCACCCGTGTTGGTGGCGCGTGCCCTGGGGTCAGCTCGGCCCCAGTACGCCCAGGATTGCCCGCACACGCGGCCTGCGCGTCATCGGCTGGGACCTCGACACCCATGACTGGCGCGGGGACCGGGCTGTGACCATGCTGGAGCACGTGACCCCCGGCTTGCGTCCAGGCGCGATCGTGCTGATGCACGACGGTTTGGGCCCGGGAGCACGGCGAACGCTGTGCGGGGAGACGGTGCGCCTGCTGGCCCCACTCGTGCGCGCGCTGCGCGAGCGCGGCTGCGAGCCAACGACCGTCTCCGCCGCGCTGAGATGCTGCCCGACTTGACGATCACGTCCCCTCCCGCAGGTTCCCGTCTGGACGCCCCGGCTCTCTCCGCCGCGCTTGCGAGCATCGCTGAGGGCGCCCAGGAGCGCGATCGCAACCCCGCGTTTCCGCGCGACTCCATCGCTGCGCTCGCAGCAGCTGGTGCGCTGTCGTTCACGGCCCCGGGCGGCCATGCCGGCGCATTCGGGCACGAGTGGGAGGTGGTACGCAAGGTCGCGCGCGCGGATGCATCGGTGAGCCGGATCCTCGACGGTCATCTCAACGCCGTCGAGCGACTCGTCGCGCTCGCGCCCGAGCCCCTGCGCACGCGAGAGCTCGCCGAGATAGCCGGGGGCGCACTCTGGCTGGGGGTCTGGGGCGCCGATCCGGGACCGGATGAAGGCGAGCCCGCGCGCGTGCGTGGCGATTGCCTCGAGGGGGTCAAGGTGTTCTGCTCCGGGGCCGGGGGCCTCCATCGCGCGCTCGTGCTCGCCCAGGCGCCCGACGGGTCCGGACCACCGCTGCTGGTCTATGTCGACCTCGCCGAGGGCGTCGAGGTCGATCACAGCTGGTTTCAGGGCAGCGGCATGCGCGCCTCAGAGAGTCACCGTGTCATTTTCCACGGTGCGCGCGTCATCGCGCCACTGGGGGTGCCGGGCGAGCTCGGACGAGAGCCGTGGTTCTCGCGCGACGCGATCCGCACGGCCGCCACCTGGGCTGGTACCGCGGACGCCGTCGCGGACGCGGCGTTGGATCAGCTCGCACGCCGAGGCCAGCCCACATCGATCGAGGGCCTGGCTGCCGCCAGGCTGATCACCGCTCGCCGCGCCATCGACCTTTGGCTGGACGCGGCCGCCCGGCAGGCCGAGGCGGCTCCGTATGCCCCAATGACGCAGCTCTCGATCCAGCTACGGGCGGCGATCGCCGCGGCTGGGGGCGCAATCGTGGACGAGGCCACGCGTGCGTGCGGTGCGCGTGCCCTCGCTCAGGGCGCCACCCTCGATCGGGCCCGCCGCGACCTCGAGCTGTTCGTCGTCCAGCATCGTCTCGATCCGCTGCTCGCACGCGCCGGGCTGGTGGAGCTCGAAGCAAGGCGATGAGCCCGGCCCCGAGCATCGCCCACTTCGAGTCGCTCTACCGGCGCGCGGATGATCCCTGGCGATTCGCGACGAGCGCATATGAGGCCTTCAAATACGACCGTACGCTCGAGGCGCTCGGCGCGCGGCGCTACCGCCGCGCGCTGGAAGTGGGTTGCTCGATTGGTGTGTTCACCGAGCGCCTGGCAGGACTGTGTGACGATCTGGTCGCGGTCGATGTGTCCCCCACGGCGCTGAGGCGTGCGCGACAGCGCCTGCGCGGGCTCCCCCATGTCCATGTCCAGCAGCGCAAACTGCCAGAGCAAACT
Organism: Solirubrobacterales bacterium; assembly: GCA_003244205.1. Taxonomy (GTDB): domain Bacteria; phylum Actinomycetota; class Thermoleophilia; order Solirubrobacterales; family Solirubrobacteraceae; genus QHBW01. Next base: position 31,473 of record QHBW01000034.1, on the reverse strand, counting down.
CCACCCGGCCCGTTCGACCTCATCGTTTGCTCCGAGGTCCTCTATTACTGGCCGCCCGCCCGGCTGGCACAGGCCCAGCGGGCGTTCGAGCAGGCGCTTGCGCCCGGTGGCAGCCTGCTCTCAGTGCACTGGCGAGGACGCGCGGCGAGCCATGCGCTCTCAGGCGATCAAGTTCACCGCCGGTTGCTTGCCAACACCCGGCTCGAGCCAGCTGTGGCCCATTGCGAGCGCCGCTTCCGGCTGGATCGACTCGATCGAACGCGGTGAGCCGTGAACGCATCGTCATCGTCGGTGGTGGACCAGCAGCATTGGCAACCGTGCGTGCCTATCGCAGCGCGGGCGGCAGCGGCGATGTCGTCATCCTCTCCGAGGAGGGATGCCCGCCCTATCGGCGGCCCCCGCTCAGCAAGGAGTACCTGCGCGGCGAGCTCGCGGCCAACGAACTGCCGATCGAACCGCCGCGATTCTTCGCGGATCGCAGCATCGAGCTGCGTCAGGCGAAGGTCATCGCGCTCGACGCGGTCCAGCGCGTCGTCGAGACCGCCGCCGGCGAGCGCGTTTGCTACGACCACTGCGTGGTCGCTACGGGCAGTCGACCGTCAAGGCTGCCGGTGCCCGGCTCGCAGGCCCCTGGGGTGTGCACGCTGCGCTCGCTCGCCGATGCCGACGAGCTGTGCCGGCGAGTGCACGCGGGCACCAGAGCCGTCGTCGTCGGCTCGGGCTTCATCGGCTGTGAGGCGGCTGCGTCGCTGTCTGCGCGGGGTCTCGAGGTCATGCTCGTCACCGACGAGGCTCTCCCGCAGGCGGGGCGACTGGGCGGGGAGGTCGGCGAGCGGATCACGGCCTGGTTGCGCGACGGCGGCGTATCGCTGCGCCTGGGAGCGCCTGTCGAGCGCATCGTGCAGCACAGCGGAGGTCTCACCGTGAGCGACCAGCTCGGCCAAGAGACGACCGCCGATGTGGTGTTGATGGCGGTTGGCGTCAGCCCTCGAGTCGAGCTCGCCGAGGACGCTGGTATTGAGCTGGCCGAGGAGGGCGCGATTGCCACGGACGCCGCGCTGCGCACCGCCGACGAGCGGGTGTGGGCCGCTGGAGACGTCGCTTGCGCTGAGCACCCGCGGGCCGGCCGACGCCTGCGCGTCGAGCACTGGGGGGAAGCGCTCAACCACGGTGCCGTGGTCGGTGGCCGGCTCGCCGGGGTGCAGCGATGCTGGGATGCTGCACCGGGGTTCTGGTCGACGATCGCCTCGCGTACGCTCAAGTACGTCGCCTGGGGCGATGGCTTCGACGAGCTCGACTTCATCGATCACGGCGAGGGAGCGTTCACTGTCCGCTATGGCCTCGACGGGATCCTCGTCGGTGTGCTCACCCACGACCGCGACGAGGACTACGAGCGCGGCCAACAGCAGGTGGCGGCAGGAGCCGCCTTCAAGTGAGCCCGATCCTGCCTCCCGACGCGTCGCTGCAGGCGTGCGTCGTCGTCCCTGCTCACGATGAGCAGCAGCGCATCGCCGCTTGCCTCGAGGCGCTGGCGGACCAGGTGGGGATCGCGCCGGAGGCCTACGAGGTGATTGTCGTGCTCGACCGTTGCCGCGACCAAACCGAGCAGCGCGCCTTGGAGGCCGCCGCTTGGCATCCGCATCTACGTCTGCAATTGCGGCAGGGCCCGGGACGAGGCGTTGGAGCCGCGCGTCGGATCGGGATGGATTTCGCATGCGCGCGCCTGCTCGCGTTGGGACGGAGCGAAGGTCTGATCGCGTGCACCGACGCGGACACGCGCGTTGCCGCCGATTGGCTGCGCGCTCAGCTGGACGCCGTCCGGCGAGGCGCTCGGGCCATCGGCGGGCGCATCGACCTCGACCCGGGTGAAGCCGCGCTCCTGCCCGCGCAGGTGTTGGGAGATCGCGCTCGCATGCTCGCGCGTCGCGCTGAGCACGTGCGCCCGCTCGCGGAACATCGTGGTGAGCGCACGTTCACCAGCGCGCCCGCCCATGGTCAGTTCAGCGGCGCCTCGATGTCGGTGACGGTGGCCACCTACGCCGAGGTGGGCGGCCTCGATCCGCACCCGGCGTTGGAGGACGAGGGCTTCGAGCGAATGCTGCGTCGTCACCGCGTCCCCATTGATCACGCTGGCACGGTCCGCGTGACCACGTCGGCGCGCCGCCGCGGCCGGGCAGATCGCGGGCTCGCGCGCGACCTCGCTGTGGCGGACTGGTTCGCCCGACGCAGCTATGAGGGCTCTGACTACACGCTGGAAGGGCTGCTGGCGCTCAAGCGCGAGTCGATCGCCCTCGTGCTCCCTGCACGCGAGGTCGCCGAAACGATCGGGCCGATCGTTGACGCGCTCCTGCCGCTGCAGGCGGCCGGCCTTGTCGACGAGCTGCTTGTCGTAGACGCCGCTTCGCAAGACGGCACCGCCGCCGTTGCCGAGCGCCATGGCGCAACGGTTGCCCAGGAGTCCGAGCTGCTCGCCGAACAGGGCCCCGCGTGCGGCAAGGGCGACGCAATGTGGCGCGGCTTGAGTGCCACGAGCTCTGAGATCGTGGCTTACATCGACAGCGATACGACGGCGTTTGACGCCGGCTTCGCGCTTGGTCTGCTCGGACCACTGCTTGGCGAGCCGAGCATCGGGCTGGTGAAGGGGGCCTTCGGTCGCCCGTTTCGCGTTGGCCAGGCGACGATCCCCGATGGCGGCGGGCGCGTGACCGAGCTGATGGCTCGGCCGCTGATCAACCTCCACTTCCCCGCACTCGCCGGCTTTGTCCAGCCGCTGGCGGGGGAGACGGCGGGCCGGCGCGGCCTGCTGGAGGCGCTGCCCTTCGCCGAAGGCTACGGGGTCGAGCTCGGTCTGCTGGTTGACGCCGAGCGACTATGTGGTCTCGACGCGCTCGCCCAGGTCAACCTCGGGGTGCGCCAGAATCGCCACCAGTCACTGGGGGCCCTTGGGGAGATGGCCTACGCGATCCTGATTGCCGCAGAGCGCCGACTCTCCTTGGAGCCCCTGAGCACTTCCGCGCACATCACCCGCGCTCGCGGCGGCGGTCTCGAAACCCCGCTGGTTGCGATCCACGAGCGTCCTCCGCTGGCTGCGCTGCGCGCGGGGATGTCCGCAGCGGCGCCTGTGCGCGTCTCACAGCAGGCGTCCGGGTAGGGCCGCCGACGCATCTCACGCTTGTGGCTTACGCGCATGGGGTACACCCGTTACGGCCCGGAATCCAGGGAATAGGAGGGACCGGATGTTTCGTCGAAGGAGAGCCGCGGAAGTCGATGAGTCTGCTGGTCCAGGGGGCGGGGCTGCGCTCGCCGGCCGCCGAGTGGTAGGCGGCACGAGCACGCTGCTGGTGCGGCTGATCATGCTGGCGCTGGGAGTGGTGGTGTTGATCGTGGCCTTGGGCATCCTGTTCGTTGTGCTGGACGCGAATACCAGCAACACGATCGTCTCGCACGTCCGCGACTGGGCAAAGACGCTCGCGGGTCCATTCGACGGCATCTTCAGCCTCAGCAGTCACAAAGGATCGATCGCTCTCAACTGGGGCCTCGCCATCGTCGTCTATGCGGTGGTCGCGAGGTTGATTACCGCGCCGTTGCGCGGCGCCAGCTGGTGGGGTCGTCGGGCGACGGCCGCTGCGCCGTAACCCGGCTGCGGCCCTAACCGGCGACGCCGTCAACCATCCTGAACGCTAGGCGTCCGGTGGCGGCGGGGCGTTGGCATAGCGGGCGTCGAACATCGCGCCGACATCGGGCGACCGCGGAACTACGCCGAAGCGCGCCTCCCATGTGGCCCAGGCACGCAGGGCTGAGCGGTCGAGTGTGCCAAATGCCGGCTCGCTGCCCGCAAACGCGGGCCCGAGAGCGTCGAGCTGTGCTCGCAGCGTTCCTGCGTCCAGGCCGGGCACTCGCGAGAGCTCGTCCTCGACGGAGGATTGGGGATCGCTCAACGTGACCGCATAGCCGCGCCGCAGCGCCGCCACCGTCGCCCCGACGAGGGACGGCTGCTCTCGCAACGTTCTGGCACTGACGCACAGCACGAGCTCCGGATACGCCGGGGCGCCGAAGCGCTCGAGGCGGAACTCGTGGATCGCTGGACTGCGGGCATGCAGCTGCAGCCCCTCCACATCCCAGAAGGCGGTCACGGCCGCGACGCGGCCGGCGAGCAGCGCGGGGACGGCATTGAATCCGATCGTGACGCGCCGCACCCGCGACGGATTTCCGCCCGCGCCGGCCACGACCGATCGCAGCACCGCGTTATCGGATGGAAGTCCGCTGACGCCCACCGCGCGGCCCATCAGCTGTCGAGGGTTGCGAATCGCGGGCTGGGCCTCCAGCGCCGCCAGCGGCTGCTCGACGATCGCCATCACCCCGACGAGGTCCTCTCCGCGCGCGCGGGCGAGCGCCAGGTCGTGGATGTCGAGGATCGCGAACTCCGTTCGCCCCGACGCCAGCAGCTTGACGGAGTCGGTCGAGCTGCCGGGCTCGCGCACGTGCAGCGTCACCCCTTCGGCGGTGTCAAAGCCGCGCACCACGGTTGAATAGACGCCCGCGTGCACCGCGTTGGGGGTGAAGTCGAGCAGCAGGGTGGCGTCGCTGTTGGGCGGGCTCGCGGCTGAGCCGCCGCAGCCGCTGGCAGCGCAGCAGAGCAGCGCCGTCAAGAGCGAGCCTCCGGGAGTGCGCCCCACGAGCGCGAGCATAGGTGTCCGTCGAACCCGTTGCGTGACGGGCGGGCCCCCCCGTAGACTGCGGACGATGCGGCGCCGGGTCACCTTCTCGCGCAACCTCACGCTGTCGCTGTCGCGCACGTGCCGCTGCTACTGCAAGTACTGCTCGTTCGCCACCCATGGCGCCCATCTGCACGATCCCGACGACGTCGAGCGCCAACTCGACGGCGCGGCGCGGCGCGGCGTCAAGGAGCTGCTCGTGCTCACCGGCGAGCGTCCGGAGGTCAACCCCGAAGTTTCACGCCGGCTCGCCGCGCTCGGCCACGAGGACTTCACCTCCTATGTGACGTGGGTCTGCACCCGCGCGCTCGACCGCGGGCTGCTTCCCCATACCAACCTCGGCGTGCTCTCAGCCGAGGACCTGGCGCGCCTGCGCGAGGTCACGGCATCACAGGGCCTGATGCTCGAATCTGTGTCCTCGCGGTTGATGAGGACCGTCCACGCCGGTTCTCCGAGCAAGCATCCCGAGCGCCGTTTGGAGACCATCCGCGCCGCCGGCCAGCTGCGAATCCCGTTCACCAGCGGCATCCTCGTGGGGATCGGCGAGAACGAGGAGGAGCGCGTCGCCTCGCTGGAGGCGCTCGCCGCGGTGCACGCGGAGCATGGGCACCTCCAGGAGGTGATCCTGCAGAACTTCGTCCCCCACCGCCGCTACTACGGCGAGGAGCCCGCGGAGATCGCCGACGATGCTGCGAGTCGCCGCTGGGAGTCGGGCATCACCGAGGGCCCAACGGTGCCGCGGCCTTCGTGGGCGAGCCCGATCACGGTCGCGGACATGGTGCGACTGATCGCCGAGGCACGCCGGCTGCTCCCCGGCGTGGGCATCCAGGTGCCTCCGAACCTCGCCGACTGGTGGCCCGAGCTCGTGCGCGCCGGCGCCACCGATCTCGGGGGCCTGTCGGCCAACGGCGACCACATCTCCCCGGAGCACGCGTTCCCCTCCCCGCACGAGGTGCGAAAGCGCCTCGCCGGGGATGGCGTCGCGCTCACCGAGCGCCTCTGCGCGTATCCCCAGTACCTCGATCCCGCTTGGGTCTCCCAAGGGGTGCTGGACGTTGTCAAGGCGCGCTACTGGTCGTTCATCCCGCGACGGGGATCCGGGCGCCGCGAGGAGCGAACGGTCGACCCGGAGCTGGCCCCGGGGGCGATCGAGCGTGCGCGAGCCGGAGGCTCCCTTGATGGCCAGGAGATCGGCGCGCTCTTCGCCGAGCAACGCCCCGAGGTGATCGAGGACCTTCGCCTGGCCGCCGACGAGCTGCGCGCCGAGCTCGCAGGCGAGACGGTCACCTACGTCGTGAACCGCAACATCAACATCTCCAACGTCTGCGTCGTCGGCTGCGCCTTCTGCGGGTTCGGCCAGGGCATGCGCTCCCCCGACGCGTACGAGATAGCGCGCGAGGACTTCGTCGCCAAGGTCAACGAAGCAGTCGCATTCGGCGCCAGCGAGCTGTGCATCCAATCGGGCATCCATCCCGATTGGACGCTCGAGGACTACGAGCTTTGGCTGCGGCTGGCCAAGGAGATCGCACCCCAGCTGCACCTGCACGCGTACTCGGCAATGGAGGTCGACCACATGTGCCGGCTCGCCGCGCTATCGCCCGGCGCGGTGTTCGAGCGCCTGCGCGAGGCCGGGCTGGACTCGACGCCCGGGACTGCTGCGGAGGTGCTCCACGACGGCGTGCGCCAGCGTATCTCGCCCAACAAGCTTCCGGTTGCGCGCTGGGTCGAGATCATCGAAGCATCCCACCGCGCCGGGCTGCGTTCGACGGTGACCGTGATGTTCGGCCACATCGAGGAACCGTGGGAGCTGGCCGAGCACATGCTCGTTGTGCGCGAGCTACAGGAGCGCACCGGGGGCTTCACCGAGTTCGTGCCGCTCTCCTTCATTCCCTTCCACACCCTGCTCGGCCGAACCCACGGCGTCGAGGAGATCTCGCGCGAGGAGAACCTCAAGCACACCGCCGTCTTCCGTCTCGCCCTGGGCAGGACGATCAAGAACCTCCAGGCGTCATGGGTGAAGATGGGACTCGAGGCCGCGACCGAGTCGCTGCGCTGGGGAGTCAACGACCTCGGGGGCACGCTGATGGAGGAATCGATCAGCCGCATGGCGGGCTCCTACCACGGCGTCCGCCTCGAGCCCGCCCAGCTGATCGCCGCCGCGCACGCGGCCGGCCGACCAGCAGCCGAGCGCACCACGCTCTACGAAATCCGCAGCAGGCACGAGCCGATCGCTGCATAGGCTGCCAAGCATGCGCGCGGCTGTCCCTGTCGACGGTCCTTGCTACAGTCCCGCGCCGTTGTCATAACCAGCCGAGTCCCGAGCGCCCCAGGCGCCCGGGAGCGGGGGACCCAATGGCCCAACGCTCCACAGCGGAGCGGGCCCGGGGCGAATCACCGCCCGCCGTCGAGAGATCGTCGGCGTCGGCGGTGTAGCGCGGCCTTTCTCAGCGCGAGCCCGTCAGCTTACCCCGTAGGCGCCAGAGAAAGGCAAGATGGATGCTCGCTGCGCCGCATGACCACGCTGCCGCCCACTGTAAGGCCTCGTTGCGTCGATCCCAGCGGCGCCGGACACTCGTCGCCAGCGCGCGGCTATGGCGTGGTCGCCGCCGTCGGACTGCGTCGTTGGCGCTCGTCATCCTCGTCGCCGGGAGCGGGCTCGCCGTCGCCAGCAACGGCGGCGTCCAGGTGCCGGGTGGCGCCCAAGGTTCCGCCGGCACCCAGGTCCGCGGCGGTGCGAGCCGCAACTCGCTGCACCGAGGAGCGGTCCGTGAGACAGGGCTGCAGATGATCCAGCACGTTCTCGGGCTCCGCGCCGACGGGGCTTGGGGTCCGCAGACCGAGCACGCTCTGCGCCACTTCCAGGCCGTCCACGGACTCGCAGTCACCGGCGTCTCCAGTGCCGCGACGCTCACTGCCATGGGACTCGACCCCGCCTACCAGCCGCCGCTGCCCCCGCTCACCGCCCCGGCGGCCGACGCGATCCGGGGACCCGCGAGCGCGGTCCGCGCCGAGCTGCACAAGATTGCCCGCTGTGAGTCGGGCAACGACGTCCACCAGCTCTCCGACGGCGGGCTCTACCGCGGGCGCTATCAGTTCGACATGGAGAGCTGGTACCGCGCGGGCGGGCTCGGTGATCCGGCCCAGGCACCCGCCGACGAGCAGTACCGGCGCGCGGCCTGGATCCTGGCAACGCAGGGTCGCAGCGCCGCCTGGCCCGTCTGCTCCTAGCAGCACGCTTCAGCGAAACAGATCCTCCGCAGCCGGGCGCCGTAGCGCCGTAGCGCCCTCGCCGTCGTCGTCAGTGACGAACCGCGCCACGCCGCGAATGAGCACTGCGGGCTCGCGTGAATCCTTCTTGCGGGCGAGGTCTGCTGCGCCCGCGAGCTCGTCGGCGACGGCGATCCACGTCGCCCGCAGTGGACGCCCACGTGCGTCGTTGCGCCCGCGCCAGTCATCGAGCGGGGAAATGCCGGCGCAGCCGATCGCCACGTCGCACTGACCGTTGCGCCACGCACGTCCGAAGGAGTCGGCGATCAGTACCCCCGGAGACGTCGCCGTCAGGTCCGCGATGCGGGCGCGCAGGGTGCGCGCCGAGGCGTCGGGGTCGCGCGGCAGCAGCACGACGTCGCCGTCTCGCGCAGCGTTTGAGGCGTCGACGCCCGCGTTGGCGCAGACCAACCCGTGGTGGGTCTCGCAGATGAGCACGCCGCCCTGCGCGCGGAGCAGTGCACGGGTCTGCTCGAGCACGACCTGAACCACCCTTGCGTCCTTGTCGTGGGCGGCGGCCAGCCGGCGGGCGTCGGGCCCGGGGACAACACCGCGCAGCGCTCTGACCGCGCCCTCCGCCTTGGAGATCACTTTGTGAGAGACGACGAGGACGTCTCCCTCGCTGAAGCCCTCGGGTTCGAGCGCTGCCACCAGGAGCGCAGCGAGGTCGTCGCCGGCAGCGATCTCCGGCACGCCGGGCAGCGTCCGGATCTCGATCCTCATCGCGCGCGGGCCAAGGAGCGACGCGCAGGCTAGGCGGCGCCGGCGATCGCCTGGCGTGTGAGCTGCGCAAGCATCCCGCGCGTGTAGGCGGCGCCTCCGCGCCTCTCCGCCAATCCGGCCTCGAGCTCGGCGAGATCGTCGGCCGTGTCGATGTCGAGGCCAAGCGTCGGGATCGGCTGGACTTGGACGGGGACGGCCGCGTCCTGGGCGTGCGCGCGGTGCCGAGACAGCGAGTCGCGGCCGAACGCCGGGGCGAGGGCGTCGGGCGGGAGCAATACCAGCGCGTTGGTGCCCGTCCCATGGCGGTCCGGAACGATCGTGACGCCCGGGTGATCGGGTCCGAGCAGCGCGTCGATGTCGCGCGGATCGAGCATCGGACAATCCCCAGGTACCAGCAAGACACGCTCGGCACCCTCGGCCAGGGCTCGCTCGATCCCGAGCTGAGCAGCGCTGCTCTGGCCGCCCTCCACGCGATCTATCACGACGCTGACCTGACGGGCCTCGGCGAGCTGGCGGGCGATCGGCTCGGCGGTGACGACGATCGTCTCATCGACGCTGGCGGCCCGACGCAGTGCGGTCAGCACATCGGTGACCATCGCCTCGGCGAGCGCTCGGCGCCAGGCGGCCGACAACCCCGACTGCGCCAGCCGCTGTTTGGCGTGATTGAACCGCTTGACGGGTAGGACCGCGACCGTGCGCATCGTCCAGTCGCTAACGCTACCGCGCCACGTTCGTCACTCCGGCTTGTGGCGGTCGCGGCTTGGTAACTCGACGCCGCTGTTTGCGGGATCAACGCAGCGATGCAGCGAAGCGCAGGGTCTCGTCGGCGAGGCGCAGTCGGCCAGCCGCGTCGGCCATCAGCACATCTGTCTCGAGCGTCGGCAGCGCCGCGCAGGGCACGTCGGCGACGATCCCGTCGAGCAGATCGGCGTAGATCGCCGCGATGCCATCGCTCGTTAGCGGCTGGCCCGCCCATTCCAGGAATGGCCTCGTGGGACCCTTGACCACCGCTCCGTGTACCAACGGCGAGACCGCAACGACCGGCGCCGTCGTCGCGCGCAGCGCATCGCTCACCCCGGGCACTGCCAGGATCGGTCCGATCGAGATCACGGGGTTCGATGGTCCGACGATGATCGCCTCGGCTTGCTCGAGCGCCGCGCGCACCTCCGCCGTTGGCTCGGCTGCGTCGGCGCCTCGGTGGGCCACATCCTGCACGGGCCCGGCGCCACCAGCACGGATCATGAACTCCTGGAAGGGCCACCAGCGATCCTGAGTCCGCACCCAGGTACGGACCGGCTCGTCGCACATCGGCAGCACCCGCGCCGCGACGCCCAGCGAGCGGCGCAGCTCGCCAATGGCCTCGGTCAGGCGGGCCCCCTCTCCGAGCCGCCGCGCTCGCTGGATGCAGATGGCGAGATCCCGGTCACCGAGGTTGAACCACACGTCTTCTCCGAGCGCGTGCAGCTCCTCCATCACGGTGAAGCTGTCGTCCCGCAGGCCCCAACCGCGCTCGTCGATGCGGCCGGCGAGCCAGTACAGGCAGAGGTCGGGGTCGGGCGAGACGTGGGCGCCATACGCCTCGATGTCGTCGCCGGTGTTCGCGATCACCGTCAGGCGCTCTCCCACGAGCGCCTGGAAGCCGGCCGCGAGCTTCGCCCCCCCAGTACCCCCCGCGAGCACCACGACGCTGGCGGATTGTGGGCTCACCACAGCGCGTCGGGCAGCCCCGTCACGCGAATCCCAGCGCGCGTCTTGTAGCGGCTGTTGACACCGATCAGCAGGGCTGTGAGCTGCTCGGTCAGCCGCGCCTGCTCGAGGCGCCCGCAGTCAACGCAGCGCAGGCCCGCGGCGCGCTCGATCAGCGCGGCCGCCTCGGCCTTGTCGGCGCGTCGGTCTCCGCACACCAGGACGTCCTCGTCGAGCGGTGCGTCGAGGTCGGCGAGATGGGCGCCGGAGACCGTGTGCAGGGCGGAGACGACGCGCACACCCTCGGGCACGATCTCGGCAGCCTGCTGGGCCGCTGAGCCCTGCCACACACCGAGTGTCCGCGTCGCCTTGCCTCCAAACGCGGCGGCGAGCGGCACAGTGGCGTCGATGACCAGCTGACCCCCGCTGAGCGCGTCGCGCAGGTTGCCTAGCGTCTCGGCGTGATTGCGAAACGGAACCGAGAGCACGACCGCGGCCGCGGCCGCAGCCGCAGCGCCGTTGTCAGCCCCCGCGAACGTGCCGCTGGGCACCTGCTCGGCGAGCTTGCCCGCGGCCTCCTCGCCCCGCCGTGCGTCTCGCGAGCCGATCGTGACGCTTACGCCGGCGGCCCCGAGTCGCAGTGCGAGGCCGAACCCGAGCGCCCCGGTACCGCCGATGATGGCCACCTCCCTGTGACCACTGCTGTCGGGCGGCACGGCGGCGAAGTATAGGGTTCGCCCGATGCTGCCCAGCACGGTGCGCGTGCGCGAGGTCGGACCCCGCGACGGCTTCCAGAACGAGCCCGAGATCATCGCCACCGAGGACAAGCTGCGTCTGATCGAGCTGCTCGGCGGCAGCGGTCTGCGGCGGATCGAGCTGACCAGCTTCGTGCGCGCCGACGTCATTCCGCAGCTGGCCGACGCCGCTGAGGTCCTCGAGCGTGCGCAACTTCCGGCCGACGTCGACCGCAGCGTGCTGGTCCCCAACGAGCGCGGCCTTGACGCCGCGTTCGAGCACCGCGACTGCTTCGAGGAGATCAACGTCTTCCTCTCGGCGTCGGAGACCCACAACCGCCGCAACGTCAACCGCTCGGTGGCCGAGTCGCTCGCCGGGCTCGAGCGCGTGCTGGTGCGCGGCCGCGAAGCCGGCCTGCGCTGCGAGGGAGTGATCTCGACGAGCTTCGGCTGCCCCTATGAGGGCCGCGTGGATCCCGCGCGCGTGCTGGGGATCGCTGGCACGCTGGTCGCCGCAGGCGCACAGGAGGTCGCCTTCGGCGACACGACCGGGATGGCCAACCCGATTCAGGTCCGCAACTTCTTCACCCGTGCCCGTGAGGAGCTCGGTGACGCAGTCGAGTTGACGGCGCACTTCCACAACACTCGAGGAGCAGCGCTGGCCAACGTGCTGGCGTCGCTGGAGGCCGGGATCGACAGTTTCGAGTCGAGCTTCGGCGAGCTGGGCGGCTGCCCGGTCCCTGCTGGCGCGACCGGCAACGTCGCGACCGAGGACCTCGTCTCGATGCTGCACGAGATGGGGATCGAGACGGGGGTCGCGCTCGATCGCCTGCTCGAGGCTGCGCGGGCGGCGCGCAAGGTTCTCGGGCGCGCGCTCGGATCGCACCTGCTCGTCGCTGGCCCGGTCGACTGGGAGCGCCCGGCGGCCTGAGCGCCCCTACCCACCGATGGCCGCGACCGGCTCCGCTGCGTCGGCTTGTGCGCGCAGGCTGGCCACGCACAGCTCCTGCACGGTGAGCTCGTGCTCGAGCGTCTGGGCAAGCGCAGGCTTGGCGGCAGCGTCCATCACACGCTTGGCGTGACCAACGGCCACCGGCGCCCCAGCTGTCAGCCCCTCGGCAAGCTCGGCGGTGACGCGGTCGAGGTCCTCCGGGGACGCCACGCGGTTCGCCAGGCCGATCCGCTCGGCCTCTTCGGCGCCGAGCTCGCGGCCGGTCATGATCAGCTCCTTGGCTCGTCCGAGGCCGACGACGGCCGGCAGCCGCGAGCAGCCGCCGACATCCGGAATCAGGCCGAGGCGAACCTCGGGCAGCCCGAGCCGCGCCCCGGCTGCGACAACGCGCAGATCGCAGCCGAGCGCCACCTCGAGCGCCCCGCCCAGGCACGCGCCGTGGATCTGGCAGATGACCGGTTTGGGCATCTCCTCGCAGAGGTTGGCTACGCCGAGGAAGACGGCGCGGAACGGGCGCAGGGTGGCAGCACCGTTGGGGTCGGTTGCCTGACCACCAAGCTCAACGAGGTCAACCCCGGCCGAGAACGCCGGGCCCTCACCACGCAGAACGACGCAGTGAACGTCACCGTCGGCCGCGGCATCGCGCAGCGCCTGCGTCAGCGCGAGCAGAAGCTCCTGATTCATCGCGTTGCGCTTCTCGGGGCGGTTGAGGACGACGTGGCGGACGGCGTCTCGGTCCACGGTGGTGACGATCGACAAGGGAGCTCCCTTCGCGGGGTCGGCCGGGACAGCAGGCTATCGCCCACGGTGCGTGGATCGTGCGGGGATCGATCATGATCATCTAGGCTCCCGCCGCCTCCGGCAGCAGCGGCGGCTCCAAGCGAAAGGAAGGCAGGATCGGAGATGGCGCAGATCAAGACCGTCGGCGTGCTCGGCGCGGGGCTGATGGGCCACGGCATCGCCCAGGTGAGTGCAGATGCCGGATTCGAGGTGGTGCTGCGCGAGGTTGACGAGGAGCACCTCACCAAGGGGCTTGGGAGGATCGAGAAGCAGCTCTCACGGGCGGTTGAGAAGGGACGCATCGAGCAATCCGGCGCCGACGCGCTGCGTGGTCGCATCGCGGGCACGACGCAGTACGGCGAGCTTGCCGACTGCGACCTCGTGATCGAAGCGATCACCGAGAACCTCCCCCTGAAGCTCGAGATGTGGCGCGAGGTCGACGAGATCGTCAAGCCCGACGCGCTCTTTGCCACGAACACCTCGTCGCTGCCGGTGATCAACCAGGCCGCGGTCACGAATCGCGCCGAGCGCTTCTTCGGCCTGCACTTCTTCAATCCGGCTCAGGTGATGAAGCTGGTGGAGGTGGTCAAGTGCGTGACGACCTCCGACGAAGCGCTCGCGGCAGGCGTGGCCTTCGCAAAGCAGCTCGGCAAGCTCACGGTGCAGACGAAGGACAAGGCGGGGTTCATCGTCAACCGCCTGCTCGTGCCCTACATGCTCGATGCGATCCGCGCCTACGAGGAGGGTGTCGGGTCGATCGAGGAGATCGATGCGGCGATGAAGGCTGGCGCCGCCCACCCGATGGGCCCGCTCACGCTCGCGGACTTCGTCGGGCTCGACACGTTGGGCTCGATCTGCGACGTGATGTTCGACGAGTTCCGCGAACGGCGCTTCGCCCAGCCTCCGACGCTGCGCAAGCTGCTCGCTGCCGGCTGGTACGGGAAGAAGTCGGGCAAGGGCTTCTACGAGTACCGGGGCGAGGAGCCGGTCGCGAACCCCGGGATCTGAGGCGAGCGCAAGTGCAGGAGCGACCGCGAGCGCTCGCCTTCATCACGCCAAAGCCATGGCGCGGCGACCTGATCGCCGCGGGGGCCGTTCCGCTGGCGGTGGGACTGCTCGCCGCCGAGCTGCGGCTGGGTTGGAGCAAGCAGGCGACCCTGGCGGTGACCGTCGTCGCCGCCGCCTCGCTGCTGGGGATGGCGCTGCTCTCTCCGCTCGAGTTCGCGCGGCCGCGCTCCTATCAGGTCGTGCTGCTGGTGACCGGGCTGGTGCTCACGCTGCTCGCGATCTTCGAGCTCGCAAACGTCCTCGATGCGCCGCGCGCGGCCAAGACGAGCGCCTGGATGGCTGCGCTGTTCGCGCTGATCGCGAGCGGCTGCGCGTGGTGGCGCAACGCGTGGATCTGCACCCTGCTGGCCGCGCTGTCCTGGGTGGCGACGCTGGTCGCGCTCGTGGACTGGCTGTTCGCGGCCGGCGATCGAGCCAGCGTGCGCTACGTGCTGCTGGGCGCGGTGGCCGCGCTCGTGCTCGGCTCGGTGCTGCTGCGGGGTGGACGGCCGCGCCACGCGGCGGCGCTCGTCGTTGCGGCGGGCTTGGCCGTCGTGGCGATCGTCGTGCTGCTGTTGATCGATCGCTACGCGCCGCGGCTGCTGGCGACGTACTTCAGCGGGCGGCTGGAGCCGTCCAGCGCGCGCGCCGGCGTCGCCTGGGGCTGGGAGCTCGTCGTCCTCGCCGCGGGCTGCGGGCTCGTCGCCTTCTCGGGGGCCGATCACGAGCGGGCCCCCGGCTACCTCGGGGTCGTCACGCTGCTGGGCTTCGTCGCGCTTGTGGCGCCGGTGAACCGCGGTGGTGCCCGCAGCATCGTCGGCTGGCCGCTGGCGCTGCTGGTGATCGGTGGCCTGGCGATCGCGTCTGGCCTGCGACCAAGCCGTCCGTTGCCTCCCGAGCCAGGTGGTGCCTCCGACGGCGACGCCCTTCCGCCGATCCAGCTTCGGCCTGGCGATCCCTCCTGACGCCCAAGCCGCCGACATAGACTCCGGCGCGATGGCCGACCTCGACCAAGCCCACGCGCGTGCGGTCGCCGGCGGGCCGAGCCGTCACCACGAGAAGGCCGCCGATCAGGGGAAGCTGCCTGTCCGCGAGCGCGTCACGCGGCTGCTCGACCCCGGCAGCTTCGCCGAGGACGCGCTGCTGGCGAGCTGGGAGCAGGAGGGTCTCGGCGCCGAGGGCGTGGTCACTGGGATTGGCCGGATCGGCGGACGCCCAGTCTGCTTGATGGCCAACGACCCGACGGTCAAGGCCGGCTCGTGGGGACCGAAGACGGTGGAGAAGATCCTGCGCGTCCAGGAGCAGGCGCTCACGCAGTCGGTGCCGATGGTCTATCTCGTCGACTCTGCCGGCGCTCGCATCACCGAGCAGGTGCAGATGTTCCCCGGTCGGCGGGGCGCCGGCAGAATTTTCTTCAATCAAGTTCGTTTGTCAGGCCGCGTTCCACAGGTCTGCGTGCTCTTCGGCCCGAGCGCCGCTGGCGGTGCCTACATCCCCGCCTTCTGCGACATCGTGATCATGCGCGACGGCAACGCCTCGATGTACCTCGGCTCGCCGCGGATGGCGGAGGTAGTGATCAACGAGAAGGTGACGCTGGAGGAGATGGGTGGGGCGCGGATGCATACCGGGGTGAGTGGCTGCGGGCACCTGTTGGTTGCCAGCGACGAGGAGGGGATCGCCGCGGCGCGCCAATATCTCGCCTACCTGCCCTCTTCCTTTGACGACGCGCCGCCGCCGGCGGCCCCGCGCGAGCCTGCTCTCGACCCCGGCGAGCTGGGGACGCTGATCCCGGCGGACGAGAACAAGCCGTGGGACGTGCGCGAGCTGCTGGAGCGGGTGCTCGACGGCGGCTCGTTCTTTGAGGTCCACGCGCGCTGGGCGCGCGAGTTGATCGTCGGCTTCGGGCACCTCGACGGCTCGGTGGTGGGGATCGTCGCCAACCAGCCCAAGGTCAAGGGCGGTGTGCTGTTCGTCGATTCCGCAGACAAGGCGGCACGCTTCATCTGGACATGCAACGCCTTCAATGTGCCGCTGCTGTTCCTGGCCGACGTCCCGGGCTTCATGATTGGCACAGCGGTCGAACGCGACGGGATCATCCGCCATGGCGCGAAGATGATCAGCGCCGTCTCCGAGGCGACGGTGCCGAAGATCTCGGTGATTGTGCGCAAGGCCTACGGGGCCGGGTTGTACGCGATGGCCGGCCCGGCCTTCGATCCCGACTGCTGCCTCGCGCTGCCGAGCGCGCGGATCGCGGTCATGGGCCCCTCGGCTGCGATCAACGCCGTCTACGCCAACCAGCTCGCCGCGATCGCCGACGACGCCGAGCGCGCGGCCCGCGCCGAGGAGCTGCAGCGCGAGTACGCCGACGACGTCGACCTGCTGCACCTGGCCTCGGAGCTCGTCGTGGATGCCGTGATCGAGCCTGCGGAGCTGCGCGAGGAGCTGGTACGTCGCTTCGCCTTGTACGCGGGCAAGCGGCGGCAGTGGCCGGCGAAGCGCCACGGGCTGGCGCCGGTGTAGACGCCCTGCCCCCCGGCTGCCGCCGGTGAGACCCATCATTTCCGCTGAAGAAGAACGGAAATGGCGGGGCTCGCGGTTATCGGCCCGCGGCCCGCGACCCGCGACCGCGCCCGCCCGCGACCGCGGCCCGCGGCCCGCGGCCCGCGACCCGCGACCGCCGGCGTCAGCCCCTGCCCGCCGGCGCGAGCTGCTGGCCCACCGCCTCGTCCACCAGATCCACGAGCGCAAGGCCGAGCTCGAGCACCCCGCGCATCGCGGCCTCCGATGGCTCGAGCGTCGCCGGCGATGGCGCGGTCCCGATCGTGATCGCCGGGAAGCCGGCAAGGCGCGCGGGAAGTGCGCCGGAGGGGAAGCGCGACACGCGCCCGCGCGCCCCCAGGCGGGGTTCCTCGGATGCCACGCGCCGGCAGAACCCGACGAGCTGAGCGTGAAAGCGGATCGCAAAGCCGACCCCCTCGCGCGTCGTAAAGCGGGGCGGACCGGCGGTCGCCGGGGCAACGTTGAGCACAACGGTGCGCTCGCGCGCCGCGCCGCGCTGGGAGCGCACCCACGCGCGTGCGCCGAGCGCGGGGGAATGCCCGGCACCGCTGAGCACCAGCTCCACGGCGAGCTGGAGCGGTGGCGCTGCAGTGAGCGCGTCGACGAGCGCGAGCGCAACCGCGACGGCGCTGGCGTCGGCCATCCCGGCGTCGCTTCGTCGTGCCGGGCCGAGATCGAGCAGCAGGAAGACAGCCACGACGAGGATGACCGCGAACGGCAGCGACGCGGGCCGCGTCCAGGCACCGGCGCCCGCGACGCCCGCGGCGGCCAGCGCGCAGAGCACGGTGATCGATCCGACCAGGACCCCGGCCATCCCTGGGCCATGGCCGCCGAAAAGGCCCTCGATCGCCAACGCCCAGCGCCGGGGCGTGTGGCGCAGGATCAGCCCACTTGGCGGTATGTCGTAAGAAGCCATGATCACGAGCCGCGCAGGCTTGGAGGCGGCGCCTGGCGGCGGGGTCGAGACGACGTTCTGGGTCGCTCGGCGCGGGGTGAGCCGCCGCAGCAGATGGGCACGGCCCCAGAGGTCTGCAAGCAACGAGACCAGCGCGAGTGCGAGCAGAGCGAAGCCGATGCCCTCGTCGGCGGTCGCGGCTACCAGCGTTCCCGCGAGCGCGAGCGTTGCATGCCACGCATACGTCATGCCCCACCGGGGGTGCACCCACAGCGCCTGCAGCTCGGCCGCGCGACCGCGTGAGCGCACGCTGTCGCGCAGCCAAATCGCGGCGCGGCGCTCGGCGTCGCTGCCAGCTGCGCGCCCGCGGAAGCCAGCGAGCCCCCGGACTATCTCTCCGCGGTCCATGCGGCGCGGGATGATCCCATAGGCTTGCGCTGCTGATGCACGCTGCGTTCGCCGATGAGCGCTGACGAGCTCGCCTTCGCCGGGATCGCGGCGCAGGCCGCGCGGCTGCGCGCGCGCGAGCTGAGCGCGCGCGAGCTGGTCGAGTGCTACCTCGAGCGCATCGCGCGAATTGATCCGAAGATCAACGCGTATCGGGTCGTGCTCGGCGAGCGCGCGCTCGCCGAGGCCGACCAGGCGCAGGCACGCCTGCAGGGTGGCGACGAGCGGCCACTGCTGGGCGTCCCGGTCGCGATCAAGGACGACATCGACGTCGCTGGTGAGGTGACGGCGTTTGGCACCCGTGCCTACGGCGCCCCGGCGACAGCCGACGCCGAGGTCGTGTCGCGCCTGCGCGCCGCGGGCGCGATCGTGATCGGCAAGACCAACGTCCCTGAGCTCACGATCTGGCCCTTCGCCGAGACCGTGACGCACGGGATCACGCGCAACCCGTGGAACCTTGAGCGCACTCCCGGAGGGTCAAGCGCTGGCGCCGCCGCCGCGGTGGCCGCCGGGCTCGCCGGAGCGGCGCTGGGCTCCGACGGCGCCGGGTCGATCCGGATTCCGGCGGCCTGGTGCGGGCTCTTTGGGATCAAGCCGCAGCGCGGCACGGTGCCGACCGCACCCAAGCGCGAACCCTGGCACGGGATGGCGACCTGGGGGCCGATCACCCGCACGGTCCGCGATGCCGGCGTGTTCATGGATGCGATCGGCGCCGCGCCCGCCGCCGGCCAGTCCTTCGAGCAGGCCGCCGCGCAACCGCCCCAAAAGCTGCGGATCGCCCTTTCCACAGGGCTGATTCCGGGCCAGCTCGGGCGCTTGGACGACGCCTGGCGAGAAGCCGCTGAGCGCACCGCCGACACGTTGCGCGAGCTGGGACACGAGGTCGTCGAGCGCGACCCGCCGTACTCGTTCGGGATGTGGTGGGCGGCGTTGCAGCGCTACCTGCGGGGGATTCACGACGACGCCCGGGCGATGGAGCATCCCGAGCGCCTCGAGCGGCGCACCCGCGGGATGGCATTGCTCGGGGCCACCGCGACGCCGGGGGCGCTCGCGCGTGCCCGCGCGATGGAGAAGGCTCACCACGGGCGCCTGGCTCCCTTCTTCGCCGAGCACGACCTGCTGCTGACGCCAGCCCTCGCACGGCCGGCGCCGCGGATCGGACAATACGAGGGGCGTGGGGCGTTCGTGACGCTCAACCTTGTCGCGCGGCTCACGCCCTACACACCGCTCTGGAATCACACCGGCCAGCCGGCGTGCGTGGTCCCAGCCGGCTTCGACGCCGCCGACATGCCCGTCGCGGCCCAGCTGGTGGGGCGCATGGGTGGTGAAGCGACCCTCCTCTCGATCGCCGGACAGCTCGAGTCGGCGCGCCCGTGGACCGAGCGGCGTCCTACGATCGCTTGACCACGTCGGCCCCGGTGGTGGGTGAGCCGGGAGTCCTGCCGTTCCGGGCGAGTACCG
Source organism: Solirubrobacterales bacterium (assembly GCA_003244205.1). GTDB lineage: Bacteria > Actinomycetota > Thermoleophilia > Solirubrobacterales > Solirubrobacteraceae > QHBW01. The sequence continues at coordinate 12,207 of QHBW01000034.1, read as the reverse complement.
TAGAGGCCCCTCGCGGGTGTGCTGCAATTGGTCGACAGGGCGCCCTCAAAAGGCGCTGTCCTTCGGGGCATGTGGGTTCGAGTCCCACCACCCGCACTGGCCTTCTCTCGAGCTTTCAGGGAGTGGTGGTTGCCGGTTACTGAATCCGTTCGATCACCAGCGAGGCGCTAACCGGGTCGAGGCCCCCGGCGTTGGGCGTGATGGTCAGCGCAGGGTCCCCGACCGGATTCACGACGCCGAACACGGAGGGGACCGTGGTTTGGACCAACGCCTCCCCCACGATCTGCGTGGTGCCGGTGGCCCTACCTACGACGGTGTAGCCGAGCGGCAGCCCGTTGAGCACGAGCTCGAGCTGACCGGCCTCGTCGACGGCGACCTTGAACGAAACGCGGTAGGTGCCGGCAGCGTTCAGGACGAAGGCGAAGGTCGAAGAGCCGAACCGGAGGATCACGCCCGAGCCGCTCGAAGGCCCGTCACGGGGGAACTGCACAACGTCGCCCGGGAACACAAGGGCCGGGTTGTCCGGCGGCATGAGCGCATAGAACTCGGCGAAATCCAACGTGCTGCCGCGCGGACCGGTCGGGCCGCTCGGACCGATCGGGCGGGAGATGAAACGGCGCTTGGACGGGCCCCGGGCCGAAGCTAGGCGGCGCGCCCGGGGAGCGTACCGCCGCGCGCACGGGCCGGTGCCGCCACCAGCGACCCAGCGACCCCCAGCCCGCTGGTGGCGACTGTGCGCGACGGTCTAGCCGGAGCCGGGCGCGGCGACCAGTCCACTGGCCAGCGCCCCAGCGATCCACTGCTGCAGCGCGCGGAACTCCTGGTTCGGCATGCCGCCTGGATCCAGGATGCTGGTATCGAAACCGCGCCCGCCGGGGTTGGGGGTCAGCGGGAACAGCAGGTACTGCAGCATCTCCTTGACCCGCGGGTTGTGGGCCGCGATGCTGAACGCCTGGACCTCCCAGGCCGCGCGTCGCGCGACCGGCTGGCCGCGCTTACCGGTGTGGTAGTAGCCGAACTCCGTGAGGTAGAGGTCCAGCGCCCTGCCGGACGGGCTCCGCAGGGCGCGCAGCCTCGCCAGCTTGTCGAGCGTGCCCGTCAGGCGTCCGAGCACGCCGATCGTGGCGTTGTCGCCTCCAGGGTATTTGTAGTTGGGAGCGTGAAGGAACTCGTAGGGATGATGGGCGTAGCCATCCGCGGTCAGCCCGGGGCAATGCCGCAGCACCCGGTAGTGGTCGTCGCGGCACGCGACCGCGCGAATGAAGCGCAGCGGCGCGAGCCCGACCAGCCCGAGGTAGGGATTGGTCTCGCCGATCAGGACCTGGGCCTTAGGATCGGCGCGCTTGATCGCGCTGTAGGCCTTGGTGTAGAGCGCGCGATAGAGCCCGGGGATGCGCTCGATGCAGGGACCGAAGTGCTTGCAGCCGCCCGACGGCTGGAGCCAGTTCGTCAGGTTTGGCTCGTTCCAGATCGAGTAGCGCTCGATCGAGCCCTTGAAGTGTGTCGCCACCTGGCGCACGAAATCGGCGTAGGCGGTCGCGTTGGGACCGACTACCCCGGCATGGTGAGCGCTGCTCGCCCACGCCGGAGCCGGGCCCGTGAGCGTCAGCTGGAGGCGGATCTTCTGCGTGGCGGCTAGCGCGACGAGGTTGTCGATCTTGGCGAAGCTATAGCGGACGACCTTGGGGCGGCGCTTTGAGTTCGCGGCGGCGCCGGGCACCCCTGCCCAGATCAGGTTCACCCGGATGTAGCTCGTACTGAGCTCCGAGGCGTGACCGACGGCCGCCATCTGCAGGTAAGAGGGGCCGAAGAACGAGCTCTCGTCCTCCACGGCGATCTGCATACCGGCTGCGTGGGCGGGGACGGGGCGGGCGATCGCCAGCACGGAGGCCAGCGCGAGCAGGAGAAACAGGGCGCGACGTCTGCTGGAGGTCATCGTCTTGGTCTTGAGCATATGGAGGGGCATGTTAGACAGGACCCATTGGCGGGGCGGAAGTTGCGGCCCGCGCGCCATCCAGGACGCGGGGCGGTTCAGGCGGGAAGAGGCGCGCCGCGGTGCTGCTCGTGCTCGCCGTCGTCTTCGAGCGGGATCTCGACCTCGACGTTCCATTCCTGCTGGAAGCCGCGCATCGCGAACGCGATCAGCAGCAGCTGAATCGGGATCACCAGCAGCGTCAGCAAGCCGTCGATGTTGGAGGGGAACGTCGGGTTGGTGAAGCCGGTCTTGTCGCGATCGAACCAGCCCGGCCCGGCGACCACGGCGAAGATGCCGAGGATGATCGCGAACGCGGCAGCGAGCGGAAGCGTGCCGCGACTCCAGCGCGCCGTCTGCCAGGCCATGATCAAGTAGATGACGATGAACGCGATCTGGACGGGCTTGGCGCCCGACAGCGCGGCCCAGCCGCCGATCGTGATCGCCAGCATGAGCACTGCTGTCGCCAGCAGCAGGAGGATGACGACCGCCTTGGTGGCCTTGCTCGTGGCCTTGCGTCGGTTCGGGCGATCGATGCGATAGCCGCGCTCGCGATCCTCCTCCGTGATGGTCGGCATTTGTCGCGGAACTCTATTGTCTCTGCCGGGAGCGTGCTGCATTCCGCGATGCGCGTGCTTTCGCTGCAGGTGCGGTGGCGCCCCCTCCCGCGGGCGTGATGGAATTGGCAAACATGCCGGCTTTAGGTGCCGGTGGGCGCAAGCCCTTGGGGGTTCGAGTCCCTCCGCCCGCATCGGTCGCCACCACGGACCGGCCACCAAGGCCCGAGGACCGCGACCTACAATGGCGCGCCGTCGAGGGGGACTGGTGTATCGGTAACACGGCGGTCTCCAAAACCGCAACGTCAGGTTCGACTCCTGGGTCCCCCGCTTGTTTCGACGCGTGGCACGTATGCGCGGCAGGGCGAGTAGCGCTCAGAGGCGCCCCACGGTCTGGCGTCCCTCGACCAGCCCCGGCGGCGCGCCGAGCGCGCGCAGGAAGCTGCTGAAGGCGTCGCCGGCCGCCGTGCGCTGGCCCTCGCTGTAGCCTCCGGTGACCTTCGCCAGCGGTTGCCAGCTCCCGGTCTGACCTTGTGCCCAGCCGGTTTCGATGCCGGTGGGGGAATTGGGAATGAAGCTGGCAATCGTCTGCCCCGCAGCAATCCGCGAGCCCGCGCGCACGGTCGGGGCAACGCCCTCGGCAAGGTAGATCGATCTCCCGGCGGCGGGACCGTCGAGAAGGGTGTAGGCGATGTAGTTGCCGGGCCAGCCGGGGAATGACGAGGCGTAGCCGACCACCGCGTTGCCGATCGCGGTGATCGCGCCGCGGCCCGCGTAGTCGACGCCCTGGTCGATGCGCTCGGCGGTCACCGCAGCGTGCAGGAAGGGGTTGACGTAGCCGCCGACGGCGTTCGCGCCATCGCCGACGCCGGGACTCGGGCAGGCTGCTGCGGTGTCGCCCGCCGGGGTGCCGCTGTTCGCGCTGACCGCCGTGCCGTTGAGTGCCTCCCAGCGCGGATCGCGCCCGAGATAGAGGACGGTGGCCTGCGCCGAGGGGTCGGCCGGGCCGCCCGTGGGGAAGCTCCCGATCGTGTAGCCGGCGCGCATCAGCGCCGCGTAGTCGATGTCCACCAGGCGGTGTAGCGCGACGTTCGGCCCGGTGTCGATCTGGCGGAGCACGAGCGTACGCGCATTGGGAAAGGTGACCGCCCAGTAGCCGCCGAGCGTGGGCCCGTGCCAGAAGGAGACCCCGGGGTAGGGGCCGTCGGCCGGGATGCCGCTCGCCGTGGTGTGGTCGTTGAAAGCCGATTCCCACCCCCTCGCGCCCCAGCCTGGCGTGACGCGGGGATGATTGAGGTCCTGGAAGCTGAACTGGGAACCGGTATTGGACGCCCGTAGCGTCGCCACGGGGACGGGGTCGGAGCCGGTCGCCGCGGCGCTGCTCGCCGGCGGAGCGTGGGCGGCGTAGAGCCGCGCTCGGTGCAGCACGGCCGCGACATACCAGTCGGCGTGGTTGTAGGCGAAGATCGCACGGCGGTAGTCGCCGGGCGCGCCCGAGGCCCGCAGGTAGTTCGCGGCGGCGGGGACTGCGTCGCGGGCGTCCCAGCGGTCGCGCCGGCCGTCGTGGTTGCCGTCAACCCCGTATGCGGCCCAGGTGGCAGCGAGGAACTGCATCGGCCCGCCGGCTCCGGCGCCGTTGACAGCTCCGGGCTGCCAGCACGAGCGATCGCGGCTGCGGCCGTGGTCGCATTCGATCCAACCGATGCCCGCGAGCACCGACCAATCGATCCCGTACAACGATCCAGCCTGCTGGTAGAGGCGCAGGTAGCGGGCCGGAATGTCGCGCCGCGCGAACGGCGTCGCGCGCGGCTCGCCGGAGCCGGCTGGCTGCGTAGAGCTCGACGCCGCCTGGGCGTTGGGATCGCAAAGCTCGATCTGCTGCAGTGCCGCGCCGCCAAGGAGCAGGATGGCGAGGCCCGCTCCACCCGCGGCCAGCCCTCCGAGCAGCCGGTCGCCGCGTGGCCACCGCCGGCGCGCCGAGCCGGCCGCAACGCGCGCTGACGACGATCGGCCCACGGCCCCTGCTCGTCACGACCGCCTCGGTGCGTTGGACCCGCGCTTCTGGGCGTTCCGACAAGGCGCGCAACCCTCGGGTTGACAGTCATTTACACGCTTGGCTACACTGGCGCCGCATGGACGCCGACATCGTCAGCCCGAGCGCAGCCGCGACGGCCGCCGCAAACGCCGCCGTCGATGCCGCCACGGCCGTGCAGAACGGAGACGAGACGGCGCCGTTCTCGCTCGAGCTCTCCCAGGACCAGCGCGACATCCGCGAGTGGGTGCACGGCTTTGCCGAGGGCGTAGTCCGCCCGGCAGCGGCGGAATGGGACGAGCGCGAGGAGACGCCCTGGCCGATCATCCAGGAGGCGGCCAAGATCGGACTCTATGGCTTCGAGTCCTTGGCGCAGTTCTTCGCCGACCCGTCGGGAATTACGCTGCCGATGGTCAACGAGGAGCTCTTCTGGGGCGACGCCGGGATCGGGATGGCGATCATGGGCACCACCCTGGCAGTGGCGGGGATCTTCTCGGCCGGCACGCCCGAGCAGCTCGGCGAGTGGGTCCCGCAGTGCTACGGGACGACGGAGGATCCGAAGGTCGGGGCGTTCTGTGTGTCCGAGCCCGACGCTGGGTCGGATGTCTCCTCGCTGCGCACCCGCGCTCGCTACGACGAGGCATCAGAGGAATGGGTGCTCAACGGCCAGAAGGCCTGGGCGACCAACGGCGGCATCGCCAACGTGCACGTCGTGGTCGCCTCCGTCGATCACGAGCTCGGCGCGCGCGGGCAGGCCGCGTTCGTGATCCCGCCCGCCACCGAGGGTCTCGAGATGGGGACCAAGGTCAAAAAGCACGGGCTGCGCGCCTCGCACACCGCCGACGTCTTCCTCGACGACTGCCGCGTCCCGGGGTCCTGTCTGCTCGGCGGCAAGGAGAAGCTCGACGAGCGCCTCGCCCGCGCCCGCGAGGGCACGCGCGCCAAGAGCCAGGCGGCGATGCAGACCTTCGAGGCCAGTCGCCCGACGGTCGGCGCGCAGGCCATCGGCATCGCTCGCGCCGCCTACGAGTACGCGCTGGACTACGCCAAGGAGCGCCAGCAGTTCGGCCGCGCGATCATCGAGAACCAGGCAATCGCCTTCACGCTCGCCGACATGAAGCTCGAGATCGACGCCGCGCGTCTGCTCGTCTGGCGAGCCTCGTGGATGGGGCGAAACAACCACGAGTTCACCAACGCCGAGGGCTCGATGAGCAAGCTCAAGGCCGGCGAAGTGGCGGTCTGGGCGACCGAGCGCGCGATCCAGATCCTCGGCGGAAACGGCTACACGCGCGAGTTCCCAGTGGAGCGGATGCACCGCGACGCCAAGATCTACACGATCTTCGAGGGGACATCGGAGATCCAGCGCCTCGTGATCTCCCGCGCTATCTCCGGACTGCACATCCGCTGAGCCCGGAGCGCATCGACTGGGAGGCGGAGGGGCTCCTCGACGAGCTCAAGGGCGACGCGCGCTCGTCGCGCCAGCAGCTGCTGGAGGACCTCGTCGCCGCGGGCGCCAGCCTCGAGGAGATTCGCGAGGCGGCGGCCGAAGAGCGCCTCGTCCTGCTGCCCGTCGATCGAGCCCTCGCGGGCCGCGCGCGCTACACCGCCGAGGAGATCGCCGAGCGGGTTGGCCTGCCGCTCGACTTCCTGCTGCGGCTGCGGCAGGCGTCGGGGATGGCCGTGGCGCCGCCCGACGAGGCCGCCTACGACGACTACGACCTCGAGAACGCGCGGCTCGCGGCGCGCTTTCGCGACGCGGGCCTGGAGGAGGAGGCGATGTTCGACGTCACCCGCGTGCTCGGACGCGGGATGTCCCAGGGCGCCGAGGCGATTCGGCTGCTGATCGAGCGCTCCTTCCAGGGCGAGGGGGTCAGCGAGCGCGAGTTGGCTCGGCGCAACGCCGAGGCGGCCGAGCAGCTGCTTCCCGAGGTTGGTCCCCTGCTGCAGGCGCTGCTGACGGTGCATCTGCGCGACCAGGTTCGCCAGCAGGCAGTGCGCGTTGCCGAACTCGGCGACGAAGCCTCGCGTGGGAAGCCGATAGCCGTCGCGTTCGCCGACCTGGTCGGCTACACCCGCCTGGGCCAGCATCTCGATGCCAATGAGCTCGGCGCCATCGCCCATCGGCTCGAGATCGTGACCACCGAGGTGGCCGAGAGCCCCGTCCGTCTGGTGAAGACGATCGGCGACGCGGTCATGCTGGTCGCGCCCGAGTCCGCGCCGCTGCTCGACGCCACGCTGAAGCTGCTGGACCGTGCCGACGGGGAGGGCGACGACTTCCCCGAACTGCACATCGGCGTCGCGGCCGGGCTCGCGCTCAATCGCAGCGGTGACTGGTACGGGCAGCCGGTGAACCTGGCCAGCCGGATCACGGCGATCGCGCGTCCTGGGAGCGTGCTCGCCTCCGAGGAGGTGCGCGACCAGGCCGGCGAGCGGTTCGCCTGGTCGTTCGCGGGCGACCGCTCGCTGCGCGGCGTTCGCCGCGAGCAGAAGCTCTTTCGAGCCCGGCGGCTCGAGGCGCCGAGCGGCGATTCGCGCTAGACATCGCCGGCAGGTGGGTACGTCGCTCGGCAAGCCCGCCGCCCCGCGCATGCCTTCGCGCAACCCCCTCGACGCCATCCCCCTCGGCCGCCAGCTGCGCGGTGACCCGCTCGGGCTCGGCCCGGCGGCGCGCTCGGCGCGATCCCAGCGCCTGGAGCCTCGGACCGCGAGCGCGGACCGGATCGTCGCCTCCGTCTGTCCCTACTGCGCCGTCGGCTGCGGCCAACGGGTCTACGTCAAAGACGAGCGCGTCGTGCAGATCGAGGGCGACCCCGACTCTCCGATCTCTCGCGGGCGGCTGTGTCCGAAGGGCTCGGCCACGCTCCAGCTGGTCACGCACCCCGCGCGCGAGCAGCGGGTCCGCTATCGCCGGCCGCACGCCACCGAGTGGGAGGAGCTCGAGCTCGACGAAGCGATGGACATGATCGCCGACCGCGTCATCGCCGCCCGCCGCGATGGCTGGGAGGAGGAGATCGAGGACGATCGGGGCGAGACGGTCAGACTCCGGCGCACGCGGGGTTTCGCCCATCTCGGCGGGGCGACGCTCGACAACGAGGAGAACTACCTGATCAAGAAGTTCTTCTCGGCGATGGGCGCGATCCAGATCGAGAACCAGGCGCGCATATGACACTCCTCGACGGTTCCCGGTCTGGGGACCTCGTTCGGGCGCGGCGGCGCCACCACCTTCCAGCAGGACCTGCAGAACTCCGACTGCATCGTGATCATGGGGTCGAACATGGCCGAGAACCACCCGGTGGGGTTCCAGTGGGTGATGGAGGCCAAGCTGCGCGGCGCGCGCGTCATCCACGTCGATCCCCGCTTCACCCGGACGAGCGCCGTCGCCGACCGGCACGTCGCACTGCGAGCGGGCTCTGACATCGCCTTCCTGGGCGGGGTGATCAACTACATCCTCTCCAACGAGCGCGAGTTCCGCGACTACGTGCTCGCGTACACCAATGCGAGCACGATCGTCTCCGACGACTTTCGCGACACCGAGGATCTGGACGGTCTCTTCTCGGGCTATGACCAAGCGACGGCGTCCTATGACAACTCCTCATGGCAGTACAAGGAGATGGAGGCGAGCGCCGCAGTGGGACACCAAGAGGCTGGCGCACCCAGCGGCGAGCAGGCGCACGGCGCGCACGGCGGAAGGCTTCACCAACGCGACCGTTCAGCTGTCGACGACAGCCTCGAGGATCCGCGTTGTGTCTTTCAGATCCTCAAGCGTCACTACTCGCGCTACACCCCGGAGAAGGTGGAGGAGATCTGCGGCGTGCCGCGCGCCCAGTTCCTGGAGGTCGCCGAGGCGCTGTGCCAGAACTCCGGGCGCGAGCGCACGTCTGCTTTCTGCTACGCGGTGGGCTGGACGCAGCACACCGTCGGCGTGCAGTACATCCGCACCGCGGCGGTGATCCAGCTGCTCTTGGGGAACATCGGGCGCCCCGGTGGCGGCATCCTCGCGTTGCGCGGTCATGCCTCGATCCAGGGATCGACCGACATCCCCACGCTCTTCAACATCCTCCCCGGCTATCTGCCGATGCCCGACGCCCAGAAGCACCCGACGCTCGAGCGCTACATCGAGGCGAACACGACGCCGGCGGGCTTTTGGGGTAACACCGACACCTACATCGTCTCGCTTCTGAAGGCGTGGTTCGGGGAAGCCGCCACAGCGGAGAACGACTACTGCTATGACCACCTCCCGCGCATCAGCGGCGATCACTCTCACTACAGCACCTCGATGGACATGCTCGAGGGCAAGGTCGACGGGTACTTCGTGATGGGGGAGAACCCCGTCGTGGGGACCGCCAACTCGCGCCTGCACCGGCTCGCCTTCTCGCGGCTGAAGTGGATGGTGGTGCGCGACTTCTCCTTGATCGAGACCGCGACCTTCTGGAAGCAATCGCCCGAGATCGAGTCCGGCGAGCTGCGATCCCAGGACATCGGGACAGAGGTCTTCTTCATGCCGGCGGCTGCACATACCGAGAAGGACGGCTCCTTCACCAACACCCAGCGCCTGCTGCAGTGGCACCACGCCGCCGTGGCACCGGTGGGGGACCGCCGCTCGGAGCTGTGGTTCATGTACCACCTCGGCCGCCGGGTGCGTGCGAAGCTCGCGGCGTCAAGCGATCCCCGCGATCGCCCGATCCTCGACTTGACCTGGGAATACCCGACCGATGGAGCGATCGAGGAGCCCAGCGCCGACGCGGTGCTGTCGGAGATCAACGGCTACGAGGTCGCCTCGGGCAAGCCGCTGCCTTCCTTCCTGGCGCTCGAGGCCGACGGATCGACGGCGTGCGGGTGCTGGATCTACTCAGGGGTACGCGCTGAGGGCGTCAACCAGGCGTCGCGTCGCAAGCCGGGCGCCGAGCAGACCTGGGTGGCGCCGGAGTGGGGGTGGGCGTGGCCGATGAACCGCCGCATCCTCTACAACCGCGCTTCGGCGGACCCGCACGGCAACCCGTGGTCGGAGCGCAAACGCTATGTCTGGTGGGATCAGGACAGCGAGCAGTGGACGGGGGAGGACATCCCGGACTTCGTCAAGGACATGCGTCCCGACTACGTCCCCGACGAGGGCTCCAGGGGCCCGGACGCGCTGCGTGGCGATGAGCCCTTCATCATGCAGGCCGATGGGCGGGGCTGGCTGTTTGCGCCCAGCGGCCTGACCGACGGCCCGATGTCCACCCACTACGAACCCCAGGAGTCACCGTTCGACAACGCCCTCTACGGGATCAGGGCAAACCCAGCGCGCCAGCAGCTGCCGGGACCCGAGAATCTCTACCACCCCAGTGACGGCGACGCGCACGCCGATGTGTTCCCCTATGTCTTCACGACCTACCGTCTGACCGAGCATCACACCGCCGGCGGCATGTCGCGTTGGCTGCCCTACCTGTCAGAGCTCCAGCCCGAGATGTTCGTTGAGGTTTCAGCAGAGCTCGCGCGTGAGCGCGGTCTCGAGAACGCGGGATGGGCGACGATCATCACCGCGCGCGGGGCGATCGAGGCGCGCGTGCTGGTGACCGATCGCGTGAAGCCACTGCGGGTGCAGGGGCGTCTGGTGCACCAGGTCGGGCTGCCCTACCACTGGGGCGATCAGGGGTATGCCACCGGAGACGCTGCCAACGAGCTGCTCTCGATCGCGATGGACTCAAACGTCCACATCGGCGAGTACAAGGCGGCGACCTGCGACGTGCGACCGGGCCGCCGACCGCGAGGACGCGCCCGCCGCGAGCTCGTCGAGCGCTATCAGCGCGAGGCGGGTCTGCGGTGAAGCTCGACACCCACGTCTGGCCGGGCAACTACGGCGCTGAGGCGCGCCCGCGGATGGGCTTCTTCACCGACACCTCGGTGTGTATCGGCTGTAAGGCGTGCGAGGTCGCATGCAAGCAGTGGAACGGCGTTCCCGAGGACGGCCTCGACTTCACCGGCAACTCCTACGACAACACCGGCGGGCTCGGAGCCGACAGCTGGCGTCATGTCGCTTTCATCGAGCAGGAGAAGCCGCTGTCATTGCAGCAGGCGCCGCCCGGTGCCGGGGGTGATGGCGACAACAGCACCGGCATGCGCTGGCTGATGTCCTCCGACGTCTGCAAGCACTGCACCGAGGCGGCCTGCCTGGACGTCTGTCCGACGGGAGCGCTCTTTCGCACCGAGTTCGGCACGGTGGTGGTCCAGGAGGATGTCTGCAACGGCTGTGGCTACTGCATCCCCGCGTGCCCCTTCGGGGTGATCGACCAACGCAAGGGTGACGGCCGTGCTTGGAAGTGCACGCTCTGCTACGACCGCCTGCAGGTGGGCGAGGAGCCGGCGTGCGCGAAAGCGTGCCCGACCGACTCGATCCAGTTCGGCGAGCTGGAAGACCTGCGCGAGCGCGCCGGCGCACGCGTGGAGACGCTGCATGAGACCGGGGTGCAGGAGGCCCGCCTCTACGGTGAGAGTCCGGGGGACGGTGTGGGGGGCTTCGGCGCTTTTTTCCTTCTGCTCGACGCTCCGGAGACCTACGGCCTCCCGCCCGACCCGGTGGTCGGGACCCGGAAACTGGGGGAGATGTGGCGCACGGCGGCGCTCGCCGGCGCGACGCTCGCCCTCGGCGCGGCAGCGGCGGTGGCACGTCGATGAGCACGACCGCACAGGTAGTCCCGCGCGCCCGACCCGAGTCCTACTACGGCCAGCCGGTGATCAACCAGCCGGTGTGGACGTGGCAGATCCCTTGGTACTTCTTCTTCGGGGGAACGGCGGGAGCCTGCGCGCCATTTGCCCTCGCCTGCCAGCTCGGCGGGCACGCACGTCTCGCTCGCCGAGCTTGGTTGGTGTCGATCGGGGCGCTTGCCGTCAGCCCGCCGCTGCTGATCGCCGACCTCGGGCGACCGCGGCGGTTTTTCAACATGTTGCGGCTGTTCAAGCTGAGCTCGCCGATGAGTGTCGGGTCGTGGGTGCTCACAGGCTTTGGGCTCTGCGTGGCGCCCGCCGCGAGTCGCTCGACGCTCGGATGGCCCGTGCGGCTGGGGCGCGCGGGCGCAGTCGGGGCCGCAGCGCTCGGTCCCGCGCTGGCCACCTACACCGCTGTGCTGCTCGCAGACACCGCCGTTCCGGCCTGGCACGAGGCTCGCGGCGAGCTGCCCTTCGTCTTCGCCGGCTCGGCGGCGGCGAGCGCCGGGGCCGCCGTCACGCTCGTGAGCCCGGCAAACCTCGCGGCGCCGGCGCGCCGGATGGCCGTGTTCGGCGCGCTCGTGGAGCTGCTCGCTGTGGCTCGCATGGAGCGGCGTCTGGGGCGCCTCGCCGCCCCCTACCGCGAGGATCCGGCGACACGGCCGTTCGCTCGCGCGGCCCGGGGATTGACGACGGCCGGAGCTGTGCTGATGGCTGCGGGCGGCGGCCGGCGTCGCGGCGACGTGCTCGGTGCGGCCGCGCTGCTGGCGGGGTCGGTCTGCCAGCGCTGGGCGGTCTTTCGCGCGGGATTCGCCTCGGCGCGCGACCCGGCGTTCACCGTGGGACCACAGCGGGAACGGATCTCCGGAGCGGCGACGTAGTCCTGGCCGTGGCACCGGCGCTGCTCGCCGAGCGGGGCGCGGTTGTCGTTAGGTCGAAATATTCAACCCAACGATGACCTC
>QHBW01000009.1 GCA_003244205.1 Solirubrobacterales bacterium | reverse complement strand
GAGTTCTCTAGACTGGTCGATATCTTAGGGATCGAGAAGTCAAAATGTCAAGACGATCTAAGCACGAGCTGATGGAGGAGCTGATCTTCGAGGTGCGCGCGTCGCAGACGGCGGTCGACGAGATGGACGACGCAGCCTGCCGCGCGCTGGGGATCAACCGCACCGACGGGCGCTGCCTGGACATCATCGACCGCGAGGGGGCCATCACCGCCGGGACGCTCGCGCGCCGCAGCGGGCTGACCACCGCGGCGGTGACCGCGGTGCTCGACCGCATGGAGGCGGCGGGCTACGCCGCCCGCAGGCACGATTCCGCCGACCGGCGCCGCGTGATCGTGGAACTCACTCCCCTGGCGCAGGAGCGCGCGGCGGCGATCTGGGGCCCGATCGCGGACATTCCCCGAGAGCTGGGCCGGTACACGGCCGAGCAGCTCGAGCTGCTGCGCGACTTTCACCGGCGCAGCCGCGAGCTCAACCAGCGCCGCGCGGCCGAGGTGCGGGAGCTGGGCTTCGAGTAAGCGGGACTCTCAGTAGGGCGCGCGAAGACCAGCGAGCATCGGGAAGTGGCGCACGTTGGTGGTGAGGACGTCGGCGTCCAGGACCACGGCCGTCGCCGCGATGACGTAGTCGGCGTCATCGATCCCGACGTGCGCCTTGCGGTGCTTGCGAGCGAGCAACCCGGCGGTGCGCGCAATGTCCTCGTTGACCGGTATCCACGAGAGCACCGAGAAGAACCGCTCGAGCGCTTCGACCTCGCGATCTCGGACGCCGGCGATCAGCTCGACGCGAACGACTTCGCTGGCCGCAAGCGTTTCGCCTTCTCCGACCAGCAGCCGCAAGAGCTCGACCGCAGCCTCCGCACCGCGCAGGTGATCGATGGCGACGGTCGTGTCGAGCAGCTTCACCACAGGCCGAGTCGGCGCAGACGCTCGTTGAGGTCTCCTCGCACGGCGTCGACGTACTCTGCCCCTGTGAAGCGCCGGCCTTCCCACGAGCCGGCGCTCGCATCGAGGGCCCCCAGCTTCTCGGCTGTTGTCGTCTCGCCGAACGTGGTTCGGACCGCGCGCCTGATGAGCTCCGAGCGGGAGGCGCCCGTGGCGCGGGCAACGCGGTCCAGGATGTCGAGCTCGCCATCGCCGAGGTACACCTGCGTTCGTCCCACAACACCATTATACACCTTGTTGTGTCGTGGCACTCACGGAAGGATCAGGTTGAGATCGCCGAACTCGTGTCCCACGTAGCCCTCCGCTCGCGCGGCCCGGTAGCACCGCTCCAGCAGATCCGGCCCCGCCGCGGCCTGCAGCAGCTCCAGGTGCGAGGAATCCGACTCGTGCCAGCCGGTGAGGACCCCGTCGAGCGCTCGCAGGCCGCGCTCCGGTGTCACGATCAGGCTGGTCGAACCCTCCCCGGGATGGATGGCGCCGTCGAGTCCCGCGACCGTCTCCAGCGCGCGTACGACGGTCGTTCCCACGGCGATCACGCGCCCGCCCCATGCGCGAACGGCGTTGGCGAGCCGCGCGGTTGCAGCCGGAACACGGTAGCGCTCGGGATACGGCGCCTCGCAGCGCTCGAGTGACGAGACGCCCGTGTGCAGGGTCACGGGCGCGACCAGCACACCTCGGGCGACGAGCTCGGTCACGAGCTCGGTGGTGAAGGGTCGGCCGGCGCTGGGCATCTCGGCGCTCCCCGGCTCGAGGGCGAAGATCGTATGGTGGGCCTCGATCGGCCAGCTCTCTCCGTCGGGGCGGTAGCGGATCGGGCGTCCGTGCTTGCCCAGGTATGCGTCGAGCGGCTCCCCCAGCGCGAGGCTGGCCACGCACAGGCGATCGCTGCCGAGATGACGGGCGAGCAGCTGCGCATGCGCTCCACCGGGCAGCTCGAGCCGGGCGCCGATTGGCGGGTTCAAGAAACGCAGGCGCTCGTGCGTTCGCAGCTCGACCACCCAGCGCTCGTCCCTAAAGGGAGCGTCCGTAAATTAGATGCAGGGTTTGTGGTTGGGCGGTAGAACCAGTGGTGCGTGTGTGATGCTGAGACGGCGATCGCGGAGCGCTACCGTCTGATGGCAGCGCAGCTCAACGAGCGTCAGCGGCGCGCGTTCGCGGCGTCGGAGGCGCGGATCTTTGGGTATGGAGGGATCGCGGCAGCGGCGCGGGCGTGCGAGCTCTCGGAGAACACGGTGCGTAAGGGGCTGCGCGAGCTCGATGAGCAGCCGCTTGCGGCGGGGCGGGTTCGCAAGCCGGGCGCGGGCAGGCCGGCGGCCGAGGACAGCGACCCCGAACTGCTGGATGTGCTGCGCGGCCTCGTCGAGGACGAGACGCGCGGCGATCCCGAGCGCGTGCTGTTGTGGACGGCCAAGAGCGCGCGCAAGCTCGCCGATGAACTGGGTCGGCGGGGCCATCCGGTCGGGTTTCGGACCGTGCCGAGGTTGCTGCGCAAGCTCGGCTACAGCTTGCAGTCCGCGCGCAAGACGCTGGAGGGCGCGCAGCACCCCGACCGCGACGCGCAGTTTGCGCACATCAACACGACGGTCGCGGCGACGGTCGCGGCGCGCCAGCCGGCGATCAGCATCGACACCAAGAAGAAGGAGCTCGTCGGCGCATTCAAGAACGCGGGGCGAGAATGGCATTCCGAGGGCCAGGCGCCGCGGGTCAACACCTACGACTTCCCCAGCATGGCCGAGGGCAAGGCGATCCCCTACGGGATCTATGACATCGCCAAGGACACCGGGTTTGTGTCGGTCGGGATCGACCGCGACACCGCGCAGTTCTCGGTCGCCGCGATCACAGCGTGGTGGCAGCAGCTCGGACGCGAGCGCTACCCCGATGCCCAGAGCCTGACGATCACCGCCGACTGCGGCGGCTCCAACGGCAACCGCACGAGGTTGTGGAAGACCGAGCTGCAGCACCTGGCCGACCAGATCAGCCTGCCGATCACCGTCTGCCACTTCCCGCCCGGCACCAGCAAGTGGAACAAGGTCGAGCACCGCCTGTTCAGCTTCATCTCCAAGAACTGGCGCGGCCGGCCGCTGGCCTCCTACCAAGTGATCATCGACTTGATCGCCGCCACGACCACTCGCTCGGGCCTGGACGTCTACGCCCGCCTGGACGACAACCAGTACCCCAAGGTCGAGGTCACCGACGCCGAACTCGCCGACGTCAACATCACCGCCCACCAGTTCCACCCAGAATGGAACTACATCATCAACCCATCACCTAATTGATGGACGATTCCTAAGGCCCGCGTTGTGCGTAGTAGGCCCCAGATACAGGCCTTCTCGAAGCGGACGCCTCACAGCCGCCAGATTTTGCAGCAACGCCGTTCGCCAAGCGCATAACATGGGTGGAAAGCATGGTGGACTCGGGGTGCTATCGCCTACGCCTCACCTACAAGCCAGACCTTCCGTGCGGCCGCTCGTATTGGCCGGCGGGGAACGACGGAGAGATGTGACATGTCAGTAGCCGAGCTTCAAGA
>QHBW01000021.1 GCA_003244205.1 Solirubrobacterales bacterium | reverse complement strand
GCCGACACGGCGCTGCGCACCGCTGACTCCGGCTACCTCACGCGCCGCCTTGTCGACGTCTCCCAAGACGTGATCATCCGCCAGGAGGACTGCGGCAGCGAGGAGTACATCGAGATGCGGGTGCACAAGCCCTCAGGCGAGGCGAACGACATCCTCGTCGGGCGCGTCGCCGCGCGCGAGATCAAGACCAAGCGGGGACGGGTGATCGTCGCCCAGGGGCAGGAGATCGAGCGCGAGCACGTGGCCGACCTGGCGACGGCCTTCGGCGAGGCCCCGGCCCACAACGGCGGCGCCGGACCGACCGTGCCGGTGCGTTCGGTGCTCAAGTGCCGGACCTCACCCGGGGTCTGCCAAGCCTGCTATGGCCGCTCGCTGGCCACCGGCGCGCTGGCGCAGATCGGTGACGCCGTCGGCATCATCGCCGCCCAGTCGATCGGTGAGCCCGGCACCCAGCTGACGATGCGGACCTTCCACACCGGCGGCGTCGCCGGCGCCGACATCACACACGGACTTCCCCGCGTCGTGGAGCTGTTCGAGGCGCGCAAGCCGAAGGGCCTGGCGAAGATCGCCGAGGACGCCGGCAAGGTGTCGATCGAGCGCACCGAGAAGGCGATCACGGTCGTGGTCACCGATCAGGCCGGCGAAGAGCACCGCCACACGTTCCCGCCGCGCACGCGCCTCTTTGTCGAGGAGGGTGAGAAGATCGACTCCGGTCGCCAGCTCAACGAGGGCTCGCTGTATCCCCACGAGCTGCTGGCGATCCGCGGACGGACCGAGACCGAGCTGTACCTCGTCAACGAGGTCCAGGAGGTCTACAAGTCCCAGGGCGTGGACATCAACGACAAGCACATCGAGCTGATCGTGCGCCAGATGCTCAAGAAGGTGCGGGTCGACCAGAAGGGCGACACCGACCTGCTCCCCGGGCAGTTCGTCGACCGCCAGGAGTACGCGCGCATCAACCAGGAGGTCCTCGACGCCGGTGGCGAGGGCGCCCAGGCCGAGGAGATCATCCTGGGGATCACGAAGGCCTCGCTCAACACCGACTCCTTCCTCTCGGCCGCGTCATTCCAGGAGACGACGAAGGTGCTCACCGATGCTGCGCTCGAGGGCAAGATCGATCGCCTCAACGGACTCAAGGAGAACGTGATCATCGGCAAGCTGATCCCGGCCGCGACCGGGCTCAAGCGCTACCGGCGGATCGAGATCGAGCCGACCGAGCCGCTGCCGCGCGGGCTCGACGACGTCGGTCTACTCGATGGCGACGACCTCGCCGCCGAGCTCGGTCTCGGCGAGGAGGACGGTCTCAGCGGCTTTGGCCCCGGCTTCGATCAGGAGCTGGCGTCGCTCGAGGAGCTCGGCAACGGCGCCGGATCCCAAAGCTTTGCCGATGAGCTGGCCGAGCTCGATGTACCCGACGTGCCCGACGAGGGCGGGGAGTCGGGCTCCGCGAAGTAGGCGTCAGGCAGCTCGCAGCGCCGCGATGATCTCTGCGGGCTCGGCGTTGTCGCTTGCGTCCTCGGACATGTGCGACCAAGCCACCGAGCCGTCCTGGCGGACGACCATCGCGCCGCCGAGCTGCGCAGCGTGGCCGATCGTCCTGCCCTGATGGACGCCATAACGAGCGCTCGTCGCCATCCCCTTGGCGAGGACCTTGGGACCCAGGAGCTCGTTGAAGGTCGCCTTCTTCGCGCCGGCCGACTTGTAGGTCGTTCGCGCCTCGTCCGCCAGCACGGGGAGCTCGACACCCTGGCGACGGCGGAAATGCGCCGCCTGGCGCGGCGTGGCCTGTCCGATCAGCACGAGTCGCGCGCCGAGCGCCTCGATCTCAGCCCGGGCGCGATGCAACTGCACCGCGTGTGCGCGGCAGTACGTTCAGCCGTAGTGGCGCAACCAGACGAGCGCGACGGGACCGTCTCGCCAGAGATCTCCCAGCCGGACGTCGTGCCCTTCGTGATCCGGTAGGACGACGTCGGCGAGCGCGTCGGCACGCGCCGGCGCACTCGTGTGCCCCCGCTGCTTGGCGGTGCCCAGCACGCGCACAACTCTACTGCGGCGTCGCTATCCTCGCCGCGCGTGTCCGCGGCCCGGTCGCACATCCCGCGCCAGGCAGCGGGGATCGCCTGTGTCGCGCTCGCCGTCTGCGCGCTCGCCGCCGGCGGGTGCGGTGGCTCCGCTCGAAACGGGGCCATGCCGCGCAAGGCATCCCCCGGGACGCCGTCGAGACTGCCCAGCGATGCTGCGCGAGCTGCGCTGACGCGGTCTGGGACCTCGCCGCGCGCACGCGAGGACGCCGCGATCGACCGCGTGCTCGCGCGCGACAAGTTCATCGTCGCCGGCGGGCGCCAGCGCCGCGAGATAGCGCTGACATTCGACGACGGGCCCAGCATCTACACGCCACGGCTGATGGCTGTGCTGCGCCACTTCCATGCGCCCGCCACCTTCTTTGAGATCGGCCAGCAGATACCGCGGCGGGCGGCCACCACACGCAGCCAGTCGGCGGCGGGCTACTGGATCGGGGATCACACCGAGACGCACGCGGATCTCGCGGCTCTGCGCGCTGGCGCCCAGCGCGAGCAGATCGTCGCCCCGGGCCAGCAGCTGGGCCGGGTGGGCGTTGGCTTCCCGCGACTCTTCCGACCACCCTACGGCGCCTTCAACCGCACGACCTTGGCGCTGCTGCACCAGTTGCGCATGCTCGCGGTGCTGTGGACGATCGATACCAACGACTGGAGGCGACCCGGGGTCAAGGCAATCCTGCGCGCCGCAATCGGCGGCGCGCAGCCGGGGGCGATCATCCTGATGCACGACGGCGGCGGCGAGCGCTCCCAGACGATTGCCGCGCTGCCGCGCATCATTCGCGCACTGCGGCGACGCGGCTACAAGCTTGTGAGCATCCCACGCCTGCTGCTGGAAGATCCGCCCCCGCACGCGCCGCGCCGCTTCTTCGGACTGAGCGGCGGTTGATCGGCGATGCATCATGATTGCGCGTCGCGATGAGCAGCTTGGAAGTGCGATGAGCAGCTTGGAACCGCGATGAGCGGCTTGGAACCGCGATGAGCGGCTTGGAACCAGAGACCAAGCGCGAGCGCCGCGCGCGCGCACGAGAGGAGCGCCGCGAGCGGGAGACGGCCGAGGCGGCGGCCGCGCTGCGGCGCACGCGTCTCGCACAGCTCGGCGTGCTAGCCGTGGCTGCAGCCGCGGTCGTGGCGCTGCTCGTGGTCCTGTTGGTGAACGACAACTCGACGAAGTCGAAGATCAAGACCGTTGCGGGCGAGGCCGTTCCGGGAGAGGGCTATGTCAACGCGCTGTTCGCGGGCATTCCCGAGCAGGGGCTCGCGCTCGGCAACCCTCAAGCACCCGTGACGATGGACGAGTTCGCCGACCTCCAGTGCCCCTTCTGCCGCCAATACTCGGTCCAGGCGCTGGCTGACTTGGTCAACCAGTACGTCAGGCCGGGCAAGGTGCGGATGGTCTTTCACTCGCTCGACTTCATCGGCAACGACAGCCACACGGCGGCGCTCGCCGCGCAGGCCGCCGGCCAGCAGAACAGGCTCTGGCCGTTTATCGAGCTCTGGTACGAGAACCAGGGCACGGAGAACTCTGGGTATGTGACCGACGCTTTCATCAACAAGATCGCCCAGGGCGCAGGGGTGAACGTGGCGGCCCTGACGAGCGCGCGCCGCAGCCCACCCGCCCAAACGGCGATCGACGACGCCAACGCGCTGGCCACGGCGAACAACGTCAACTCCACGCCAAGCTTCCTGCTCGGGCGCAGCGGCGGCAAGCCGACGCCCTTCCAGCCCAGCTCGCTCACGACGGGTGCCTTCACCGGAGCGCTCAACCAGGTCATCAGCCGGTCGGGGGGATAGCCGGCCAGACAGCCTTGCCGCCGCGTCAGCTACCTCGAGAGTGCGCGCGCCCACCTACGTAGGGCGACGGCGTGATGCTCGAGCAGGCCCTCGGCGGGGTCGGTGGCGACCAGCAGCGTGGGGGACCGACGCCCAGCCGCCCAAGCGTCGCAGCGCTCGTCGAAGCCGTCGTCGATCCAGGCGAGCGGCCGCTGCGGCGCGGTCGCCTGCTCGATCGCCGCGAGCTTCCAGTGCGAGCCAGCGTGACTCGGCCCGCGCTCAAAGGAGATGAACGGCAGCGGACCGGGGAGCCCGAGGACCGCGGGCAGGTAGTCGTTGGCCTTCTCCTCCCAGCCGCTGCACCAGCGCAGCTCGAAATCCTCGCTCAACTCGCGCAGCTGCGCGCCGGCCTGAGCGGAAATGAAGTGGACGATGCCGTCGACTGTGAGAAAGCGCCCAGGAGGATGTTGAGACTGCGTGAAGCCAAAGATCGACAGGACACCGTCGATATCGACCAATAGCAGGGGTTTTGTGTCGTGCAGGGGAGCCGCTCGTGGCATTTGTACCGTAGCTGCGGGGCCGGGGAGGACGCTATGGTCCAACACTCGGGCAGGTTTTTGAGCTTGACGTTCGAACCCGTCGATGTTGTCCCTAAGCGGGCGTCGCTGACATGCAGACACCGCCCGTCCGTGCACTGACCTCATGGCCCTAGACCTCGGCATCCTCCTGGCGCTCCTGTGCGCCTGCGCTACGAACCTCGGGTTCCTCTACAAGTATCGCGGCGCTGCGACGGCCCCCGCGGTCGACGGCCGTCATCCGCTGCGCTCCGCGCGCCAGCTCTTCTCCTCCGGCTACTTCGCTCTCGGTATGGCCGTCGCGACCGGCGCCTGGGGCCTCCACGTGGGGGCGATGGCGCTGGCGCCGTTATCGGTCGTGCAGACCGTCCTCTCCGGTGGCGTGGTGCTGCTTGCGGTCATGGCTGACCGTCTCTTCGGCTACCGCGTCGGCCGTCGGCAATGGGCTGGCGTGGCGCTGACCGCTACCGGGCTGATGCTGCTGGCGCTGACGGCGCCCAAGAGCGGGAGCGACTCCGGCTTTTCCACGGCGGGCATGATCGCCGTCGAGGCGGGCCTCGTGGTGCTTGGGACGCTCTTCACCCTGGGGCCGCGCATCGGTGGGCCGACCGAGCATCACGGCGTGATGCTCGGTGCCGCAGCCGGCATCCTCTTCGGTGTCTCCGACATCGCGATCAAGGCGCTGACTGCTGCGAGCGGCGCGGTCGGTGTGCTCGTGTCGCCGTGGTTCGCCGTTGCGATCGTCGCTTCGATTGCCGCTTTCTACATCTCCGCACGCGGCCTGCAGGTCGGCGACGCCCTCCCGGTGATCGCCACCACGACAGCAGCAGCCAACGTCGCCGGGATCCTCGGCGGGATCGTCGTCTTCGGTGATCCACTGCCGCGCAACGCGTTCGGCATGACGCTGGAGTTCATCGCCTTCGTGCTGGTGTGTGCGGCGGCGTGGCTCACGCCTGCGCCGCGACGGGCGCTGGGCATCGCCGCCTCGGCCTGAGCGCGGCGAGGAGGTTGGGAGTGCGGGCGCGGGGGTCGGCTCGGCCGCGGGCGGCTCGGGTCGCCTTCGGCCGCGGGCGGCTCGGGTCATCTCGGCAGCGGGCGGCTCGGGTCGCTTCGGCCGCGGGCGGTTCGGGTCGCTTCGGCCGCGGGCGGCGGTTGTCGTTAGGTCGATTATTTCGACCTAACGTCACATGAGGACCAGCAAACCCCGCGAACGCGGCTGCTCAGTCATCGTCGCGGCGCGACCCGGTCGGCTCGCGTGACCCGGTCGGCTTGCTGCGACCTGACGCGGCCGACTTGCTGCGGCCCCCCGCGGGGCCGTCCACGCCGGCGGCCTGACCCCCATCCCAGCGCGCCGCCGAGAGGATCGCCTCGGCCACCTGCGCGGGGTCGTCCCAGAACGGCAGATGTCCGCAGCCACGCAGCCACAGCACACGCGCGCCCGGGATGCGCTCGAGCGCGCGCGCGGCGCCGCCGGGGAGGACGAGCCGATCGCGTTGCGCCCAGCCGATCGTCACAGGGATCCTGGCCTCCGCCAGCGCATCCCCCTGCTCGGAACCGAAGCGTCCCTCGCCGATCACGCGTCGCGTCGCCTCGAGGCCCGGAGCCGCGGCGAGGGCCTCGAGATTGGCGTGCAGCACATCGGCCGGGACGCGCCAGGGCCTGGCCGTGGTCTGTCCCATCACCAGAGTTCGGCCCACCGCGGACGCGCACAGTTGGCGGGCGACGGGCAGCAGCCGCGGGGCCGCCCATACGGTGAACGCCAGCGAGCGTTCAAGCCACGTCCGCTCGCGCGCGTCGAGGAAGCCGACGGGCGACAGCGTGCAGACCGAACGGGCGCCGCGCTGGCCTGCCAGCTCAAGCACTACGTGGCCGCCCAACGAGCTGCCGGCGAGGTGGGCGCCGCTCGGGTTGGCGCCAAGGCCCTCCAGAAACCTGCCGATCTCGTCGGCGAGCGCAGCGGCGGTTGGCGTCACCCCGGCCGGCAGCGGTGGCGAGGCGCCGAACCCGGGAAGGTCCACGGCAATCACCTCGTGGTGCTCTGCAAGCAGGGGGAGCAGGGGCTCGAAGTACTGCCAGCGGCAGCCGAACCCGTGGACGAGCACAAGCGGCTCGCCGGCGCCCTCGCGGTGGTGAGAGAGCTCCACGTCGGTGAGCGTATCGTCGCGACGCGGGCTGCGAGGCGTAACGTTTCCCCGCCATGAAGGTGGGTGTACCGACCGAGATCAAGCCCGACGAATATCGCGTCGCGCTGACCCCCGCAGGCGTGCGCGAGCTCTCTGATGCCGGCCACGAGGTGATCATCCAGGCGGGCGCTGGCCTTGGCTCGGCGATCGACGACGCCCACTACACCGCCCAGGGAGCGCGCATCGCGCCAGACGCCGGAGCGGTATTCGGCGAGGCGGAGATGATCGTCAAGGTCAAAGAGCCCCAGCCCTCGGAGGTGGGGCTGCTCAGGCCGGGCCACCTGCTCTTCACCTACCTGCACCTCGCGGCCGACTCGACGCTCACCACCGGGCTGGTCGAGTCGGGCGCCACCTGTGTGGCCTATGAAACGGTCGAGGACGGGCGAGGACGGCTGCCGCTGCTGGCTCCGATGAGCGAGGTGGCGGGCAAGATCGCGACCCAGGCGGGGGCGTTCATGCTCGAGAAGCCGCTCGGGGGGCGCGGGATCCTGCTCGGAGGCGTGCCCGGCGTGGCGGCGGCGACGGTGATGATCATCGGCGGCGGCGTGGTGGGAATGAACGCTGCGTTCATCGCCTTCGGCATGGAGGCCGATGTGTTCGTCTTCGACCGCAACATCGAGCGCTTGCGAGAGCTCGACGTCGCCTTCGCCGGACGCTGCTCGACGGTGTTCGCTTCCACCCTGGCGATCGAGCAGATGCTCCCGGCCGCCGACCTGGTGATCGGGGCGGTGCTGATCCACGGCGCCCGCGCGCCGAGGGTCGTGCGTCGCAGCCAGCTTTCGTTGATGCAGCGCCACGCGGTACTCGTCGACGTCTCGATCGACCAGGGCGGCTGCTTTGAGACCTCGCGGCCCACCACCCACTCCGATCCGACCTTCGAGGTGGACGGGGTGACCCACTACTGCGTCACCAACATGCCGGGGGCGGTGCCCATCACCGCCACCTACGCGCTGACGAACGCGACCCTCCCCTACGTGCTGACGCTTGCCGAGCACGGCGTGCAGCGGGCGGCGCAGGACGTCCCCGGATTCGCCAGCGGCATCAACGTCGTCGCGCGACAGGTGACCTATGCGCCGGTGGCCGACGCGGTCGGGCTCGCGCACGTGCCCGTAGCCGACGCGCTCGGGGTCGCCGGAGGGGTCTGAGGGCGCGAAACGCCTGCTAGCCTGCCGCCCCGATGCCGACCACCTCTCAGCTCGTCCGCAAGGGTCGCAACGCGCCCAAGCGCAAGCTTGCCACGCCCGGCCTGAAGTCGGGCAAGGGGCGTAAGCGCAAGGTCGCCGCCCCGCAGCGGCGCGGCGTCTGCACGCGTGTGTATACGACCACGCCGAAGAAGCCCAACTCGGCATTGCGCAAGGTCGCGCGCGTGCGGCTCACAAACGGGATGGAGGTCACTACCTACATCCCGGGCGAGGGGCACAACCTCCAGGAGCACTCCGTCGTGCTCGTGCGCGGAGGCCGCGTCAAGGACCTGCCGGGAGTGCGCTACAAGGTCGTGCGCGGCACGCTCGACGCGGCTGGCGTCTCGGACCGCAAGAAGGCGCGCTCGCAGTACGGCGTGAAGTCCAGGTAGACAGCAACAGAAGATGCCGCGCCGCGCTGCTGCCACCATTCGGCCCGTCGAGCCCGACGCCGTTCACCGCTCGCGCCTCGTCCAGCAGGTCATCAACAAGGTGATGCTCGACGGCAAGAAGGCGGTGGCCGAGAAGATCGTCTACGACGCTCTCGCGATCATCGGCGAGCGGACCGGATCAGACCCGATCGAGCAGCTGGAGGAGGCCGTCAAGACGCTGACGCCCCAGCTCGAAGTCCGGCCGCGCCGCGTGGGCGGCGCCACCTACCAAGTGCCGGTGGAGGTCCCGCCTCGCCGCGCGCGCACGCTTGCCGTGCGCTGGCTGGTCACCTTCGCACGCGAGCGTCGCGAGAAGACGATGGCCCAGCGTCTCGCCAACGAGCTCATGGATGCCGGCAACCAGCAGGGCAACGCCTACAAGCGCAAGGACGACATCTTTCGCATGGCGCAGGCCAACAAGGCCTTCGCGCATTACCGCTGGTAGCGACCGCCTGACGGCCGCGCGGCGGTCTGATGGGCACGCGGCCGCGATCCCGCGGCCGACCGCGAGCCCGCGGCCGACCGCGATCAGGCCGGGTCCGCCCGCCGCCGCGGATCGCCGCGGTCGCCGCCGCCGCCACCCCCGTCGCGACCACCCCCGCCTCCCCCTACCCCGATGATCAGCAGGCAGCCGCCGCAGATGACGAGCAGCCCCGCCCCGAGCAGCTCGAGCTTGAGGCCGATCTGGGCGGTGGCCCTGGCATCGGCGAAATCCTGGCCGATGACGCCGGTCTTGCTGGAGTCCGGGACGTCGATCGCGAGCGCGATCACCAAGCCGATGACGCCGAGCACGATCAGCGCGCCCAGCGCCGGCCGGCTGCGTCCGCGGATCGCGCCGTAGAGCATCGGGAGGGCGGCCGCACCCAGCACCGTCATCGCGTAGGCGTGCTCGGCGTGGCCGTAGGTCTTGGCGCGGGAGCCCAGCTCGCTCGCGCTCGTGACCGTGAGCACCTTGACCTGGATCAGCACGCTTTCGTCTGAGACGATCAGCAGTACGGCGCCGGCGAGGCCCAGCAGCCCGAAGACCCAGAGCAGCGCGCGCTCGTTGGCGAGGGGTCCCGGTGCGGGGCCTGCGGGGGCGCGCCGGCCCCGCGAAAAGCCCCCTCCCAGAGCCCTCCAAGCACCGCCTCGGAGGTGCCGAAAGACCCTCTGGCCCCTGCTATCCTGCGCGCTCGCGCCGCGGGCCGGTGCTTCCATCAGCGCGCACCCCGCGACCAGGAGCATCGAACTCGTGGAGACCTTGAACACCTAGCCCGTCGCCGTCGGTAACCAGCCGTACCGTCGATGGGCCCGACTCCGGGCCTTCTTTTTTGTCCGCTTGCCCGCGGATGCAGTCGAGGCTGACGCGCCGACCCAACCCGCAAACACTCGCTCCCCACCATGCCACGCACCTTCGCTCTCGAGAACACCCGCAACATCGGGATCATGGCGCACATCGACGCTGGTAAGACGACGACGACCGAGCGCATCCTCTATTACACAGGACGAACCCACAAGATGGGCGAGGTTCACGAGGGCGCGGCCACGATGGACTGGATGGCCCAGGAGCAGGAGCGCGGGATCACGATCACCTCGGCGGCGACAACCGCCGAGTGGAACGGCCACCGCATCAACATCATCGATACGCCCGGCCACGTCGACTTCACGGTCGAGGTCGAGCGCTCGTTGCGCGTGCTCGACGGCGCGATCGCGCTGTTCGACTCGGTCGCAGGGGTCGAGCCCCAGTCCGAGACGGTGTGGCGCCAGGCCGACAAGTACCACGTCCCCCGCATCGCCTACATCAACAAGATGGACCGCGTCGGGGCCGACTTCGAGCGCGGCGTGCAGACGATGATCGACCGGCTGGCGGCCCATCCAGTGCCGATTCAGCTGCCGATCGGCGTCGAGGGCGGCTTCCGCGGCCTCGTCGACCTCGTCGAGATGAAGGCGATCCTCTACAAGGACGAGTTGGGCAAGGAGCAGGAGACAGGCGAGATCCCCGCCGAGCTCGCCGATGCGGCCGCGCGCGCGCGCGAGCACCTGCTCGAGGAGGTATCCCACTACGACGACGAGCTCGTCGAGCGGATCCTGGAGGAGCAGGAGATCTCGCCGGCGCGCCTCAAGGCCGCCATCCGTAAGGCCACGCTCGAGCTCAAGCTAACGCCAGTCCTGGCCGGCTCGAGCTTCAAGAACAAGGGCGTCCAGCCGCTGCTCGACGCCGTCATCGATTACCTGCCGAGCCCGCTGGAGGTGCCCCCCGTCGAGGGCATCGAGTCGGTCAAGGGCGAGGAGGACCGTCCCGCCTCGCGGCTGGCGGCCGACGAGCAGCCGTTCGCGGCGCTCGCGTTCAAGATCATGGCCGACCCCTACGTCGGCAAGCTCACCTACTTCCGCGTCTATTCGGGTCGGCTCGAGGCCGGCGGGCGCGTGCTCAACGTCACCACCGGCAGGACCGAGCGGATCGGGCGCATCCTGATGATGCACGCCAACCACCGCGAGGAGGTCTCCGAGGTGCGCGCCGGCGATATCGCCGCCGGAGTGGGGATCAAGCAGGTTGCCACCGGCGACACGCTCGCCGCGCCCGATGCCCCCATCCGCCTGGAGACGATCGTCTTCCCAGAACCGGTCATCAAGGTCGCGATCGAGCCCAAGACGAAGGTCGACCAGGAGAAGATGTCCACCGCGCTCGGCCGCTTGGCCGAGGAGGACCCAACCTTCCAGGTGCGCACCAACGACGAGACCGGCCAGACCGAGATCTCGGGCATGGGCGAGCTTCACCTCGACGTGCTCGTCAATCGCATGCTGAGGGAGTTCAACGTCGACGCAAACGTGGGCCAGCCCCAGGTCTCCTATCGCGAGACGGTGCGCGGCGAGGTGCACAAGATCGAGGGCAAGTTCGTGCGCCAGACCGGCGGCTCGGGCCAGTTCGGCGTGGTCTACATCGACATGGAGCCCGCTCCCGGCGAGGGCTTTGACTTCGTCAACAAGATCAAGGGCGGTGCGATCCCATCGGAGTTCATCCCCGCCGTCGAGAAGGGCATCGAGGAGGCGCTGGAGAACGGCGTCAAGGCCGGCTACCCGATGGTCGACGTCCGCGTCACCCTGGTGGACGGCAAGTACCACGACGTCGACTCCTCGGAGATCGCCTTCAAAGTGGCGGGCTCCCTCGCCGTTCAGGAGGCGGCCAGGCGTGCCAAGCCGATTCTGCTCGAGCCGATCTTCTCCGTCGAGGTGGTCACACCGCAGGAGTTCGTCGGCGATGTGATCGGCGACCTCTCGCGGCGGCGCGGTCGCGTCGAGGGCCAGGAGCCGCGCGGCAACGCGATCGCGATCCACGGTTACGTGCCGCTGGCGGAGATGTTCGGCTACTCGACCGATCTGCGCTCCAACACCCAGGGGCGTGCCACCTACACGATGCAGTTCGACCGTTACGACGAGGTCCCGGGCAGCATCGCCGAGCGCGTCGTCGAGCAGCGCACCGGGGTTCCGACCCCGGCCTAAGCAGTTCGTAGCCGGCGCGACCGCTCCGGTTCAGCTACCTTCTCAGGTTCGCCCTCGGGCGCACATAAACCCAAGACTTCAGAGGAGCACGACACCAGATGGCAAAGGAGAAGTTCGAGCGCGACAAGCCGCACGTGAACGTCGGCACCATCGGTCACATCGACCATGGCAAGACGACGCTCACGGCTGCCATCACATCCGTGCTCGCCGAGCAGGGTGGTGGTACCGCGCGCTCGTTCGAGGAGATCGACAACGCGCCCGAGGAGAAGGAGCGCGGGATCACGATCGCCACCTCGCACGTCGAGTACCAGACGGCCAACCGTCACTATGCCCACGTCGACTGTCCCGGTCACGCCGACTACGTCAAGAACAT
>QHBW01000001.1 GCA_003244205.1 Solirubrobacterales bacterium | reverse complement strand
TCGGGGCAGTCCTCCTCGACGCGGCGGCGCAGGTCCTCGACTCTGAGCCGATCGCCGGACAGGTCGCGGAGCTCGTCGTACTCGCCGTCCACAACGAGGCTGACGACATCCTCCAGTGCCCGGTGCATCGGCTCGGGCATCAGCTCGAGCGTTTCGACGATCTCTCCCCGTCCGCCCAACTCGTAGCTCGGCGTCAGGTCGAGCCGGCTGTAGAAATAGTCCTCGCACGCCGCGCGCGCTTGGCGGCAGATGCCCTTGGGCAACCCCGCGGCGCTGAGCGCAAAGACCGCCGCAGCGATCGCTTCCTCAAGCGTTCCGTGCCGGCGCGTCAGCTGCGCTGTGACCGCGCGACCGTGCTCCATGTCGCGCGCCATCGAAGAGCCGTTTAACAGGATCGAGGGGGCGTCGTGGCGGCTGTAGCCCGCGCAGGCCCGCACCGCAGAGTGAAGGACGATGAGATGGTCGCCCATTACGCCCCCATGAGTGATCGGTCAACGGACGTCATCCAGATCGGCCAGCTCGCCGAACGCGTGGTAGTAGCGCTGCCACGGCCGAGCATCCTACGAACAAACACCGCCCCCCGCAGGCTCTCGCAACCAACGAGCAGCAGCAGCTGCCGGTGCCGAGCCCGCGGTGCCGTCTGGTCGCCGCAGCGGCACCGGGCCTGTTCATCGCCCGTGGTCGCCGAGCATGGGCATTCGCCTGACGAGTCCTTTCCTCACGACTGCCACCGCGGCGCTGGCGATCGCTACGGCGGCCACGCGCTCATGACGAAGGACACGGTCCGCGACGATCGCTTGGGGCGAAAAGCAACCGCGGCTCATAGCAGTGCTCGGGCGGCGGGACGATGGCCTGGTCAACCATCGTCTGAGGGAGGACCTCATGCAATCCGCCACGCTCGTGGACATTGCCGGCCGTCGCCGCTCACCCGCGACATTGCCCAGCCACCATCAGGGCCACTCACCGCGCAACAAGGGGCAGCACTATCCGGCTGACCCCCTAAGCTGCGGATCAGCGAAGCACTGGCGTTGGACGAGAGCGATCTGGACTGACGGTGGCCATGAAATCCTCCCCGTAGGCGGCCACTGAAACGCCCCGCTGGTGGCCACCGTTTCTCCCCATGGGTGGCCACGGTTTCTCCCCACGGTTCTGTCCTGAGCGGCCGGTAGTCCGGCCCGCGTCTGGTGTTCGACGCGGTCGGGAGGCTGGCATGAAGAAAGGTGAGGAAGCGATGGAGATTCTTGAGGCGTATGACCTGGCGGGCTCGCTGCGTGGTGCGGCGGCGTTGGCGGGGTGTGATCACAAGACGGTGGCGCGGCTGGTCGCGGCGCGGGAGGTGGCCGGTGGCGGGCTGGTGGTGCGGGCGCGTCGGCGGCCGTTGGTGGACCCGTTCGCGGGGAAGATCGATGAGCTGGTGGATCGCTCGCGCGCGCAGATTCGCGCCGATAAGGCACACGGTGTGCTGGTCGCGATGGGGTATGAGGGGTCGTATCGCACGACCCGGCGGGCGGTGGCGGAGGCGAAACGGCGCTGGCGCCAGAAGCACGGGAGGCGGACGCGGCCGTGGATCCCGCAGCCGGGGTTGTGGCTGCAGTGGGATTACGGCGAGGGGCCGGAGGTCGCGGGGACGCGGGCGGTGTTGTTCTGTGCGTGGCTGGCGTGGTCGCGGTTTCGGGTGGTGGTGCCGTTGCTCGATAAGACGCTGCCGTCGGTGGTGATCGGGCTGGACCGGACGCTGAGGTACCTGGATGGCGTTCCGACCTACGCGTTGACCGATAACGAGAAGACGGTGACGGTCGAGCATGTGTGCGGGATCGCGGTGCGCAACCCGCGGATCGTTGAGGTCTCGCGCCATTACGGGCTGACGATCGCGACCTGCGAGCCCGCGGACCCGCAGAGCAAGGGCGGCAGCGAAGCGACCGTGCGCGTCGCGAAGGCGGATCTGGTGCCGACCGATCACAACCTCCGCGAGGAGTACGAGGACTGGCAGGCGCTGGAGCAGGCGTGCGAGCAGTTCATGGCCGATGTGAACACTCGCCCGCACCGCGCGACCCGTCAGGCGCCGGTGGTCTTGCTCGCGCAGGAGCATGAGCATCTGCACCGGCTGCCCCGGGTGGGGCACACGTTGTGCTTCGGGCAGACTCGCAAGGTCGACCGTCAGGCAACGGTCTCGATCGGGGATGCGATCTACTCGGTGCCGCACGAACTGATCGGCGAGCGGGTGTGGGTCCGCGCCGAGGCGGAGCAGCTGGTCGTTGTGCACATCGACGAGCAGGGGCCGCGGGAGGTTGCCAGGCACGCGCTGACGACACCGGGCCGCCCGAGCATCAACGACGAGCACTACCCGCCGCGGCCGGCGGGCGCGCTGGAGCGCAAGCCTCGTGCCCGATCCGCGGAGGAGGAGGAGTTCCTTGCGATCGGCGAGGGCGCGGAGCGGTGGCTCAAGCGGGCGGCGGCCGAGGGCACGCAGCGGATCCGCCGCAAGATGGCAGAAGTGGTCGACCTCGCCAAGCTCCACGGCTCAGGGCCCGTCAATGCGGCGCTTGAGCGGTGTGCGGTCTATGGCCGCTTCGCCGACGGGGATCTGGCCAGCATCCTGGCCCACCAGCAGAGCGCGACCGTGATCCCGCTGCCCACCAGGGCCTCGGAGGACGCCTCGTTGCAGCGCTCGACCCGCAGCTGGGAGGGATTCGGGCGATGAGAGCATCAATTTGCGCTGATCGGCGCCAAACCGAGGCTACGGGAGGACGTCTGCGGCCCTGCCAGACATCGCCGCGAGCGATCCCCCGCCCGCCACAGCGCCAGATCAGCCCGATCAGGGGGCAGCGATGACCGTCAAGCCGCCCAGCCCACCGCCGCTCTCCGACGAGCTCGAACGGCTCCTTCGCCGTCTGCGCCTGCCCTACATCCGCAAGGCCGCGCCCGAGGTGATCGCCACCGCGAGAGCACAGCGCTGGGAGCCCGCCGAGGTCCTCAAGGTCCTGCTCGCCGAGGAGGCCCAAGGGCGCGACCAAGCGACGATCCGGACCAGGCGGCGCGCGTCGGGGCTGCCGGCCGGCAAGACCTTCGACGCCTGGGAGCCCGAGAAATCGGTGATCCCACCACAAACGCAGACGGCGCTACGCACGCTGGAGTGGCTCGACCGGGCGGAAGTCTTGGTCGTGTGCGGTCCCAGCGGCAGCGGGAAGAGCCACTTCATCGAGGCGCTCGGACACCTCGCGATCGACAACGGCCGCACAGTCACCTGGCACACGCTCGAGACGCTCGCCCAGCTATTCCGCCGCCACCGCGCCGACGACAGCATCCACAAAGCGATCGGCAAGCTGATCCGCACCGACCTGATCCTGATCGACGACGTCGGCCTACTGCCCGTTTCCGCCGAGGCGGCCGAGGCGCTGTTCAGGGTCGTCGACGCCGCCTACGAGAAACGCTCGATCGCGCTCAGCTCGAACATCCACCCCTCCGGGTTCGACGAGCTGATGCCAAAGACGCTCGCCACCGCGACCGTCGAGCGGCTCCTGCACCACGCCCACGTGATCGTCACCGACGGGCAAGACAGCTACCGGCTCGCCCAAGCGACCGCCGGCAAGGGGGTGAGGCCCCTGACCTGACCCCCGACCCAACCCTGGTGGGGAGATTTGATGGCCACCAGCGGGGAGAAATGATGGCCACCAGTGGGGAATTTTGTGGCCGCCAGTGGGGAGAAACCGATGGCCATTGACA
>QHBW01000007.1 GCA_003244205.1 Solirubrobacterales bacterium | reverse complement strand
GGG
Organism: Solirubrobacterales bacterium; assembly: GCA_003244205.1. Taxonomy (GTDB): domain Bacteria; phylum Actinomycetota; class Thermoleophilia; order Solirubrobacterales; family Solirubrobacteraceae; genus QHBW01. The sequence continues at coordinate 5,732 of QHBW01000007.1, read as the reverse complement.
CGCTCAGGGGCGCTGAGGGGAGCTCGGCGTGGGATCGGCGCTCGGGTGGGGTCGCGCTCTCGTGCGGCGCGCAGGGCCTCGACGCGTAGACGCGCGATGGGCGTTGCCGACTGTCGCGCCCGAGCTGCTCAGCGACCGCGCGCCACGTGAGGCCGTCGGCGAGCACGTGCCGAGGCACGATGCGCGCCCGCCGCTGGGAGGCCGCGTAGGGCCTGCGACACCTGACGCAGCCGCGTCAGGTGTCGCAACCATGACGCTCGAGACGACCGCCGCAGCTGCGACAAGCGGGGCAGGAGCGTCTGGCTCGATGGCGAAGATGCACAGCCGTGGAGACGTTCACGATCAGAGAGTCGGCTGAGCAGTGTCGGATCAGCTACGAGGCGCTTCGCAAGAAGGTCGACCGCGGGGCAGTGCGCGTTGTCAAGCACGATGGCGTGCGCCGTATTCCCCGCTCGGAGCTCGAGCGGGCTGGTCTCTGGCCCGGCGTGCGCCCGGATGACTCGCCGGACATCGCCGCGCTGCGTGAAGAGGCCGAGCGGCTGCGGCGGGAGCTTCTGGCACACCGTCAGCTCACGCAACGCGTGCAGGCAGCGGCGGGCGCCGAGCGCGAGGCGCGCGAGCTGATCGAGCAGGAGCTGCATCGCGAGCATGCAGAACGGCTGGTGGCAGAGCAGCGGCTCGAATGTGTGATGGACGCCAGGTGGTGGAAGCGCCGGCGACTCCTGCGTGAGCTGCGCGGCACCGAAGCCGCGTGAACGCTCCCAGCCTGGTTCTGCTGTCGCAGCACGCGACCGAGCGAATGGTTCCGCTCGGCGTCACAGTCGAGCAGGTCACCGTTGCCGTGCTCGAGCACCACAGCCGGCGACGGCGGAACCCTCGCGAGGCCGACTGGCTTGTCAGCTCGGGCTCGCTCCGAGTCGCCTACAACTGGCCGGTGGGCGATGACCAGGCGGCGGCGCTGGTGGTGACGGTCTTCCGCGAGCGGTAGCCTCGATGCCGATGTACGCGCATTACGACCGTGAGGTCGACATCGCCTGGTTCCTCTTCGAGCAAGTCGCGCCGGGAGCGCTCGTCAGCGAGGAGCAGGAGTGGGGCCTGCGCGATTTCGACCGGGCCAGCGGCAAGCTCGTCGGGCTTGAGTTCTGGCGCGCCAGCGAGCAGCTGCCGAAGGAACTTCTCGACGTGCTTCCTGCGCCCCAGGGTGCACTTGGCTCAAAGCTGGCCAAGTCGCAGCCTGCGGCATAAGGGCCTGCGGCACCTTGATGCAGCCGCGTCGGGTGTCGCAACCATGACGCTCGAGACGACCCTGGCGCAGCTGCGACGCAGCGGCGCTCAAGCGAGCCCTGCCCGCGCACCGTCGGGTGACCGCTCCAGGCAGCCCAGGCGCTCGAGCACCTGCGCCTGGGAGAAGCCCCGGCGCGCACTCCAGCCCATCGCGCAGGACCAGGCCTGCACCGGCGCCGGCCCCGGCCGCGCCAGCCACCCGAGCCCTCGCATCGTCGCCGGCCCCGCGCCCTCCTCGCATGTCCCACAGCGCCTCCTTGCCAGCTTGCCAGCCCTGTCTCTCGGCGCCTGGCTGTGAGCCGTTGAGGTTGACCTTTGGCTGTTGACTTTGACCTGCTTGTGATCCAGATCACCACTGCTCTGACCAGCTCCGATGGTTGCTCTCGCTCCGCCCCGCCCCGCTGCCATCTCGACCGCCCAGAACCCGACCGAGACTACCCGAACCACACCACGTGGGGGGTGGGTAGTCTCGGTCGGGGGATGGCTCTGGAGTCAATCGCGGCGGGGCGGGGCGGTGCTTTGGGGTACATCTGTGATGTAGTGTTTGCTGTAGGGTTTGCTGAACCCTAGCTCGTCTCTCCTGGCGACTCTACCCTCCTTTTTCTCGGTGAGCTGTTTCTAGGTTTGGGGTACTGCCTAGCTTCCCGATCCTCTCTCTTCAGGGAGCTTTGCTGTAGGCGCGAAGGCGCCGTCAGCGTCCCGGAGCGGCACCCGAGCGCGCAGCACGAGTGGTGTCAAGCGACGGGGCGCCCCGACCGCGGTAGCCATCGCGCGCGTGTGTGCGCGCGAGCGCAGATCCCTCAGGGTCGTTAACAGGGACGTTAAAGCGCCACTGGTCGGCCGGGGTCAAACGGCTAAAAGCGCCACTGGTCGGCCGGGGTCAAGCGCCACTGGTCGGCCGGGGTGGTCGGACCCGACGCGCCACTAAAAAACCGGGGTACCCCCGGTAGCGAGCTTCGGAGTCGTCCGGCTCGCCTGCGAGGGTGTCGACCAATGTCGAGGCCATCGACGCGCCACCACGGCCAGGCTCCTCGCGGTGCGATGCTCCACCCCATGTGGCAGGGCACGCGCTCCCCAAGCAACGAGCCGTGGGTCGGGCGCTGCCTGCTCGGCTCCGGGTGGGTCGCATGCTCTCGCCGCCTCTCGGTGCTCGACCTGCGGCTCTGGGCAGCTTTCGGCGCGCTCCTGCAGGCGCAGGTGCCCGAACCTCCCGCGGACGATCCGTCGCTCGCCAACGCGGACACGCGCACCGTCCACACGACCGGCTACCAGCTGGCGGACATGGTGCTCGGCGACGACGGCGGGCACTGCTACCGCCGGCTGTCCGCGTCGATGCTGCGCCTGGCGACCACGCGAGCTTGCGTGCACGTCGTCGAGCCTGACCCGGAGCTGGCGCTACGGCACATCCGTACGGGCTACGTCGCGCTGCTGGGCGACATCTGGGACGCGACGCTCGAGCTGCAGCTCCGCACCCCGCGCGAGTGGGGAGCGCTCAGCGGCCATACATCGCTGCGCGTGGAGATCGGACGGTGGAGCGCGCAGCAAATCGTGAGCAACCCACACGGCTCGACGTGGATCGACCTCGACCTCCTCCGCGCGCTCGGGTCGGGGTTGCCCGCCCGCATGTGGGCGGCGCTCGAGAGCTGGGCGAGCTGGCCTCAGCGCAGCATGGACGGCAGGGAGGAGTCCGCGATCGGCCTGGCTGAGCCGGCACGGCAGTCGCTCGGCGTCGGCGAGTTCAAGCGGCCGCGCGCAGCTCGTGAAGCTCTCAACCGCGCCGGCGCCCGGATCGTCGCGACTGACCCCGCCTACGAGCTTGTGCAGTGCCAGAAGCGCGCGGGCTGGTGCCTGGTCGTGCGGCGCCTCAGCGGTGCTCGAGCCCGCGCTCAGGCGCGCTCAGATGCTCCCTGGCGCTCGCCGGGGATCGCGGCCGCGAAGCGTGAGCGGCCCGAACGGGCCGCGGTGCGCACCGCGGCCGTCCAATCGCTCGTTTCGGCGCAACGTAAGCCCGTCTGAGCCCTTGCAGAGCAAGGGCGCGACCCTTGGGGCTCACTCGGACCGGGGCAGAGCGGTACCGCGCCGCTGAGGCGGCTTAGGGGCAGCGACCCCGGGAGGCAGCCTCAAGAGGCTTTGCAGGAATTGACCGGCGAAGACTCGAAGATGCAAGATGACGGTGCGGACTTACACGATCAACGAGGCGGCAGAGGCCACCGGCCTGAGTCAGAAGGCGATCCGCAACCGCGTCGACCGGGAGCAGCTGCGCGCCAGCCTCCGGGACGGGGTGAGGCGCATTCCTGCCTCGGAGCTTGAGCGGGCGGGGCTGATCGGCCCCGGCGGTGAGGCGGCAAAGGGGCAACAGCCCCAGGGAGGCAGCCTCGGAGGCAACGCGCTCGGCGAGCTGCTCGATCGCCTGGAGCGTCAGGCCGGCGAGCTCGCCGAGCTGCGGGTGATAGAGCGCGAGGCTGACAGCCTCCGAGCCGACCGCGGACGGCTCGAAGCGCTCGCGCACGAGCAGCGCGCACGGGTCCTGGAGCTGGAAGCGCGGCTCGCCGAAGCCCAGGCGCCGCGGCGGTGGTGGCACCGGCGAGCGTCCGCCGAGGCCTCGACGCCGGCGACGCCGTGAAGGTCCGCGACGCGATCCACGTCGTGGAGTCGGACGGCTGGCGACTGGACCGCCGGAGCGGCAGCCACCGCATCTTCCGCCACGAGACCAAGCCCGGTACCGTGACGGTGGCCGGGCATCCCGGCGACGACGTTCCGCCCGGCACGCTGGCATCGATCCGCCGGCAGGCGGGCTTGAGCAGCGAGGAGATGCGGTGAGCGAGTACGCGGTGATCTACGAGCGGGGCCCGACCAGCTGGGGGGCGTGGCTGCCCGACCTCCCCGGCTGCGTCGCGGTCGCCAAGAGCCGCGCCGAGGTGCAGGAGCTGATCGCGCAGGCGATCGTGCTGCACGTCGAGAGCCTGCGCGAGCACGGCGAGCCGGTGCCCGAGCCGTCCTCGGCGGCGGGCCTCGTCGAGCTCCCCGCCGCCTGAGCCCAGCAGGGCCTCACCGCCAGCCGAGTCACGTTTACGTCGAGATGCCGTCCGGACCCCCTCATACAGTCACGTTAATGCACGAAAACGTGACCTCGACCTCCCGTCGGCGGCCGGCGGAGATCCTGACCGAGGGCGAGGTCCTCGCGCTGATCCGCGCGTGCTCGAGCACCGCGCCCTCCGGGGCTCGCAACCGCGCGTTGATCGCGGTGCTGTGGCGCTCGGGATTACGCGTCGGCGAGGCGCTCGCGCTGGAGCTGCGCGACGTCGACCTCCACGCTGGGACGCTGCGGATCAGGCATGGCAAGGGCGATCGCTCCCGCACCGTCGGCGGAGCTCGAAGAGGCCCTGAGCAACGTGCTCGCCGCCCCGTGAGCCCAGCCCACGGGTGCGGGAGCGGGACGCCGGCCTGCAGCTTGTTGGCCGCTAATGCTTCTTGTGGGCCAACCCGTGGGACTCGCCGGCATCGGGGACCTGGTCCTGCTTTTGATCGTCGTTGGCGGTCGTCTTCCCGCCGTCCCCCTTGTCTTCCCCTGTATGCGCTTCCTTGGCGTCCAACAAGGACTGGGTCTCCTCGTCCACCGATGAATCTTCGTCTGGCATATGCATTCCCTTCGACTGCCGCGGGTGCAAGAACACGAACTGCGAGCACACTCTATCTCGGCACCGGCTTCATGCGCGGTTGGATCTGTCCCAGCGAAAGATCGCGGCCGAGGCGACCGCCCCGCGCGGTAGCTCGCGCCGCCGGGCGCCGGCTTTGTCTGCACCGGCTGCGGCCCTCACGGCCGTAGCGTGAGCTGAAAATCAGCGGCAGCGCCGGCTGCGCTGCCGGCGCACGGCCAAGCGCAGCTGAATGATCCGCGTGCTGCCGATCAGCAGCAGGATCAAGGCGCCGGCAACGGCGGCGATCAGCAGCGCCAGGCCCAGCGCGAGATCACCGTTGGCGCCGAGGAAGGAAACCGTCACCGAGCGACGAGTTCTTGGGCGGGCGAGCTCCGCAGCGTGGGTGTGGCGCAGCCCGTGCGCGTGGACGCGCTTTCCCTCGATCCCCGCCCGCACCGCGAGCCGCGGAAGCAGCCGCCGGACGTAGCTGGTGTCGAGGCGTCCGCCGTGCACCGTGATCGACGCCAGCTGCGACGCGCAGGGCGTCGACGACGTCCGCCTCAAGCTCGACGACGGGACGACGATCCTGATCGACACCCAGCTTGACGAAGATCCCCAAGCGCTGGCCTTGGCCGAGCGGCTCGGCCGCCCGCCGTGGCCGCGGCTGCTGGTCAAGCTCGGAGGCAACGAGCTCTGGCCCCACGCGCAATCCGGCGCGTCTTAAGCCCGTCTAAGCCCCTGCTGAGGCCGAGACGAGGGGTTTGGGGGCCAGCCAAGATCGTCTCCGGCGCTCAGGGGCGCTCAGGGGCG
>QHBW01000094.1:2435-11889 GCA_003244205.1 Solirubrobacterales bacterium | reverse complement strand
TCGGTCACGCAGTGCTCGACCTGCACGCGAGTGTTCATCTCCAGGAAGAAGTACTCCCCGTTCTGGAGCAGCCCCTCGATCGTCCCAGCGCCCGTATAGCCGACGGCCGCAGCGGCGTCGGTGGCGATCTTCCCGATCCGGGCTCGGAGCCGCTCGTCGACCGCCGGCGCCGGCGCCTCCTCGATCAGCTTCTGGTGGCGGCGCTGCAGCGAGCAGTCACGCTCGCCGAGGTGGATCACGCGGCCGTGCGTGTCGGCCAGCACCTGGACTTCGACGTGCCGCGGATCCGGCAGGTATCGCTCGAGGTATACAGTCGAATCGGCGAAGAACTTCTCGCCCTCGCGCGCGGCGCCCTCGAATGCGCCGCTGAGCTCGTCGTCGCCGAGCGCCACCCGGAAGCCCTTGCCGCCGCCTCCGCCGACCGCCTTGACCGCGACCGGGTAGCCGATCTCCTCCTCGATCAGCTTGCGCGCGTCCTCCACGCTCGCGACGGGCTCGGTCGTGCCGGGCACGATCGGAACGCCGGCGGCGGCCATCAGCTTGCGCGCGCGGGTCTTCGAGCCCATCGCTTCGATTGCCGAGGCGGGCGGGCCGATGAACGCGATCTGCCGCTCGGCCAGCGCCGCGGCGAACGCGGCGTTCTCGGCCAGGAACCCGTAGCCGGGATGGACGGCCTCGGCGCCCGAGCGCCGCACGGCTTCGAGCAGCCTCTCGATCGACAGGTAGCTCTCGCTCGCGGGACCCGGTCCGAGCAGGAACGCCTCGTGGCCGCGCCGGGTGTGCCGGGCGTCGCGGTCCAGCTCCGAGTAGACCGCGACGGTCGCGATCCCGAGCTCTTCGCACGCGCGCATGATCCGCACCGCGATCTCGCCACGATTGGCGATCAGGATCTTCGAGAACATCGGCCCGCCGAGACTCTAGCGGCGCGCGAACGGCGGGGCCCGGCCGTTCAGGCGCCGCCCGACGCCTCGGCATATGCCGGCTCGGGCGAGGTTGCCTCTGGGGCCGGTGCCGGCTTGCGGGCCGGCACCGGCCGACCAGCCTGCGATTGGCGTGAGCTCCACCACCGCATCAGCGCGCGTCCGGCGAGCACGGCGACGATCGCGTAGATCCAGCCGAGTGCTACGTCGGAGAAGTAGTGCTCGCCCGTGTAGATCAGCGCGAGCGCCATCGCCAGCGGGTACAGCGCCACGAGTGGGCGCAGCCACTTGCGCTTGCGTGGCCACAGCGTGATCGCGATCAGCAGCGCGAACGCGGTGTGCAACGAGGGCACGGCCGCGACGTTGTTGGCGTACTGGTAGCCGTTTTCGATCAGCGATCCCGCGGAGTGCAGACTGAGGCTGTGCCAGACCGCGGGAATCACGCGGGCGACCGGCGCGATCAGGTGCGCCTGGCTCGCCATCCACGGCGGCGCCGCCGGATACAGCGCGTAGGTGATCAGCCCCGCGAACGAGAGCGTCGCGACGAGCACCGCGAAGGTGCGGAAGCGCTGACGATCGACCTTCCAGAGGATCGTCGCCAGCACCGGCGTAACGAAGAAGTGGGTCAGGTACACCGACCAGAAGACCAGGTCGTACCAGACGACGTGCCCGTGCCACAGCCAGTGCTGCAGCGCGACCGTGGGAGTGGTGCCGCCGAACAGGGCCGTGTCGACCTGCAGCTGGGGCAGGTAGTGGACGGCGAACAGGTGCCCGGCGGTGCCGCGCAGCGAGTCGTACGCGATCAGGATCGCGATGAACGGCAGCCATTCCAGCATGACCCCGCGGGCGTAGCCGCGCAGGTCCGCGAGCGAGAAGCACAGCAGGCCGAGCAGCAGCCACACGGCGAGGATGTCACGCTGGTAGGGGACTCCGAAGACCACGACCAGCGCCGCCGAGGCCGTGACGTATAGGCTCACGGCGATCACCGTGCGGCGTGATGCGTGCAGCATGCGCATGAGATTTTCAATATATACACGCGTCCGTAGGGCTCCCGTTAGGGGAGATTCAGGAAGGATTGGTTTGCTGCCCGCATGATCGAGGTGACCAACGTCACCAAGCGCTACGGAGAGAAGGTCGCCGTGAGCGACCTCACCTTCGAGGTGCGTCCCGGCATCGTGACCGGCTTCCTGGGGCCGAACGGGTCGGGCAAGTCGACGACGATGCGGTTGATCCTGGGCCTCGATGCTCCTAACGCGGGTCGCACGCTGGTCAACGGCAAGCCGTATCGCGACCACGATTCGCCGCTGCACGAGGCCGGCGCGCTGCTGGAGGCGCGCTCGGTCCACACCGGGCGCTCGGCCCGCAATCACCTGCTCGCGCTCGCGCAGACACACGGCATCGGCCGCCGGCGGGTGGACGAGTTGATCGAGAGCGTGGGCCTCAGGGAGGTCGCGGGCAAGCGCGCCGGGGGCTTCTCGCTGGGGATGGGACAGCGCCTCGGGATCGCCTCGGCGCTGCTCGGCGACCCGCGCACGGTGATGTTCGACGAGCCCGTGAACGGTCTCGATCCGGAGGGCATCCAGTGGGTGCGCAAGCTGCTGCAGCGCCTCGCGAGCGAGGGCCGGACGGTGTTCGTGTCCTCGCACCTGATGAGCGAGATGGCGCTGACCGCCGAGCATCTGATCGTGATCGGCCGCGGCAAGCTGATCGCGGACATGGGCGTCGAGGAGTTCGTCGCCAGCGCCTCCAAGCACTCCGTCCGCGTCCGATCGCCCCAGCTCGAGCGGCTCGTGGAGCTGGTCGCAGGCCCGGAGGTGAGCGTGTCGGCGGTGGCGCCGTCGGTCGTCGAGGTGCGCGGACTGAGCTCGGAGCAGGTGGGTACGATCGCGGCCGAGCACGGCATCGTTCTGTACGAGCTGAGCACGCAGCAGGCTTCGCTCGAGGAGGCGTTCATGGAGCTCACCCGCGACTCGCTCGAGTTCCACGTCGAGGACAGGCCCAAGGCCGAGCCGAACGAGGTGCTCACGTGAGCGCCGTCGCCGTGGAGAGACCCCCGGTCGAGGCCGGAGGGGCCGCCCCCGTCGGCCCGGTCACCCAGCGCCGGGTCGCGCTGTCGGAGTGGACCAAGCTCCGCTCGGTCCGCTCGACGCGCTGGTCGCTGTTCGTGATGCTGCTGCTGATCATCGGGTTCGGGATCCTCGCGTGCGTGGTGTTCGAATCGCGATGGCCGCACCTCGGCGCCGACGAGCGTCACCACTTCCATCCCCTGCGTGCGAACCTCGCCGGCGTCAACTTCGCCCAGCTCGCGATCGGCGTGCTCGGCGTGCTGGCGATCACCGCCGAGTACTCCACCGGCATGATTCGCGCGACCTTCTCCGCGGTGCCAAAGCGCCTCCCGGTCCTGTGGGGCAAGGCGGTCGTATTCGGCGCGGTGGCGTTCGCGGTCAGCCTTCCGGCCGTGTTCATCGTGTTCTTCATCGGACAGGCGATCCTCTCCGGGCAGCACATCAACATCGGCATTTCGCACCCCGGCGTCGTACGGGCGCTGTTCGGGGCGGCGCTCTACCTGACGGTGATGGGGTTGTTCGGCCTCGGTCTCGGAGCGATCCTCCGCAGCACCGCCGGCGGGATCGCCGCCCTGGCCGGGATCGTGTTCGTGCTGCCGCCGATCGTCGGCCTGCTTCCCTCGAGCGTGACCAACTCGATCGACCCCTACCTACCGAGTAACGCCGGCGGGGCGATCTGGACGATCAACCCGGACTCGGGGACGCTGGCGCCATGGGCGGGATTGGCGGTCTTTGCCGCCTACGCCGCGGTGGCGCTCGCGATCGCCGCGGTGCTGCTGAAACGGCGGGACACCTGAGCGGCGATCGGTGCCGACCGTGGCCAGTGGCTCAGGGGCCGCTCGTGATCACCACCCGCCGGTTCTGTCGCCGGCCGTCGGGGTTGTCGCTGCCGCCGGCCCTGTGTTTGGGGCGACTGGGTCTGCCGCCGGATGGCGGGCACCACCATTAGGGCTCGAAGCCACGCTCGGGCCCCCCCGTCTGTCGTAGCGAGCCACAGCGCGCGATGATAGCTCCCAGCGCTCGCAGCGCTAGCGCGTGCTCAGCACCATCCCACCGGCGACGGTGTCGTTGGTGGCCTCGTCGATCAGGATGAAGCTACCTGTGGTGCGGTTGCGCGCATACGGGTCGACCATCAGCGGCGAGCTGCAGCGCAGCCGCACGCGGCCGATCTCGTTGAGCGCGAGTTGCTCGGCGGGCTTGTGCTCGAGCGTGTTGACGTCGACCCGGTGCTCGAGCTCCTCGACGACGGCCCGCGCCGTGCGGGTCGTGTGCTTGATCGTGTAGCGCGATCGCGCACGCAGCGGCTGCTCGCTCATCCAGCAGACGATCGCCTCGAGCTGGCGCGTGCACTCCGGCTGGTCCTCGGCTTCGACGATCATGTCCCCGCGGGAGATGTCGAGCTCGTCGGCGAAGCGCAGCGCGACCGACATCGTCGGGAAAGCGGCGTCGAGCTCCCCGTCGAAGCTGTCGATCGACGCGACCTGCGTCTGCTGCCCGCTCGGGAGCACCACCACGTCGCTGCCGGGCCGCAGCACCCCGCCGGCGACCTGGCCGGCGTAGCCGCGGTAGTCGTGGTGCGCGTCGCTCATCGGCCGGATCACCCACTGCACCGGGAAGCGCACATCGGCGAGGTTGCGGTCGGGGGCGATCACGACGTGCTCGAGGTGGTAGAGCAGCGGCGCGCCGCCGTACCACGGCATCGCCCACGAGCGCCCTACGACGTTGTCTCCGTGCAGGGCCGAGATCGGGATGAAGGTGATGTCGGGGATCTGCAGCCGCGCGGCCCAGTCGGTCATCTCGTCGAGGATCCGGTAGAAGACCGTCTCGTCGTAGCCGACCAGGTCCATCTTGTTGACGCACACGACCAGGTGTGGGATCCGCAGCAGCGAGACGATGAAGGCATGGCGGCGGGTCTGCTCCGAGACGCCCTTGCGCGCGTCGACGAGCACGATCGACAGCTCGGCGGTCGATGCGCCGGTGACCATGTTGCGCGTGTACTGCTCGTGCCCGGGGGTGTCGGCGATGATGAACTTCCGCCGCGGGCTCTGGAAGTAGCGGTAGGCGACGTCGATCGTGATCCCCTGCTCGCGCTCGGCGCGCAGCCCGTCGGTCAGCAGCGCGAGGTTCAGGTAGCCGTCGCCGCGCCGCTCGGAGGTCTGGGTCACGTGCTCGAGCTGGTCCTCGAGGATCGCCTTGGAGTCGTGCAGCAGCCGGCCGATCAAGGTCGACTTGCCGTCGTCGACCGAGCCGGCAGTCGCGATCCGCAGCAGCTCGCTGGTGCGGGTACGGAGCGCGTAGCCGTTGGTGGCGGCGCCTGGGCTCATCAACGGCACCACGTCAAAAGTATCCTTCACGTTTGCGGTCTTCCATCGCCGCGTCGCTGACGCGATCGTCGGCGCGCGTCTCGCCGCGCTCGGTGATCCGTGTGGCGGCGATCTCCGCGACGACCTCGGGCAGCGTGCTCGCGGTCGACCGCACGGCCCCGGTGCAGGTCATGTCCCCGACCGTGCGGTAGCGGACCGAGGTCTCGAACACCTCCTCGTCACGGGCGAGCTCGACATGGGGGCTGTGGGCGTAGAGCATCCCGTCGCGCTCGAACACCCGGCGATTGTGGGCGTAGTAGATCGAGGGAACCTCCAGCCGCTCGGTGTCAATGTACTGCCACACGTCGAGCTCGGTCCAGTTCGAGATCGGAAACACGCGAACGTGCTCTCCCTTGCGGATGGCGCCGTTGAAGAGCGACCACAGCTCGGGTCGCTGGCGCTTGGGATCCCACTGGCCGAAGTCATCGCGGAAGGAGAACACGCGCTCCTTGGCGCGAGCGCGCTCCTCATCGCGCCGCGCGCCGCCGAATGCCGCGTCGAAGCCGTGGCGCTCGATCGCATCGAGCAGTGTCGTGGTCTGCAGTCGGTTCCGCGATGCCCGCGGCCCCTGTTCCTCGGCGACCCGGCCGTCGTCGATCGAGACCTGGACGCTCGCGACGATCAGGCGCTCGCCGAGCTCGGAGATGATCCGGTCGCGGAACTCGATCACCTCGGCAAAGTTGTGGCCGGTGTCGACGTGCATGATCGGGAAGGGAAAGCGCCCGGGCCTGAACGCCTTCTCCGCCAGCCGCAGCAGCACGAGCGAGTCCTTGCCGCCGCTGAACAGCAGCACCGGACGCTCGAGCTCGGCCGCCACCTCGCGGAAGATGTGGATCGACTCGGCTTCGAGCGTCTCCAGGTGCGAGAGCTCGTAGGTGAATGGATTCATTTGTGGATTCCGCACTCGGTTTTGTGTTCGCCCGCCCAGCGACCCTCGCGACCCTCGCCAGGCTGGGTGCACGGCGCGCAGCCGATCGAGGCATAGCCGCGATCGTGCAGCGGATGGTAGGGGAGGTCGTGCTCATTGATGTAGCGCCACAGGTCCCTCTCGGTCCAGTCGGCGAGCGGGTTGACCTTCCAGACGCCGCGGGCCTCGTCGCGCTCGAGCTTGGCCGCGTCCGCCCGCGTCGGCCCCTGCTCGCGGCGCACGCCGGTTACCCAGGCATCGACTCCCGCCAGCGCGCGCTGCAGCGCATCGACCTTGGCCTCGCCGCAGCAGTGCGCCGCGGTCCACGGCTTGTCCGGGCTGTGCGCGTCGAGCACCTCAACCTGCACGCCGTAGCGCTGCTCGAAGCGCTTCCACGTTGCGAGCGTCTCCGCGAATAGGACGCCGGTGTCGATCGTGAAGACGCGCGCCGCCGGCTCGATCCCGGCAAGCATGTGCAGGAGCACCGACTCCTCCTTCTGGAACGAGCACGCCGTCGTCAGCCGCGGGTGGAAGCGCTCCACGGCGTAGGCGAGGACCTCCTGCGCGGAGGCTGACTCGAGCTCGGTTACGGCGGCGGTCATCGTCGGGCTGCTGATGCTAGACCGCACACTCGCCCTCGCCGCGGATGACCTCGAACGGGGCGTTGCGGCTCCAGTCGACGAAGTAGCTCATGTTCTCGAGATCGAACTCGATCGGCATCGTCAGGTCCTTCACGCGCTCCTCGAAGGCGGCGGCCCCCACCCGCTGGGCGAACGCGCCGAACTCCTCGCCCTCGCCGCGGTCGGACTCGTAGAAGCGGACCCAGCGCTCGACGGCGTCGGGGACGCGCTTGGCCGCCAGCCGCGCCTTCAGCCGCTTGCCGTAGCGCACCTCGCCGCCCTCGTAGGCGCCGCCGATGTGGGGGATGTAAGCGGGGATCGTGTGCTCGCCGACCTTGATCGAGGCGCCGTAGAAGCCGATCCCGGCGATGTGGTGCTGGCCGCAGCCGTTCGGGCAGCCGCTCATCTTGACGTGGATCCTGCGGGTGAGCTCGTCGTCGATCCGCATCTGCGCCAAGCGCTCTGAGATCGCCTGGTTGAGGCCCATCGAGCTCGTGATCCCGAGCTTGCAGGAGTCGGTCCCCGGGCAGCTGACGACGTCGGTGATCTCGTCGGCGCCGGCGCCGGCCAGCTCGAGCGCTGCCAGCGCCCGCCACAGCTCGTATACGGACTCGTTGCGGACCCAGCGCAGGACCAGGTTCTGATGGACCGTGGTGCGGGCGTAGCCGCCAGTGTGCTCGCGCATGATCTGGGCGAGGCCGCGGAGCTGCTCGGGGGTCAGGTCGCCGCGCGTGACCTTGACCTCGACGGTCGAGAAGCCGGGCTGGCGCTGGGGTGCGACGTTTGACTGCGCGAAGCGATTGAACTCGCGATTGTCTCCATTCGGGGTCGGCGGGTCGCTCGGCTTGGCGGGCGCGTGCGCCTGCTCGTCGTGCTCGAACAGGATCCGCTCGATCGAGAAGTCGCGCTCGACGACCCAGTCTCCCTGTAACTCCTCCTCCACCTGCTCGCGGAAGGCATCAATCCCGATCTTGTCGACCAGCACCTTGATCCGCGCCCGGGCACGGTTGACCCGCAGCCACTCCTGGCGGTCGAAGATCCGCATGCACGCCTCGGTCACCTTCAGGTAGTCGCCGTTGTCGAGCTCGACGAACTCGTACAGGGTGGGCGCCGTCCGGGGCATGATCGAGGTACCGCCGCCGACCCGCATCTCGACTCCGCGCACTCCGTCGCGGACGCGCGCGAGGAAGGCGATGTCGTGGATCCGCGTGATCGCGTTGTCCTGGTCTGTGGGCGTGAACGCGGTCTTGACCTTGCGCGGCATCGACTGGGTCGTGGGGTGGCGTACGAAGTAGCGCACGTACGCGCCGGCATACGGAGTGATGTCGAACAGCTCGCCTTCGAGCACGCCCGCTCGCGGATCGCCGGTGACGTTACGCATCGTGTTGCCGCAGCCCTCGCGACTGGAGAGGCCGGTGTCGCCGAGGGCGCGAATCAGCTTGGCCGCGTCGGGGAGCGGGACGTGGTGCATCTGGATGTTCTGGCGCGTGGTGATGTGGCCCTTGCGCAGCGGCACGTACCGATCGATGCCATCGGCGAAGGCGTCGAGCTGCTCGGGGGTGATCCCGCCGAGGGGGAGCTTGACGCGGATCATCTGGCGGTCTGGCTGGCGCTGTCCGTACACCCCCTGCTTGAGGCGGAACTTGATGAAGGTCTCCTCCTCGAGCTCTCGTTGCAGGAAGCGTGTGGACTCGGTGTCGAAGTCGTCGAACTCGCGCTCGAGGATCGGGATCACGTGGCCGGGGACGTTCTCGACCACCTCGGGATGATCGAGCGTTCCGGTACGGGTTGGGGGGCTGTCAAGCGAGGCGGGCTCCATCACGTCCTTCCGGCGCGCGGAATCGAGATACTCCTAATGTACCAAAAGGCGATCGGGATATGATCCTTTTACGCGCCGTGCCTGTCAGACCATCGCCGCCTCCACCAGCTCTGGTTCCGGGTCGGGCTCGGGCTCAGGCGCAGCGTGGTAGTACTTGCCACCCCGGAGCCACGATGCGACCGCCGCGACTACGCAGCATCCGGCGGCGAGGGGTCAGGCCCACGCCGCCGGCTGTTTCGCCCAGCGCGCGACCCCTTCCCGCAGCGCGGCCTGTTGCCACGGATTGCGCTCCGGCTCCGCGGGCGCCGGGCGCGGCGCGGTCTCGCGCATGAAGCGCGCCAGCGCCGAGATGACAGCAGCAGCCTCGAGAGGCGAGGCGCTGGGCGCGACGATCGTCAGCTGGGGGCGACGGTTCACGCGGGCGAGGGTATCGTGGCAAGCCGTGGCTGCGAGTCTGCCTGTCCTGGACTACGACGCCGTGCTCGCGGCGGTTTCGCCGAGCGAAGCGACCCAGCGCGTGCGCAACGGGCTGCTGCGCTTTCACGCCGGCGAGTGGACGATGCCGCCGAAGGTCTACCTCGAGAGCCCGCCGTTCGGGGACTTCCGCGCGATGCCGGCGCGCGGCGCCGGGCTCGCGCTGCTCAAGTGGGTGACGTCGTTTCCGGGCAACCCTGCGCGCGGGCTGCCCACGGTCACGGGCGTGATCTGCCTTTCGGACGCGAGCACGGGGGAGCCGCTGATGCTGCTCGACGCCCGTTC
>QHBW01000094.1:0-2370 GCA_003244205.1 Solirubrobacterales bacterium | reverse complement strand
GTCGGCTGCGGGCGCCACGGCGCGTGGGTGGCTCGCTGCCTGGCCGCGGCCGGATATGGCCCCGGCGTCTGCCACGACCTCCACCCGAACGCCGCCGGGGCGCTGGCGGCCGAGCTCGGATGGCGTACTGGCTCGCGTGCGGAGGCGATCGGCTGCGAGGTCGTCTGCTGCGTCACGCCCGGCGCCAAGGTCGTGATCGATGCCGGCGACCTGCGACCCGGCTCGCACCTGAACATGCTCGGTGCCGACGGATCCGGCAAGGCGGAGGCGAGCATCGATGCCGTCGCCTCGTGCGCGCTGTTCTGCGACGAGTGGGAGCAGGCCGCCCACGGCGGCGAGCTGACGGCGGCGGTCAGCGCCGGGCTGGTGACGCGTGAGCGGGTGAGCGAGCTGGGTGCCGTGCTCGCGGGCGACGCGCCCGGTCGGCCCGGGCCGGCGGCCGTGACGCTGTTCGACTCGACAGGCCTCGCGATCCAGGACCTCGCGGTGGCCCTCGCCGCGCTCGAGGCGTGGAGAAACGGGGCCGTCGAAGCCCAGACCGTGGGGCTGTAGTCCTAGGGCCAACCCGAAACAGGCGCGCGCAAGCGCGCCCAGATCAAAGTGGGATGTTCCCGTGCTTGCGCTTGGGGCCCGGCGCGCGCTTGGTCTGCAGCGTCTCCAGCGCGGTGATGACCTTCGGGCGCGTCTCGTGGGGAGCGATCACGTCGTCGATGTAGCCGCGCTCGGCGGCCGCGTAGGGGTTGGCGAAGTGGGCCTTGTAGTCGTGGATCAGCTTCTCGCGGCGGGCCTCGGGGGTCGGTGAGGACGCCAGGTCGCGGCGGTAGATCACGTTGACCGCGGCCTCGGGGCCCATCACCGCGACCTCGGCGGTCGGCCACGCGAAGTTGAAGTCGGCGAGCAGGTGCTTCGAGGCCATCACGTCGTAGGCGCCGCCATAGGCCTTGCGGGTGATGATGGTGATCTTCGGAACCGTCGCCTCGGTGTAGGCGTACAGCAGCTTTGCGCCGTGGCGGATGATCCCGCCCCATTCCTGCGTGGTCCCGGGCAGGAAGCCGGGAACGTCGCAGAAGGTGATCAGCGGGACGTTGAAGGCGTCGCAGGTGCGCACGAAGCGTGCCGCCTTGACCGAGGAGTCGATGTCGAGCACGCCGGCGAGCTGCGCAGGCTGGTTGCCCACGACGCCGACCGCGCGGCCGTCGAGCCGCGCAAAGCCGCAGACGACATTCCTGGCGTAGTTCTCGTGGACCTCGAAGAACTCTCCGTCGTCTACCACCGGGCGGATCGCCACACGCATGTCGTAGGGCTTATTGGGGCTGTCGGGGACGACGTGGTCGAGCTCGGGGTCCTGGCGCAGCGGGTCGTCGGTGGGCTGGACGCGCGGCGGGCACTCGAGGTTGTTCTGGGGCAGGAACGAGAGCAGATAGCGGGTGTCCTGTAAGCACGCGTCCTCGTCCTCGGAGGCGAAGTGGGCGACCCCTGACTTCGTGCTGTGGCTGATCGCGCCCCCGAGCTCCTCGAAGCTCGGCTCCTCGCCGGTGACGGTCTTGACCACCTCGGGGCCGGTGATGAACATGTGCGAGGTCTCCTTGACCATGAAGACGAAGTCGGTGATCGCGGGCGAGTACACCGCGCCGCCGGCGCACGGGCCCATGATCAGGCTGATCTGCGGGATCACGCCGCTGCAGTTGACGTTGCGGACGAACACGTTGCCGTAGGCGCCCAAAGAGACGACGCCCTCCTGGATCCGCGCGCCGCCGGAGTCGTTGAGGCCGATCAGCGGGCAGCCGATCTTCGCCGCCAGGTCCATCACCTTGTAGATCTTCTCGGCCATGACTTCCCCCAGCGAGCCTCCGAACACCGTGAAGTCCTGGCTGAAGACGCACACCCGCCGCCCCTCGATCGTCCCGTGCCCGGTGATCACGGCGTCGCCCCAGGGACGGCTCTTCTGCATCCCGAAGTCGTACGTGCGGTGGCGCACGAAGGTGTCTAGCTCCTGGAAGGAGCCGGGGTCGAGCAGCTTCTGGACGCGCTCGCGCGCGGTGTACTTGCCCTTCGCGTGCTGCTTCTCGACTGCTTGGTCCGATCCCGCATGAAGCGCCTCGTGGCGGAGCTCGTGCAGCCGGGCCAGCTTCTCCTCGTAGGTCTCAGGGGCCCTGGTGCGCATTGCCGTGGCGAGTCTATTGGGGGCTGGGCAGCGCGAGGGGCGCGCTCGGGCTCCTAGGCCCGGGAGAACGGGCGGTGGTGGGCTTGGCCGAGGCTGTCGAGCGCCGCCACCAGTGCCGTGCGGGCATGCTCATCCTCGGGCGGCCTGGAGGCTTCGACCAGCTTGGAGGCTACGACCAGCTTGGAGGCTACGACCAGCTTGGAGGC
>QHBW01000040.1 GCA_003244205.1 Solirubrobacterales bacterium | reverse complement strand
CTGAACCTCGGCAACGCCACCGGACATCCCAGCTTCGTGATGTCGAACTCGTTCTCCAACCAGACGATTGCCCAGATCGAGCTGTTCACCAAGCGCGACGAGTACGAGAAGCGTGTCTACGTGCTGCCCAAGAGCCTCGACGAGAAGGTTGCGCGGCTACATCTAGATGCGCTTGGCGTGCGTTTGACGTCGCTGCGCCCCGATCAGGCCGCCTACATCGGGGTGCCCGTCGAGGGCCCGTACAAGCCCGACCACTACCGCTACTAGCCGGCGCGGCGTCCGCCCGCCGCGATGGCCTCCTCCTCCCAGCGCCACCGCCATGACATCGCTGATCCGAGCCTGGCCGAAGCTGGCGAGGCTCGGATTGCCTGGGCTTCTGAGCGGATGCCGGTGTTGGGATCGATCCGGGAGCGCTTTGCAGCCCAACGACCTCTAGCGGGGACAATCGTTGGTGCGTGTCTGCACGTAACCAGCGAGACGGCGAACCTGCTGGGCACGCTGATCGCCGGTGGGGCCGAGGTCACGGTGTGCGCATCGAACCCGCTGTCCACCCAGGACGACGTAGCTGCCGCGCTCGCGGCAGGCGCGGGGGCGGAGGTGCACGCGATCCGCGGCGAGGACACCGCGACCTACTATCGCCACATCGGCGCGGTGGCCGCCCGTGGTCCCCAGCTGACGATGGACGACGGCGCCGACATCGTCTCGGTGATCCATGCCGAACGTCTCGAGCTGGCAGACGCGATCGTGGGCGGGACGGAGGGAACGACGAGCGGCGTGATCCGCCTGCGCGCGCTCGAGCGCGCCGACCGACTCGCCTTCCCCGTTGTGGCGATGGACGAGGGCCAGACGACGCGGCTCTTCGCCAACCGCTACGGGACCGGCCAATCGGTCCTCGATGGCATCACCCGCGCGACGAACATGCTGCTTGCTGGGGCCAGCGTCGTCGTGCTCGGCTACGGCGAGTGCGGCCGTGGGATCGCTCGCCGCGCCCAGGGCGCGGGCGCCTTGGTCGTCGTCTGCGAAGTCGATCCGTCGCGTGCGCTGGAAGCACGCATGGACGGCTTTGAGGTGCTGACGGCGCTGGCGGCGGCGGAGCGTGGCGATCTCTTCATTACCGCCACCGGTTGTCGCGATGTTCTCGTTGCGGCGCACTTCGAGCGCATGCGCGATGGCGCGCTGCTCGCCAACGCCGGACACTTCGACGTCGAGATCAACGTCGCCGAGCTGGCGGGGATGGCGGTGCACACGAGTGCTCCCCGGAGCCTGATCACCCGCTGCGAGCTGGTTGACGGCCGTGCCGTCAGCGTGCTAGCTGAGGGCCGCGTCGTCAACCTCGCAGCTGGAGAGGGCAACCCCGCCGCGGTCATGGATCTCGTCTTCGCCGCCCAGGCGCTCGTGGCGGAGTACCTCTGCGCCCACCGGGGGGAGCTCGCGCACCGGGTGCACGAAGTGCCGGGGGAGATCGATCGCGAGGTCGCCAGGCTCAAGCTCGCCTCGCTGGGGATCGCGATCGACGCCCTGAGCGAGGACCAACGGGCCTATTTGGCGTCGTGGGAGCAGGGCACCTGACGCGGATCGCTGGCACGCCTCAGGCCGGCTCGAGGCGCTCTGCCCGCTGCGCCTCGCGCTCGGACTCGTTGATCGCGCGGTAGAACAGGTAAACGAGCGCGATCCCCATCACGATCGACTGCTCCAGCGCCATCACGGCTCCGGCCACGGCCTGGTCATCGTGCGCGCTCAGCCCCCAGACGTGGAAGCCGCGGGCATAGGCATCGTAGATCAGCTCGGGCGCGAAGGTCAGCAGGATTCCGAGGAAACCGACAAGGATCTTGGTCGACCCCATGTAGAGCACGGGACCCATGCCCGAGAGGCGCAGGCGACCACGAATCGGCGACAGCAGATGCCACCAGTAGAGCGAGCCGGCCGCGAAGAACCAGCTGTGCTCGAACACGTGGATCGCGAGATGGTGGTAGGCGGCGTCATAGAAGACCGGGGTGTGCCAGAGCCACATCAGGCCGACGTACGCGACGACCGCGAACGCTGGGTGCCCGAGCGGCCCCGCCCGTCGCTCGATCGCCTGGACGCGGCGGGTGACCGGACGCAACAGGACCTTGTTGAGCCCGAGGATCAGCAGGATCGGGGCGAGGTCCGCGAGCAGCAGATGCTGAACCATGTGGGCGACCGCGAGCTGCTGGGAGAGCGCGTCCACGGGCGACATCAGCGCGACCACGATCAGCGATAGACCGCAGAGTGTGCAAAACAGCAGACGCCAGGGAGCGTCACTCGAGCCGGCCGCGCGCACGCGGCGCCAGCGCCGGGTGTAGATCCAGCCCAAGCCGACCACGACAGCGAGCGCCGCCGGGTCGAGGCTCCAGGACAGATCGGCTCCCACCAGCCGGGGATTGTCGCGCGTTTCGGGCGGGAGTAGCCTTCCCGCTGGCCCGTCAACGACGAAGGGGAGCCGATCTCATGCGCATCGAGATCAAGGGACGCAACTGCCCCGTCAACGACGACTTCCGCGAGCGTGCGCGGAAGCGCTTTGCGAAAATCGAGCGGCAGGTGTCACCGCTAGCCGAGCTCGAGATCGAGCTCAGCGAGGAGCGCAACCCAGCGATCGCCGAGTCCCAGATCGTCGAGGCCACGCTGCATCTCAAGGGCGTCACCCTCCGCGCGCGCGACGCCTCCACCGACATGGTGCACTCGCTCAACCTCTGCGCGGAGGAGCTCGCGCGCCAGGTCAAGCGCCACCGCGACAAGCGCCGGCGCCGCCGCGAAGCGCGAGCCGCCACGGCCGTCGCCCCCGATGCAGGCGAGCTCTCCGGTCCCACGCCAGCGACCTGATACCCGCGCCGACCACGCTCGCTAGGCTGGACCCATGCCCAAGATCCTCGACCGGGCGCTGCGTCTCGGGGAGGCGCAGCAGTTCAAGTCCTACGAGAAGCGCGTCGAGCGCATCAACAGATACGAGCCCGAGCTCGAGCTGCTGGAGGACCACGAGCTACGCGAGCACGCCGACGAGCTGCGCGAGCGCGCGCGGGGCGGCGAGCCGCTCGACGACCTGCTCTACGAGTGCTTCGCGCTCGTGCGCGAAGCTTCCAAGCGGACCCTCGGGCTGCGTCACTTCGACGTCCAGATGATCGGCGGGATGGTGCTGCACGACGGCGCGATCGCCGAGATGAAGACCGGCGAGGGCAAGACGCTCACAGCGACCCTCCCCGTCGTGCTCAACTCACTCGCGGGCGGTGGGGTCCACCTGGTCACCGTCAACGACTACCTGGCCCGCCGCGACGCGGACTGGATGCGTCCGATCTACGACGCTCTCGGCGTCAAGGTAGGGGTGCTGCAGAACATGCAGCCGTACGAGGACAAGCAGGTCGCCTACGCGGCGGACGTCACCTACGGCACCAACTCGGAGTTCGGCTTCGACTACCTGCGCGACAACATGGCCACGACGCTCGAGGAGAAGGTCCAGCACGGCGGCCGCGACCATGCCGAAGAGGCCGAGCGCCTGCGCGAGGACTACCGCCAGGGCCGTACCAAGCTGCGCAAGTCCGCCGACCACACGTTCGGGATCGTCGATGAGGTGGACAACATCCTGATCGACGAGGCGCGCACCCCCCTGATCATCTCGGGGGCTCCCGAACAGGCCGCCGACCTCTACGCCCGCTTCGCGCGGCTCGCTCGCCAGCTCACCTCAGGCAAGACCCCCGAGGGGATGGATCCGCGCACGAAGAAGGGCTTCGTCGCGGACTTCGACTACGAGTTCGACGAGAAGCACAAGACCGTCGCCGTCACCGAGCAGGGAGTGGCGAAGGCGGAGAAGTACCTCGGGATCCCGCATCTCTACCGTGCCGAGAACGGTCACCTCGTCAACCACCTGATCCAGGCGCTGAAGGCCGAGTCGCTCTACAAGCGCGACGTCGAGTACGCCGTGATCGACGGCGAGGTGAAGATCATCGACGAGTTCACCGGGCGCATCCTCGAGGGCCGGCGCTGGTCGGAGGGCCTCCACCAGGCGGTCGAGGCCAAGGAGGGCGTCCGCGTCCAGGAAGAGAACCAGACGCTCGCCACGATCACGCTGCAGAAC
Organism: Solirubrobacterales bacterium; assembly: GCA_003244205.1. Lineage (GTDB taxonomy): Bacteria > Actinomycetota > Thermoleophilia > Solirubrobacterales > Solirubrobacteraceae > QHBW01. The sequence continues at coordinate 8,457 of QHBW01000040.1, read as the reverse complement.
TACTTCCGCATGTACCAGAAGCTGGCGGGCATGACCGGCACAGCGCTTACCGAGGCCAGCGAGTTCATGAAGATCTACGACCTGGGAGTCGTCGAGGTCCCAACCAACGTCGAGATGGTGCGCGCGGATCGCAACGACCAGATCTACAAGACCAAGGAGGGCAAGTGGTCCGCCGTCGTGCACGAGATCGCCGAGCGCCACGAGCGCGAGCAGCCGGTGCTCGTAGGGACGATCTCCGTCGAGGTCTCTGAGCTGCTCTCCGAGCAGCTGCGCAAGCGCGGTATCGAGCACAGCGTGCTCAACGCCAAGCCCGAGCACGCCGAGCGCGAGGGCGAGACCATCGCCGAAGCCGGGCGCCCTGGAGCGGTGACGATCGCGACCAACATGGCGGGCCGCGGCGTCGACATCAAGCTCGGTGGCAACCCCGAGCATCAGGCGCAGCTCGAGCTGCGCAAGCTCGGCCTGCAGCCCGATGACCCCGACTACGAGGAGCGCTTTGCCGACGTGCTGCGCGCGATCGAGGCCCGCGTGGCCGACAACCGGGAGCGGGTCCTGCAAGCAGGTGGCCTGTTCATCTGCGGCACCGAGCGCCACGAGTCGCGGCGGATCGACAACCAGCTGCGGGGGCGTTCGGGACGCCAGGGCGACCCGGGCGAGTCACGTTTCTTCCTCTCAGCCGAGGACGACCTCGTACGCCTGTTCGCTGGCGACCGCATCTACAAGATTCTCAATCGGCTCGGCGGTGTCGACGAGGAGGGCAACGAGGAGCCAATCGAGGCGAGCATGCTCAGCCGCCAGATCGAGAAGGCTCAGCGCAAGGTCGAGGAGCAGAACTTCCTCATCCGCAAGCGCGTGCTCGAGTACGACGATGTGATGAACCAACAGCGCGAGGTGGTCTACGCCTACCGCGACCGCATCCTCGAGGGCCGCGACATGCGCGAGGACGCCCGCGAGCGCGTCGGCGAGGTGATCGGCCGCCTGGTCGAGGACTACACCCCAGGCGACTATCTCGAGGATTGGGACCTCGAGGCGCTGTTCGCGGCGGTCCAGCAGATCTTCCCGGTGGACTTCGGATCTGAGGAGCTTGCGCCGGACGAGATCGAGCGCGAGTCGCTGATCGCGCGTCTGACCGAGGACGCCATGACGCTCTATGACCAGCGCGAGGAGCAGTGGGGCGATGAGCTGACCCGCGCGCTGGAGCGCTACCTGCTGCTGCAGATCATCGATCAGCGCTGGAAGGAGCACCTCTATGACATGGACTACCTGCGCGAGGGCATCCACCTGCGCGGGTTTGCCCAGTCCGACCCGCTGGTCGAGTACAAGAACGAGGGCTTCACCCTCTTCACCGATCTGATGAACACGATCTGGTCGGACTTCGCGCGCATGATCTTCAATGTCGAGGTTGCCGTCGAGGGGGGCAATGGTGTGCCGCCGCAGCAGCGCTTCACCGCAGGACAGACGGGCTCCTCCAGCACCGCCGGCTCTTCGGTGTCCTACTCCAGCGGCGGTTTTGACCCGCGCGCTGCGATGGCCATGGCCGCTGCCTCGGAGGGCGGCGAGGCCTACGCCGGCGAGCTTGGCGCGGGTGGCGGTGCGGGTGCGGGCCAGGCGCTGGCGTCCGAGCCCGTCGCCGCCCCTGTCGAGCAGCGCCGCCTCGACGAGTCCGACCAGATCGGGCGCAACGACCCGTGCTGGTGCGGATCAGGCAAGAAGTACAAGAAGTGCCACGGCACTTAGCCGCTGCCGCCGCGCTGCCGTGGGCAGGCGATCGGCTAGCCTGAAACGCATGTCCAACCCCGCCGCCACCGACTCGATCCCCCAGCGCCTGGCGGCTGTCCGCGAGCAGCTCAAGCTGCTGGCGGACTACCTTTGACCCCGCTGCGCTGCGCGTAGAGGCCGATGCCCTCGAGGGGCGCATGGGTCAGCCGGGCTTTTGGGACAACCCCGAGCAGGCGGCGCGCGTAGGCGGCGAGCACGCCCGCGCGACGCGCAAGCTGGAGGCGTTCGCGTCGCTCGAGGCCGACGTGGCGGACTTGATCGAGATGGCCGAGCTGGCCGACGGAGACGAGCAGCTCGCGGGCGAGCTCGACGAGCAGCTCGATGGTCTGCAAGCGCGACTGGCTGCGCTCGAGGAGCAGCGGCTCTTCTCCGGACGCTACGACACCGGCGATGCGCTGGTCACGATCAGCGCTGGAGCTGGTGGCACCGACGCCCAGGACTGGGCGGAGATGGTGCTGCGGATGGAGATGCGCTGGGCCGAGCGGCGTGGCTTCAAGGTCGAGCTGCTCGAGGCCAGCGCGGGCGAGGAGGCGGGGATCAAGTCGGCCACCTTCCAGGTCAGCGGCGAGAACGCCTACGGGCTCTATTCGGCCGAGAAGGGCGTGCACCGGCTCGTGCGCTTGTCGCCCTTCGACGCCGCGCACCGGCGCCAGACGAGCTTCGCCGGGGTCGAAGTCTCTCCGGTGCTGGAGGACATCGACGAGATCGACATCGACGACGACGACATCCAGGTCGACACCTACCGAGCCTCGGGAGCGGGTGGCCAGCACGTCAACAAGACCGACTCCGCTGTGCGCATAACCCACCGGCCGACGGGGATCGTCGTGCAATGCCAGAACGAGCGCTCGCAATCCTCAAACCGCGCCACGGCCATGACGATGCTGCGCTCCAAGCTGGCCGAGCGCTACGAGCGCGAGCGCCGTGAGGAGATTTCGCGTGAGCGCGGGGAGGCTCAGGACGTCAACTTCGGCTCGCAGATCCGTTCCTATGTGCTGCACCCCTACACGATGGTCAAGGACCACCGCACCGAGCACGAGGCGGGCGACGCCAACCGTGTGCTCGACGGCGACCTCGACGGCTTCGTACGTGCCTATCTGCTGGCGACCGCGGGGCGCTCGTGAGCGCCTCGGCTCTGGGTACGGACGTCCTAGAGGACCTCGTGCGGCGCGCGCTCGCCGAGGATGTCGGGACCGGGGACGTGACCACGGCCGCCATCGTGCCCGAGGACGTCTGCGCGCGGGCGTTGATCTCCCAGAAGCAGACGGGCGTGATCTATGGGCTCGACGTGGCCGAGCGTGTCTTCCGCGCGCTGGATCCGGAGGTCGAAGTTGGGCACCGGGTGCGGGAAGGCGTGTGGCGCGAGGGCGGTCCGGTGCTCGAGTTGGAGGGCCACGCGCGGGGCCTGCTCACCGGCGAGCGAACTGCGCTCAACGTGCTGGCACACCTGTCGGGCGTAGCGACCGCGACCGCGCGGGCCGTCGCGGAGGTGCGCGGCACGCCTGCGCGATTGCTCGACACGCGCAAGACGACGCCCGGACTGCGGGAACTCGAGAAGGCGGCGGTGCGCGCGGGCGGCGGCGGCAACCATCGCGCCGGGCTCCACGACATGGTCCTGATCAAGGAGAACCACGCCGAGCTGGCCGGTGGGGTGGGAGAGGCGGTGCGGCGCGCGCGTGAAGCGGCACCGGATGTCGCGCTCGAGGTCGAGTGTCGCTCGGCGCTGGAGGTCGAGCAGGCGCTCGCCGCCGGAGCGGAGCGCCTGTTGCTCGACAACCACACGCCTGAGGAGCTGCGTGCCGCGGTGGCCCACGTCGCTGGCCGCGCTGTCTTGGAGGCCAGCGGCAACGTGACCCTGGAAACGCTCCGGGAGGTGGCGAGCACGGGCGTAGACTTCATCTCGATGGGGGCGCTGACGCACTCGGCGCCAGCTCTCGATCTCTCTTTGCTGCTCACCCGGACACGATCATGAATCTGCCCATGGCGGGCGATGCGCCCGCCGCCGCTCCGCTGACCCTCGCCTCGATCCCGCAGCTCCAGGAGGAGGTGCGCGCACTGGCCGCTGAGCGCGATGCCGTGATCCTGGCTCATAACTATCAGCTGCCTGAGATCCAGCAGGTGGCCGACTACGTCGGCGACTCGCTCGGCCTCTCCCAGCGGGCGGCCCAGACGGATCGATCGACGATCGTCTTCTGTGGCGTGCACTTCATGGCCGAGACGGCATCGATCCTCTGTCCCGACCGCACCGTGCTGATCCCCGATCTCGACGCCGGCTGCTCGCTGGCCGACTCGATCACCGCGGAGCAGTTGCGCGCCTGGCAGGCAGACCACCCGGGGGCGCTGACGGTCATGTACGTCAACACCTCAGCCGAGGTCAAGGCGCTGACCGACTACTGCTGCACGTCCGCCAACGCGGTCGCCGTGGTCGAGCACATCCGTGCTCAGCACGGGGCAGACCAGGAGATCTTGTTCGGGCCTGACATGTTCCTCGGGGCGTTCGTGGAGCGCCGCACCGGGCGCAAGATGCAGGTGTGGATGGGGGAATGTCACGTTCACGCGGGCATCCGTCCGAGCGACATCGAGCAGATGCGCGATGCGCACCCCGGCGCGGACTTCCTCATCCATCCCGAGTGTGGGTGTTCGACCGGCGCGATGGAGTACGTGGCCGCGGGGGACATCTCCAGCGAGGGCGTCCAGATGCTCTCCACCGGCGGGATGCTCGACTACGCCTCGCAGGCCCGCCCCGGCGACACTGCGATCGTGGCCACGGAGACGGGGATGCTCTACGGCCTGCGCGAGCAGGCCCCGGACGTGGACTTCATCGCCGCCAACGAGGCGGCCGTGTGCAAGTACATGAAGATGATCACGCTGCCCAAGCTGCGCGACTGCCTGCGGGCAGGCGGCGGCTCGCTGTATGAGGTTCGCGTGCCCGCGGAGATCGCCGCGCTTGCGCGCTTACCGATCGAGCGGATGGTCTCGATCTCCTAGGGCTCGGCGTTGGCGGCGGTCGCCGCCATTTGGTCTTGCTCGGCGGTGGCGAACGCAGCGTCGGTAAACGCGAGTGGTCGTCACCCTGCGGCCGTTGGTCAGGCGCACCCGCACGATCAGGCGCAGCGCGCTGGCCCGCGTCCCGTGCCAGTTGACCTGGGCGTAGAGCGCGTGCTTTCGCCGTACGATCCGCGCGCGGCGGCTCCCGAGCTTCGCGCTTACGCTGCGAACGTGTGCCCCCTGCGGCACGCGCACCCTGACGAGGAAGGGTTTGCGGATGATGCATGCCGCGCCGGGCGCGGGGGCGGGCGCTGCGTCCGCGGGCCACACGTCGCTCGCCACGCGCACGTCATAGAAGCCGGTCGGCCCGTCGGTGTACCAGATCTCGCGCTGGTCGGGCGCGAAGGCCGGCTGCGACATCGCGAAGTCGCTCGCCGTGTAGCCGTTGTAGATGCTCGCTTCCGTGGGCGCGACGAAGTAGGCGATCTCCTTGGGCGCGCTCAAGTCGCTGATGTCGAACACACGCAGCCCCGAGACGATGAAAGAGCAGGCCACGACTCTCGGGTTGACGCGCGTCGGGATGTTGCAGTAGTGCGCGGCATAACCCTGGACCGGACTAAGCGCGCCGGGGTCGCCCGCGGCGGCGGCGTGGTCGGCCGGCTGATTGACTTGCAGCCGAATGTTGGAAACGACGCGCGGCTTGGTCTCGTCGGAGATGTCGATGATCCGCGCCGCACCGACCGAGTCGCTGCCGGCGCCCGGATGCAGCGTCCCCGCCGTGTACTCGTCGAACTCGAGCACGTAGGGCTTGCCGTTCTCGGTGAACGGGATTGCGTTCTGGGGGATCGACGCATACGGCCAAGTCAGGCGACTGATCTCGCGCGCCTGCGGACTCGGTTTGCGAGCCTGGATCTGGCTGGTGTCGAGGATCAGCATGTCGCCCCCGGACGAGTCGGCGATATACGCCCGATTGCCGTCGTCGCTGAGCGACATCCCGTGCGAGCTGATGAACCCCTGCCAGATCGCGTGGGGGTTCTTGGGATCGGTCACGTCTACCGCGGTGATCCCCGGCGTCGCCGTGCTGGTCACGTAGAAGGTCTTGCCGTCGATCGAGAAGCCGCTCTCGTGACCGAGGCGCCCAGATGCCGTGGTCGAATCCAGTACCGGGTGGCGGCAGTCCTGATGGACGTCGTAGATCGAGACGAATCCCGGCTCGGTCGCGGGGTTGCCGTTGTCGGCGGCGAGCAGCCCTCGCGCCTGGTTGAGGTTGAGCGACTCGTGTGGCGAGAGCATCGGCAGCGCGGTCAGCGAGTCGGTCTGAACCGGATGCGCGGGGTCGGACATATCGAGAACTACAACGCCGCTGCCCAGGCCGGCGGGATTGACCGCGTTGAGCCCGAAGAGCAGCGTCGAGTCATAGAACGCGCAGGTGTGTCCCGTGGCGTCGACGTAGCGCAGAACCTTGAAGCCGCCGGTGGAGCCCTGGTGGCTAACCAGGGTGACGTTGCACCACAGCCCGTTGGTCGCCGAGCCCGCTGGGACACGGCCCTGGATCCCGGGCTCAGGATGCGAGCCCGGACCGCACACCGCGCGGGGCACTGCGTGCGTGCCGATGCTCGCCATCGCCACCGGCGCCTTCGTCGGCATCTGCCCGAAGCCCTGCCCGAGCGCGAACAGGTCGTTCAGCGATGTGAGCGCCCCCTGGGCGGCGCCAATCGCCACCGCGGCGAGGACGGTGACGACGCAGGAAGCCGCCAGCGCGCGACGGGTGCGGGTGCGCCTCGGACCGGCCGCGGCGTCGCGATCTCTGGCCACACGCCCGACGCTATCACCGCTCTGAAGCAGGTGCGCCGGATTTCCGCCTGTTGGCGCATGGTCAGCGGTTCAGCAGCGCGAGCGTGGTGCTCGCGACCTGATTGGGATCGCGTGCGATCTGCCACCAAGTGAAGCGAACCGGACGCCAGCCGGCGAGCTGCAATCGCTGGTCGCGCTTGCGGTCGCGCTCGAACGCCTGCCGAGTGCGGTGATAGGCGTGGCCGTCGGTCTCGACCACGAGTCTTTGCGTCGGCCAGTGGAAGTCCACTTCGATGGCGCTCCCGTCGGGTAGTGCGATCTGTTGATTGACCCGCGGGCGCGGGATGCCCTCGGCGCGGCAGAGGGACAGGAACAGCTCCTCAAGCTCGCTGCGCGTGATGGACGCTGTGGGGTCGGCAAGGGCCTGGGCAACGATGACCCGGAGCGCCGGGGCGCCGTGACGGCCGCGCGCGCGGGACAGCGAACGCTCGAGGGCCTTGGCATCGAGGAGGCGCAGGACGTCGGCCTGCTCGAGAGCGCGCTCGAGCTTGCGATGGGGGAGGACGTCGGCGAGATCGACGAGGGTGCGTGCGACTGTCGTGCACGGGATGGCGTCGAGGGTTGTGACCTCATCGGGGGCGAGGGTTCTTGACCGGTGTATGCGAATCTCGCTGCGACGACGGCCGCTGGCGCCCTGGATCGTGACGTCGATCGCGGCCTGGCTGGTGCGCCGCAACTCCCAGAGTGCCGCGGCGGACGCGTACGAGAGCACCGCGCCATGACCGCAGGCGAGCACGGCCGCGAGCCAACGGCCGCGCGGGTTCAAATCCGGGCGTCCGAAGGCATAGACGCCCTCGTGCAGCCCGTAGAGCCGACGGCGCCCGACGCGGCCGCGCACCGCTCGTTCGCTGAATCCCAGGGCTCGCAGCTGAGCGAGTGCGACCACGCCGTGTTGAGCGATGGCGAGGTCCGCAAGCGCGTCGTCCAGGGGGTGTGGCGAAACTCGTACCACGGGCGGTCGGTTTTTCGCCACACCCCCCAGCGTGATCGAGAGCGCGCAACCGAACAAGACCTCGACGTCACAACATCCCGCGAGCCTGCACCAACCTCGCGGCGGCGGCTCGCAGCTCAGCCAGCCGGCAGCTCGATCTCGTGCTCGGCCACCGCGCGCACGCGCCCGAGCGACGCCCGCTTGCGATCGAACTCCACCGGCGTGTAGCAGTGCACGTCGGCCGGGGCACCGGTCGCAGCGGCATCCCAAAGCGAGCCGGCCTGGTGCACGCGCTCCAGCCAGGGCACGCCGTCGAAGTGCTCGGACACCAGCACCACGATCCACTCCGGCCCCCGCTCTCGCTGCGGGCCGGCGCCCTGAGCGTCGGCCACCCTGGCGCCGCCGATCAGAGCTCGCTGGATCGGCCAGCGGTCGGCAACACGGGCGACGTAGCGCTCCAGCTCACGCTGAAGCGTCGCCTCGAGCGAGCCCAGGGCCACGCCCGCGATTATCGCTCGCCGGCTTCGCCGCTGCGGTCACCCGCCTGCTTCGGGCCTACTCGAACTCCCCGGCATCATGCGGGCCGACGCACGCCAGCGACAGCTCATCGGCAATGCCGCGCGCGACCTCGCGCACCTCGTCATCGGTGACCGCGTCAAGCCCAGCGATCGCCGCGTCAGGATCGATCGGCGCGCGATAGACGATCGCCGTGTGGGCGGCGTGGCGCGCGACCGCGCCGGTGTGCTCGAAGGCGAGCACGCGGCGACCGGCGGCAAGCGCGCGGGCGCGCTGGACCTCGGCCTGCGTGGGTCCATGCGAGCGCAGCTCATCGACGATCTCGCGCATCCGGCGGTAGGCCTCGACGCAGTTGCCCGAGTCCAGGCCGGCGGAGATCTGCAGGATGGGGG
>QHBW01000087.1 GCA_003244205.1 Solirubrobacterales bacterium | reverse complement strand
CTGGTCGAGCAGGCCAAGCGCCGCTCGTTCACCGCCAAGTACAAGCTGGAGATCCTCGCCAAGGCGGAGGCGTGCACCAGGCCGGGCGAGGTCGGCGAGCTGCTGCGCCGTGAGGGCCTGTATACGTCGCATCTGACCTACTGACCGGCGCGGAGAACGTCGGCCGACCAAGACGGATGGGTCGGCCCGACCGTACCGATTCCTCGCGAGCTGGCGCTGATCCTGGCCCGTCACAAGCTCGCGTCTCGCTTCGCGCAGGCGATTGACTACGTGTTCACGACGCGTGTCGGCGGGCCGCTTCGGCAAACGAACGTGGGGCGAGCGCTCAGGGCCGCCCAGCGAGATGCCGTTGATGAGAACGGCAATCCGACCTTCCCGGTCCTTCACGAGCGCGCCGAGGACCGCAGACCAATACCGGTGCCGCGCGGTGCGCTTCCCTCGATGCACAGCTTCCGGCACACCGTGGCCAGCCGCGCCCCGCTCGCCGGCGAGAGCGTGGACGAGGTCGCGTTCCTCCTCGGCCACCGCGATGCGAACGTCACGCGAGCTGTCTACGTCCGCGAACTGGCCGATGCTCGTCGACGCACGATGCCGCGATCGCGCATGGTTGCTGAGTTCAGCGAGATCCTGAAGCTGTAGGCGATCAACTGTCGGGACCCAGGTGCAGCCGTCGGTGGGCTATCGCGTACACCGACGGCTGACGCACTTCTCGAGCCGGGTGCCGTAGCCCGAACGCCGCGTAGAGAAGCCGTAGCTGCCCCGCGCGACGTTCGATCTCGAAGACCATGCCGTGCGACCCGAATTGGTGCTGGCAGGTAGACCTTCACGCAGTTTGGCAGCTGGGTGCCGCCCGCAGGCCCTAATGCGCGCGCGCGGACCAGATTGCAGTGGCTCGCAGAGGACGAAAGACGAGGTCAAGTTCGGCGACGCTGCGCGCCGACTGCCTGCTAGGCGCCGCCCGCCAGCTTCGTCAGGAAGGACGGCATGCGGCCAGCAGCGAAGTCGAAGAACCGCGCCCATACCGGCTCGATGGAGATGTGCCATCTGGTCGTACATCGACCTGACCTGGCGCTCGAACTCCGTGACCTGGTCTGCGCCCAATGCCTTCGTCGAGGCCGCGAGGTACTCGTCGGGAACGCCGTCGACGATGGCCACGCTCGCGACCCACGCACCAGGAGCGCCTTCGCCTCCGTAGGCGTGTCGCCTAGATCGATCGTCATCGCGACGTTCGGACGCGACGACAGCGCCTTCACCTTGGGCGCGGTCGCCGCCGTGCAGACGACGATCTGGCTCCCCTTCCAGTAGAAGCCGATCGGGATCACTCGCGGGAAGCCGTCTGATCCGTTGTAGGCGAGCCGCAGGAGCGTCGCGCAGTCGAGCAGGTTCCGCGCACCGGGATGCTCGAGCTCTTCGGTGATCACTTGCGGGTCCACGATCTTCCCTTCTTAGGGTTCGTCAGCTACGGGCGGTCATCGGGGGTACCGCTGTCCATGTCGTCGTCCGGTTAGGTCGGCGGCCCGCGTGCGGGCGGCCTGGCGGACCAAGTGGTCCCGCTCGGCGACGTTCGTGGCCCGGCGGGCGGCCTCGGCATATGCCGAGGCGGCGGTGGGCAGATCGCCCTCGAGCTCGTGCAGGTGCCCGCGCACGGCGTGCCACCGGTGCCGCTCGCCGATCACCTCGCGCAGCCGGTCGGTCTCGCGTAGCCCGGCGGCGGCACCGAGGACATGGCCGACCGCGACCGCGCGCCCGAGCACCGCGGCGGGGTCCTGGCGCACGGGGTCCTCGGTCAGCGCGACGAGGTCGTCGTACCAGGCGAGGATCTGCGGCCAGTCGGTCTCCTCGGCGCTCGCCGCGTCGTCGTGCAGGGCGGCGATCGCGGCCTCGACCTGGTAGCGGCCCGGGCGCCATGCCTCCGTTTGCATGGCGAGCGCCGACTGCAGGACGCGCACGCCCTCGGCAATCTCGCGCGTGTCCCACAGGCCGCGGTCCTGCCGGTCGAGCGTGACGATCCGGCCCTCGGGGTCGAGTCGCGCCGGCATCCGGGCGTGGTTGAGGAGCATCAACGCGAGCAGCCCGCGCGCCTCGGGTTCCTCGGTGGCGAGGGTGAGCTGGCGGGCGAGCCGGATCGCCTCGCCGGCCAGGTCCACCCGGCCCGCGTGGCCGGCCGTGTAGACGAGATAGAGCACGCGCAGCACGACGGCGAGATCGCCGGGCTGGTCCAGGCGGCGCCCCTGCAAGGCGCGCTTGGCCCGGCTGATCCGCTGCGCCATCGTCGCCTCCGGGACGTAGAAGGCGTCGGCGATCTCCCGGGTGGTGAGGCCGCCGACGGCGCGCAGGGTCAGCGCCACCTGGCAGGCGGGCGCGAGGTCGGGGTGACAGCAGCAGAAGAACAGGAAGAGGGTGTCGTCGCCCTCCTCAGTGGCGGCCGGACGCGGCTCCGCGTACTCGGTCTCCTCGCGGCGCTGCCGGGCGGCCTCGCTGCGGCGGGCGTCCACGAGCCGCCGAGTCGCGACCGTCGTCAGCCACGCGCGCGGATCGCGCGGCGGGTGCTCGGGCCACACCCGCAACGCCTCCAGCAGCGCCTCCTGGAGCGCATCCTCGGCGGCGTCGAAGTCCTCGCCCCGGCGGACCAGGCTCGCGAGCACCCGAGGAATGAGGTCCCGCCCGAAACCGCGCAGCGCGCCCTCGTCCAGCTGTTGCGTCGGCTGGTCGGTCACGACGGGTCAGTCGTCCGACGGCGCCTCGGACATGACCTCCCGGACGTCGATCCACTCGTACAGTGGCTCGCCGCGGGGGCCGGGCTCGGAGGAGACGTACGCGGCGAGCTCGAGCGCGCGCTCGCGGGACTCGACGTCGATCATGAACCAGCCCGCGATCAGGTCGCTGGTCTCGGGGTGCGGGCCGTCGGTGGTGACCGGCGCCGCGTCCGGGCCGCCGTAGCGCACCCAGGTGCGCGCCGGCGTGAGCGCCTCTGCGCCGGCGTACTGGCCGTTCTCCTCGAGCAGTTCGATGACGTGCCGCTGGAACGCGATGTGTGCCTCCACGTCCTCGGTGGCCCACTCGTCCATCGGCGGGAAGGCATGGTGCGGCTCCGGGCCGCCGCGGTAGCGCTTGAGAAGCAGGTACTTGGGCATCGTCGTCTCCTGGTGTGGTGGGCCGCGCCTTTCGAGGCCCTTCACCTAGTAGGACTTCGGTAGGTCGTCATGGCGGCAGCCTGCGCTGGCAGACCGGACAGCGGTCGTGCCAGCATGCCAGCGCGGTTTGGAGGTCGCGTTGGGCTTGGTAGAGGCTGATCAGGCTGCCGCCGTCTGAGGGCGGACGGCGTCGGGGTCGCCACGGGCCAGGCGGTAGCTGGTGAGGAACGCGTGTGCGACGGTGACGCTGGTGAGGTGGTGGTGCAAGCCGCAGAACGTGCGGCCTTCGTAGTGGTCAAGGCCGAGGCATTGCTTGAGTTCGCGATAGTCATGCTCAACGCGCCAGCGCAGCTTCGCCAAGCCGACCAGCGTCACGATCGCCGTCTCGGGCGGGAGGTTAGACAGCCAGTACTTGACCGGCTCGTCCTTCTCAGCGGGCCATTCGGCCAACAGCCACCGCTCGGGCAGTACCCCGTGATCGTCGCGCTGGGCGTCGTTGGCGGGACGCACCCGCAGCGCGATGAACCGGCTTTGAAGCGGACCGCGGTCGCCCTCACGCCAGCCGACCGTGCGGACCTGCTCGCGGCCGGCGCCCAGCACCAGCTTCTTGAGGCTTGAGGGCTTCTCGGGGTAATGCGCAACGGACGGACGGCCGCGGCCCTGATACTCAGGCGCGAGCGGGACCGCGTCGGCCGGCTGAGCGGAGGTCACGCCCTTGACCTGCACCACGTACTGAAGCTCGCGTTGCTCAAGCCCGGTCCGAAACGCGGTGATGTCGCCATAGCCGCCGTCGGCCTGCACCACGCGGCGCTCAAGACCCCATTCCAACAGTTGATCGATGATCTCCAGCGCAAGCTGCCACTTCGGAACGTGACAGACCTCCTCAGGGATCCGCGCCCGCCGACGACGATCCTCATCCTGATCCCAGGACTTGGGCACGAACAGCCGCCACCCCAGCGGGCACGACGCCCGATCACTGGCGGCATTGACCGACACCAGCACCTGACAGTTCGCGGTCTTGCCCAGCGCTCCGCAGTACTGGTGCGCGACCCCGGGCGAGAACCGGCCGTCTTTGGGCAGCCCGGTGTCGTCCACGATCCACCCCTCGGGCTCGATCTCGACGCTCATCCGCCGCGCCAACCGCCGGCGGATCGGCACGTCATCCCACGGCGAGTCGGTGATGAAGTGCTGCAACCCCTCCTCATCACCATCCGGCAGCCTGGCCGCCATCGGCTGGATCGACTTGCGCCGCCCCTCCAACAACAAGCCGCGGACATACTGCTCACCCTTCGCGCGCTGATCACAGCGCACCAACGGCCGGTACACCTCCGCCGCGAACTCGATCAACGCCGCCCGCTGCGCCTCCAGGTCAGCCGCCCTGA
>QHBW01000046.1 GCA_003244205.1 Solirubrobacterales bacterium | reverse complement strand
GGGCGGGCTCAACCGGTCCTCGCAACACGGTGTGTTCAGATGACTGTAGGGGTTGAAGGTGACGACGTGCCCCAGCGTGTTCACACGGCGAAGCGACGGGGTGACGCGGCTGTCGTCGCGGAGGCTCGCCCCGAGGGGCGTGCCGGAGCGGCGATAGCCGCGTGCGCGCCTTCGGAGCCCCTCCCAGCGAGACGACGCCGTCCCTGCGCCGGCGCGTTCCTCGCCGCCCCGTTGGTTCAACTCGGGATGGCCCCGGATCGTCAGCGACCAACGCCGCAGACGCGGCGCGTCAGGCCGCTGTTCTCAGGAGCTGTTCGTCCAGCACTTCGGCCGGTGTTCTCCAGCCCAAGGTCTTGCGAGGCCGGCTGTTCAACGCGGCGGCGACCGCGGCGAGATCCTCGGCGCCGTGCCGGGAGAGATCGGTGCCTTTCGGGAAGTACTGTCGCAGCAGTCCGTTGGTGTTCTCGTTGCTCCCGCGCTGCCACGGGCTGTGCGGGTCGCAGAAGTAGACGGGCAGGCCGGGGTCGATGCGCAGCTGGGCGTGCTGTGCCATCTCGGTGCCTTGGTCCCAGGTCAGCGAGCGGCGTAGCTGCTCGGGCAGCGTGACGATCGCCTCGGCGATCGCGTCACGCACCGCCTCGGCGCCATGTCCGGCGAGCGCCGGACCGTTCTTCACTCTCGGACCTTGGCCGGTCATCGGCGGGAGGTGAAGCAGCATCGTGAAGCGGCTTGAGCGCTCCACGAGCGTGCCGATCGCAGAGCTCTCCAGGCCAATGATCAGGTCGCCTTCCCAGTGGCCGGGAACGGCCCGGTCCTCGGCCTCGGCGGGCCGCTCGCTGATCAGGATCTCGTCGGTCACGAAGCTCTTGCCCCGGCCACGAACACGTGCTCTGGGGACCCGCAGAGCGCGTCCCGTGCGCAGGCAGGCGGTCAGCTCCCGCCGCAACCCGCCGCGGGCCTGCACATACAGCGACTGGTAGATCGCCTCGTGCGAGACGCGCATCGACTCATCATCGGGGAACTCGACGCCCAGGCGGTGAGAGATCTGCTCCGGGCTCCAGGACTTCGCCCAGCGTCGATCCTTGCGCCGGCCGTGACGACGTCCGACCCACCGAACCTCCGGACCCGCGACAGCCGTCCCATCGGGCCGCTGCACGGCGCCCGACAGGCGGTCCTGCACATACCGCCTGAGCTCGGGGTTCGCGGCCAGCTTCGCCGGCTTGGGACGCTGAGCCCGCCGGTCGGCATGCCACTGCGCGGTCGACGCCCGATAGGTTAGCGAGCCGCTGCGGGTGCCAGCGTTCCGGCGCAGCTCCCGCGAGATCGTCGACGGCGAGCGCCCAACCCGCCGGGCGATCTCCCGCACCCCCAGCTTCTGGGCGCGAAGCAGAGCGATCTCCTCCCGCTCAGCGAACGACAGATAGCGCCCCGACAACGGAGCCTGGGTGACAGTCGGCATCCCGCCACCCTCCCGAAACCACCGGACGCCAACGACCGGCGACACCCCCGCCTCCACGGCGGCACCCTCGCTGGACAGCCCCCGCGCGATCGCCGCCCAGAACCCCACGCGATGCTCCCGCCGCCCGGCCGGCGGACGCCCCGGCGACCGCATCACCGGCCGTCCCGTCCGCTCCGACGCCCAACCCTTCGGCCTGCCCATCGCAACCCTCCTTCATCGAGCGTTGCGACGACCAGTTGAATCCGCCATGGACGCCCCGGTAGACGTGGTGGGCGCAGGTCAGCGCTCGGCCGAGCCCGTGCGTGCCGCTCCGAGCGTGGCCGTAGCTCGATCCGCAGCCGGCGATCGAGGCGGCCCGCGCCAGTTCTCCGATCCGAACGCCTCCTGGGGCCACCGCTCCGCAATCTCGACTCGCAAGGGCGGAGGGTTCTACGGCTACAAGATTCACGCCGCCGTGGACGTAGCGACCGACCTTCCGCTCGCTTGGACCGTACAGCCCGCCAAGGAGTCCGAACACAACTTCGCGCGGATGCTGGTCACCAAGACCATGCGACACGGCTTCAACCCTCGGACGCTGATCGCGGACAAGGGATACGACGGGGACCCGTTGCAGCGCTGGTGCATGGACGAGGGCATCGCCCCCGTCATCGCCCTGAAGGACACAGCCACCGTCCGGCGTGGAGGCACGGAGACTCCGTGCTGCGAGCACGGCCAGTGGGTGTTCTCCGGCGCGGACTACAAGCGCAAGGCGACGAAGTGGCGCTGCCCGACCGGGGTATGCACGCCCGCGTCGGTCTGGATCAAGGCCGACCGACTGCATCCGCTGATCCCGCGCGAGTCCAAGCGGTTCAAAGATCTGTACCGCTCGCGCGGCGCAGTCGAGCGTGAGTTCGGCAGACTCAAGCACGAATGGGCGCTCCTGCCGCTCCGCGTCCGCGGGATCGAGCGGGTGCGTCTGCACGCCGACCTGACGATCCTCGCGAAGCTGACGTGTGCTCTCGCACGCACACGCACTGTCGCCGTCGCTGCGTAAAGGGTCATACCCGCCTCTCCGCGATCAGTTCATCCAACACGGCCAGTCGAGCGGATAGGCGGTCTAGGTTGGTCCCCGTACCCGCAGTCATGAACCGCTCAGCCTCAGAAGGCGTGCCGTGCTCAGTGAGAAGGGTGGCGATATCCCTCCCCCATGTATAGGCGATCTGGTCGGCGGCTCCTTCCGCGCCCGCCGCAAGCATCACCTGCTTTTGGTTGATCAGGGCTAGCCGCACGTTGACAGACTTCTCTGTCGGCTTGGCAGGCGCCTGATCGGGAAGTTGCTCTACGCGCTCGCGTATCGCGATCACGTCCTCGGTCAGCAGTCGCATCGGGGCCTGAAGCCAGCACCACCAAAGCTCGACAGCAGGGACGATCACCGCTGCTGCGAGTGCCGCCCCACCGATGGTTATGCCCACCACCACGGCGTCGTGAGGGAAGCCAGCAGCGAGCAGCACAACCACGCTCACTGCTGCTCCCACAAGAGCATCGACAAGCTCGCGCTTGGGCCGAATGCCAGACCAATCGGCGTGGGCTTTGTGCCAGCGAGTCGGACGCTCGTTCTCCGCCACGGCGAGAGCCTACGCGCTAACGGCGCCGAGTTTCGCCAATCGTTGCGCCAAACCCTCCTAACTCGCCCGGGGGGAAGTCCGCCGGGCGCGGTGTCGGCCACGTTCGTCACCAGGGCGGAGCCCTGGCGGAGCATCGCCTCGCCGTGGGCCAGGTCGGTGTCGGCCATCCTGGTCAGCAGCGGCGACCCCGGGCCCCGGCACAGCGCGAGCGCCAGGCGG
>QHBW01000088.1 GCA_003244205.1 Solirubrobacterales bacterium | reverse complement strand
GGGCAAGCAGAGCCACCGCGAGCACAACCACCTCGAGCGGGGCGGGGAGCAAGATGACCACAGGGCGGACAACGTCGATCTTCAAGCTCTGCTCGATCGACTGGCGGCTGGGCGGAGCACCCTCGGCCTTCTGGCTGAACTGACCGACGAGCAGCTTGACAGCGTGCCTCGCGCCGGCAGCGCCAGGTTCGCTGACGGGAAGAGGACGCTCGAGCAGGTCGTGGGTGGGGCCCTCAAACACCAGCGCCGAAACGTCGACGCCCTGAGAGCGGCCGTCGCATGACCGACCAGAGCCACCCCGTCGTCAGCGCTCGTGGTTTGACCAAGCGCTACCGCGACGTACTTGCGGCAGACGGTGTCGAGTTCGAACTGGAGCCGGGAACAATCACTGGCTTTCTGGGTCCAAACGGCGCGGGCAAGACGACGATCTTGCGGATGCTGCTCGGACTCGTGCAACCAACGGTAGGTGAGGCCCTCGTCGTCGGCCATCGATATCTGGAGCTGGAGCAACCGGCGCGCCGGGTCGGTGCCGTGCTCGAATCCGACGACTTCGATCCTGGCCGGTCCGCGCGCAATCACCTGCGCGCGCTCGCGCTCGCGATCGGGGCCTCCCGTGGCCGGGTCCAGGAGATGCTCGAGCTCGTCGAGCTCGAGGCGTCAGCAAACCGCCTGGTGAGGACTTACTCGCTAGGGATGCGCCAGCGGCTAGGGCTGGCGGCCGCTCTGTTGGGGGAACCCGAGCTGTTGCTGCTGGACGAGCCCGCGAACGGCCTCGATCCTGCAGGCGTTCACTGGCTGCGAGGCTTCCTGCGCCGGTTCGCGGACCAGGGCGGCACTGTGCTCATCGCAAGCCACGTCCTGGCCGAGATCGCACAGACGGTCGACCAGGTTGTGATCATCGATGGCGGCCGACTGATCGCGACTGTGCGACTCGATGAGCTAGCCGACAGCCCTCATTCACTGGAGGGTCTCTACCTCGAGCTGACCGCGAAGGCGAGCGCATGAAAGCGCTGTTTCGCGCCGAGCTGCTCAAGCAGCGCACCACCCGCACGATGCTCCAGCTTCCACTCTGGATGGTCGGTCTCGTCGTGCTCGTCGTCCTGCTCCACGTCGTTGGCTTCTCCGTCCATGACCTCGGTAGCCGCGACTATCAGCTGAAGGTGTTCGGCTGGGGGACGGGCGTTGGTTCGCTGTTTGCGGCGCTGCTCGGCGCCTTGTCGATCACAGGCGAGATCCGCCACGGCACGATCCGACCAACGTTCCTCGCCACCCCTAGGCGGGAGCGTGTGATCGCCGCGAAGGTCGCAGCGAGCGCATTCGGCGGCCTGGCGCTCGGTCTGCTCGCCGAAGCGCTCGCAGCGGCGGTCAGCAGCGCAGGACTCGCGGTCCGCGGCGTCCACGTCGCGCTCAGCGGCGGGGACTTCGTGCAGCTGCTCGCAGGCGGTGCCGTCGGGGCGGCGCTGTGGGCGGCGATCGGCACCGGCATCGGCGCGGTCGTCAGAAACCAAGTCGGCGCGGTCGTGGGGCTCTGCGTGTGGCTGCTGGTGATCGAAACGTCGCTGATCGGAAGCGTCTCATCTGTCGCCAAGTTTGCCCCCGGCGCGAGTGCCGGCGCGCTCGCCGGAGCGATCCAGGCACAGGGCGCGACGAACCTGCTCGCCCCCGCACTGGGCGCGCTGCTACTCGTCGTCTACGCCTCCCTAGCGACCGCGGCGGGCTCGATCGCAATCACTCGCCGCGATGTCACCTAATGCCAGGAGGAGCCGTGATGCCAAGCCTCTCCGAACACGACGACGATCCGCAGCCCGACCGCGGTCATCGCGGCCGGTTGGTTCCCGTGGTCGTCGTCATCCTCATCGTCATCTTCGTGATTCTCCACCTCACTGGCGTCATCGGCCCCGGCGGTCACTAACGATCAACGGCGCGCTGGTGAAGGCCACATTCGAAGCGTCACGCCCACTTCACGCCTTGTATGCCAGAACCCACGCGCCGAATCCGGCCAGCAGCACACCGGCGAGAACGGCGAACGACAGCAGGTACGGGATCAGGTTGCCCATTCTGCCTAGGCGCATCGTGGCTCCCTCGACCGTCGCAGCGTTCATGCGCGCCCTGAAGGGCGGCGGGTGATAGAAGCGCTGGGGCTTGCCGAGCGCGATCCTCCTGGCGACGAAGTAGCCCTGGATGTCCTCAGCGACCGCGCGGATCGGACGGCGCCCCATGAACACCGACGCGAACAGACCGATGACCTTCTCGTCCCTGTTGCTGGTCCAGAGCGTGTGGATATGGCTCCACACCGAGGGTCCAACGCGCGGCCCACCGACCAGCGTGGCGTAGTCGTGCGCCGTCGCGATGCCATGCCGGATCAGCCACGCTACGCCGTAGCCAAGCAGGAAGCCGGGGATTGCGTAGATCAGCACCAGCAGCGGTGACAGCGCGAGCTGCCATACCGACGACGGCCGTTTGTCCTTGACGTTCGGGATGTGCAGCGCGATCTCGATCCGGTCGAGCGCGTTCAGCTCTGTCCTGCGCTTGGCGAAGTGGTTGAACACGACCAGCTGCGCAAGCGTGCCGCCGAGCACGCCCTCATACACGTTGCGCAGCAGGTGGCGGGTGCTGTTGCTCGGAACGGTGCGATGCCACAGGTGCGTCAGCGGCGCGTAGGTCTCGAACAGCAGGTAGTACAGGCCGACGACGATCAGCGTCCCGATGTGCGCAAGCACGATCGCCGCGATCAGCAGCTCGACCTTGTTGCTCATCCATTTCAGCGGATGCCGCGTCAGCTTCACCAGCGGCAGCGGGGGCGCCGATGCGTGCTCGGTCCCCACGGGAAGGTTCTCCGCCGGCGGGTTGTCAGGGCGATCCGAAGTTGACGTCATCTCTATCCGTCGCCTTTGCCGACCACGCGGGCTGTTGCGTCCTCTAGGGCAGCCGCGGCGCCAGCGGCAATGCCTTCCACGATCTCAGCCGCGGGCCGTGCCTTCGCCAGGCTGTGGGCCTGCCCCGCCCAGAGATTGAATCCATCGCTGTCGCCGAGCTTGCGCGCCTGCGCTCGCAGCGGGCTGGTGGCATAGTGGATCTGAGGGTACGCCCGCGGCGCGTCGGCGTGGTCGACCTGAAAGCGGTTGACGATCCCGCGTGCCTGGCGACCGCTGAATGCGCGCGTCAGACCCGTCGCCGCCGACGTAGCCAGCGCTTCGCGATGCGCAGGATGCGTGGCGGCCTCATCGGCGAGCATGAACGCGGTGCCGATCTGGGCGGCGGCTGCACCAGCGCTCAGCACCGCGGCCAATCCCGGACCATCGGCTATGCCGCCTGCCGCGATTAGCGGCAGATCGCAGGCCTTCGCCGTCAGCCGCAGCAGTGGCAACAGCGCCAGGTCCTCCCCGTCGAGGCGGTCCTCGAAGCCGCCACGATGTCCACCGGCTTCGACGCCTTGGACGATCAGCGCGTTCACACCGGCTGCGTGTGCGAAGACAGCCTCGGCCGGGTCGATGACGGTCACCCACACCGAGATGCCGTGCGCTTGCAGTTCGGCGATCTCCTGCGCTGCAGGACAGCCGAAGGTGAAGGAGACTGCGGGAGGACGTTCGTCGACCAGCACGGCAAAGAAGGACGACCACTCATCCTCCTCGTTGCGCGGCTCTCCGACCTCGACGCCGTATCGCCGGGCCTCGGAGTCGAGAGTTTGCAGATAGACGTCGACTGCCTGCTCGTCGAAGTGGTCGGCGGCAGGGATGAAGACGTTGACCCCGAACGGCCGATCAGTGTTCGAACGCAGCTCACGGATCTCCTGCCGTGTCGTCTCTGCTCGACCGTAGCCCGTCGCCAGAAACCCCATCGCGCCGGCGTTGGTGACAGCGAGCGCGAGCGCGAGTGTGGAGGGCCCGCCGGCCATCGGTGCCTGAATGATGGGATAGCGCAGCGCTTCGAGGATCACAGGGACATCCGCCGCATCAACGGTGGCGGTGGTCGCGGGCGCGCACGGTCTTCCAGCTCTCCCACGTGATCTGGAGGATCAGCGCGGTGATCAGCAGGCCGATGATCGGGTCGGCGATCGGTGCGCCGAGTGCGACGGCTGCGGCGCTGAGGATCACGCCGGCGCTGACGATCGCGTCGCTGCGGGCGTGGTTACCGTCCGCGATCAGCGCTGGGCTGTCCAGGCGGTGGCCGCCGCTGAGCCGAACGCGTGCGGCGATCGCGTTGCCGATCACGCCGACGACCCCGGCGAGCGTGAGAGCGAGGAGGTGAGCAGGGGCGAGCGGGTGGATGATGCGCAGGACCGCGAAGACTGCGGCCGTCAATGCGCTGGCAAGGATCGTGAGCACGACGGCGAGCCCCGCGCCGTGCTCGGCGCGCTCCGAGCGGAGCACGAACGCCGCGCCGAGGGGCAGCGCGGTGAGCGCGTCGCCCCCGTTGTGGATCAGGTCGGCGAGCAGCGCGATGCTGTTCGTCGCGATGTAGATCGCCGTCTGGGCGATCGCTGTGACCGCGAGCAGCGCCAGCGAGATGCCGACCACGCGCAGGCCCTCGCGCGACCGTTGGATCGACGGATCGATGAGGCCATGGCTGTGGCCGTGGCCGTCACCCGGATCGGAGTCGTCGTGCGTGCGCTCTTGCGACGCTGGCGCGCTGTGCGGCGTCATGCGCCACGAGAGTCGTGGCTCTCGTCGCAGGCGAGCGCTGGGACGGTGCAGCACGCGTCGCCGCGCCAGGAGCCGCGACCTTCCTTGACGGCGACGGCGGCGATCAGCAGGGCGGCGATCGGGTCTGCCCACCACCAGCCCGCCAGGGCGTTGAGGCCGAGGCCGACGAGCAGCGCAGCGGAGAGGTAGGCGCACAGCATCGTCTGGCGGCTCTCGCTCTTGGAGGCTGAGGAGCCGAGCGCGTCGGCGACGCGAGCCTTGGCTGTGGCCAGCGGGGGCATCGTCGCGAGCGTAAATGCCGAGAGGCCGATTCCCACCCAGCTGACCCCTGGCTCGTCGCCCAGGCCGAGCGAGCGCACTGCTTCGACGGCGATGTAGGCGGCGAGCGCGCAGAAGCCGATCGCGATCAGTTGCTGTGCGCGCCGCTCGGCGCCGGCGGAGGTCGCGCGAGCAGTGGCGAATCGCCAGAGCACCAGGAAGCCAGCGAACGCCTCGATCAAAGAGTCGGCGCCGAAGCCGATCAGCGCAATCGAGCCGGCTGCGAGCCCGGCGCCGACGGCGATTGAAACCTCAATGCCATGCCAGCCCACGCCGACCCAGGCGAGCACCCTCGCGCGACGCACGAGGCGCTCGCGTTCGGCGGCTGGCGGGGCCATCGCCGGCGGCGACTGGACGATGGGCAGGGTCGGAAGCTCGCCGGGGGCCATGCTCCCACGATGCTACGCGCGCGACGGTTTCATACGCACTTGCATCAACATACGATTTCGTATAACTACGGCCATGGCGACACGCCTCTCCCAGGCTGAGCGACGAGGGCAGACACAGCGGGGTCTGCTCGCCGCCGCGCGCAAGGTCTTTGGTGAGCGCGGTTATGGGGCGGCGACGCTCGATCAGATCGCGGCGGAGGCGGGCATGACGCGCGGTGCGCTCTACTACAACTTCCCCGCCGGCAAGGAGGACCTCTTCCTCGCTCTGCTCGATGCGCGAGTCGAGCAACGCGCGGACTCGATTCGCGCGAGCTTTGCCGCGCCGGGTGGGACGCTCGAGACCGCCCAACAGGCGCGTGCGGCCGCGGATGATGCGTTTGCGGCGGTGCGTCCCAACCGTGAGTGGCGCCTGCTGACCTTCGAGCTCGCGTTGCACGCCGCGCGGGACGGTGCATTCGCGCAGCGTTACGCCGAGCGTGAGGACACGATCCGCCAAGCGATCGAGGAGGTCGTCCGCGCCCGCGTCGAGCAGTTCGGTGCGCAGCCGCCGCTCTCGCCGCGTGACCTGGCGACAGGACTGAACGCCCTTGGCAACGGGCTGGCGCTGGATGCCTTGACCGACGACAACGCCGTATCCGATGGGCTTTTCGGTCGCCTCGTCGGCTTCCTCGTGCGCGGCATCTTCGCCGCCGCCGAAGACCAACAAACCAACGGGAGGACACGATGAGCATCACCACCGACGGGCCGCCTCAACAGGCTGGGCAGGAGATCCGCAATCCCTTCTTCGCGCGTCTCTATCACCACGTCCTGCAGCGCGATACATCCGCCAAGGACCTCGCCTGCCGGCGCGAGCTGCTAGCCGACCTCGCGGGCACGGTCGTCGAGGTCGGACCGGGCAACGGGCCAAACTTCGCCGTCTACGGCGAGGGGGTCGAGCGCGTCATCGCGGTGGAGCCCGAGCCGTACCTGCGCAAGAAGGCGGCAGCCGCGGCCGCACGGGCCGCCGTAGAGATCCAGGTAGTCGCGGGCGATGGCGAGCATCTCCCGCTCGCGGACGGGTCGGTGGACGCGGTCGTGCTCGCGCTCGTGTTGTGCTCGGTGCCCGACCAAGCGCGCACGCTCAGCGAGGCGCGACGCGTGCTACGTCCGGGTGGCGAGGTGCGCGTCTACGAGCACGTCGTCGCCGAGCGGCCGGTACCGCGTGCCCTCCAGCGCGCAGCGCAGGCCACCTTCTGGCCGCGCGCCCTCGGCAACTGCCATCCTGCGCGGGACACCCTGCAGGCGCTGCGCGACGCCGGCTTCGACACGGCCGACGTGCACCGCTTCGTTATGCAGGTCGCGCCCGTCGAACCGCCGATGCCCTACATCCTCGGGCGCTCCGTAGCGCAGCCGTGAGCGACTCCGTGGACGCGATCGATCTACTGTCCGAGCCGCCCTCTGGCTTGCCGGAGCGGCTTGTGGCAATGGCGGAGGAGGTCGCCGGCGCCCCGGCGGCGTTGTACGTCGTCAGCATTGGCGGGATGCACCTGTTTCGTGTTGCAGGAGCGCGGGCGCTGCCGGAAAGCGTCCCGATCATCAGCGGCGTCGGTCCCGAGCTTGGTCGCGACGGACTGGCGGAGCTGTGCTCGGAGCTTGATCGGTTGGCGCCGGGCTGCATCGTCTCACCGCTATGGCTCCGCGGACGCGCCACCGCGGTGTTGGTGGCCTGCCGCGGCCTAGAAGAGGATCTGGACGGTTTGGCCCGGGCGGCGGCACCGGCAGTTGAGCTGGCGGCTGGCTTCACCGATGTCTTTGATCGAGCCCGTCGGAGTCAGCGACCGACTGCCGCCGCCGAGATTCAACAGGACCTGCTCGGTCCGCGAATGGCTGTCGTTGGGGGAGCGGAGATCGCCGGCAGCGTGCTGCCGGCCTATGACGTGGGCGGCGACTGGTTTGACCATTCCGAGAACCCCGAGTGCACTTTCGTAGGCGTCGCAGACGCGGTGGGACGCGGAGCATCGGCGGCGGCGATCTCGGTCGTGGCGCTCGGTGCGATCCGCGCAGCCAGACGGGCGGCGGCTCCTCTGGAGGAGTGCTGCAGGGATGCTGACCTGGCGATCAACTCGCTCGGTGGGGCGGCGTTTACGACCGCGATACTCGCGGAGTGGCACGCGCTCACGCGCACGTTTTCATGGATCAACTGCGGCCATCCGAGGCCTCTGCTGTTGGGAGCTGACGGAGCGATCGAGGAACTGGTCGGCGACGGAACCCATCCGCTGGGGGTCTGGAGTGGCCCGGAGCGCCGCTTCCCGCGAAACGAACGCCGGCTAGAGGTGGGCGACCGGGTTCTGATCTACACCGACGGTGTCACCGAACGTCGGACCGATGACGGCGGGTTGGTCGGTTTGGAGGGACTGCTCGAGTTCCTCGCCACGTTGAGAGACGCATCAGCGGGGGCCACAGTCGTCGCGATCGAGAGTTACGTCCGCGGCGTAGGCGACAACAAGATCGCCGACGACGCAACCCAGCTGGTCATGGCCGTTACCGGCTGATCCGGTGCGCGAGCGCGCTCGCGCGGGCGAAGAGCGGGGGAGAGTGCCCCGGAGGGCGGCCCGTAGGCCGCCCTCCGAGTTCCCGCATAAGGACCCGCGACGGACCTATCAGCCGGTCGTGTAAGCGTGCAGCCGGCCGTCTCGGGAGGCGGCGAACAGCCAGCCGTTGACGACCGTGGGGGCGGCGAAGACCGCTCCCTGGATGCTGTTTCCGCTGTCCCACAGTGGCGCCCCGGTGGCGGCGTTGAACGCGTGCACTCGGTTGCCGGGTCCGTCGCCGTAGTAGACGACGTCGCCAGCCACCGTCGGGGTCGAGGTGGGTAGTTGGTCGAGGCCGGCCTCCTGCTGCCAGGCGCGCGTCAGCCGGCAGCTGCTGTTGACCTGGAACGCGACGAGCCCGTGGGTGAAATCGCCCCTGTTGGCGGGGTTGGCCACGTAGACCATGTTGGTCACCGGGTCATAGGCCGTCACGCCGATGAACTGATGCGGGCTGGCCACCACCATCGTCTGGAGCGGCCCTGCGCTGATCGAGTTGCGGTTGTAGACAAAGAGCTCGCCGCTCTTGTTCATGACGGTGAGCTGGGGCCGGCACCCCGGCGCTTGATAGAGCATCGGCGTCGAGCCGAAGTCGACGTCGGAGCCCGTCAGACCCGGGTAGTTGCTCTGCTGGACGCCGAGATCCATGCCCAGCCTGACGACGTGCTCGGCGAAGCCGCTCGACTCCGGCAGAGTCTTGGAGTTCCCGGTCGCGGCGAAGATCTGCCCCGCGTTCTGGTCAATCGACACCCCTCCCCATCCCCAGATGGACCCGCCCTGGCGCGACGGAGGCACGACGAACCAGTTCCTGACGACCCTGTGGGCTCGCTCAGAGATCTTCACCAGGCGACCGTGGTAGGGCAGGGCGTCGCATAGACCGGCGAGCGGGACGTAGAGGTCGTCATGGGAGGCCGCCAAGGCTCCCCAGACGTGCTCATGGCGGGGATCGGAGGTAATTCGCACCGGCCAGCCCGGGCGGTTCTCCCCGGTCGCCATGTCCAGGGCGTAGACCAATCCATTGCCGGCAGCGACGTACACCGTCCCCGTCGTGCGGTCGAGCGCCGGGGCGCCGGTTATGCCCCAACGCGAGTCGGGAGTCTGCTGGCAGCCAGTGCCGCTGTCGCCCAGCGACCGAGCCCAGATCTGCTGGCCCGTGGCGGCGTTGACGGCGAAAAAGCGCCCGTGCTCGCTGCCCACGAAGACCACGTTGCCGAGCTGTTGGAACGTACGCACGACGACTTGCTTGGTGGGGGAGATTACGCGCCGGGACGTTCCCACGAGGACGCTTAGGTTGCTTGCGACGATTGGCTGGGTGTCGACTACGGCGTGAAGATCGAACGTCCAACGCTGTTGCAGCCCGGCGACCGTCGTCGTCGTCAGGTCTCGCTCGAACGGGTTGTAGCCGGACCGGGCAAGACCGAAGCCCCACGTCCCCCAATCGACGGGCACATCAGACTTGACCGAGGTCGTGGCGGCGCGAGCCGTCTGCCCGCCACCCGCCGACCAGCTCAAAAGCAGACTCGCCAGAACCAACATCGCAAAGACCATCCACCGTCGCAAGCGCCAGCCCACCTTTCTCTGGGTATGGCGCGGCCCCAAAGTGGAGCGAGCACCGGTCAAGACGATCAAGCCCGATTCGACGATCAAGGATCATCCCCTTCACCGTCTATCGAGCCACTGCCTGGGACGCACCCGCTCCGTCCCGCAGCCGTGGGAGTTATAGCGG
>QHBW01000051.1:2725-126956 GCA_003244205.1 Solirubrobacterales bacterium | reverse complement strand
CCCCCGCTGCTCACCCCCGCTGCGTGTACCAGTTGCCCGAGTCCAGATCGTGGAAGACGACGAGGTTGCGACCGTCGCTGGTGACGAGCTCCCAATAGCGCCGTCGCAGCGGACGGTCGGTCCACCAGCGATCTTCGATCAACCACGACTCGCGCACCGTCTCGACGGTGCGGCCTTCGACTGCCAGTGGGCATCCGTCGCGCGCTCTTACCCTGACCGTGGTCGGACGCGGCAGCCCGACGTGGCGTGGCCCCCGTCCAGCAGACCGGCGTGCTCGCCCTTGGCGCGCGGGCGGACTCATGACGGATCGTACGGAGCCAGCACGACGCGGCGCTCGGGCACACGCGAGTCCGGGTCCAGCGCAAGCACGCGCAGGGCAGCGTCGGGTCCCGCAGCCACGCGCGCTTGACGGACGCCCTCGCGCAAGCGCCCGTCGCGCTGGGCGGCGTCGTCGTCGAGCAGCGCGCGCTGGTCGCCCGCCGGTGGGCCGAAGCGTTCCACGCTGAGCGCGAGCGCCTCTGCGGGCGCTGGCAGCTCGCTCAGCCGCGGTGCGAGCGCGAGCCGCATGCGCGCCGGATCGGCGAGCGCCTCGCGAAAGCTGCGGCGCACCCGCCAGGTGCCACCTTCCACCAGGGTGGCCGAGAGCACCACCGCTCGCAGCGTGCGCCCTCGCCGCTCGAGACGCGAGAGCAGACGATCGACGAGCAGCTCCAGCGCCCGCTCGAGCTGGGGCCCGGAGATTGCCTCGGGCAGCTCCAGGCGCTCCTGCAGACGTTCCCCAGGGACGCGTGGGCGCAGCGGGGCATCGCGTCCGCCGGCGAGCCTGAGCGCCTCGAGCCCGGCTGCCCCGAAGCGATCGGCCAGCGCAGCGTGATCGAGCTCCGCGAGCTCGCCGAGGGTGCGTACCCCGAGACGGCTGAGCGGCTCGACCAGCGCAGCGGTGCTCTCCCGGACGCGCAGCAGCGCGATCGGCTCGCTTGAAAGGAAAACGCGCGCGGCGGCCGCGTCACCGTCCACGATCTCCGCGCGACGGGGACGCGCGCGGCCGGCGGCGGCCAGAGCGCAGAAGGCCGAGGGCGCGGCGCCAATCCTCACCGCTCGCGGGGCAAGCGTGCGGCGAGCGGCGGCGACGATGCCCCCGATCCCGCCGTGCAGCCCGAGCAGCCCGCGCGTCTCGAAGTAGGCCAGGCCAGGGCGCTCGGGGGCGACCGCGGCGCCGATCAGCTCGAGTCGCCCCAGCAGCCGTTCCCAGCTCTCCGCCACGCCGGCAGGGTCGGACGCCAGCAGCCGCAGCTCAGGACAGCGCGCGAGCGCCTCGCCCAGCCGCATGCGGTCACGCACGCCGAACGCCTCGGCGGCCGCGGAGACCTCTCCCACGAACTGCTCGCGCCCCGGCTCGGGGGCCAGCGCGACCGGCTCGCGCAGCAGCGCCTCGCGCTCCCCGGCGGCGACGGCAAGCGCGTAACGGGGGAGCAGGACACAAATCATCATCAGCGAACGTATGTTCGCATACTCTCTGACTCGGCGCGTCGCCTCCGCGGCCTCAGCGGCCCGTCTCATAGAGAAGCCCCGCCGATGGCGGGGCTTCTCGGTAGCAGGCCTGTAAGCCGGATTCTGTCGTGGGCAACCATCCATCTTTGCGGCCGACCTGGACCTTGGCGGGCAACCTGCAAGCGGTCCTGCTTGGCCTTGCATCAGGTGGGGTTTGCCTGGCCGCCGCGTCACCGCGACGCCGGTGCGCTCTTACCGCACCGTTTCACCCTTACCGTGCCCGCGACTCACGTGCGGCCGCGAACGTTGGCGGTTTGCTTTCTGTGGCACTGTCCCGCGGGTTTCCCCGGGTCGGCGTTACCGACCACCCTGCCCTGTGATGTCCGGACTTTCCTCGAAGTAGACCTCCGCGGCTGCCTAGCCTGCACGGTCCACGGTAGCGGGCAGGCGCGCGTCTGACAAGCCGGGCAGCCGCGTTGCGCACCCGACACCACGCCGAACTAGGTGAGCTCGCTGCCGCAGTCGCAGCGGCCTCCAGGCGTGGTGCCCAGCGGCGCCATCGCGCCCCCGCACAGCGGACAGGCGACGGAAGCGCGGACGGCGAGGCCCTCCCAGGCTCTGGAGATAATCTGCTCCAGCGTCGTCTCGCCGCCCGCGCCAGCGCCGTGTCGGCGGCCCGCGCACTGGCGGACCGCTCGGCGCAGTGGACGTTCGAGCAGCGCGGCGCTCATGTCATCCTCCGCAACAACCCGACAACGCGGCCGAGCACGCGTACCTCGCGCGAGCGGATCGGCTCGTGAGCGGGATTCTCGGGCTGAAGGCGAACGTGGCCGTTCTCGCGGAAGTAGCGCTTCACCGTTGCCTCCTCGCCCACCATGGCGACGACGATGTTGCCATCGGTAGCGGTCTCCTGACGGTGAACGACGACGTAGTCGCCCTCGAGTACCCCGGCGTCGCGCATCGAGTCGCCCCGTACGCGCAGGAGGTATTCGCCTTCCTCCCCCCCTACGAGCGCGGGCACCTGCACGTACTCCTCGATGTTCTCCTCGGCGAGTACCGGCTGCCCTGCCGCGACTTGGCCGACGACCGGGAGGCCGCCACCGCCCACGAGGTTGCGGACACCCTCGACCGCACCGCCGACGACCCGGTCGAGCAACTCGATCGCCCGGGGCTTGGATGGATCACGCCGCAACAAGCCGATCTTCTCGAGGTTGGCGAGGTGGGCATGCACCGTCGACGAGGACGCGAGCCCGACCGCCTTGCCGATGTCGCGCACGGTTGGCGGATAGCCGTGGTCTGACGAGTACTTCTTGATGAAGTCGAAAATCTCCTGTTGGCGCTTGGTGAGGTCCAGATCCATTGTCCAAGTCCTCCTGAGTGGTCGCCCCGCGGAGTGCAAAAACGAACATGTGTTCGAGAGAGTAGCGCGGGCTTCCGACGGAAGCAACTGGTGGGCCTCAGCCGACCCTCCAAGTGGCTCCGATTGCCGTCGTCGTCCTCCAGGCGGACCACCTGGGGCCTTGTAGCCGCGGATATACTCGCTCGCCCCTGCGCCTGTGGCGGAATTGGTAGACGCGCAAGGTTGAGGGCCTTGTGGGCTGATTAGCCCGTGGAGGTTCGAGTCCTCTCGGGCGCATTGGTGGAGAGCCCCGCTCTGGCGGGGCTTCTTTATTGGTGCTGGTCCTCCGCAGACAGCGTCACCAGCGTCGGGCTTGACGCTTCTGCAAGGATCGCCACGTGCTCGATCCCCAGTCGCGCTGGGCTCAATACGGGGAGAAGCCGGACTTCGCGGGGCTGCTGAGCTTCGCCGGCGCCCCGTACACAGAGGATCCCGCGGAGCTGGCGGGCGCCGACGTCGCGATTGTCGGGGCGCCGATGGACGATCTCGTATCAGACCGCCCTGGCGCGAGGTTCGGCCCGCGCGCGATTCGCGCCGCAAGCTGTCCGCCCGGGCCGCACTTGGAGGCGAAGATCGATGCCTTCGCCGAGCTGCGGATCGTCGACTACGGCGATGCCGCCGTCGTACCTGCCGACCCGCAGCGCTCGCACGCGGCAATCGGGCAGACGGTGGGGGAGGTGCTCGCCGCCGGCGCGCTACCGATCGTGCTCGGTGGCGACCACTCGATCGCCGAGCCAGACGTGCGGGCATGCGCGGGCAGCGCTGGCCCGGTCGGGCTGATCCACTTCGACGCGCACACCGACACCGGCCAGGAGGTATTCGGCGCGGCGCGCTCGCACGGCACGCCGATGTATCGCCTGATCAATCAGGGCCACATCGATCCCGCGCGCTACGTCCAGATCGGGCTGCGCGGCTACTGGCCCACCGAGAAGGAGTTCTTGTGGCAGCGCGAACGCGGTATCACCTCCTTCTTCATGCATGACGTACGCCAGCGCGGTGTTGCTGAGGTTGTGCGGGAGACGATCTCGATCGTGGGGAACGAGCCCACGTTCTTGTCGGTCGATGTCGACGTCTTGGACCCGGCATACGCGCCCGGCACGGGAACGCCCGAGCCCGGCGGGATGACCGCGGGTGACCTGCTGTGGGCGTGCCTGACAATCGCCACGGAAGTGTCGCTGGCCGGCATGGACGTCGTCGAGGTGATCCCGACCGGCATTGGCTCGAGCGACATCACCGCGCTCGTCGCCGAGCGCATCGTGCGGGAGGCGCTGACGGGCCTCGCGCTGCGCAGGCGCCGTGGAGCCTCGGAGATGGCCTGAACGGAGCACCGCCGCGCTAACTGGAGAACGCGATGTTGCCGACCGCGGAATCGTGCAGGGAGGACAGGCGCGGAGTCGAAACGGTCCGGCGTGCACGAGATCACCGCCCAGCGAACGCTGATGAAGTCCGCGCCCGAGCTCTGGTCTCAGGTTTCGGACCCAGAGGCGCTTGGCGAACGCCTGGACCTCGGCGAGATTAGGATCACCCGGACGGAGGACGAGCGTCACGTCGCCTGGGAGGGCGACGACATCAGCGGTGATGTGACGCTCGAGCCCTCGGGTTGGGGGACCCGCGTGACGCTTACCGCCAGGCGGGGTGGAGTGACCGAGGAAAAGGATGCTGACGAGCACGCACCGGTTGCCCCGGCGGGTGAGACCCCGGCCGGTGAGGAGCCGGTCAGTGAGACCCCGCCGACCACGACCGTCGGGTCTGCCGCGCGCCCGCCCATCGACCCCCATGAGACTGTGGAGCCGCCAGCGCTGCCGGCGACCGAGGTCGCGACCCCCGTCGAGTCCGCGGTGACAGACCAGCTCCCCGCTCGGGCCGAGCGCCCAGCCGAGTCGGCCCGATCGGCGGTCGCGGCGCCCAGCGCCGCCCCGCCCCGCGCGAAGCTCGGTTTTTGGGCGCGGATCTTCGGCCACCGCGCCCCGGCGACGGTCCCGGCGCCCGAGCCGACCGTCGAAGCTCCAGCGCCCGAGCCGACCGTCGAAGCTCCAGCGCCCGAGCCGACCGTCGAAGCTCCAGCCCCCGAGCCAACCGTCGAAGCCCCCGCCTCCCAGCCGAAGCCGGCCCCCAATCCGGTGCCGTCCGTGAAACCAATCGAGCCCCCCGGTCCCCAGCTGGACCTCGCCGCCCTCCACCCCCGCCTCAACGACGTGCTCGAGGAGCTCGGCGTCAACCACCACCGCCCTTTCTCGCGCGGCTAAGAGGCCCTCAAGAAGCCAGCGCCAGCTTCTCGCGCCCAGTCGCGAACTCCGCGCCGATCGCCACAAGGATCTCCAGCATCGCCGCCGTCGCGGGCGAGCAATAGCCCCCCGCTAGCGTCGCGGCGAACACCCGGCGCACCGGCGGCCGCCGGCCGAGCGAGCGGATCACGATGTCGTTGCGCACCGTGGTCAGCGCAAGGTCGGGGATGAGCGCCACGCCGACACCCGCGGCAATGAAGCCCTGGATCGCGAGGTAGTCATCGGACTCGAACGCGATCCTCGGCTCAAAGCCCGCCGCGTGACACGCCCGCAGGAGGATGGCGGCGTCCGGACAGGCCGCCGTGCTGCCCAGCACCCACGCCTCCTCTGCCAGTTCGGCAAGGCGCAACGTTGCGCGGTCCGCAAGCCGGTGCCCGCATGGCAGGGCCACATACATGGGATCCTCGAGCAGGTGGGTGCGCTCGATGTCCTCGCCGTCGAGCTCGCAGAACTCGGCGTCGAGGCTGAGCGCCAAGTCGAACTCCCCCGCCCGCAGACGGGTGATCCCGTCGTCGGGCTCCGCCTGGGCGAGCGACAGCTCGACGACGGGGTGGGCCTGACGGAATGCCGCCACGGCGGGAGGCATCAGCGTCGCACCTGCGCTGGGGAAGCTCGACAGCCGTAACCGTCCTCCACGCAGGCCCGCAATCGCGTCTAGCTCGGCCTCGGCGTCGGCGAGGCGGGCAAGGATCGCGTCGGCGTGAATGACCAGCGCGCGCCCAGCTTCGGTCAGGCGCACTCCGCGTGTCCCACGGTCCACCAAAGGGACGCCCGCCTCGCGCTCGAGCGCAGCGATCTGTTGGGAGACGGCTGACTGCGTGTAGGCAAGAGACTCGGCGGCTGCGGAGAACGAGCCCCGCGCCGCGACTTCACGCAGGACCTTCAGCCGGCGTACGTCAAGCATAAGCTGATCTTATCGCCCTTGCCACCAAACGTCACTTGAACTGATTGCCACTTCGTGGCACTCTCAGCTTGTCACCGCCGCGATTGCCGAAAGGAGCTCCAGATGTCTCCCGAGGTCACGATCTCGCTACGCCCGGCTCAGCCTGAGGACGAGCACCAGCTGGCGCGGCTCGCCGAGCTCGACGGGGCGACAGATCCGCTGGAGCAGCCGGCAATCATCGCCGAAGAGGATGGCGTGGTGCGGGCGGCCTTGAGCCTTCGCGACGGTCGCGTGGTCGCCGACCCCTTCGCTGCGACGATGGATCTTGTGGAACTGCTCGAGCTTCGCCGGCGCCGCCTTGACGCGCGCCGGCGCTGGATGCGATCACCCCGGCCGAAGGCGGCGTGAGCCGGGTCATCGGCGAGAGCACCGTCGCTGCGGGGACCGCTGAGCGCTCGCTTCCCGGGCAGCAGGCGCCGCAAGGCTTGCTGGTGGCGCTGGCGCTGGGCACCGTCTACGTGGTCTGGGGATCGACGTACCTCGCAATTCGTGTGATGGTGCGCACCGTGCCGCCGCTGGTGGGGGCTGGCGGGCGCTTCTTCGTCGCAGGGCTGGCTCTCGTGGTCGTACTGCGGCTGCGGCGCGGACAGGGCTCCCTGCGCATGCGCCCGCGCGAGCTCGCCGGTGCTGGGGTGGTCGGCACGCTGCTCGTGTTCGGTGGCAACGGCCTCGTGACCATCGCCGAGCGCCATGTGCCCTCCAGCCTCGCGGCGCTGCTAATCGCGTCGGAGCCCTTGTGGGTGGTCGCGCTTCGCCCTCTGCTCGCGGAGCGCACGAGCCGCACCTCGGTGATCGCCATCGCCGTGGGCTTCGCAGGCGTGGGCCTCCTGCTGCTTCCCGGCGCCCGTCCCGGAGGAGTGAGCGTCGCCGCGATGTTGCTCGTGCTCCTCGCCGCGCTGTCATGGGCGAGCGGCTCGGTCGGGTCGCGGCGACTGGCCACGCCTCCCGATGCGTTCCTCTCCACCGCCATGCAGATGGTCGTGGGTGGTGGCCTGATGCTCGTCAGCGGTGTCATCAGCGGCGAAGCGGGACGACTGCATGCGTCGTCGTTCACGCTCGACGCGATCGCGGCGCTCGCGTTCCTTGTCATCTTCGGATCGCTCGGGGCGTTTACGGCCTACGTCTGGCTGTTGCAGAACGTCCCCATCGGCAAGGTCTCGACGTACGCCTACGTCAACCCGATGGTGGCGGTCCTGCTTGGCTGGTTGATCCTGTCCGAGCCGATCAGCGCCACCACGATCGCCGCGGCGGCGCTGATCGTCGCATCCGTCGCCATCACTGTCCGCGAGGAGAGTCGCCGCGCCGCAGTGCGCCCGGCGCTTGCGTCGGACTCCGAGGGGATCGGCGGCACCCCAGCCGAACCGGCTCCCGTGCGATCGGGCTGACCGCCCCAGCGCACGCGGATGTCAGCCGGCTAGCCTTAGACTGCAATGCCCCGTCTGCCCACGAAGATGCTTGGACCAATCGGGGTCGCCGTCTCCCTCTCGCGGGCGGCGCTCGCAGCCAAGCAGCACTGGGATCTCCTCTCGGCCGACGAGCGCCGGCGCCTTGGCGTTCTCGTGCGCGCGTCAAGGGGCCGTCCCGCGGCCCTGAGCCACGCCGAGCGCCGCGAGCTCGCCGAGCTCGTTGGCCGCCTGGAGCTGCTGCGTTTGGGACGGACGCTGGCGATGACAGCGTCCCCGCTGCCGCACCGCCGCCGCCGCTGAGCTGATCGCCCCCGAGAGCGATCTAGGGTGGGAGCGATGCTCGATCAGCTGACGAACCTGATGGACGCTGCGATCGACCGCTGCGCATATGCTGACGCGCGCCACGTCGTGCACGATGCTGAGACGGTGTGGGTGCGCGACGGCCGCGTGGACCGCGTGCAGCGCGATCGCAGCGAGGGCGTCGGCGTCCGCGTCCGCGTTGGCGGTGCCTGGGGCTTTGCCGCCACTTCGGACCCTTCCAGGCGAGCGATCGAGCGCGCGCTCGCCCGCTCGCTCGCGATCGCCGAGACCCAGCCGACGGTCGTCGGCCATCCGCTCGCGCCGACCGAGCCAGCGCGCGGATCGTGGACCGGGCCATGCGAGCTCGACCCCTTCGGGGTGACGCTCGAGGACAAGGTCGAGCTGCTGCTTGCAGCGGAAACCGCGATGCGCGGCGACCCGCGCATCGTGCGAGCCGAGGCGAGCGCACGCAGCGCGCTCAGCGAACGCACTTTCGCCTCGACGGAAGGTGCAGCCTGCAGCCAGCGCTCGCACGAGTGCGGAGCCGGCATCGGCGTGATCGCGCTGCAGGGCAACGAGCTGCAGGTGCGCTCCTATCCAGCCGCACACGAGGGTCAGTCCGCCGCCGGCGGCTGGGAGATCGTCGAGCGCCTCGCGCTCGCCCAGCACGCCCCACGCATCGCCGACGAGGCCGTCGCGCTGCTCGCAGCGCCGGCGTGCCCGGTTGGGGAGATGACCGTCGTGCTGGGGGGCGAGCAGGTAGCCCTGCAGCTGCACGAGTCGGTTGGCCACGCGCTCGAGCTGGATCGCATGCTGGGATCGGAGGCCTCCTACGCGGGCACGAGCTGGGTCTCCGCCGCCGACGTGGGCTCGCTGCGCTACGGCTCCGAGCTGATGACCGTGACCGCCGACGCCACCCTGGACGGCGGCCTCGGGAGCTTCGCCTGGGACGACGAGGGCGTGAAAGCAAGGCGCCTTGAGCTGATCGAGGATGGCCTGCTGCGCTCAGCGCTGTCCTCGCGTGAGACGGCCGGCGAGATCGGCGAGTCGCTCTCAGGTGGGTGCATGCGCGCCGACGGCTGGGCCCGCCAGCCGATCGTGCGCATGACCAACGTGTCGCTGGCGCCGGGCGATGCGGGGTCGCTCGAGAAGCTGATCGCCGACACCGACCGGGGGCTGCTGCTGGAGACCAACCGCTCGTGGTCGATCGACGACCGCAGGCTGAACTTCCAGTTCGGCTGTGAGCTCGCGCGCGAGATCGTCGACGGCCGGCTCGGGCGGCTCTACCGCAACCCCACCTACACAGGCGTGACACCACACTTCTGGCGCAGTCTGGACGCCGTCTGCTCGGAGCCCGAATGGCGCTTGCGGGGACTGCTCAACTGCGGTAAGGGCGAGCCCGGCCAGATCGCTCACGTCTCCCATGGGACCGCGCCCGCTCGCTTCCGTGAAGTGCAGGTCGGCGTCGCATCGGCGTGAGCGCTGGCCATCCTTCGACTGCTCAGCTCGAGACGCTCGCCGAGCAAGCGCTCGAGCGCTGCGTCGGCGAAGCCCAGGTCAGTGTCAGCCACGAGCGCTCGTTGCTGTCGCGCTTCGCGCGCTCGCAACCGACGCAGGCCACCGGGATCGACGCGCTGCACGTCGAGATCATGTGCGTGTACGAAGGACACACCGGAGCCGCGACCACGACGAGCTGCGCAGTCGGGGACCTGGAGACGACCGCCGCTGCGGCCCGCGCCGCGGCTGAAGCTGCAGCCAACGCCGCGGGCAGCGTGGGCGACTACCCGGGGCTCCCGGCTCCCGATCCCCACTGGCGTGCGCAACCGCACGACGGCTTCGACGCCGCGACCGCTGCCGTGGATCCCGGCTCTGCGGGTCGTGCGCTCCAGGACGCCGCCGGCGTGGCCGCCGAGCACCGAACGGAGGCGTTCGGCACGTGGACCGCTGGTGCTGTACGCACCGCAATCGCCTCGACCACGGGAGTTCGTGTCACGGACGCTGTCACCGACGCCTACATGCGGGTGCTCTGCTACCGGCCCGATGGACGCAGCGGTTTCGCGGCTCGCAGCGCCCGCGACGCGGCGCAGCTCGACGGCGCCGCGCTCACCGGCGAAGCGGCGGCGAAGGCGATCGTCGCCGGCGTCCCCGCGGTTCTCGCCCCCGGCGAGTATGCGGTCGTGATGGAGCCGGAGGCGATCGGCGAGCTGCTCGGGTTCGCAGGCGCGCTGGCCTTCAATGGTCTTGCCCACAACGAGGGACGCGGGGCCCTCGCCGGTCGCCTCGGCGCGCGCGTGGCCGCGGCCGCGATCAACCTCGCCGACGCTCCGCGAGCGTCCCTCACGCTGCCGCGCGCGTTTGACGCCGAGGGCATTCCCAAGCGCCCGATCCCGCTGATCCAGGACGGCGTCGCGCACGCCGTCGTGCACGACACGCGCTCGGCAGCACGCGCTGGCCCGGGAGCGCGCTCGACCGGGCACGCGCTCGCGCCGGGTGGCGATCCCGACGGCCCGGTGCCGACCAACCTCGTGCTCAGCGGCGGGGGCGCCGCCGACGTCGCCGAGCTGTGCGCCCCGATCGTGCGCGGGATCTATGTGACGCGGCTGTGGTACGTCAACACCGTGCGTGAGCGCGAGACGCTGCTGACCGGAATGACGCGCGATGGCACCTTCTTGATCGAGGACGGCCGTATCGGGCGCCCGCTGCGTGACGTCCGCTTCACCGACTCTGTGCTGCGGCTGCTGGACGCCATCGAAGCCCTGACCAAGACCCAGCGCCTCGTCAGCGCCGGGGACTTCTATGGGCCGCGCTTTGCCTTCGGCGTCGTGTCTCCCGCCCTGCGCGCCCGGGGGTTTCGCGTCAGCGGGACGACGCCGGGGTAACGCCGAACGACGCCGCGGTTCCGGATCCACGGGACAACGCCGGCCTGACGCGGAAACGGCGGGGTGGGTTCCGAGACTTACCCCCCAGGTAAGTCCCGTGACCCACCCCCTAACCTGAAATCCGGTCTATCGTCGCCGGACTCAAGCAACCAGGTTGGTCGCATAGGCCAGGGACCCGAGCAAGACCGACGTCCCGTGCACGCTCAGCGGCCCGGCCCGCACCAAACCGGCGGACTCACCGGCGAACTCAACCGACGGACCAAACCGACGGACTCAACCGACGGACTCAGGAGATCCGCAGCAGGATGATCGTGTTGACGACGAAGAGAATCGCGAACCCGACCGTCCAGCGGTTCAGGTTGCGTTCCACAAGCGACCCGCCGCCGAGCGGACCCGAGCCCGAGCCGACGCCGAAGGCGCCTGACAGGCCGGCATCCTTGCCTGAGTGCATCAGGACCAGGAAGATCAGCACCAGGCAGATGAGCACCTGCACGACGTCAAGGATGGTCACCATCGCGTCGCCGATGGTAGCTCAGCCGCAATCGCGATCCGCGCTCAGCCGCGATCGCGATCCCGGCTCTCGGCGCCCTCAGCGGGCGACGACCGCTCCTCCTCTCCAAGCGCATCGAGCGCGCGCAGGATCTCGATCGCCTGCGCGCGCAGCTGACGATCGAGGGCGCGGTGGTCGGCGTCTGAGAGCTTGCCTGTGCGCCGGTCCATCTCGGCATCGCGAATCTCGGCGTACTTGGCCTCACGCGCAGCCTCGAGGTCCGCACGCCGTGCCTGCTCGCGCGTCGCCGCCAGGCGTGAGGCGCTCCGCGCGCCGCGCCACACCGGCATGGCAACGATCGCGACGACGGCCACGAGCAGCAGGATGATTAGCAGGTAGTCCACGAGACGAGGCACAATTCGCAGCCAGCGACGCGGCGAGTCGGCGCCCGCAACCCGGGCTTAGGCGCGCTCGAGCGCCCGCCCGAGCTCGTGCTCGAGCTGGGTTGCGAGCGCGGGCGCCCGCTGGCGGCGTGCGCTTGGCCCGCCGGGCCAAAACGCTGTCAGGCCGCCGATCAGCACGACCAGCGCTCCCAGCCAGATCCAGGTGACCATCGGCGAGACGATCACGCGGAAGGTGGTAGGCGGCGGGTTGGCGAGATAGCGTTGGCGGATCAAGCCGATGCCGCGAGCGACGGCCAGGTAGCGGACGTCGGGGGCGAGCCCCGGGCGGCTGTTGAGCAACTGGTCGTCCGCCTTGACCTCGGTCTGGATCGTCGAGAGGTCGATCGGCTGGATCACCGTCCAGATGTCGCGCCGCAGACCGGCGCTGAGCCCGACCTTGCTGTCGGCCTGGCCGTCGAAGTAGCCCGCCACCGCGAGCGGGTTGCTGGTGTCGGGGTAGTAGCTGCGCTGCGTGTAGAGGCTGGTCACCGCGTGGGCGCCCTTGGAGACGGCGAGCTGCGCCCCGAAGTCGACGTGCGCGATACGTGGTCCGCTGAGCGCGACGTTCACCACCGGGCGCACGTAGCGCACGTCGTAGCCGTCGACGCGGGTGCTCTGCCCCGGCACCAGCTGGACGTCGCGGATGTGCTGGAAGGTCGATGACGCCGCGATCCCGACGAACAGCAGCGCTACCCCGACGTGCACGAGGTAGCCGCCGTAGCGGCGCCGGTTGCGCCGCACCAGCGAGACGAGCGCGCGCGCCAAGGGCTCGCCCGTCATCGCCTGTCGGGCTCGCGTGCCGCGCATCAGCTCCTGGGCAACCGCGGCAAGCACGAACGCCGCCAGCGCAAACAACGCCAGCGCCAGTGGCTTGCGCGCCACTCCGCTCACGCCGACGCCGAGCGCCAACGCTGTGAGCGCGCCCACCAGCGCCGGCGGCCCGAGGTTGCGACCCAGGTTCGACGGTGTCGCCCGCCGCCAGGCGATCAGCGGCCCGATGCCCGAAAGCAGCACCAGCAGCAGTGTCAGCGGAACCACGAAGCGATCGAACCAGGGCGGCCCGACCGCGCGCTTGGTCCCGGTGATCGCCTCGGAGATCAGCGGGAAGAAGCTGCCCCAGAAGACCACGAAGCAGAGCCCGACGAGGACGAAGTTGTTGAGCAGGAACATCGCCTCACGGGATAACAACGAGTCGAGACGGTGCTCGGTCCGCAGGCCGCCGCGGCGCCAGACCACCAGCCCGATGGATCCGGCCACCATCAGCCCGATCAGCGACAGGAACGGGCCTCCGAGCGTGGAGGCCCCAAACGCGTGGATCGACTGCAGGATCCCCGAGCGCACGAGGAACGTGCCGAGGATCGCGAGCGTCCCGGTCGCGAGCACGAGCGAGACGTTCCAGACCTTGAGCATCCCCCGCTTCTCCTGGATCATCGCCGAGTGCAGGAACGCGGTGCCGCACAGCCAAGGCATCAGCGAGGCGTTCTCCACGGGGTCCCAGGCCCAGTAGCCGCCCCAGCCGAGCTCGGTGTAGCTCCAGCGCGCGCCGAGGATGATCCCCGTACCCAGACAGAGCCACGCGGCCAGCGAGAAGCGCCGCGTCGCGCGCAGCCACTCCGCGTTCAGACGTCCCGTGACAAGCGCCCCGATCGCGAACGCGAACGGGATCGTGAACAGCGTGTAGCCCGAGTAGAGCATCGGCGGGTGGATCATCATGCTCGGGTGCAGCAGCAGCGGATCCAACCCCGTCCCGTCGGCGGGCGCCGGCCTGGTCGTGCTGAAGGGATTGGCGCCAGCGAAGATCATCAAGCCAAGGAAGAAGGCGCCAAAGCCGAGGAGCACGACCGTGGCGTAGGGGGACTCCAGACGCAGTCGCCGGCGGGTGAGGCGCAGCACCAGCGCCGACCAGCAGGAGAGCAGCAGCACCCAGAGCAGCAGCGAACCCTCCTGGGAGGACCACACAGCGGTGATCTTGTAGAAGGTCGGCGTCGTCAGGCTGGAGTGTTGCGCCACGGTGTTGAAGGAGAAGTCCGACCGCAGGAACGCCAGCTCGAGCACAAGGAAGGCGAGCGCCACGGTCGCCGCCAGCGCGTAAACGGCACGTCGGCCGGAGTCGACCCACCCGCGCCCGGCGAGGCCTCCGCCGGCGCGGGCCCCATAGAGCGACGCCCCCATGCCGTAGAAGCAGGTGGCGAACGCGACCAGCAGGCAGGCGCGCCCGAGGGTGGCGCTCATTGCACTAGCGCCCGGGCTTGGCCGGCGTGTACTTCGAGGGGCACTTGGTCACCAGCGTGTCACGTTCGCCCACGAACGCGGAGCCCTGCTTGCGCACGTTGACGACCACCTCGCGCCCCTGCTGGAAGGGATCCGGCACCGACCCGGTGTAGGAGAGCGGGACCGCCGTGCTCCCGGTCCGGTCGCGGACGGAGAAGTCGGTCGTGTCGCCATGACGGGAGATCGAGCCGTTGACGACCGTGCCGGTGAGCTGGTAGGTGCGCCCGGGCTGCCCGGATACGAGCAGCTGGCTGGGGCTGATCGCGGAGCTTGCGGCGCTGAAGCTGGTGTAGACGAGCGCGCCCGCCAGCACGACGGCGGCGCTCAGCGCGGCTGTCAGGCGCATAGCGCGCTTGCGGGCGGGATCCATCGCGAGAGGATTATGCCGGAGCGCCCTGCCCTCCCTTCCCAACAGAGGGAAAACACTTGCAATGCGGAACCTTTACGGTGCTCCCGCGTAGTAAGGGGAGAAGATGAACATGACCGTCCAGCTCCTCACCCGGCCCGTTCGCGTCAGGGATCGCCACCGCCGTGCGGCTGCACCCTCGACATCGCGCCACCGCTCCCCCGAGCAGCGCGTTCGCCAGGCGGGTGGCCCCGAGGACCGCGCGCTCTACAGCTGCGCCTGCGGCTACGCCTTCCAGGCGGCGGTCTCGACGACCGTCGACTGCCCCCACTGCGGCGACCAGCAGAGCTGGTGAAGTAGGGCTCGTCGGCGGGCTGCACGCCGTCGTGCAGCCGCGCACGTGCGCTCCGCAGGCGAAATACTGCGGCCGTGGCCACACGCTCCCTCTTCGATGACGTCCCGCTGGGGGGCAGCACGTTCCCCCCGATCGCCGACTACGCCTTCCTCTCCGACGGCGAGGTCACGGCCCTCGTGGCACCCAGCGGCAACGTCGAGTGGCTCTGCCTGCCGCGGATGGACGGCCCCAGCGTCTTCGGAGCGATCCTCGACCGCGACGCCGGCGGATTCCGGATCGGGCCGGCCGATGTCTCCGTACCCGCTGCGCGCCGTTACCTCCCAGGCACGATGGTCGTCGAGACGAGCTGGGGCACGCGCGGCGGATGGATCATCGTGCGCGACGTCCTGCTGATCGGCCCCTGGCACCACGAGAGCGAGCGCTCCCACACGCACCGGCGCTCGCCCACCGACTACGACGCCGATCATGTCCTGCTGCGCACCGTGCGCTGCGTGAACGGCGAGGTCCAGCTCGTGATGGACTGCGAGCCGGCGTTCGACTACGGTCGCCAGCGCGGACACTGGGAGTACGCGACCGACGGCTACCACGAGGCCATCTGCCGCGCCGACGGGATCGAGGTCGAACTCAAGATCACCACCGACATGCGGATCGGTTTCGAAGGTCCTCGCGCCGCAACGCGCACGCTGATCAAGGAGGGCGAGACGCGCTTTTGCGCGCTCTCGTGGAGCGGGCACGGCGGCCCCGCCACATACGCCGAGGCCTATCGCCGGCTGGTCTGGACCGCCCATCACTGGCAGCACTGGCTCGATCGGGGCGAGTTCCCCGATCATCCCTGGCGCACTCACCTGCAGCGCAGCGCGCTGACACTCAAGGGGCTGACCTACTCCCCCACCGGCGCGATGATCGCCGCCGCCACCACTTCTCTGCCCGAGACCCCCGGAGGCGAGCGCAACTGGGACTATCGCTACAGCTGGATCCGCGACTCCACCTTCATGCTCTGGGGGCTCTACACGCTCGGTTTCGACTGGGAGGCCAACGACTTCTTCTATTTCGTCGCCGACGCCGCCGAAGAGGAGGCCGACGAGCTGCAGATCATGTACGGCCTCGACGGCGAGCGCGTGCTCACCGAGCAGATCCTCGAGCACCTCGACGGCTACCAAGGGGCGCGTCCGGTGCGCATCGGCAACGGCGCCTACGACCAGCGCCAGCACGACGTCTGGGGAGCGATGCTCGACTCGGTCTACCTGCACACGAAGTCGCGGGACCACCTCGACGAGCGCCTCTGGCCGATCCTCAAGCGCCAGGTGGAGAGCGCGCTCGAGCATTGGCGGCAACCCGACCGCGGGATCTGGGAAGTTCGCGGCGAGCCCAAGCACTTCACCTCCTCGAAGATCTTCTGCTGGGTGGCGGCAGACCGCGGCGCGCGGCTCGCGCGCCTGCGTGAGGACCACGAGAGCGCCGCTCGCTGGCAGAAAGCAGCCGACGAGATCCACGCCGACGTCTGCGCCAACGCCGTCGACGACCGCGGTGTCTTTGTCCAGCACTACGACACCAAGGCGCTGGACGCCTCACAGCTGCTGATCCCGCTGCTGCGCTTCCTGCCCGCCGACGACGAGCGCGTGGCAGCGACCGTCCGGGCGATCGCCGAGGAGCTCTCCGTCGACGGGCTCGTGTGCCGCTATCGCGCTGATCAGACCGACGACGGCTTCTCCGGCGCCGAGGGCACCTTCACTATCTGCTCGTTCTGGATGGTCTCCGCGCTGACGGAGATCGGCGAGTCCTCCTGGGCCCGGGCGCTGTGCGAGAAGCTGCTCTCCTACGCCAGCCCGCTGCAGCTCTATGCCGAGGAGATCGACGCTCGCTCCGGCCGCCACCTCGGCAACTTCCCTCAGGCGTTCACCCACCTCGCGCTGATCAACGCAGTGATGCACGTGATCCGCGCCGATGAGCAACTGCGCGTCGATGTCGACCACGAGATGCTGTCGGCCCAGCGCCGCGAGGCCTGAGACCGCGGGGAGTCGCACGAGCGCATCGTCGGAGCGCCAGCGCTCAGAGCATTGACCGACTCTTCGGGGAGCTCCGCCACCGATAATGCGATCAATGCGCGCGCGAGCATCAGGACGTCGCCTCGCTGTCGTGCTCGTCCTGGTTGCGACGGCCATGTTTGGCACGAGCGCCCCGGTCGCCGGCGCCAAGGCCTCGATCAGCGTGGTCGGCGGCGTGACCGCCGGACCGAACGATTACCCCTGGGCGGCTTACATCGTCTTCCACAACACGACGGCATGTGAAGGCACGCTGATCGCACCCCAATGGGTGCTGACCGCAGCCCACTGCGTGCTCGTCTCCGCGCAGCTCGGTGGCACCAGCCCGACGTGGCCGCCATCGCTCGTGCAGATCACGCTCGGACACGCCCACCTCACCCATACGAGCGCCGACGCACAGATCACGCCCTCTCAGGTCTTGGTCGATCCCCTCTACACCGACACCACCGGCCTCAACGACCTGGCCCTGCTCGAGCTGCCCACACCCGCCACCGAGCAGCCCGTGCACATCGTGGCGCCGAGCGAGGCGCGTCTGTGGACGCCCGGTGTGGCCGCCGGGACCGTCGTCGGATGGGGTGCCACGATCGAGAACGGGGCCGCCGTCAACGATCTCATGGCCGCCACGATGCCGATCTTGTCCGACAGCGCCTGCCAGGCCACCGTCTCCGGCTACGACCCAACGATGATGCTCTGCGCCGGCCTGCTCGGCGTCGGCGGCAGGGACGCCTGCCAGGGGGATTCCGGTGGCGGGCTGCTAGTGCCCAACGGCCCCGGGCTCTGGCGCGTGGCGGGTACGGTCAGCTTCGGTGTCGGGTGCGCGCGACCTTACGACCCGGGGGTCTACATGCGCCTGGCCGCGCCGGCGCTCTACAACTGGATCTTCGCCACCGCTACGGGCCTGGAGTACCCGGTCGCTTCCTTCACGGTGACGCCGTCCAAGCCCGTCGCCGGGCAGCGGCTGACGCTGCGCTCGACTCGACCGACACGGCCGGTCTGGCTCTGCCGACGGCGACGTGGGATCTTGGCAACGGCAGGTTCGGCGACGCGAGCGGGTCGCAGGTCACGACAACGCTGCCGGTGGCCGGCACACTGACGCTGCGCCTCGCGGTGGTCGACACGCGGGGCATCGTCGACGAGGCAGCGCAAACGATCTCTGTGGCGCCGGCGCCCGCGCCCAAGCGCAAAGCAAAAACACGCTGCACGATCCGCCGGCGGCGGATCCACGGCCGCGTGCGCAAGGTGCGCGTCTGCACGCGGGCCAGCGCGCGCGCGCACCACGGACGCGCCCGCCGTTAGGCGCGCCGGGCGGTGAGCATGCCGTAGCGGAAGGCGCGCGTCGCGTAGCCGACCAGCACGCGCACGGTCATCGTGATGAAGCCGTGCTCGGCGTGGGAGCGGTCGAGCACGAGCCGGCGCAGCTCGCGATCGCTGGGCAAGCGCCTGACCCCGCGGGCGAGCACGACCGGCCAGGTGCGCCACACGTGTGCGCTGATGTCGCGGCCGTGGACCTCGGTGAGGCCGGCCGTGGCTGCCAGGCGTGCGTAATCGCGCAGCGTGTTCAGCTCGGGGAGGCGGCCGTCACGGCAGATTGGGTCCAGCAGCGCTCGACGCTGCCAGCGCGACGCGCCTTCTCCGGCGAGCCAATCGAGCACGACGAGCCGGCCGCCTGGGACGAGCACGCGGTGGCATTCGGCCATCACGCGCGCGCGATCCTCCATGTGCGAGATGCTCTCGATTGCGATCACCGCGTCGAAGGCTTGATCCGGCAGGCCGTTGTCCAGCCAGCTGCGCAGCAGGATCCGCGGGTTCTCGGCGCCGCCGAGATCGGCCAGCGCATGGCGATGCTGCGCCGCGGAGACCGTCAGGCCGACGACGGCGGCTCCCCGCTCGGCGACGAGCCACCGCGACGTCGCGCCATAGCCACAGCCCACATCGCAGACGCGCGCCCCGGCCCGGATCTCGGCGGCGTCGGCGACCAGCTCCACCAGCGCCCGGGTCGCCTGCTCGGGACGCTCGCGCCCGCTGCGCCAGTAGCCGTGATGGACGTGCTCCCCCCAGATTTCTCGGTAGTGGACGTCGAGCGCGTCGTAGTGCCGCGCGACGGCTTCGACCTGCGTCACGAGGCCGCCAGCACTACGGCGACTGCGGCGGCGTCTTGGCGAAGCTGACGTCGACGATCTCCTCGTCGACGCGCTCCTCGGTCTCCGCCGCCTGGCGCAACGCCGCTTGATCGCCGGAGGTCAGCGCGGTGAACAAGCTGCGGGGCCAAAGCTGGCGCGCGCGCACGACGTTGACCTCCGCTGCGATCACGGTGATCTGGGCCCCGAGGTAGAGCAGCGCCAGCATCCCCAACACCAGC
This sequence comes from Solirubrobacterales bacterium, assembly GCA_003244205.1. Taxonomy (GTDB): domain Bacteria; phylum Actinomycetota; class Thermoleophilia; order Solirubrobacterales; family Solirubrobacteraceae; genus QHBW01. The sequence goes on along the minus strand of QHBW01000051.1, from coordinate 107,947 downwards.
CCGAAGATCCCATAGGCGCGCTGGTCCTTGGCGATCACGTGCTTGGCGTAGCTCGCACCGGCCACCTGCAAGAGCTCCCAGAAGGCCGCCCCGACCACGGCACCGACGAGGTTGACGCGCCATCGCTGCGGAGCGGCGGTGAGCAGGCGAAAGACGGTCAAATAGAGGCAGATGTTGATCGCGAACCCGACGAGGTAGCCCGCGATCTTCGCGAGGACGCCCGGCACGGCCGAGACAACCAGCCCGGTGAGCCCGAAGGACAGCACGGTGATCAGCGCCAATCCGGCGAGCACCCCGAGGCCGCGCAGGCGCGACGTGAGGAAGTTGGGGCGGCGCTTGAAGGGCACGCCCCAGATGCGGTTGAAGGCGGCCTGGACCGCCTGCGTGATGCCCATCCCCGCCCACAGCGAGGTGGCGACCCCGATCGCTAGCGCGACGCCGCTGCCGTGCAGCGATCCGGGATCCAGCTTGAGCTGATCGCCGATCCCGGGCAGCTTGCTGAGGGTGGAGTTGACGATGTCGTTGCGCAGCGACGCGTCGCCCTGGAGGACGAAGCCCAGGACCGCGACCGAGACCAGCAGCAGCGGGAACAGCGAGACGAACGCGTAGTAGGCGATCAGCGCCGCGAGATGGCCGCCCTGGTCGTCGCCATACTTGCGAACGACGGCAACCGGGAACGCTAGCCAGCGACGCTCCTGCTGATAGCGGTCAAAGCGGTGAAGACGGGAGGACATCGGCTCCAGGTCGGCGCCCTGCGTGGACGCGGGCGAGGAGACGGTAGTACCCGGCGAGGCGCCGGGTCAGTCCAGCAGGCGGACCGGACCGGCTGTGAGACTAGCCAGGCGGCAGGGTCACCCCGGCAGGTCCGATCAGCTCGCGCGGAGCCCGAAGGTGGTGCTGAACCCCGGGAAGTTGCTGCCGTCCGTCGCGCGGACCTCGACGCGGTAGCGCCCCGTGACGTGGACGCGGATGCGACCGGCGAAGCCCGACGGCGTCGTCGCGCTGCCACCGTGGAGCGTCATCACGCCGACGATCCGGTAGTTCCCGCGCGAGAGCCGCTCCAGCAGCGCCAGCGAGCCGGGGTGGCCAGGCGTGGCGAGCCCGTGAATCAGCGGTACCACGCGATGGTTGTGCGAGCGGTGGATATCGACGTGCACGCGCAGGACGACGCCGACGACGGCGACCGCGGTGACCGGATTGGCCTTGCCCGTGGCGACGACACGGTACTGCGTCGTGAACGTGGGCAGCGCGGTGAAGGAGAAGAACCCGAAGTTATTGGTCACGACTGGGTTGCCCACCTGCGGGAAGCCGCCCGGCGGATAGGGGAACGGGTCGGCCTGCAGCGTCACCTTGGCCCCAGCGGCGCCGGCGCCCTTGAGTTGGCCGTCGATCGCAACGGTATGACCGAAGAGGACGGGGTTCGGCGCGGTGCCGAGGATCACCGTGTTGGGTGTCGGCTTCGTCGTGAAGGTCCGGTCGGAGCCGAAGCTCGTGCCGGCCGCGTTCTCGGCCACGAGCTGCACGTGGTAGGTGGTCTCGGCGCTCAACGGCGTGAGCTGTGCGGACACCGGCAGCGGCGCTGACCCGGTGCCCGCGGACGTAGACAGGGTCGCAAACCCGTAGGACTTGCTCGCCCCGTAACGGAAGAAGTAGTTGGTCGGGAGACCGTGCGGATCCACGGTCCCCGTGGCGCGCGCGCTGCTCGACGTGACCATGTCCGGCTTGCCGGTGCTGGCAGACGGCGGGAGCGGCGCGGCCTCGGCGGCGCCGGCGGTCAGGAGGACGAGCGCCGCGATGAGCGCAGGGATGGCAGAGGAGATGCGAAGTCGGATTGGCATGGTTCGGCCGAGCAGGATGCCCGATCTGGGCGTCTCGCATTCATTCAACCCATGCAACCGCCAGTTGATGCGGTCCTGCGGACAATTTCGGCGAGGCCGACTCAGTCGAGGATCAGGAGCCCTTCTTCTCGACCTTCTTGCCGGCGGGCGAGACCGCGTACCACTCGCCACCGAACGCCTTGGAGCCCTCTCCGTAGGCGTCCCCGGCGTCCCCGTCCTTGCTGAAGTAGTAGAGCGGGTGGCCGCCGTAGGCCACCTGTGTCGTGCCGTCGGCGCGCGTGATCGTCGCGAGATCGGCGCCATTGGCGCCGCTGCCGGCGGTCGGCTTGGCCGACGTGGTCAGGGGCGGCCAAGCCAATGCGCAGGCGCCGTTGCACGCCGAGCTCGAGCCCTTGTCCTTAAGGAACATGTAGAGCGTCTTCCGCTTGGCGGGACCGGCGAGGATCGTGCCGATCTTCGATTGCTTGGCGGAGACGACAGCAGCCGCAGAACCCGTGGCCGCATGCGGCGAGCTCGTCGAGGACGCGGGCGCGGCGTTGGGTGCGCTCGCCGCTGACGGCGCGCCCGAGCTGCTGGACGAGCTCGAGCCACAGGCGGCGACGCCGATTGTGGCGAACGCCGCGGCAACCGCGGACATCAGGAGCTTGCTCACGTACATATCCCCCTCGGGCTGGAGTGATGGTCCTCCCCACAGACGCCGAACTTGGCGCGAACATTCCCGCTGGCGCTGACGGTCGAGAGCGGCTGGGCGCTCCGCTCAGTAGCGTACGGTGCGCGTCTCGCTCGCACGGCCCACGCGCGCGCGCAGCAGCACGCGGCCGTGCCCGGCCGGGAGGGCGATGCTGTAGCGCCGACAGCCAGCCAGGCGCAGCGTGCGCCGGACGACCCGCCCAGCGCGCGCGTCGATCCGCAGCGACAGCGTGGCGCCGTGTCCGATTGCGAGCTGCAGATGCGACCTGCGGGCACGTCCGACGACACGCACAAGACGCAGCACGCTGCCGCGCGGAAGCCGACCGCGACGCTTCCCTACGGTCAACTGGTGGCAGCCGGGGCCGGAGCCGGGGCCGGAGCCGGCAACCGGAGCCGGCGGCAGACCGTCTCCGGCGGGCGCCGTGAACACGTCGGCGCCGAAGCTGGCGAGGTCGCTGGCCGCGGCATAGCCGAGGTGGGCGACACCGAAGTAGTCCTCGACGCTACGCAGCAGGCTGTAGTGGTTGTAGGGGGTCTGGGTGACCGTCCCGCCACGGATGTATGGCGATACGAGCACGGCGCCGACCTTGCCTCCGCCCGGTCCGCCGAGGCCTGCAAGCGGTGTGTTGAGGCCGGCTGGCTCCCCGCAGCAGGAGCTGTTGTCGTTGGCCGACTCGTCGAACGTGACGACCAGCAGCCCGCCGTCGCGAAACGCCGGCGAGGCGACGATCCGTGGCACCCACGCGCTGAGGAACCCGTCGATCGCCTTCAAGCCGCCCGGGCCTCCGTTGGCGCAGGTGGCGTCGTGGCCGTCGTTGCAGAGGCTGGGGCTGATGAAGCTGTAGCTCGGCGTGGTCTGCTCCGAGGCCAGGTCGGCGGGCAAGCGGTCGAGGTTGACCACGTGTTGATCGCAGCTCACCTGGTCGTCGATGACGGAGTGGAAGTAGACGAAGGGGTCATGACGACTCGCGTACTGGTCCGTGGCTGTGGCAGATTGAGTGTGATCCTGGCTGTTGAGCGCCGGGTGCCCGCAGGTCGCCGACTCACGCGCAGGATTGGCGCCCATGCTCTCCATGTAGCCGCGCCACGGGAGGGCGAGCACCTGGAGTTGGTCGCCGATCGTCTGGACCTGGCTGGGATAGACGCAGCCCTGACCGATCGCCTGATCATTGGGGCCGATGACCCCGGGCACGACGTTCGCGTAGAACAGACAGTCGGTCTGGGTGATCGGGTTCGGCGCCTGCCCGCTCACCATCGTGACGTAGTTGTCGAGGCTTACGTGCCCGGTGCCGTAGTAGTTGGGCACGTAGGCGCCCATCGCCGGGAGCGTGCGCGCCAGGTAGGGCGACGCGCTGCTCGACCCGAAGCTCGTGGCCGCGTTCTCGTTTTCAAGCATGACGATGAAGACATGCTTGATCGGAGGGGCAGCCTGCGCCGGCGACGCGGGTAGCGTCAGCCCGGCCAGCCCACCGGCGAGCAGAGCCCAGGTGCGGAGCAAAGCGATCATGAGCGAGCCATCCTGGCGCAATCCGGCGATCGATGGCGCAGTCGGCGCAGCCGCGGGATGCCGCGCAGCGCTCGCGCGATCGAATCACGGGCGCCTCTGAGAGACTGCGCGCCATGCCCGCTGAGAGGGAGCACGACATCGTGCTCTTCGGAGCCACTGGCTTCACCGGCGGGTTAACCGCCGAGTACCTGGCCGAGCACGCCCCCGAGACGACGGGCTGGGCGCTCGCGGGACGAAGTCCCGAGAAGCTGCGCGGCGTGCGCGAGCGGCTCGCGGCGATCAACCCGCACTGTGCGGAGATCGAGCTGCTGCACGCCGACGTCAATGACCCGGCGTCGCTGAGAGAGGTGGCCGCCAACGCGCGCGTGGTGATCACCACGGTCGGCCCCTACATCGAGTACGGCGAGCCGCTGGTCGCCGCCTGCGCCGACGCGGGCACCGACTATGTCGACCTCACAGGCGAGCCCGAGTTTGTCGACCTGATGTGGCTCTGCCACCACGCGCGCGCAACCGAGAGCGGGGCGCGCATCGTCCACTGCTGCGGCTTTGACTCGATCCCGCACGACCTCGGCGCCTACTTCACCGTCCAGCAGCTCCCGCAGGACGCAGCGCTGCGCGTCGAGGGCTTCGTGCGTGCTGGCGGCCGCCTCTCGGGCGGCACGTTCCACACGGCGGTAACCGGATTTTCGCGCGCGCGACAGTACGCCAAGGTCAGCGGCGAGCGACGCCGAGCCGAGCCGCGCCCGATCGGCCGTCGCGCGAGGGCGGTGATGCCAAAGCCGCACCGTGAGAGCGCATTTGGCGGGTGGGCGCTGCCGATGCCGACGATCGATCCGCAGGTGGTCGTCCGCTCGGCGCGCGCGCTCGAGCGCTACGGTCCTGACTTCTCCTACAGCCACAGCCTCCTGCTCGATCGGCTCCCGGCAGCCATCGGTCTGGTCGGAGGGATCGCCGGCGTGTTCACGCTTGCCCAGCTCCCTCCGACGCGCAAGTGGTTGCTGGGGCGCATCGAGCCGGGGAGCGGTCCCACCCCGGAGCAGCGAGCGAAGAGCTGGTTCAAGGTCCGCTTCCGCGGAACCGGCGGCGACCGGCGGGTGGTCACCGAGGTCGCGGGGGGTGACCCCGGCTACGGCGAGACCGCGAGGATGCTCGCCGAATCCGCGCTCTGTCTCGCCCACGACGACCTGCCGGCGAGCGCCGGGCAGGTGACCACCGCCACCGCGATGGGCGACGCCCTGCTTGGTCGCCTGCAGCGGATCGGGATCACCTTCAGCGTGCTGGAGTCCTAGAGGCCGAGACGCCGGCACGCAGCGCGGCTAGCTCACCGAGGCGACTCCGGTGGCCGCCGATGCGCCCAGCACAAGCAGGAACGCGGCGCCACTCGGACGCCAGTCCTCGCGTCGCTTCGACCAGATCGCCGCCGCGATGCTGATCGCGGCGACGATTCCCACCACGAGCACGCCGCCGCTGCGGTGGACGATCGCCTGACAGCTGCCCGAGGCCCGACCCTCGGCTGTGCGGCACGGACCGGAGGCCAGCAGCTCGATGTCGACGATGCTGAGGGCAATCGACGCGAGGCCCGTCGCCCCGGCCGCGATCCAGACGCGCGAGCCGCGCACCCCGGGGAGGGTGCCACACGCGGCCTAATCCCCGAGCCGACGTGCGCTGCGAGCCAGCCGGTACTCCGAAATGTCGAAGGGAACCGAGCGCTCGGGGTTCTCGGCGGCGCCAAGGAAGCGCGGCACGACCTCCGTCTCCCGCACGCCGCCGCGCCCGTCAGGCATGACCCAGTAGGCGCGCGCGTCCGCGCGCGAGGACACGGTCTCGACCAGGTCGGGTCCGACGAACAGCAGACCGACGCCGTCGTCGACACCGTATCCCGGCGGGATGCGTCGCTCTGCGACCGCGTTGAGGTAGACCGGGCGGCGGTCTGGCTGTGCGTCGTAGTGCACCGAGTTCGACCCCGCGAGCAAGCCAAGACCACCATAGGTCTCGGGAACCCCTGCCGACTTCGTCACGCCAGCTTGGAACCAGCACATCGAGCCCGCTGACAGGCCGGCCAGGACTACTCCGCGTTCCCATGCCTCGCGCAGGATGCGATCGAGCCCATGCGCGCGCCAGATGGCCAGCAGGTTGCGCAGCGAGCCTCCGCCCACATAGATGATCTCCTGGCGGAGGATCGTTTCGCGCAGCGGAACGGGTTTCTGACCCAGGCGAAACAGCGAGACATGGCAAGGGCGGCATTGCTTGTCGCCAAATGTGGCTTGGAAACGAACAATCTGCTCGTCGGCGTCGCCCCCGGCCGTCGGCAGCAGGCAAATTCTCGGCTCCGGGGCGCGCGACAGCGAGAGGATGTAGTCGTCCAGCGCTGGGTTGTCGGGCTCGACCGAGAAACCCCCGCCCCCCATCGCGAAGATCCGCCGGTGTTCGGATTGCCCGGCGCTGGGATGCCGTTCGGTGCCTGTGGGCTGCGACACCCGCCGTACTTTGCACCACCGGCGCAGGCCTGGTTGCCTTGCGCCCGAATGCGGTCGCGTGTCAGGCCGCAAGCGCGCGGTCGCTCGCGCCGACCGCGGCGGTGCCGAGGTAGCGCGTCTTGAGCACCGTCTCAACGACGGCGCCGTCGCTCTTGGTCTCGACGCGATACGCGCGTGCGTGCGGACGGGACCCGACGACGTGCGCCAGCTCCTGTCCGACGAAATGCAGCGCCACACCGTCCTCGCACGCATATCCCGGGCAGACGCCGGCAGCAAGGGCCCGGTGGTACTCGAGGCGGCGAACAGGCTCCCCGCCGTAGTGAACGCAGTTGGACCAGGGCAGCAGCCCGAGACCCCGGACAGTTGTGGCGGGACCGTGGAAGGCCGTCACCCCTTCTTCGAACCAGCACAGCGAGCCAGCCGACGGGCCGCAGAGCACGACGCCCTGCTCCCAGGCCTGGCGCAGCATGGCATCGACACCGTGTGCACGCCATACGCCGAGCGCCGAGATCACGCTTCCTCCGCCCACGTAGATGAGGTCCTGGCGGAGGAGATGCTCCCGCAGATCCGACAGTTCGGGGTGAACCCCCTGCTCGCGGCGAAAGAGCGAGACATGGCTGCTCTCAACAACGGACGCCGGGAAATGTCGGTAAAACCGGCAGACGTAATGATCGGCGTCCCCGCTCGCCGTGGGAAGGAAGCAAACGCGCGGGCGCGGACCTGAGCAGCCTTCGCGAGCGAGCTCGAGCACGTAGTCGTCGAGCAGCGGGTTCCCCGCCTCCATCGAGAAGCCACCGCCTCCGAACGCCACGATCTGGGGTAGCCGTCGCACCATCGTGCCCGGAATCGTACGGTCACGTTCGCCGTCTTGTGTCGAATTTGCGCGTTCTGTCGAAGCGGGCAGGACCAGCGGTCCAAGCGGTCTGGCCCCGCTAGCGAGAGACCCGCCAGCCCAAGAGCCGCCAGCCCTCAGCCCCGCGCGCGGGTGTCCTGCTGCCGCGCAACTGCCGCGCGCGCACGCCCATCAGCTCGACCAGCTCGCTGGTTGCGGCAAACGGGTCGGCGATCACGCTCCCGTCGGCGAGCGAAACCGCCGCCACGGGGCGCTGCAGGATCTCCCCGATCAGCAGCGGTCCGACCGGCGCAGCGGACTGCTCGAGCTCGGCGATGCGCTGAATGGCTGCCCGGTCGCAAGCGTTTGCGACCCGCACGGTGAGCGCCCCCCAGAGCGGAGCCTGACCGTCTGCCTTGCTCCTGATGTGGTGGTGGCGTTGGGCCTTAGCGGCGAGGTCCTGCCGCCTGGCCTCTGCGAGTGGTGCGCTGACTCTGGGATTCATGGGATCGCCTCCGGGACTCTGTTGCGGGATCTTGTTCTGGATAACCACTGACCCAAGTATACCAGTTACCAAGACCTGCCAAACGGTTTTGGCGGTTGCCGGTCGGTGTAGACTGGACAAGATGGCTTCGCCCCCAGGACCCGATTCCGCCGCCCCTACAACGCGCGCTCCAGCCCCCGGCCGGCTCGAGCTTGTGGAGGCCTTCGTGAACACGCGCGACCTGGAGACGCAGACCGACGCGCTTTCGGATCTCGGCGCGCTGCGCGCGTGGTTGGCCGCGCGCCGGCTCATCCCCCGCGGCGTCGCCCTCGCGCCCGAGGACCTCGTCCGCGCGAAGCTTGCGCGCGAGGCTCTGCGCGAGCTGCTCGACCATCGCGCACCCGGCTCGCGCCGCCAGGCGGCCTCGCGGAGGCTGAATGCGATCGCCGCCAGCGCGCCCCTGCGCGTCTCGCTCGACCGCGAGGGACGACCAGCGCTACGGCCGACGGCGGGCGGCCTCGACGGCGCGCTGGCGCAACTGTTCGCAATCATCGAGCGCGCGGAAGCGCAGGGCACCTGGGCGCGACTGAAGGTGTGCGCCGACAACAGCTGCCGCTGGGCGTTCTACGACCACTCCAAGAATCGCTCGAGGACGTGGTGCAATATGGCCGACTGCGGCAATCGCGCCAAGGCGCGCCGCTATCGCAGCCGCCAGCGCGGCCGGCGGTCCGGCGCATAGGCTCTTGCGTGGCTGAGTTTCGCTGCGAGCTGCGGGTCCGCTACGGCGAATGCGACCCCCAGGGCATCGTCTTCAACGCCAACTACCTGCTTTACACCGATGTGGCGTTCACCGAGCTGTGGCGGGCGGCCATCGGGCCATGGCAGGAGATGAACGAGCGCGGCTATGACGCCGTCGTGGGTGAGGCCAACCTGCGGTTCCGCGCGCCCGCCCGCTTCGACGACGTGCTGGCGCTGCGCGCCCAGATCGTCGAGCTGGGCACCACCAGCATGACCACCGACGTCGCGGTCATGCGAGCCCAGCAGCTGCTCGTGGAGGTGCGCGTCCAGCACGTCGTGATCGACGCCCGAAGCTGGCGAAGGACCGAGATCCCAGCCTGGATGCGCACAGGATTACGGCGCTTCGCCGCCGACCAGGCGGAAGATCATCCGCCACAGCAGGTGCAGACCGCTGACTGAGGGCCGCGGCTGTTACGGCAGTTGCCATGTGCCACCCATACATGGCTCATGCAGGCTCTAAGCTCGCACTGCGATGGCGAGCAACGAGCACGATGAGCTGACGATCGACCAGCTCGCCCAACGCACGGGCATGACCGCGCGCAACATCCGCGCCCACCAGTCGCGCGGCCTGCTGCCGGCGCCTGCGGTGCGGGGGCGCACCGGCTATTACGGGCCCGATCACCTCGCCCGCGTCGAGCTGATCAAGGAGCTCCAGGCCGACGGCCTCAACCTCGACCTGATCCGCCGCCTGCTCGACGGCGCCGGCGGCTCCAGCGGCGAGGTGCTGCGCTTCACACGCGCTTTGCGCGAGCCCTTCGGCGATGAGCAGCCAGAGCTCGTCGACGTCAGCGAGTTGGCGCGGCGCTGGCAGACGACGGATGGGCGCCTGCTGGCCAAGGCCGTCGACCTCGGTCTGCTGCGATCACTCGGCGACGGGCGCTATGAGGAGGTCAGCCCGCGGCTGGTCAGCGCCGGCGAGGAGCTTGGCCGCTTGGGCGTCACGCTCGACACGGCATTGGAGGTGATGGCGCGCTTGCGTCATCACGCCGACCGCGTCGCCAACCTCTTCGTGGAGCTGTTCATCGACAGCGTGTGGAAGCCATTTGAGGCCGAGGGCCGGCCCGAGGAGCGCTGGGTCGAGGTTCGCGGCACGCTCGAGCGCCTGCGGCCGCTGGCGACTGAGTCGCTGCTGGCGGTCTTCCAGCTCGCGATGAGCGACGCGATCGACCACGCATTCGGCCGCGAGCTCCGCCGCGTCCTGCGACCGCACTCGGATGGCTCGAAGCGTCGCGGCCGACGGCGCTAGCGGCGGCTGCCCAGGCAACGCGCCACGGCCGCCGCGCCCGCCTGACCGGCTCACCTCGCGTGCCGAGCCGCTCTGAAAGGATGATACGATTGGTGATGCTTTGTATCATCTTCCCAGAGTGATCCTATTCGTGATCCAGCCGGTCCTCAGGGGCCCACGATGACCGTCGACGTCGCTGCCCCACGGAGCACCCGCGCACCCCACACGCTCGGTCCCGACTCGCTGATCTGGCAGCGTACGGGCGACTGGCGGCTGCTCTTGGTCGGCGGCCGTTCGCTGCTGCTGCAGGTCGCCCATCCCGCTGTCGCGGCCGGGGTCGCGACGTTCTCCGACTACGAGCGGGATCCCTGGGGGCGGCTGAAGCGGACGATCGACCTCTACTCAGGCGTTCTCTTCGACGGACCGCGCTCGCCGGAGACGGCGACGCGGCTGCGCGACCTGCACAAGCGCGTCAAGGGCGTCGATCACCACGGCAACCGCTACCACGCGCTCGAGCCGAAGGCCTTCCATTGGGTCCACGCAACGCTCGTCGACGGCATCGTCGTGATGCTCGAGCGCTTTTGCAAGCCGCTGCGCGCTGCCGAGAAAGACCGTGTCTACGCCGAAATGTGCGAGGTCGGTCAGCTCTACGGGGTGCGCGAGCGCGACATGCCCCCAGACTGGGCGAGCTTCCAGCGCTACTTCGCCGACTTCGTCCGCGATGAGCTGGAGGACAACGACGTCGTGCGCAACGTGCTCGCGCACGTCGCGAGCCCACCGCGGCACCCGAAGGTGCCGGTTCCCGACGCCCTCTGGCGGCTCGGCATGCGCCCAGGCGCGCGGGTCTCGCGCCTGGCGACGATCGGCTTGCTACCCAAGGCCTACCGCGAACGTCTCGGGCTGGCTTGGACAGCGAGACACGAGCGCGAGCTGGGGCTTTACGGCGAGCTGGTGCGCCGCAGCTTCCCGCTTCTGCCTGCTCGCGTCCGACTGGTGCCGCCCGCGTTCGCCGCGCGCCAGCGCATGCGCGCCGGCGCGCGCGCATGACGGCGGGAGCGACGACGGCGCGCTCGCCGGGCTCGGAAGCAACAGCGCCCAGCGCCGACCAGACCAGCGCGCGCATTCTCGATGCAGCGCTCGAGCAATTCGAGCTGCTCGGGCTGCGGCGCTCGACGATCGATGACGTGGCTCGCCGCGCCGGCGTCTCCCGCATCACGGTCTACCGCCGCTTCGCGCGCAAGGACCGCCTCGTCGAGGCCGTGATCATGCGCGAGCTCGAGCGCTTCCTGGCCGAGCTCGACACCGCCGTGATGGTGCTGGGAAGCGTCGAGGAGCGCATGATCGAGGGCTTCGTCGTCACGCTGCGCTCGGCGCGTCACCACCTGCTGCTCGGGCGCTTGCTGCGAGCCGAGCCCGAGCTGCTGCTCCCCCACCTCACCCAGCGCGCGGGCGTTGCGCTCGCAATGGCGAGCGCATTCCTCGCCGAGCGCATCCGCGACGCGCAGGACCTCGGCGACATTCCCGCGTTCGATGCCCAACAAGTCGCCGAGCTTGTGGTGCGGCTGACGCTTTCCTTCATTCTTACGCCTGACAGCTCGATCGCACTCGAGGACGAGCTGGCGATGCGAGCCTTCGCGCGCCGCTATGTGGCGCCGCTCGTCACGCGCGCCGAGCCCAACCGTTGAGCAGCTCTCAGTCCCCCGGCTGCAGCGAGCGCGCCGTAGGCGAGCGCTGCACCGTGCTCTGATCGGGCGCAGTCCCGATCACGCGGTCGCCGAGCGTCGAGGTCACGCCGAACCAGTAGTGCTCGTTCTTGTAGTGGTGCAGCCGATGGTTGCGCCAGAGCGCGCGGTAGTAGCGCCGGTGAGGCCGGTAGGGGGTGTGGATGAGGAAGTGCGCCCACTCGTAGGCGAACAGGATCGCGCAGCTGATGAGAAGACCAGAGGCCGCACCGGAGAGGCGATCGCCACCGATCACCGCGTGGATCGGAAAGGACAGGACCCACGTCGTGGCGGCGATCATCGCAAGGAAGATCAGCACGCCGTACACCGGGATGAGGACGCCATCGAGCTTGGCCGGGTCGAGGTGGTGCGCGCGATGCTCGGACGTGGTCGGCAGGTCAAAGCGCCTTGCTCCCAAACGCACCGGCCGTGAGTGGAGCAGGTAAACGTGGATGGCCCACTCCACAAACGGAGTCACCACGACGACTCCGGTCGCGACGAGCGCGTCGCGCCAACTCCAGTGGCCGAGCGCGAACCGAAGCGCGACGGCGATCGCCAGCCCGGCGAGCAGAAACGGCGGCGAGGGCCGGCGCCAGAACGCGCGCCAGCAGTCGCCGAGCGTGTGCGGTCCGCCGCGACGCGGCGGCACCGCGTCGGCTGGTGCGCTGAGAGGGTCGTCGCCTGTCACGCATCAATCCCGTCGGAGTCCATGGAGCTGGGCGACGCCCCGTTCTGCGCTGGTGGCACCAGCAGCGCGACAGTGGGCTCGGGCCCAACGCGCGTGATCTGCAGTCGCGCACCCTCGGCGTGGGCCAGCGAGCGCGCCAAGGCTAGACCGATGCCGTGTCCCTCGCCGGCTCCGCGGGCAAAGGCGCCCTCGTGGTCCGCGCCGAACCCGGACCCCCGATCACTGACCTCCAGGGCCAGCGCATCGCCCAGTTGGCGCACGGTCACGCTGACCGCGCCGGCGCCGTGGACGTGGGCGTTCTGCATCAGTACTTCGGCGATCTCGCCCAATACCGCGGACGACATCGCCACCACAGCCGGTTCGACCTTCACGCGCACGCGTAGTGGACGCCCTTCAGCGGCCAGCGCTCCGTGCCAGCGTGTCTCAAGCTCGCGCACGACGGTGGCCAGGTCGGTCCTCTGCTGCCCCGACGGGGTTCCACGGGCGACGGCGAGCAGCGTCTCGATCGTGCCCTGCAGCCGATCGACCTGAGTGAGCGCAGCGCTTAGTCCGGCCGGTGGCTCGGGCTCGAGGGCGAGACCCTCGAGTTCCAACCGCAGCGCAGCCAGCGGCGTACGCAGCTGGTGCGAGGCATCGGCACTGAACGCGCGCTCGCGATTGACGAGCTCGTCGATGCGTCGCGAGCTGCTGTTGAGCGCGGCACCAACGTCATCGATCTCAGACAATCCAGTCGGTGCCGCGCGCGCCGCGAAGTCCCCCTCGCCCACCCGGCGCGCCGCGCCGGCCAGGCTCTCCAGCGGTCGGGACAGGCGGCGCCCCAATGCCAAAGCCGCGATCACGCCCAGCGCCACCACCCCAGCGGCAAGTCCTGCCAGCGCGAGCCACGCCCGGTGCGTTCGCCGGTCTACGCCTGCCTGACCACGCTCGGCCCGCACCACGCCCGTGACGCGCTCGCCGGTGAGCAGCGGCACCGCGACTTCGAGTCTGCCCCCCGCGACGACGCCCGTCGGTCGCCGTGTCCGTAGTGCGACGCGGGCGGCATCGTCGGCTCGCTTCGACCCGCGGCCTGCGATCAGGACGCCAGCGCTGTTGTAGATCGCCAGCTGATCGCGGGCGGGCGGGAGCTCGACGGGATCACCCCCCGTCGCGGTGAGATCGATGCCCCGCGTCGCGGCCACCGTGTCACGCTGCAGGCGCAGCAGCTCCTCGTCGCGGTAGCTGCGCTGCAGGACCACGCCCAACGGCAGCGCGAACAGGACTACCGCAGATGCCGCCACGCCCGCGATCGCTGGTACCAGCCGACGCTTCATTGCAACTCGAAGCGGTAACCGATGCCGCGAAGCGTCGTGATCGCGTCAGCTCCGATCTTGGTGCGAAGGCCCAGGACATGGGTGTCGAGTGTCTTGGTCGGCCCGCTCCACGACCCGTCCCAGACCAGCTGCATGATCCGCTCGCGCGTAAGGGCGATGCCCGCGTTCTCCACGAACAAGGCCAGCAAGTCGAACTCCTTGGGGCGCAGCGCCAGCTCCTGGGATCCGAGCCATGCGCGCCGCGCCAAGCGGTCCAGGCTCAGCTCACCAGACTGCATGGGCGCCTCGGCCCGGAGCGTACGCGCGTCGGCCCGCCGCAGGTGAGAGCGGATCCGGGCGAGCAACTCAGAGAGGCGAAACGGCTTGACCAGGTAGTCGTCGGCGCCGGCGTCCAAACCAGCCACAACGTCGAGCTCGTTGTCGCGCGCGGTGAGGATCAAGATGGCCACGTCCGAGCGCGCCGCCCGTAGCCGACGGCACACCTCCAAGCCGTCGACGTCGGGAAGTCCGAGGTCGAGTATCACGAGGCCGATGCTCGCGTCGGCGTCGCGCACGGCGCCAGCGCCTTGGGAGAGCCGGCGCACGGCGTATCCATGGCCATCGAGAACGCGCACGAGCCCGGAGGCGATCGCCTCGTCGTCCTCGACAACCAGGATCCCGCGCTCTTCCACAACCCGGACGGTAGCGGGCGAAGGTATGCGTTTTGACCGGGCGCTGACCTTCGTGAACCTGGGCGTGAACATGCCCCCATACGGTGGGCCCCGATGAAACCAAGACTCCCTGGAGGCCCTGTGCGCAAGCTGACCATCCTTCCGCTGTTCGCCATCGCAGCCGTGCTCCTCGCAGCCTGCGGATCCTCCTCGAGCTCCGGATCGAGCTCCACCTCCAGCGCCTCGGCCACTTCGGGAACCGCGTCTACGCCTGCGAGCGGCAATGGCGTGAACCCGAACGCACCCGAGAGCCTTCCGCCGGGTGACATCCCCGACACAATTGCCTACGTCCCTTACGCGGTGCCCGGCGCGGGCTACACGGTGAGCACGCCTGAGGGTTGGTCGCGCTCCAGCGCCGGCGGCGTGGTCTCCTTCACCGACAAGCTCAACGCCGTGCGGATCAGCGCCGCCCCGGCCCACGGCCCGGTCACGGTGGCATCTGTGCAGCAGAACCTGCTGCCCAAGCTCGCTTCATCTCTGAAGGGATACAAGCTGCAGTCCGTCAGCTCCGTAACGCGCGCGGCGGGTGCGGCAATCCGCACCGCCTACCTCGGCTACTCCCCGCCGGACCCGGTCACGGGCAAGTTCGGTGTGCTCGCCTTTGAGCGCTACGACTTCTTCCACAAGGGCCGCGTGGTGACCCTCCTTTTGTCGGCACCCAACGGCTCGGACAACGTCGATCCGTGGAAGAGGATCACCAACTCACTGGTGTTCACGCGATGAGCGGCGTAATAGAGGCACGCAACCTGTATCGCTTCTTTCACGCCGGCGACGACGAGACGCTCGCGCTTCAGGGCATATCCCTGGTCGTCGAGCCCGGTGAGCTGATCGCAGTGACCGGTCCCTCAGGCTCGGGGAAATCAACGCTGCTTGCCTGCCTGGCCGGCCTCGATGAGCCCGATGGCGGGAGCGTGAGCGTGGACGGCACACGGATCTCTCGCCGTCCCGAGGAGGAGCGCGCGCGGATGCGCGGTGCTCGCATCGGGATGCTCTTTCAGCAGGCCAACCTCGTGGGTCATCTCTCGGTCGCCGACAACATCGCCCTGGCCCAGCGCATGAGCGACGGCTCCTCGAGTGCCGACTGGCGCCAGCAGGTGCTCGAGCGCTGCGGGATCGAGCATCGCGCCTCGGCCCGGCCCTCCCAGCTCTCCGGTGGCGAACTGGCCCGCGCCGGGCTTGCGGTGGCTCTGGCCAACGACCCGCCGGTGATCTTGGCCGACGAGCCGACCGGCGAGCTGGACTCGGTGACCGCCTCCCACGTCCTCGCGCTGCTGCGCGAGCGCGCCGCGGCCGGAGCGGGCGTGCTGATCGTTACCCACAACCCCGAGGTCGCCACCGCTGTGGACCGTGAGATACACCTGTTGGACGGGAGGGTCGAGGTATGAGCGAAGGACTGCCGCTGGTGCGCTGTAGCGGCGCCGCCCGTACGTATGGAAAGGGCCCAACCGCCACCGTCGCGCTCCAGGCCACCTACTGCGAGGTCTTTGCCGGTCAGCGCATCGGGCTGGTCGGCCCCTCCGGGTCGGGCAAGTCCACGCTCCTTCACCTGATGGCCGGCCTCGACGATCCCACGGTCGGCGACGTGAGCTGGCCGGCGATCGGCACGCGCGACGAGCTGCGACCAGGACGCGTTGCCGTGATCTTTCAGGGACCGAGCCTGCTTCCCCCGCTGACCGTACTCGAGAACACCTCACTGCCCCTGGTCATCGGCGGCATGACCGATAAGGACGCCCGGGAGGTGGCGCACACGGCCCTGCGCACGCTCGACCTCGACGTCCTCGCTGACAAGCTCCCCGAGGAGATCTCCGGTGGCCAGGCGCAGCGCGTCGCCGTAGCGCGAGCGCTGGCCGGAGAGCCCACGCTGATCCTGGCCGACGAGCCGACCGGTCAGCTTGACCGCGCCAGCGGCGCCGCCGTGGTCGAAGTCCTGCTCGGCGCGAGCGAGCACGCCGGCTCGGCGCTGCTGATCTCCACCCACGACATGACCGTCGCCGAGCGTCTGCCCGAACGCTGGGAGATGCACAGTGGGGAGATCCAGACGGACACGAGGGAGGCGCAATGGTCGCGCTGAGCTGGCTTCGCGGCCTGGTCACGCACCGCCCGACGCGGCCCCTCGCGACGGCGCTGGGCGTCGCCGTAGGAGTCGCGCTGATCGCCTCGATCGGCACGTTCCTCTCGTCGACAAACTCGAAGATGACCCACCGCGCGATCGCTCGCGTGTCGATCGACTGGCAGGTCGAGGCCCAGCCCGGCGCAAGTCCCGCCGATCTCTTGTCCAAGGTCAGTACCTTCCCTGGGGTCACGCGCGCCCTTGCCGTGCAGTTCGCCGGCTCCCCCAGTTTCACGGCCACGACCCAGGGCTCGACGCAGACCACCGGCGCCGCGCGGGTGCTCGGGCTGCCTGCGGGCTATGCCACCGCATTCCCGGGCGAATTGCGCCTGCTCTCGGGGAGCCTCAGCGGGGTTCTGGTCGCCCAGCAGACCGCCTCCAACCTGCATGTTGTGCCGGGAAGCACCGTCACCATAGCCCGGCCCGGAACTACGCCCACCAATGTCACCGTTGCCGGCGTCGTCGACCTTCCCTATGCCGACTCGCTCTTCCAACACGTTGGGGCGCCTCCAGGCGCACAGGCCCAGGCGCCGCCGGACAACGTGCTGCTCCTGCCCCAGTCGACTTTCAACCAGGTCGAGGCTCCGATCCTGGCCAAGCGTCCCGAGTTGATCAAGACGCAGATCCACGCGAGCCTCTCCCACGCGTTGGCCAACAGCCCGAGCGCAGCCTTTGACGACGTGGTCTCGCGGGCGCGCAACCTCGAGAGCCGCCTGACAGGCACCGGCCTGGTGGGCGACAACCTCGGCACGGCGCTCGACACCGCGCGCCAGGACGCGCTGTACGCCCAGATCTTGTTCCTCTTCCTGGGCGTTCCCGGAGCGATTCTGGCCGGCCTCGTCACGGCGCTGATCGCCTCCGCCGGTGCCGATCGGCGGAGGCGCGATTCGGCCCTCCTGCGCACCCGGGGAGCCTCGACTCGCACGCTCGTGCGGATCGCTCTGGCCGAGACTGTGTTCGCCGGGGTGATCGGTGTGCTCGCGGGACTCGGGGCGGCACTGCTGATCGGCAAAAGCAGCTTCGGCACAGCCTCCTTCGGTGCGGGGACCGTATCCGCCGTCCTGTGGGCGCTCGGTGCCGCGATCGTCGGCCTGTTGATCGCCGCCGGGTCGATCGCCCTCCCTGCGCTGCGCGACGCCCGCTCGCTCACCGTGGCCGGCCAGCGCCGGCAGATCGGACGCACTGCTCGCGGTCCGCTGTGGGCTCGCTACGGCCTGGATTTCATCTTCCTAGCCATTGCCGGGTTCATCTACTGGCAGGCGTCACAGAACGGCTACCAGCTCGTGCTTGCGCCCGAGGGTGTGGCGCAGGTGTCGGTCAACTGGTACGCGCTGCTCGCCCCCGTGCTCGGTTGGATCGGCGCGGGCCTGCTCGTGTATCGCCTCGCCGACCTCGTACTCAGCCGCGGCAGAATCCCGCTAACCGGCGCGCTGCGCCCACTGGCGGGCGAGCTCGCTCCCACGGTTGCCTCGACGATGAGCCGCCAGCGCCGACTGCTCTCCCGCGCGGTGGCTCTCGTCGCGCTCACCGCCGCCTTCGCGGGATCCACGTCCGTATTCAACTCCACTTACCGGGCGCAGGCCGAGGCAGACGCGCGGCTGTCCAACGGCGCCGACGTGGCCGTCACCGAATCGCCCGGCGCCTCGGTCGGCGTCGCTCAGGGCATCGCCCAGCTCAAGCAGATCAGGGGAGTGGGGTCGGTCGAGCCCCTGCAGCACCGCTACGCCTACATCGGCGCCGATCTCCAAGACCTCTTCGGGGTCAGGCCCGGGACGATCACCACTGCCGGCAAGCTGCAGAACGGCTGGTTCCAGGGCGGCTCCGCAGCCGATCTGATGAAGATCATCGCCAAGGACCCCTCCGCGATCCTGGTCAGCGCCGAGACCGTCAAGGACTACCAGCTGCATCGCGGCGATACGCTCAACCTGCGCCTACAGAACGGTCAGACCAAGCAGCTCACAACGGTCCCCTTCCACTACGAAGGAGTGGCCAAGGAGTTTCCCACCGCTCCCAAGGACTCGTTCTTCGTCGCCAACCAGAGCTACGTCGCCGCGAAGACCGGGTCCGATGCGGTGGGCAGCTTCCTCGTACAGACCGACGGCACCAACCCAGCAGTGGTGGCCAAGCGCATCTCCTCGGTCGTGGGCTCGAGCGCGGCCGTCACCGACATCGTCAACCAGCGGGTCGTGGTCGGCTCCAACCTCACCGCAGTCGAGCTCTCGGGATTGACGCGGATCGAGCTGGGCTTTGCACTTGTGCTCGCCGCGGCGGCGACCGGCCTGGCCCTCGGCCTCGGCTTTCAGGAGCGCCGCCGCACGTTCGCCATCGCCAGCGCACTCGGCGCCCGCTCGCGCCAGCTTGGAGGGTTTGTCTGGGGCGAGTCTGCCTTCGTCACCGGTGGCGGTCTGGTCCTGGGCGCGGTGATGGCCGGGGTGCTCTCGATCACGCTGGTCCACGTGCTGACGGGGGTCTTCGATCCTCCGCCAGACGCCCTGTCGATCCCCTGGGGCTACCTGATCGGCGTCGGCGGCGCGGTCATCGCCACGGTCCTGCTAGCGGGCATCATCACGCTCCGGGCGCTGCGCCGCCCGGCGATCGAGGAGCTGCGCGACCTCTAGCCCGGGGCTCAGGCGCGCTCAGGCGGCGAGGAAGCTCCGCAAGTCCGCGTTGAATCGCGCCGGCCGTTCGATCATCGGGACGTGACCGGTATCGGGATAGACGTGCATCTCGGTGTGCTCGATCAGGCGCTCGTACTCGTGCGCAGAACGGTGGGAGATCAGATAGTCGCGATCGCCCCACACGATCAGCGTGGGACACGCGATCTCGGACACGCGATCGCGAAAGTCATAGGTTGCGATCGCGAGCGACGCGAGTGCCGCCCCCGGGCGCCCGGCGCCGCGCTCGATCTCGTAGACCAGCGCAGAATGGAGCTGTTCGGGGTGGGTGCACACCCAGCCAAGCGCGAATCGCCGGCCTCTCGGGCGTGCGGCGATCGCGCGTGCGAGACGATCCGGAACTCCGCCGAGAGCGAAGAGCACGCGCGATGCCGCCACTACGCCGGGATGGCGCATGAGCTCGGCCGGCAGCCCGATGTAGCGGTCGGAGACGCCAGCGGCGGCAACCAGCACGAGGCGCTCGACACGCTGCGGGAAGTTGATCGCGAGCTCCGCGGCGACGAAGCCTCCCATCGAGTTGCCGACCAGGCAGGCCGCGTCGATCCCAAGCGCCTCGCACACCTGGTCGATGGTGCGCGCGTAGCCGGAGATCGACAGCTCGTCGGCGGGCAGCGGCGAGTGGCCAAAGCCTGGAAGGTCCAGCGCAACGACGCGGTTCGTGCGCGCGAACACGGGAATCTGCTCGAGCCAATGCGCCCAGCACGCGGAGTGACCGTGGACGAAGACGAGCGGGGGCCCGCTGCCCATGTCGAGCAGGTTGACCGGACGTCCATCGATCTCCAGCCAGCGCAGATGGCGTGACCAGTCCGTGCCGAGCCACTCCGGACGTGGCCCCGAGCCGTAGTCCGGAACGGGCGCGGTCGACCCTGCGTCGGAAACCGCGATGGCCGTGCTCAAGCGACGTGCTCCGCGGGGGCGCCATCAGCCGCTGGCGCGCTTTCGGCGCGGTCACCGGGGACCTCCGCGGCGTCGCTCGCCGCCGATGCAGACACGCCGATGGCGGCCGCACCGCCGGGTCCGACCGGAGCCGTCGCCGCGGCCGCGCCACGCACCTCGATCTCGTGAGCCATCATCGCCTCGGAGCGCTTGACGATCGGCCGCGCGCCGAGCTCGAGCAGCGGGGAAATCGGCTCGAGCAGGCCGCGGGCCACGAGCGCGCCCGTGATCCAGGAGGGCACGACGACGCGCCGGCTGCGGCGTTCGACGCCGCGCACTACGGCGTCGGAGGCAACCGACAGCGGATAGGTACGCCCAAATGGTCCGCGCAGCTTGGCGCGCGCGAACCTGCCGACGGGATGGCTGTCGGCCGAGCGCACCATGTCGGTGTCGATCCAGGAGAAGTAGCCGACGCCCACGCTGACGCCGAGATGGGCAACCTCGATTCGCAGCGACTTGGCGAACGCCTCGGTCCCGGATTTACTCGCGCAATATGCAGACATACCCGGGCCCGGCACGATCGCCGCCAGCGAGGCGATCGCGAGCACATGGCCGCGGCGCTCGATGACGTCGGGAAGACAGGCGCGGACGGTGCGCCAGACGCCCAGGAGGTTGACCTCGATCGTGCGTTCGAAGACCGCCGGATCGATCGTCCTTACGGTCCCGATCGGCGCGATCCCGGCGTTGGCGATGAGGACGTCGATTCCGCCGAAGCGCTCGCGCGTGGCGGCGACAGCACGCTCCAGCGCGGCGGTGTCGGTAATGTCGGCCTCCAAGGCGATGGCGCGCGGACCGCACGCCGCCGCTTCGCGTTGCAGCTCGGCCGGCTCGAGCCCCACGAGGGCGACGTTCGCCCCGCGCGCGGCCAGCTTGCGCGCCGAGTCGGCGCCGATTCCGCGCGCCGCCCCGGTGACGAACACGGTGCGACCTTCGAGTGAGTAGCGCTTGCGTGGCATTGGCCGGCTCCTTCGCTCAGGCGAGCTTGTCGATGTGGTCCGCGCGCCGGTCGCGCCGACGTTCGCGCACCGCCATCGTGAGCATCGCGAGCGGCAGCACGAGCGCGGGGGCAACCAGGAGCGCGTCCATCACGCGACCCCTGCAACCTCGCGAGAGCGGCCGGGGCTCACCGGCTCGGTCTGCCGCTGCCGCGAGGGTTGCCCCGCCCTGGCCAGCCGCGCAAGTCCCCACCCGAGCGCCACCAGCAGCGCCAGGATCAGCCCGAGCACGGTCGTGACAGCCGTGCCCCAGAGCCACGGCGCGACGTTGCGCTTGCGCTCGCGCTGGAGCAGCAGACGATCGGCCTGCAGCGGTCGGTCGAAGCTGGTCAACGCGGGAACGCCCGGGGCGGGGATGGCAGCGTCGGCGGGCAGGTACACAGGGATCGACGCCATCTGAGTGCCGCGATGAAACCGGATGACGCTCTTCCAGGTCCCAAAGGCGGGGAGCGCCGTGGGAGTTCGGTAGACGCCGTCCCCGACCCGCACGAGCGCCGCATGCAAGAGCTTGGCATGGCCCTGCCAGGCGGTCTCCTGGATCCAGTCGGCCCCGCGGGTCACCGCCGCCGGAACGAAGCGCGCCGTTGCCTGCACCTCGCGATGCGCTGGCGTGCTGCCCGGCGTGTCGGAAAGCGTCACCTGAACGTGCGCGCCGGCAGGAACCGTTGTCGGGATGAGCACGGCAATCACGACGCCGATCACGGCCAGGCTGGTGGCGGCGGCCACCCACGCGCGCCGCGTGGCTGCGACCTCGGGGCGCAGGCTGAGGGCACCACCGAAAAACGCCCCCAGGACCGCGCCGGCAAGCGCGGCGGGCAACGAGAGCGCGATCGCCTCGCCGACGATGTGAGCTGGCCAGGGCTCCGGCATCCAGACGTGCGACCAGCCCCATTCGGCGAGCACGCCGACGCTGCCGATCAGCCCGCCGGCGGCGAGCGCGAAGCGGTAGGGGCGCTGTGTGGAGACGACGAGTGCCACGCCCTCGACGAGCAGCGCCTCGGCGATGTAGAGCGGGAAATGCGGCGTCGTCTGCCCCAGCAGCGGGCTGACCAGCAACGCGATCACGCCGCGGACGATCAGATAGAAGGCGACGGCTCCGAGCGCCGTCCCGCGCCCGGCGATCACGCGGATCGTTACGAGGGCGACCGCAGCCGCGAGCGCGAGCAGGACCGGCTCGAGCAGGAGACGGAACTGGGGTACGCCGAAGTCGAACTCCCCCTGGTAGATGGAGAGACCGAGAAGCACGCCGCCGCAGCCGGCGATGAGACGCGCGCTGCGCTGCCTGAGCAGGCCCAACAGCGGACGCGGAACGACGCCGAGGACGCGCTCGACGAGAGCATCCGCACGACGCAGCGCTGGGGTGCTCGCCGCGGCATCGCCGCTCGCCGCCGCATCGGTGCTCGCCGCCGCATCGCTGCTCACCGCAGCGCCGACGGGCTGATCGCGGAGCGCAAGGCGCGCCTCCGCGAGCGTGACGAGAATCCCGACCAGGGTCATCGCAGCGCCGCTGAGCATGATCAAGTGAGTCGGCCCCCAGAGCGTGACGTCCTGGCCGAAGAGCCGATGCCACTCGTCGTCGAGCGGGAACCCGAGCAACGCAAACGAGGAGCTGACCATCATCAGCACGCCTCCGAGCGGGGCCTCCCAGCCGCGCACGATGCGGATCGCAGCCGGACTCGGGCGCGATGTGGGCAGCACGATCGCCAGCCAGCCTGCGCTGAAGATGCCGAAGAGCCCCGCGAGAATGAAGTAGTGCGCAGGGTTGGCGAGCGGACCGGGGTCGCGGCCATTGTCGATGTGCAGCGAGATGTCCCAGTAGAGGCCAAAGACCGCACACACGAGCGAGCCCGCTGCGATCGCTACTGGCAGCGCAGCCCAGGCTGGCAGCCCGCTGAGGCGCCCAGCGAGCTCCGACGCCCACTTCAGCCCGCGGAAACGACCCGAGCGGTGCCCGATGCCGAGCGCGAGCAGGCCGGCGGTGAGGACGATCGCCGCGGCGGTGGCGCCAATAATCTGCCCGATCGCCGCACCGCCGGCGGGTGGCGTCCCCGCGGCGGCCGACGCGGTGGCCGGCGCGAGCAGGATCGCTCCGAGGGCGATCAGGAGGAACCGGGGAAGACGGGAATGAAGGAAATCGCTGCGGTGGCGCATGAGCTGGTCTCGAATCGGGGGCATATCCAAGGAATACCCGTACAGCGGCCTATGTTACACCGATTGCTGACGAATACTTTCAGCCGGCCTCGAGCACGGCGCCGACCTCGCCGAGCTGCTCGAACACGCCGAGAGCACGAGCCTGCTCGAGCAGCAGCGCGCGCAGATCGGCGTCGAGCTCTCCAGCCACGCGCGCCAGCCTGCGTCGCTGCGGCGCCTTCAGCCCGCTGAAGAGGCCCAGCGCGGCCTCCCACTCGCCCGTCTGCACGGCGGCGGCCACGACCTGCGGGGCGACCGCATCGAGGTCGCTCACGCGCACGCGCTGCGCCAGGCGCCCGAGCTCGCGCGCGGGCAGGTAGCGAGCGATCGCGAGCATTTCAGGCCAGCGCTGCCCGGCAGTCACGCTGGCGATCGTCCCCCTCACGACACGATCGGGTCCGCGGGCGATCAGCTCCCCGACCACGCGCTGGCCGTCCTCGTCCATCTCGACTGCGAGGTCGACGAGCGCGGGCCACAGATCTGGCTCCCAGCCGTTGCAGACGATCCGCTCGAGCAACGGGCGCTCGAGCCGAGACGCCGACGCGGCGACGCGACGACGCGCCGCAGCCGGCAGCAGCGCGACCAGCGGGAGGAGCTCGGGCCAGAGCCCGTGCTCTGCGGATGCAGCGACGAGCGCGTCGAGGACCGCCACCCGACGCACGGAAGGCAGCGCGACGAAGCGCCGCCGCGCGTCGGAATCCATCTCGCGCACCAGTGGCAGGAGTGCATCCCAGAGGCCTT
The DNA here is from genome assembly GCA_003244205.1 of Solirubrobacterales bacterium. Classification (GTDB taxonomy): domain Bacteria; phylum Actinomycetota; class Thermoleophilia; order Solirubrobacterales; family Solirubrobacteraceae; genus QHBW01. The sequence continues at coordinate 84,020 of QHBW01000051.1, read as the reverse complement.
GGTCCTGCGCGACTGCCACCAGCCGATCGAGCACGGCAGCGTCGAGCGCGCCGGTGAGCTGGATCAGCTCGCGGCGCGAGGCGGGTCCGAGGTGGCTGAGCAGCTCCAGCGTCTCGGGCCAGAGGTCGAACTCAGCCGCGGTGCGGATGATCGCGTGGCGCTGGCGATCGCTCAGCAAGCGCACGACGCCGTCGAGAGCGCGCTTGTCCTCGAGCACGAAGGCGACGCGCAGCAGCTCCTCGTCGCCGAGCTGCTCGAGCACCTGGGCGATCGTCTCGTCGGCCAGGTAGCCGATAAAGCGACCCATCACGACGTATTCCTTGCGCGCCAGAAGCTCGATCGCAACGTCGCGGATCTGGGTCGCCGGAATTCCCGCGATCACGGCGCTGGCGCGCCGGGGATCGAGCTCCACAGCCACGTCGGCGAGAAAGTCGGCGGGCAGGCGCCCCGCCAGCTCGACCGCGCGCGAGACGTCGAGCAGCCCGGCGATGCGCGCGCACAGCAGCGCGCCGAAGTAGCGCTGTCCGATCGCCGCGGCTAGAGCGCCCGGCAGCAGACGGCTCGCGGCCGCCACGCGCAGCAGAGCGTCACGATCGGCCTCGAAGAGCCGGTTTGCAACCTGCTCGCGCAGCAGCGCGAGCTCCTCGGCCTCGACGTCCTCGAGGAAGACGAGCTCCGCCGACGCGGTCCCGAGCAGGCGCCCGAGCTTGACGATCTCGGAGCGTGTCCGCAGACCCGCGGGCATCAGCGCAGCATGCGCCGAACGGCCCCGCGCAGCAGTGCGGGAATGTGATCCAGCGCTTCCTTGCCGGCAGTCTCGAGCGCGGCAGCCTGCCGCCGTCGGGCGCCGTGGATCGCGTCGGCGAGCTGTGCCAGAGCCTCGTCGTCGAGCGCGCGCACGCCCTTCGGGGGAGCGCTGCCGAGCTGGCCGCGCAGCGCCCGCAAACCGGGACCGGCCGCTCTCCGCGCGGGCCCGCGAACCTCGCCCCTTTGCACGTGATTATGATACATGGTGCTGTGACGCCTTCGCCCGGCGGCGCAGCGCCGCCGCCGATAGAGGACGCCACCCTATGACCTTCCATGCACCGCGCGCCAACGGCGACCGCCAATCCTCCGCCGCAGCGGAGGAGGTCGAGGTCGCGATTGTGGGCAGCGGATTCTCTGGCCTGGGCATGGCGATCCGTCTGCAGCAGGAGGGCCACCACGACTACGTCGTGCTCGAGCGCGGCGCAGATGTCGGCGGCACCTGGCGCGACAACACCTACCCGGGATGCCAATGCGACGTGCCCTCCCACCTGTACTCCTTCTCGTTCGCGCCCAACCCCGACTGGAGTCGCACCTATCCGCTCCAGCTTGAGCTGCAGCGCTATCTGCGCGACTGCGCCGAGCATCAGCGCGTGCTCGATCACGTGCGCCTCTGTTGCGAGGTAACTGGGGCGTCCTGGGACGACAGCTCACAGCGCTGGGAGATCCAAACGAGCTCCGGACCGCTCAGCGCCCGCGTCCTGGTCGACGGCGGAGGGCCGCTCAGCCAGCCGGCAGTGCCCGACATCCCCGGACTGGGGCGCTTCGCCGGCAAGCTCTTCCACTCGGCGGCCTGGGACCACGAGCACGACCTCGCAGGTGAGCGGGTGGCGGTGATCGGGACTGGTGCCTCGGCGATCCAGTTCATCCCCCGAATCCAGCCTAAGGTCGGCGAGCTGCACCTCTTCCAGCGCACGCCACCGTGGATCCTCCCGCACCCCGATCGCCCCATCAGCAGGGTCGAGCGACGGCTCTACCGGTGGCTGCCCGTGCTGCAGCGCGCGGTCCGGGCCGCTGTCTACTGGTCACGCGAGACGTTCGTGCTCGGGTTCGTTGCAGAGCAGCGACTGATGCGCGCACCCGAGCTGCTGGCGCGCGCGCACCTCCGCCGCCAGGTGCCCGATCGAGTGCTGCGCCGACGTCTACGTCCGCGCTACCGCATCGGCTGCAAGCGCATCCTGCTCTCCAACGACTACTACCCGGCCATCACCCGCCCCAACGTGGAGCTGGTCACCGACGGCATCAGCGAGGTGCGCGAGCACGCGCTCGTCGACGGCGCAGGCGTCGAGCGCGAGGTCGACACGATCGTTCTCGCCACCGGCTTCCACGTCACTGACAACCCCGCGGCCGAGCACGTACGAGGCCGTGACGGCCGTTCGCTGGCGCAGGTCTGGCAGGGCAGTCCGCGCGCCTATCTGGGCAGCGCGATCGCGGGCTTTCCCAACCTCTTCATGCTGATCGGGCCGAACACTGGGCTCGGCCACAGCTCGATGGTGTACATGATCGAGTCCCAGCTGACCTACGTGCTCGACTGCCTCGAGCACATGCAGCGCCTCCAGATCGGCTCCATCGAGGTGCGCAGCGAGGTCATGGACGCCTACAACGCCAAGCTCGACCGCGGGCTGAGCGGGACGGTCTGGGCCTCGGGCTGCGCGAGCTGGTACTACGACGCGACGGGGCGCAACGCGACGCTGTGGCCGGGCTTCACCTGGCAGTTTCGCCGCGCCACCCGGCGCTTCGACGCAACCGCCTATCGCACCTCCCCAACCACCGTGGTCGCGCCGGCGGAGCATCCCGTCGCCGCGGCGCCGGCATAGGTCTCGGTCATCTCAACGAGGCTCCGCAGCGCTGACTTTTGCTGTGGTAGCTTGCCGCCGGTCCCGCCGCGGCGCGTCGAGGGAGAGAGCCGAGCGTGAGCATCGCCACAGCAGCAGCCTCGCGCGTGCGCGTCGAGTCTCAGCGGGCCAACAGCTTGATCGGCCAGGTAGGCGAGATGGTCGTGCTGACGCGGCGCACGGTGGTGTCGGCGCTGCGGCCGCCCTACTCCTACGGGCCAGAGCTGACCTCGCAGTTCCTCTTTGGCATGCGCGTGGCCTGGTTTCCGATGCTGATCGCGTCGCTCGCCTTCACCTATGGACCGGCGGGGATCCAGGCGGCGGGATTCCTGGACCTCTTCGGCGCACTCGATCGGCTCGGCGGGCTCTTCGCGCTCACCGTGATGCGCGAGTTCGCGCCGCTGGTGTGCGCGATCGTTATGGCCGGATGCGTCGGCACGGCGATCTGCGCGGACCTCGGTGCGCGGGTCATCCGCGAGGAGATCGATGCGCTCCAGGTCCTGGGCATCGACCCGATCAAGAGCCTCGTCGTCCCTCGCTTCCTCTCGCTGATGGTGCTGACCGGTCTGTTCGACATTTATGCGCTGCTCTGCGGAACGTTTGGTGGCATGCTCGTCACGCTCTCCCACAGCGCGCCGCTCGGCCCCTTCTTCGCGACCTTCTTCTCCAACGCGACCGTCACTGAGTTCGGCGCCTCACTGCTGAAGACGACCTTGTTCGGGGCGATGATCGCGATCGTCTGCTGCTACAAGGGCCTCAACGCCAAGGGCGGCGCCGAAGGCGTTGGGCGTGCCGTCAATCAGGCGGTGGTAGTCGCCTTCCTGATGATCGGGGCGATTGACTACGTCTTCACTCAGGCGCTGCTGGCAACGCACCCCGAGCTCTCGAGTGTGCGATGAGAGCCGTGGGGACATGGGGTGGCGAGTGGCTCGACAGCTTCGGCCACGCGGCCAAGTTCATCGGGCGCGTGATGTGGGGCGTCTACTCCGGTCGAGTCGGCAAGTACTTTGGCGAGGCGCTGCGCCAGGCGGCGATCCTGATCACCGGCTCAACGCTGATCGTCCTCGGCCTCGTCTTCATTCTCGGCCTGGAGTGTGGGATCGAGGGCGGCTATGGCGCCAAGGCCGTCGGGGCGACGTCCGCCGCCGGCGCCTTCACCGCGCTGTGCGACCTGCGCGAGGTGATCCCCTATGCCTTCGGCTACATGATGGCTGCGAAGGTCGGGACCGGGATCGTCGCCGAGCTCGGCTCGATGCGCATCTCCGACGAGATCGACGCGCTCGAGGTGATGGGGCTCGACTCGGTGCTCTACCTCGGCGGCACCCGCCTGCTGGGAACCTGGCTGGTGCTCCCCTTCATCTACGCGATCGCCGTAGTCGTCGGGATCTTCGCCTCTTACATCGCGGTGGTGGTCCAGCTGGGCCAGGTCTCCGCCGGGGGCTACCTGCAGCTCTTCTGGATGTTTCAGACGCCGCTGGACTTCCTCTTTTCGGCGATCAAGGGGATGTGCATGTCGACGTTCGTAGTGCTCGTGGGGATCTACCAGGGCTACTTCGTCACCGGCGGACCGGTCGGCGTCGGACGCGCGACAGCGAAGTCGATGGTCGCGAATATCATTGGCATCCACGCGATTGGGCTCGTCGGCACGCAGCTGTTCTGGGGCACCAACCCGCGCACCCCGATCGGCGGGTAGTCGTGGCCCGAGCCCGCGGCCAGCGGTGATTGGGACCTGACATGGGGGACCGCGAGGAGACCGTCCGCCTGGCGGCGATCTTCGCCGTCGTCGCCGCGGCGATCGCGGTCGTGATCCTGATACTCGGCGGCTCGGGGCGCAGCTACACGATTCACGCCGAGTTCGCCGACGCCGGTCAACTCGTCAAGGGCGGCCTCGTGGAGGTCGCGGGACGCAACGTCGGCACGGTCAAGCGCATCGCCCTGACGCCCAATGGGCTCGCCGACGTCGTGCTCAACCTCAACGGCTATGGCGACGCCCCGCTGCACGAAGGGACGACGGCGACGATTCGGCTCGTGGGCCTGGCCGGTGTGGCCAACCGCTACATCGAGCTTTCTCCCGGGCCACCCAGCGCGCCGCGGATCGCCGACAACGGGATCTTGCCTACGACCGCCACACGCGGGATCGTCGACCTCGACGTGCTCCTGGATGCACTGACCCCGGCCACCCGCAGACAGTTGCAAGGCGTGCTCGCCGACGGCTCGCTCGCGGTCTCGCCACCCACCGACATCGCGCTCAATCGGGGGCTCGTCTACCTCAATCCGGCGATCAGCCAGCTCAACGCGCTGGGCGCGCAGCTCGTGCTCGACCAGGGAGCGCTCAGCCGACTGCTCACCAGCGCCGCGGCCGCGACCTCGGCGCTGGCGTCTCAGCCAAGCGCCCTCGCCGGCAGCGTGGACAACACCGCGACGGTGCTCGGAGAGCTGGCCAGCCAGCGCGCGACACTCGGCGACGTGCTCGCGCGGGCGCCGGGGACGCTGGGACAGGCGCAGACGGTCATGGCCCATCTCTCCCAGGCGCTGCCCACCGTCGATCCCGTGTTGCGCGATCTGCAGCCGGTCGCGGCACCGGCCGCGCGGCTGCTGCGCCAGGTGGGCCCGGTCACTCGCAATGCGATCCCCGCGCTCGCAGACGTACAGGCCTTGCTGCCCCAGGCCCGCCGAGCGCTCGCGCCACTCCCGGCGCTGGCCCCTGTAGCGGTGCCGGCGCTGGGCACGACGGCCACCGCACTGCACGATGTCTTTCCGATCCTCGCCGGGCTGCGGCCCTACACCCCGGATTTGATCGCCGGATTCTTCAACGGGTTCGCCGGTGACAGCTCTGGCTACTACGACGCCAACGGCCACTACGTGCGCGTCGGGCTCGACCTGGGTAGCGGCGCGCTGACGGGCCTGCAGTCGCTCTTCCCCCAGCTGTCCGGAGCAGCGGCGCAGGGCGGCTACCGCACAGGACTGACCGCCCGCTGCCCCGGCGCCGCGACGCCCACGGCGCAAGATGGATCCAACCAGTACGTCCCACCTGGCAGCAGCGGCCTCTGCGATCCCACCCAGGCACAGAAGTGAAACGGCTCGCCTGTCTGGGACTGGCCCTCGCCGTCGCGGTCATCGCGCTCGCAACGGTGCTGACGCCGGCCGGCTCATCGCAGACATCGACCTACCAGGTCGATGTGATCTTCGACAACGCCCGCGGGCTCGTGCCCGGCCAGCTGGTGGAGATCGCCGGGGCGCGTGTTGGCTCGATCAGCGATGTCACGCTGACGCCTGACTACAAGGCGCGTGTCGAGATGCAGATCGATGGGCGCTTCGCGCCCTTTCGCGCCGATGCCAGCTGCTCGATCCGTCCCCAGGGATTGATCGCCGAGAACTCTGTGCTGTGCGATCCCGGCAGCCCTTCGGCGCCGCAGCTCGTGACCAGCGGCGGCCATCACCCGACCGTTCCTGTGACCCGCACGACGGAGCCGGTCAACCTCACCGACCTCTTCAACATCTGGGACCAGCCCACGCGCGAGCGCTTCGCTGTGCTCATCTCCGAGCTGGGTCTCGCCGGCTCGGCCGAGGGACAGGACCTGAACTCGATCTTGCTGCGCACCAACCCCACGCTGGCGCTGGCCCGCAGGGTGATCGGCATCCTGCAGCGACAGAGCGCCCAGCTCGCCAGCTCGATCGACTCCACCGGCGCCGTGGTCTCCCAGCTCGCCGGGCGCGCTTCGCGGGTGCGCGACTTCGTCGATCGGGCCGCGAACGTGACGACGGTCACGGCAACACACGCCGGCAACCTGGCCGCGGCGATCCATGGCCTCCCCGGTCTGCTGGCGACGGCGCAACCAGCGCTCATCCAGCTCGACGCGGTCGCGAGATCGGGCACCCCGCTGCTCGCACAGCTGCGCGCCGCGGCGCCGGGGCTCAACCGCCTCGGCGTCGATCTCGTGCCCTTCGCGCGGGCGGCGACTCCAGCGCTGGCCCGAATCGGCGCCACCCTCGTGCAGGGCGCCGGCGTGGCCCGCAAGGCGGTCCCCGTGAGCCGCGTCCTGGCCAGCTACGCCCACCAGTCGCTGCCGGTCGCGCAGGTCGCCGGGCGACTCTTCGTCAACCTCCGCGCCCGCGGCTTCGCGGAGTCGCTCGTCTCCTTCGTCTATTACGCAGCCGCGGCGACAGCGCGCTTTGACAGCGTCTCCCACATCATCCCGGCGCACGTCTTCCTCTCCCCCTGCGGGATCTACTCCGCTACCCCGACGCCAGGGTGCTCAGCCAACTACAGCGCCACAGCCGCTGCAACGCGTCACGCCGCCAGCGTACGGCGGGCTGGCGCCGGCGTGCCACTGGCGCCGGCCACCAGGCCCTCCCCGGTGACGCCGGCCGCTCCGTCCTCCCCAGCGCCTTCCACGAGCGCTCCGGCGCCACAGGGTCTGCAGCAGCTCCAGCAGGCTACCCAGCAGACGATCCAGAGCCTGCTCTCTCGCCTCCCCCCGGCCGTCCAGCAGCTGCTGCCTGCGGGTGGGAGCGGGGGTGCCGGCGGCTCGTCTAACCCCGACGCGATCCAACAGCTCCTGCACTTCCTCCTCAAATGAGACCCCGCACCCGCGCAACGAAGCTGCTCGACCACCCCATTCTCAACGGCGTGATCGCGCTGGTCGTGATCCTGAGCGCGGTCTACATCTCCTACTTCGCCAGCAACGGGGTGCCCTTCCTACCGACGTACAAGCTCTACGCCAACGTCCCCGACGCGGGCAAGCTCACCAACCACGCCGACGTGCGCATCGGCGGCGCACGCATCGGGCAGGTGGTGGCAATCACGGCGACACCCCCGCAGGGCACCAACCCGGCGTACGCACGGCTGACGCTGCAGATCAGCTCGGGGGTGCGTTCGCTGCCGGTCGACTCGATCTCAGAGGTGCGCCTGGCATCCGTACTCGGTGGCGAGTACGTTCAGCTGACTCCCGGCCGCTCGCGCAGCGCGCTTCCCCACGGCGGTGTCCTGCCGCTCGCGCAGGCCCACCCGAGCGTCGATCTCGATGATGCCTTCGCCGTCTTCGGCCCGCCGACCAAGCGCGCCGTGCGCAGCCTCGTCGGCTCGTTTGGGACCGCCGTCGCCGGTCGCGGATCCAACCTCAACGCGACATTCAAAGCGAGCGCGCAACTGCTACCGCCGCTCGACCGTGTTCTGGCCGTGCTCGGCTCGCCCTCGACGAACCTCGCGGGCTTCCTGCGCGGGCTCGCGGCCACGACCGGGGCGCTTGCGCCCGTCGCCGGCACGCTTGGCGATTTCATCGTCAACGCCGACACCACGCTCGCGGCGATCGACGCTGCGGCAGGGCCGCTCGGGCGAGCGATCGACGAGCTTCCGCCGACCGAGCAGGTCGGCACCGCGGTGCTCGGGCGGCTCACCCCCGTGCTGGCGAACGCCGCGGCGCTCGCGCGCGGGCTGCAACCGGGCGCCGCGCTGCTGGCGACGGCGAGCGTCCGCCTCGACGCAGCCGTGCGCGCGAGCACCCCTGTCGCCCGGCAAATCCCCGCACTGGCGCGGTCCCTGGGCGCGACGCTCGCGGCCGTCGGATCCTTCGCTGCAGATCCCGCCGCCCAGGGCGCGCTGCGCGTGCTCGGCAGCAACGACCTGCCCACGATCGGCGCCTCGGCGCTGTTCGGCCTCGGGGCGGTCCTGCGCACCGTCGCCCCGGCCCAGATGGCCTGCAACGTCGCCGGCCTGTGGATGCGCAACCTCGGCGCGATCGCCACTGAGGGCGACGCCGGCGGCAGTTGGATCCGCATGATCCCGATACTCAACAGCGGCCAGATGCTCCACCAGGCGACGCCCTCCTCTGACCTTCACGTCAACTTCTATCCCCACGAGAACTCGCAGGAGTGCGAGGCGGGCAACGAGCCCTACGGCCCCGGACAGCAGATCGGCAATCCGCCCGGCCTGCAGCCCCGAGCGGTCGAGCTGACCTCGGCGCCCGCCGCGGCCACGCGCCTCGCCCAACAGGCGGGCGTGCTCCCGCCGTCAGCGAGCGGACCATGAGCCCGGCACGCCGTCGTCGCCGTCCGCGCGCGCTGAACCCGCGCATGGTGTCGATCGTCGTGATCGCGGCGATCTTCGCGATCAGCTACAAGGCGTTCCATCCAGCGTTGCCGTTCTCGCATCCCTACCAGCTGCACGCGCTCTTCGCCAACTCAAACCAGCTGCGCAGCGGCTCTCCCGTGCGGATCGCGGGCGTCGAGGTCGGCAAGGTCACGGGAGTCTCTGAGGGCCCTGGCCAGACCGCTTCCGTGACCATGAACATCGGCTCCAGCGGCCAGCCGATCCACCGCGACGCCATTGTGGCGGTACGCCCGCGACTCTTCCTCGAGGGCGGCTTCTACGTCGACATCCACCCGGGCAGCCCGAGCCTCCCCACGCTCTCGAGCGGCGCCACGATCCCGCTTCCCCAGACCTCCTACCCGGTGCAGTTCGACCGCGTGCTCTCGACCTTTTCATTGCCGACGCGCACCGATCTGCGGACGGTCGTCAAGCAGCTCGGGACTGCCCTCTCCGGCGGCGGTGCGCAGGGGCTGCGCGCGACGCCGGCGTCGCTTACGCCCGTGCTGCGAGACCTTGCTTGGATCAGCGAGTCGGCGCGCGGTAGCGCTACGAACGACCTCTCAAGCGCGATTGGCTACACGTCGCGCGTGACCGGCGCACTCGGCGACCGCGCGGCTCAGCTCGCCGACCTCGTGTCGAGCTTGGACACCACTGCCGCAGCGCTCGCCTCCCAGGACGGCGCGCTCGGCGCCTCTGTCCAGCAGCTCGATCGCACGCTCATCGCCGCCCCGCCGGCGCTGAGTGCGCTCGATCGCGTGCTGCCAACGCTGGCGAGCTTCAGCTCGGCGCTGGACCCCGGACTGAAGGCCGCCCCGGTCGCGCTGGGCACTCTGTCGGGGGAGGTCGCCGAGCTCGCAGCGCTCGTGGCCCCAGCGGAGCGTCGACGCCTGGTGATCGCGCTGCGCGCCGCGTTCACCCAGCTGCCCACGCTCGTCAACCGGCTGGGCAGCCTGTTCCCGGTTGCGGGGCCGCTGACCAAGTGCGTGGTGACGCACGCGGTGCCGCTGCTCAGCTCCGTGGTTCCCGACGGCAGTCTCTCGACGGGGCGCCCCGCGTGGGAGGACTTTGTCCACGCGCTCGTCGGCCTTGCCAGCCAGGGTCAGAACTTCGACGCCAACGGCTACACGATGCGCTACCTGGCGGGCCTTGGGACGGCGACGCTGTCGACGGGGTCGCTGCCGGTGATAGGGCAGCTCGTGGGCACCGGTTCCAGCGCGCCGCTGCAGTCGCGCCCGGTGTGGCTCGGCGCTGGCAGCACTCCGCCCCTGCGTCCCGACCTGCCGTGCTCGACCCAGCCACTACCCAACCTAAACGTCCCGGCAGGCCCGGCCGGACTGGCGGCGAGCAGCGCACGCAGCGCCCCCACCGCTACATCCACGCCGCGGCTGACGATCCAGCAGCTGCTGGCGACGCTCGCCCCCACCAACCTCCGACATGCCCTGCGCAGCAGCCGACGATGAAGGCGGTCAAGAAGAACATTCCACGCGTGGCGATCATCCTCGTCATCTGGGCGCTCGCGGCCGCAAGCGCTTACTACGTACTCACCCAGGAGCGCCTGCAGTCACCGTTCGCCACTTACTACGAGGTCAGCGCGAACTTCTCCAACCTCGATGCCGTGGTGCCGAATCTGGGCGAGCCAGTCAACGTCGCCGGCGTCAATGTCGGGCAGATCACGGGCGCCCAACTGCACGACGGCATCGGCGTGCTGCGCATGCGCATCGATCCCCACAAGCTTCGGGCGTTGCACGTGGACGCCCAGGCGACGCTCGTACCCAACACGCCGCTGAAGGACATGCAGGTCGACATCGTGCCCGGCAGCCCGAGCGCCCCGGTGCTCGCGCACGGAGCCAGCATCCCACTGACGGCCACGACCACGCCGATCGACGCCGACGAGCTGCTGGCCTCCCTCGATGCCGACACGCGCAGCTACTTCGTCGGCCTCCTCAACGGTCTCGGCGCCGGGCTCCGCGGGCGCGGCGAGGATGTGCGCGCAGCGTTGCGCGCGCTTGGGCCCACGACGGCACAGCTGCGCCAGATCACCGATCTGCTCGCCGGCCGCCGCCATCAGCTCTCGAGCCTCGTGCACAACCTCGCCGTGCTCACGCGGGCGGCCGGCAGCCAGGACCGCCAGCTCGGCGAGGTGGTCTCCGCCGGGGACGTAACCCTGCGCGCGCTGGCGAGTCAGGACGTCGCCCTACGCGCCTCGATCTCCCGTCTCCCCGGGGTACTGCGCACGACGCAGGACACACTCGTGACGACGACCGCGTTCGCCCAGACCCTCGGCCCCACCCTCACCGCGCTGACGCCCACCGCGGCGCGGCTGAAGAGCACGCTGCAGGACCTACCGACGCTCTTCAACGGCGCCGGCATTCTGCCCCTTCACCAGACGCGCCAGTTCGTAGACGCCCTTCAGCCCCTGGCGCGCTACGTCGCTCCCACGGTCAAGGACCTGACCACCGCCACCCCATATTTGACCGAGTCCTTCCAGGTGCTCAACTACCTCGTAAACGAACTGGCCTACAACCCCGGGGGGGCGGATCAGGGCGGTCTCTTCTGGTCCGCGTGGTTCTTGCACAACGTCAACTCGGTCGTCTCGACCGGCGACGCCAACGGCGCCGTCCTGCGCGGCCAGGCGCTCTTCTCGTGCTCGTCGCTCGCCGCTCCGGGGGGCCTGGGGACGCTGCTGAAGACGGTGCTCGGCCTGTCATCGGCCTGCCCGCCATAGACCATGGAGACCCAAGCACCTCATCGCGGCGCCGTCGCCTTCGCAGTGGTCTTCATCCTCTCCTGCGTAGTCCTGATCCTGTTCGTCTTCCGCAGCCTCGGCGGACACGTCCCCTTGAGCGCCAAGGGCTACCGCGTTCACGCGCTCTTCGACAACGCCTCCAACCTCGTCTCAAACGCTGACGTGCGCATCGCCGGCGTCAACATCGGCAAGGTCGTGTCGGTGAGCCAGACCGGGCTGCGGGCAAACGCGACGCTCGAGCTCAATCCCAGCTATGCCCCGCTGCCCTCCGACGCCCGCGCGATCCTGCGCCAGAAGACACTGCTCGGGGAGACGTTCGTGGCGATGACACCCGGCACCCCGGGCGCGACCAAGATCGCCGACGGCGGCACGCTCGCCATCAGTCAGATCGCTCCCACGCAGACGCTCGACCGCCTGCTCGACACCCTCGATGCCCCCACCCGCCACCACCTCACGACGCTGCTCGCCGATACCGCAGCCGCGCTGCAGGGTCGCGGCGCCGAGCTCAACGACGCGATCGGCAGCCTCGACCCCACGACCAACGAGCTCGCGAGCATCGTCGCGATCCTCGACCACCAGCAGGGCTCCGTGCAGCGCCTCGTCGGCGACGGAGCGACGGTGCTGCAGACAGTCGGCGACCACGGCGCAGCGCTGCAGCGTGTCGTCAGCGCCGGCGATGCCGTGCTGGCTACGACCGCGCAGCGCAACGTCGCGCTCGAGAGCACCGTGCGCGCGCTCGCGCCCTTCCTCGCGCAGCTGCGCTCCACCCTCGCCGACGTCGATCAGGCGGCGGCGCTCGCGGCGCCGACGATCGCCTCGTTGCGGCCCGTGGCCCCCCTGCTGCGCCCGGCGCTTGTGAATGTCGACGTGCTCGCGCCGAAGTTCCGCGATCTTGTGGTGCAGTTCCGGCCGCTGATCGGCGTCGCCCGGCGCGCCCTGCCGGCGGCCACGCAGATCATCAAGGCGCTCGTACCGCTCAGCGACCAGCTCTACCCGCTCGCGCGCCAGGTCACGCCTGGGATCGACCTCGTATCGCGCTACGCCACCGAGCTGACCTCGGCAATGGCCAACACCGGCGCGGCGCTGCAGTCGACCGGGCCCTCGGCCAACGGACCTGGTCAGCACCAGCTGAGGACGCTCGCGCCGATCAACGAGGAGTCGCAAGTCGGCTACTCCCAGCGCCTGCCGTCCAACCGCCACAACGCTTACTTCGCCCCGGGAGAGTTGGCCAACCTGGGTAACGGCGGCCTACAGACATCCGACTGCCGCGACGTCTCCAACCCGCCGACGGCGCCGGTGATCGGCACCGGGGCACCCCCCTGTCGCCTGCAGCCCCCGTTCAGCTTCAACGGGCTGACGCAGTACTTCCCGCATCTGACGCAGGCTCCGCCGTAGGCCGTAACCGCGGGTCGCCGGTGATCGTGACCTTCGGCGAGGCTAGCGCCGCGCCCTGACCGTCGCCAGCGCGCTATCCACGCACGTCTGCACTACCTGTTCTGGCGCGATCGTGAAGAGCTCGGGGATCCCCGGCGCGGCTTGGCGCACGCCGACGCGGATGCGGGTGAGATGCATTGCCCCGAGCACCTGGGTCCAGAGGATGTTGGCCATGTACTGCGGCTCAACGACGTCGAACGTTCCCGCTTCCGAGCCGGCGCGCAGCACCCGCTCGAGGTGGTCGACGCAGCGCGCGATGCCCTGGCCTAGTCGTAGCCAGACGGACTCCGAGACGATCTCGTGCAGCTCGCGCGCAGGTCGATGCATCAGCGACAGCGAGGCATCGAGGAAGGCGGGATAGCGCTGGCAGAAGCCCGCATAAGCGGCCATCCCGCGTTCTAGCCTGGTAAGGGGGTCGGCGCCGCCGTCGGTCGCGTCGTCGAGGACGCCGGCGAGCTCGTCGAGATAGTCGGTAACGGTGAGCACGAAGAGCTCCTCCTTGGAGGAGAACTGGCGGTAGATCAGCCCGCGCGCGATCCCGACCGCGTTGGCGATCTCCTCGATCGGGGCATCGAGCATGCCCCGCTCGTCGAAGAGCGACCGCGTGGCGAGCACCAGCTCGCGCTCGCGTCCACGGCGCAGCGTGCTCGAGGCGGAGGCGGCCACGAGCGCCAGTCTAGTCCGCGGATGCTACGTTTGGAAACGAATGGTTGACAATGGTTCTCAAAGGGTAGTGCGACGCCATGGCTGAGCGCGGCGCCCGGCCCAAGGTTCCGCAATGGCGACTGAGAACACTGCGCGCGCTGCGCTACGTCTTCACGCCGCTATTGCCCGACGATTACCTCGAGCTGATCAACCCGCTGTGGTCGACACAAGAGCTGCGCGGGCGGATCGAGCGCGTCGAGCGCGAGACGCCCGACGCGGCGACAATCGTGATCAAGCCAGGGTGGGAGTGGGAGGGCCACGAGCCCGGCCAGTACCTGCGCATAGGTATGCCGGTCGATGGCGTGCACCACTGGCGCGCCTACTCGCTGACATCCGACCCGGGCCGCTCCGACGGCTGCCTCAGCATCACACCCAAGCTCGTTGACACGGGCAAGGTTTCGCCCTACCTGGTCCGCAGAGCGCAGCCCGGGGCGATCGTGCGCCTAGGTGGCGTGGAGGGCACCTTCGTGCTCCCCGAGTCGCTGCCAGACGAGTTCCTCTTCATCAGTGCCGGCAGTGGCATCACGCCGATCATGAGCATGTTGCGGGCGCTAGCGCGCCGCGACGCGCTCTCCGACGTCGTGCTGCTGCATTCCGCACGCACAGCGGAGGATGTGATCTTCGGCGCCGAGCTGCGCCAGCTCGCCCAACGCCATCAGGGGTTCCGCCTACACGAGCAGCTGACCCACGAGATGGGCCGCATGGGCCCGGAGGACCTCCAGACGCTGTGCCCCGATTGGCGCGAGCGCGAAGCTTTCATCAGCGGTCCTGCCGCCATGCTCGACGCGCTGACCGAGCATTGGGAGCGCGACGGAGACCGCGACCGGCTGCACACCGAGCGCTTCCAGCCGATCATCGGCTCGGAGCCCAGCGAGCACGGCGAGGGCGGCACGATCCGCTTCTCCGTCAGCGAGATCGAGGCACACGGCGACGGCGCCACCCCCATTCTCGTCGCCGGCGAGGAGGCGGGCGCCACGCTCCCCTTTGGCTGCCGCATGGGCATCTGTCACACGTGCGTCGGTGAGCTCTGCTCGGGCCGGGTGCGCGATTTGCGCACAGGGAAGGTGGGCGGCCAGGACGGGGAGATGATCCGCACCTGCATCCATGCCGCCGAAGGCCCTGTCGAGATTGCCCTATGACCCCCACACGAGGATCCACATGCCCACAATGATCGAGAGTCCACTGAGTCGCCTGAGCGCCGAGCAGATCGAGGAGCTTGGCAAGGAGGTCGAAACGATTCACGATGAGGTGTTCGGCGATCTCGGCGACCGCGACCGCCGTTACATCACGAGCATGATCGAGATGCATCGTCGCCTGGTCGTGCTCGGCCGCGTGATCCTGTTCGCCTCCCGCTACAAGCCGGCGTGGATCGCCGGGACATCGATGCTCTCGCTGGCCAAGATCCTCGAGAACATGGAGATCGGCCACAACGTCATGCATGGACAGTGGGACTGGATGAACGATCCCCAGATCAACTCGTCGACCTGGGATTGGGACTCCGCTTCGACGGCGGAGGCCTGGAAGCACTCACACAACTTCATCCATCACACCTTCACCAACATTCGCGGCAAGGACCGCGACCTCGGCTACGAGATCATGCGGATCGATCCGCACCAGAAGTGGAATCCTGTCTACCTCCTCCAGCCCTTCTACAACCTCGTGCTCGCGGCGCTGTTCGAGTGGGGTGTCGCCTCCCACGATCTCGACTTCGAAGCGATCAAGAAGGGTGAGAAGTCCAAGCAGGCGATCCGGCGCGAGCTCAGGGGCATGGCACGCAAAGCGCGCCAGCAGATCACCAAGGACTACATCGTCTTTCCGCTGCTCAGCGGGCTGATCTCAACGCTCGTGGAGCTGGCCATTGCCGCCACCCCATTGCGGGCGCCCGCGGCGGACAAGCCGAAGCCGCGTGCCGGGCGCATGGTCAAGCGCGTCTGGCGCAAGGCCAAGCCGACACGCTCCAGCGACCGCGGCCAGATCCTGCGTCAGCTGATCGAGCGGCGCTCGTTCCGCGAGCCGTTTCGCACCACGCTGACGGCGGACGTCACCGCAAACCTCGTGCGCAACGTCTGGGCCTACATGATCATCTTCTGCGGTCACTTCCCCGACCAGACCTACACGTTCTCTCAAGAGGAGACCGAGAACGAGACACGCGGCGGGATGTACATCCGCCAGTTGCTAGGCGCAGCCAACATCGAGGGTGGCCCAGCCTTTCACGTCCTCAGCGGCAACCTCGGCTATCAGGTCGAGCACCATCTCTACCCCGACATGCCGAGCACGCGCTACGCGGAGATCGCCCCGCGTGTCAGGGAGCTCTGCGAGCGCTACGAGCTGCCCTACAACACCGGACCGTTCTTCAAGCAGTTCGGCATGGTCCAGCGCACGATCCTGCGACTCGCGCTGCCTGGCGGCAAGCCGCGACCCAAGCCCGGCCCCTACCACGACTCAGCCACTGCCGGAGGTGGAGTTGGAGTTGACCCGCTTTCGTTGACACCCTGAGAATGGGCGCGTTGCGTCCTGGAGGGGAGTTGACATGCCGAAGGGCAAGGCGTTTGGGCCAGAGTTCCGGCAGGAGGCGGTGCGGCTGTATCGCGTCAGCGAGAAGCCGTTTCGGGCGGTCGCTGAGGATCTCGGGATCGCACCGGAGTCGTTGCGGCGCTGGTGCTGCAGGCCGAGGTCGACGAGGGCCGCAGGCAGGGCTTGACGAGCTATGAGCGCGAGGAGCTGCGCAAGCTCAGACGGGAGAACGCGCGGCTGCGTGAGGAGCGCGAGATCCTCAAGAAGGCCGCGACTTTCTTCGCCCGGGAGACCGATCGGCCGAGATGAGCTTCCGGTTGATCGAGGCGGAGAAAGCACAGCATCCCGTCTCCCTGCTGTGTGGCGTGCTCGGCGTGACCCGCGCCGGGTTCTATGCGTGGAGGCGACGCGGGCCGTGTGCTCGTGAGCTGCGCGACCGGGAGCTGTCTGGGCTGATCGAGCGGATCTTCAAGGACTCGCGCGGGACCTATGGCGTTCCCCGGATCCATGCCGAGCTCTTAGACGATCACCAGGTCAGGATCTCGCGCAAGCGTGTAGCGAAGCTGATGCGCCGCCTCGGGATCGAGGGCGTCTCGCGGCGCGGGAAGCGGCCCGTGACCACGACGCTGGCGGCGCAGGCACCGGCGGCCGATGATCTGGTGCGCCGCCAGTTCCGCTCGCCGGAGCCCGATCGTCTATGGGTGGCCGACATCACGTATGTCCCGACGCGTGAGGGGTTCCTGTTCCTGGCGGCGGTGATCGACGCCTTCAGCCGCCGGTGCGTGAGCTGGTCGATGCGCAACGACCTCAAAGCCGAGCTCGTGCTCGACGCGCTCGGGATGGCGCTCACTCAACGTCGACCGACCCCCGGCCTGATCCACCATTCCGATCGCGGCTCGCAATACCGCGAGCCTCGCGTTCGGCAAGACCCTGTCGGACGCCGGCGTGCTGCAAAGCGTCGGTCGCCGCGGTGATGCGTTCGACAACGCCGTCGCCGAGTCGTTCTTCGCGACGCTCGAAACCGAGCTGTTCGACCGCGCGACGTTCACCACCCCGCGATCAGGCAAGGCTCCAAGTGTTCGACTTCATCGAGGCCTTCTACAACCCCAGACGACGTCACTCAGCGCTCGGATATCTCTCCCCCGAGCGGTTTGAGGAACAATCGCTCGAACAAAAGAAAGAACAACTACAAAAGGCGGCTGCCGCCTAAACAACAAGTGTCAACCGAAACGGGGTAGCTCCACGACTCCCTAGCGCTGGTTCTGGCCGCCGCGGCCACTGCCTGAGGCCAGCAGCGGCGCACGGCGCCGCCCAAGACCCAAGGAGATAGCCGGACTCCCCTCCAAGCGGACGACGGGTCTCGAACCCGCGACCTTTGGCTTGGGAAGCCAACGCTCTACCAACTGAGCTACGTCCGCAAGTCGCGGGATTCTACCCTGGGTCTGCCGGGGGTCCGCTCGGCTGCTGCACCGCATGGTGAGCGCGATGCGGCCGCGGTGCAGGCGCACGCCCTGTGCGTACCCTTCTCCGATGCGCTACCGCCGCATTGCCGCGCTGCTCACGCTCGGGTTCCTGCTCGGGCCGAGCACCGCGGCGCTCGCGAGCGCAACGTGTCCGAAGACCTCGCTGTCTGACGCTGAGGGACAGCTGATGTGCGTCTCCTGCGGGGTCCCGCTGGCGATCGCCGAGGCGCCCCAGGCCGACGGCGAGCGCCGGCTGATCAACCGGCTGATCGCCGGGTGCGAGAGCCTCTCGCAGATCAAGCAGGAGATGGTGGCCCAGTACGGACCGAACGTGCTCTCGCTGCCGCCCGCCCGCGGCACGAACCTCGCCGTCTACCTCGTCCCGGCCGCGGCTGCTGCGGCGGCCCTCGTCGCGATCGGGCTGCTGCTCGCACGCTGGCGCCGACGCGGCGGGCCGGCGTCGGCAACGCCGCTCCAGCCAGCGCCGCCGCTCTCCCACGCCGACGCCAACCGGCTTGACGACGAGCTGGCCCACTTCGATCGCTGAGCGATGACGCTGGCCGTCGGACACGCCACGATCTTCACCGCCTTCGCGGCGGGCTTCGTGTCGTTCGTCTCCCCCTGCGTGCTCCCGCTCGTCCCCGGCTACCTCTCGAGCATCTCGGGGATCTCGATCGCCGAGCTGCGCGCGGGGGAGCGCCGCATGGCCGCGCTGCTCGTGCCCAGTTTCATCTTCTGCCTGTCCTTCACCGTCGTGTTCGTCGCGCTCGGCATGACCGCGACGGGGCTGGGAAGCACGCTGCGCGATCATCGCCACACGCTCGACATCATCGCCGGGACGCTCGTGCTGGCGCTCGGAATCGTGTTCGTGCTGACCCCCTTCGTGGACCGGCTCAACCGCGAGTGGCGACCCGAAGCGCTGATGCGGCGCGCGGGCTCAGGTGGTCCGGTCGTCGCCGGAGCCGCCTTTGCCGTTGCCTGGACGCCGTGCCTGGGTCCGATCCTCGGCGCGATCCTGACGTTCGCCGCGCGCAGCGACTCCGTCGCCAAGGGAGGTGCCTTGCTCGCGGTCTACTCGCTCGGGCTGGCGATCCCATTTGTCCTCTGCGCGCTGGCCTTCGATCGCGCCACCGGCGCCTTTCGCTGGCTGCGTGACCACTATCTCGCGATCACCGCGGTCTCGGGGGCGGTGCTCGTGGTCCTCGGAGCGCTGATGCTGACGGAGAACTTCACCTGGCTCAACAGCCAGGTCACCAACGTTCAGAACGCGCTCGGCTTGCAGGTGCTCGGCCAGGGTCTCTGAGCGACCCCGGCTCGATAGCGTGCAGCCGGTGACCTCCGACGATTCCGTCCTGCGCCTGCTCGACGCCAGCCTCGAGCACTTGCACGCGCCAGGGCTCTTCGACGTCCACACCCACGTCGGAGCCAACGACCCCGATGGGCTCAAGCAATCCGAGGACGAGCTGCTGGCGGTGCTCGACTTCGTCTCTCCGAGCACGCGCGCGGTCACCTTCCCGATGCACGAGCCTGACGGCTACCCCGAGCACAACGACCGCGTAATCGAGATTGCGCGGCGCGCGCAGGGGCGCATCGTGGCCTTCTGCCGGCTGGACCCTCGCAGCTCCCCCGTCGCGGAGGCCGAGCGCTGCCTGGACGCCGGCGCGGTCGGGATCAAGCTGCACCCCCGCGCCGAGCGCTTCACGCTGTCGGAGCCCGAGGTCCGCCCGATCTTCGCGCTCGCCCACGAGCGCCAGGTCCCGCTGATCATCCATGCCGGCCGCGGGATCCCGGCGCTCGGTCGCGACGCTGTCGCCTTCTGCCGCGAGTTCCCGCAGGCCTCCGTGATCCTCGCGCACGCCGGCATCTGCGATTTGGCGTGGATCTGGCGCGAAGCAGCGCATCTGCGCAACCTGTATTTCGACACCGCCTGGTGGAACCCGGCGGACATGGCCGCGCTCTTCGCGCTCGTGCCGGCGGGCAACATCCTCTTCGGCTCCGACGCCCCTTACGGGCAGACCGCCTACGGCGCCGTCCGTGACCTGCGCTTCGCTCGCCAGATCGGCTATCGCGACGAGCAGATCATCGCGATCTGCGGTGGCCAGCTCGACCGCATCCTCGCGCGCGAGGAGCCCGCCGATCTCGGCCCTCCGCCCGGCCCTGACCGCCTGCCCCACGACCCGCTGCTCGCACGCATTCAGATCTGGCTGACCACGACCGCCATGGCAGCCCTGCGTGGCAACGACTACGAGGAGCCGATGGCGATCACGCGGCTCGCGTGCGCCGTTGGCGACGATGCTCCGCAGGCCGACATCTGCCGCACAATTCTCACGCTGCTCGACGCCGCCGAAGGGGAGATCAGCGCCGCGAAGGAGCTAGATGATCGCGCGGCGGGCGTCGTCCGCCGCCCCGGCCTGCGTCCGCTGATGGCGGCCACGATCCTCGCTGCGACCCCCGACGTGCCCGTCCCCCCGCCCCCCGCGGATGCTCCCCACCCGCAGCGCTGAGCAGCACCGGCGCCACGCCTACATCGCCGTCGGCGCGCTGACCCCCAGCAGCCCCAGCGCCTGGGCGAGTACCTGCTGCGTCGCCACCGAGAGGGCCAGACGGAAGGTCTCGACCGCCGGAGGCTCGGCCCCGACGACGCGACAGTCGCGATAGAAGGCGGTGAAGCGCTGGGCGAGCTCGAGCGCGTACGCCGCGATCCGATGCGGAGCGCGGCGCTCGACCGCCTCAGCGACCTCGGCGGGGAACGCGAGCAGCGTGCGGATCAGGGTGCGCTCGGAGGGCTCCAGCGAGGGCCCGGTGTCGCGGCCGTTGTCGGCGACCGAGCGACCATGCCGCTCGCTGTCCTCGACGGCCGCGCCAACGCGACCGGCGCCGGCCTTCTCGAGGATCGAAGCGATCCGTGCATGGGCGTATTGCACGTAGTAGACGGGATTGTCGGCCGACTGGCTGCGGGCCAGGTCGAGGTCTAGGTCCATCTCCGTGTCGTGTGAGCGCTGGACCATGAAATAGCGCGCGGCGTCGCTGCCGATCTCGGCGACGAGCTCGTCGAGCGTGATGAAGTCGCCGCGCCGCTTGGACATCCCAGCGCGCTCGCCCCCTTCGATCAGGTGGACGTACTGCATGATCACGATCTCGAGCTCGTCAGCGTCACCTCCAAGTGCCTGCCACGCGGCCTGCATGCGCCTGACGTAGCCGTGATGGTCGGAGCCCCAGATGTCGATCAGGCGCGTGAAGCTGCGCGCACGCTTGTGCTCGTGGTAGGCGACGTCGGAGGCGAGGTAGGTGGGCTGCCCATCGGCGCGCCGCAGCACACGGTCCTTGTCGTCACCGAACGTCGTCGCCCGCAGCCAGGACGCCTCGTCGGAGCGGTAGAGATGGCCGCCGGCCTCGAGCTCAGCCTCGGCGCGCTGCACCGCGGTGGGCCGCTCTCCCTCATGCAGTGATCGCTCGGAGAACCACGAGTCGAAGTGGACGCCGAACGCCTCGAGCGAGCGCTCGATCCGTGCGCGCATCAGCGCGACGCCGGCGACTGCTAGTTCCGCCGGCTCGGCCTCGGCGGCACCGTCGATCGACATCGCGAGCTCGCGCACGTACTCGCCCTGATAGCCGTCGTTGGGGACCTGCTCGCCGCGTGCGCGAGCCCTGATCGACTCACCGAGCCGCAGCACCTGTGAGCCGTAGTCGTTGACGTAGTACTCGCTGTGCACCTCGTGGCCCGCGAATCGCAGGATCCGCAGGAGTGCGTCGCCGTAGGCCGCGTGGCGACCAGACGCCGCCGTCAAAGGGCCCGTCGGGTTGGCCGAGACGAACTCGACGAGAATGCGCTCGGGTGCCCCCACCTCCCCGCCGCCGAAGCGCCGTCCGGCGGCGAGCACGTGCGCAACCGCCGCCCGATACCACGGATCGGCGAGCACCAGGTTGAGGAACCCCGGACCGGCCACTTGCGTGCTTTGGAGCTGGTCGCCGAGGCGTTCGGCGAGCTCCTCCCCCACCCGCTCGGCGATCGCGCGGGGCTGCTCGCCCAACACCGGCGCCAGCAGCAGCGCCGCGTTGGTCGCGTAGTCGCCGTGCGCCTCGAGCTTTGGGCGCTGCAGGGTGACCGCGGCCGACGGCGCCGCACGGTCGCCGCGCAGCGCGGTAGCCGCCGCCTCCACGGCAGCCCGCAGCTCCGCCAGCGGGTTCATTGCAGGCGCGCAGCGGTGGCGTCG
The DNA here is from genome assembly GCA_003244205.1 of Solirubrobacterales bacterium. Classification (GTDB taxonomy): domain Bacteria; phylum Actinomycetota; class Thermoleophilia; order Solirubrobacterales; family Solirubrobacteraceae; genus QHBW01. The sequence goes on along the minus strand of QHBW01000051.1, from coordinate 62,217 downwards.
AAGAGCGCCTCGAGGCGGTCCATGATGGGTTGTAGCCCGAGGACGATGATCCGGTCTCCGGCGGCGAGCCTGGTGTGCGTCGGGGGCTGGGCGAGGAAGCCGCCGTCGCGGCGGCGCAGCGCGACGATCGTCGCGGTTCCACGGATGTCCTCGAGCGCCTGGCCGACGCCCGCGCAGCCCTCTGTGACCTCGATCTCCTCGAGGCGGTATTCGGGATCGACGTCGAGCACCTCGAAGACCTGCGGATGGAGCACCTGACGCGCCATCTCGTGGCCCGAGGTCTTATACGGGGAGATCACGCGGTCGGCGCCCGCGCGCCGCAGCTTGGTCTCCGAGTCATCGGCGGCAGCGCGCGCCACGATCGTGATGTCTGACCGCAGCTCCCGTGCCGTCAGGGTGATGAAGATGTTCTCGGCGTCGGAGTCCACGCACGCGACGATTCCCGCCGCGCGCATGATCCCCGCCGCCTCCAGCACCTCGTCGTCGGAGGCGGAGCCCTCGATGAAACGCACGCCGATGCCTTGAACGTGCTCGCGGTTCTCGGCATTTGGATCGATCACAACGTACTTGCAGCCCGCACCCCGCAGGCTGCGCGCAACCTGGCGTCCGACGCGACCGAAGCCGCAGATCAGGTAGTGGTCGGTGAGGGCGTCGATCATGCGCTGCTGGCGGCGCTCCTCGAGCAGTCCGCTGAGGTGGCCGGCGACGAAGAACTCGGTGGCGGAGGCGAGCGCGTAGAAGAGCGTACCGACGCCCGTGACCAGGAGCACGACCTGCACGGCCTGACCAGCGACATCGCGAGGCGGCGGGTGCGTCCCCAGTGTGGTGATCGTGTCGATCGTCCACAGGAAGGCGTTCCACGGGCCGGTGGACTCCGCCACGGCGTAGCCGACCGTGCCAGTGCCGACAAGGGCGACGATCAAGACCAGCAACCACTGCAGGCGACGCAGGTATCCGCGCGGCAGGCGCGTGCGCAGGGCGATCGACTCGGGCAAGTCAGTAGTGATAGGGCTCGTTGGCGAGGATCTTGTGGGCACGGTAGAGCTGCTCGAGCAGGACAACGCGTGCGAGCTGGTGGGGGAGCGTCAAGCGACCGAGCGAGAGCCGGTGCTCGACGTCATCCAGATCGAGGCCGTAGGGACCTCCCACGACGAAGCACAGGTCGCGGCCGCTCTGGCGCCGCTGCTCGAGAAAGGCCGAGAAGGCGATCGAGTCGAGCGTCTCCCCCGCGCTGGCGAGCAGCGACACGAACGCGCGCTCGGGCACGCGGCGAGTGACCTGCTCGTCCTCGCGCAGCTCGAGCAGCTCGACGCGGGCGTGGCGGCCCAGCAGCTTGGAGTAGTGGGCGACGTCGTCGACGAACGGCGGGCGCAGGCGGCCCACGGCCACGACGACGATCCGCACGGTTGCGATACTAGTGGTGCGTCTGGGCGACGTAGCCCGGAGCCCGTCTGACCCCGTTCTCAGCCCCAGGAAAGCGTGCGCATGACCGACGACGAAACGCCGGAACGACACATCAACATCCACTTCGCGCCGGAGCAGATGGCCGGTGTCTATGCGAACTTTGCCAACGTCTCGCACTCCGACTACGAGTTCACCGTGACCTTCGCGCGCGTCGACCACGAAGTCGATGACGAGGAGATCCCCGGGGTCGTGGTCTCGCGCGTGAACCTGTCGCCGCGATTCATGCGCGAGCTGATCGACGCGATGGAGGACAACTACTCCAAGTGGCGCACCCGCGAGGGGATCAAGAACCTCCCCGAGTTCGGCGCGCCGCCGGGCGCCCAGGATTAGACGTTCTCGTGCCCAGCGCGCGCGAGCGCAATCCCCTCGCGCTGCGCGAAGGCGACCGCCGCCCCGACACGCTCGAACGCGGGCGGATGACTGCCGATCAGCGCCGTCAGCCATCGTGGCGGCTGGGGATCGGCCAGATTCTGGCTGACGATGCGCCGCTCAAAGGCAATCAGCGGCGCGGGATCGCGCGTGAGCTCGAGCGCGAAAGCGTCGGCCCGGCGCTCGATTGCGCGTGATAGCTGGCTGGAGACCGGTCCAACGGCGGCCATCGCCGCGCCAAGCGCGAGCACCACGGCGGGGAGGGACTCTGCGGCGCTGGGGTGGGGGGCGGACCCAGCGAGCGCTTCCGTCAGCCGCTGCGCAGCGTGAAGCGCGGCGGGCGCCGCCAGTGCCAGCAGCGCCAGCCCGCGCTGGACATCGCGGTGGCGGACATGAGCGAGCTCGTGGGCGATCACGATGCGCGTCTCCGCGGGCGAGAAGCGCTCGATCAGCGTGTCGAACAGCACGACCCGCTTGGTCGGCCCCAGCCCCGTAACGTAGGCGTTGGCCCCCGTCGTCCTGCGGCTGGCGTCGACCTCGAAGACCTCTCCCACGCGCACCCCGGCGCGAGCGGCCAAGTCGATCACATCGTCGCGCAATGGACCGGGTTCCAGCGGGGTGAAGTTGTTGAACACCGGGTCCAGCAGCACCGGTCCCAGGACCATGAAGCCCGAACTGATCGCGGTTGCGGCGACCGCGCCCGGCAACCACCATCGCGCTGGCCAGCGGCCCATCAGCGCGGCGAGCAGTGCTCCGCCGGCACCGGCCAGCGGGGTGGCGATCGCCGTCGAGCGAGCGAGATCCGCCAGCCATCCCGGCCAGCGCTGCGTCGCCAATCCGACGCGCACCGCGCGGGCGTGTCCGATCGCTGCGAGCGGCAAGCTGGCGGCGGTCATTGTCAGCGACAGGCCCGCGCCGGCGCCCGCCGCGCCCAGCAGCGTCCGCCGCTGCGAGAGCTTGATCAGCGCAGGCGCTGGGCGGCGCGCGAGGCGCACGAGGATGGTTGCCGCCAGCGCGCTGTCTGCCAGGGCCAAGACCAGCTGCGGGCGGCGATAGGCGCGAGCGCGGCGCACGTCGGCGGCACTGAAATAGGCTTCACGATCGACCTTCGCTGGCGTGACCGCCCGTTCGCGCGGACGCAGGAGCAGGACGGCTGCCTCTGCGGTGGCCACGGCGCCGAGCAGGGCGAGCGAAGCGGTCACGCTGGCGCGGGGCACCCCGACAGCGTCTCAGATGCGAGTCGCGATCCTCACCGACATCCACGGCAACCGGCCCGCCTTCGAGGCGGCGATTGCGGCTGCCGAGGCCGCCGCCGCCGATGAGATGTGGTGCCTGGGCGATCTCGTCGGCTACGGTGCCGAGCCCGACGCGTGCGTCGCGCTCGCGCGCAAGCACGCGACCGTCAACCTCGCCGGCAACCACGATCTCGCGGTCTGCGATCAGATCTCGCTCGACGACTTCTCGCCTGGGGCGGCGCTTGCGGCGCTCTGGACCCGCGAGCAGATGACGGCCGAGCACCTGCGCTGGCTCGGGTCGCTCGCGCCGACCGGGGAGGAGTCCGCCATCGGCCTCTACCACGCGAGCCCGCGCGACCCGGTCTGGGAATACGTGCTCTCCACGCTGCTGGCCGAGCTCTGCCTCGACGCGCAGTCCCAGCGCGTCTGCCTGGTCGGCCACTCCCACGTCGCGCTGTCGTTCTCGCGCCGCGGCGGCGAGCCCGCCACGGGCGAGACCCGCAGCGCGGGCAGCCGGCTCGAGCTAGCCGAAGGCGAGTGGCTGATCAACCCCGGATCGGTCGGACAGCCCCGCGACGGCGATCCGCGGGCCGCCTGGCTCCTACTCGATACCCAGGCCTGGAGCGCCATCTACCAGCGCACCGACTACGCCATCTCCAGCGCCCAGGCAGCGATCCGGAAGGCCGGCCTGCCGGACTCACTCGCCGAACGCCTCGAGTACGGCCAGTGACCAGGGGAAGTCGGCGGTGTAGTGCCTCTAGCCTTGCCCGCGTGCCCCGACTCGTCCCTCTCGGCCTCGCGCTGCTGCTCGGGCTCTCAAGCGCGTCGTTCGTCGCTTGCGGCGCGAACCGCAGCACGCTGCTGAGCGCCCACAAGGCCGGCGTCATGCAAACCGACCTCGACGCCCTCGCCAGCGCCGTCGCCCAACACGATTGTGCCGCTGCCACGGTCGACCTCGCGCACGCGCGTGCGGTCCTGCACTCTGCGCGCAACATCTCGGCGACGCTGGCGGCAAGGCTCTCGGCGGCATTCGACGAGCTCGAGGGCTTCGCGCAGAGCGAGTGCCGAACCACGACGTCCACTACGAGCTCGAGCACCTCGACGACCTCGACGCCGAGCACGACGTCGACCGCCTCCACAACGCCGACCGCAACGACCGCTACGTCCACCTCGACAGAGACGACGTCGCAGACCTCGACCACGCCCACCACTCAGTCGACCGACACCAACGGCGGCGCCAGTCCCGGCAACCCCGGCAACGGCGGGGGATGAGCGTGGCAGAGCTGTTCCACGACCGCTACGAGCTCGAGCGACGGCTGGGCGTCGGCGGTATGTCGACCGTCCAGCTCGGGTTCGACACCCGCCTAGAGCGCCACGTCGCGGTCAAGCTGCTGGCCGAGCATCTTGCGGAGGATCCGGCGTTCGTCGCGCGCTTCCAGCGCGAGGCGGTCGCCGCCGGGCGGCTCGTGCACCCGAATGTCGTTCAGGTATACGACTCCGGGGTCGACCCCGCCACGGGTCAGTACTTCATCGTCATGGAGTACGTCCCCGGACAGTCGTGCGCACAACTCCTGCGCGACCAGGGAAGCCTCGATGTCGAGGAGACGCTCGACATCGTTGGGCAGGCATGCGCCGGTCTCGACTATGCGCACCGCCACGGCGTGGTGCATCGCGACGTCAAGCCCGGCAACCTGCTGCGCTCCGACGAGGGCACGGTGAAGCTCGCCGACTTCGGCATCGCGCGCGCCACGGACCAGTCGAGCATCACCCAGATTGGCTCGGTGCTGGGTACAGCCGCCTACCTCGCTCCCGAGCAGGCGCGGGGAGAGGAGGCGGGGCTCGAGGCCGACCTCTATTCCCTCGGCGTGGTCAGTTACCAGATGCTTGCGGGGCGGCTTCCGTACGAGGCCAACTCGCTGACCGAGCTGGCTCTGCGCCAGCAGCAGGGGCCACCGCCCCCCCTCGACGCGATCAACCCGGACGTACCGCCGCCGCTCGCGATCGCCGTGACACGCGCGCTTGCCGCGGAGCCCGCAGCCCGTTATGCCTCGGCGATCGCAATGCGCGCAGCGATGCGCGCGGCCGCGCAGGGCATCGAGCCGCCGGCGCTCGCCTACGACCCCTATCCCGCCGACGGCGATGCCACGGAGGCGATCGGCGCCGCGACCTCGGCGACCCAGGCCCTCGGCGGCGGGCCGGCGCTCGAGGATCACAGGACGGGCTCTGCCCCGCCCCGCCGCAGGATCGAGCCTCGCCCCCCGGAGCCCCACGTCCAGCGCCAGCAGCGGATGCCCGCGCGCGATCCACGCGTCGAGCGCAAGGCCGCCCGCCAGGTGCAGCGCAGCGCAGCGCGGCGGCGCCGTGTGCGGCGCTTAGCCACCGCGCTCGTGCTGCTCGCCCTGCTCGGCGCCGGTGGCGTGCTCGCCTACGACGCGATCGCGCCGTCCGCCGGCAGCCTACGCCAGCTCGTCTTCAACGACGTCTCCCAGGGCGTGCAGCAGATCAAGCAGTTCATCCACGACAACACGCAGTAGCAGCACGCGCCGCTCATGGCGCCGCGCCGGCGCGCAGCGCGGCCGCAGTTTGCGAGAGCCGTCCGCGGGCGATCGCCGCGCGCAGGTTCCCCATCACCCTGGCAACGAAGGCGAGGTTGTGCAGCGTCAGCAGGCGTCCGGCGAGCGGCTCGCGCTGGTGGAGCAGATGGCGCAGCCAGGCGCGCGTGTGCCCAGCCGCGCAGGTCGGGCAGGGACACCCCCCCATGACCGGCTCGCGGCTCTCGCCCCAGCGCGCGCCGTGGAGGTTGACCCGCCAGCGGGCGTCGGGGTCTGCCACCAGCGCCACACCGTGACGCCCGAGCCGGGTCGGCATCGCGCAGTCGAAGGTGTCGATCCCGAGCTCGACGCCGGCGATCAGGTCATCGATCTCGCCGATGCCGAGCAGGTGGCGCGGCTTGGACTCGTGCCCATCGCCCAGCTCGGCTGTGGCCCAGCCGACGATCTCGTGCATCTGCTCCTTTTCGCGGCCGAGCGAGCCCCCGATCGCGATCCCTGCACTGCCGCTGTCGGCCACCAGCGCCGCGGACTGGCGGCGAAGATCCTCGTGTACACCGCCCTGCACGATGCCGTAGACGAGCTGTGACGGCCGACCGTGGTCGGCGTGCCAGGCCAGGCAGCGCTCCAGCCAGCGGTGCGTGCGCTCGCTGGAGCGTGCGGTCTGCTCGCGAGAGATGTGAAAGGGGGTGCACTCATCCAACACCAGCGCGATGTCGGAGCCCAGGGCGGACTGCACCGCCATCGACAGCTCGGGCGTGAGCTCGCGCTCAGCACCGTCGAGATAGGAGCGAAAGCGCACCCCGCTCTCCTCGACGGCGAGAACGGCGCCAGCGCGCTCGGGCCCCGAGGGCGCACGACCCTTGATCTCGTCGGCAACGGTCCCGTGGCCCATCGAGAAGATCTGAAAGCCGCCCGAATCGGTGATGATCGGACCGGGCCATCCACTGAAGCCGTGCAGGCCGCCGGCGCGCTGGATGAGCTCGTGGCCGGGCGCGAGGAAGAGGTGAAACGTGTTGCCCAGGACCATCTGGTAGCCCAGCCCGGCCACCTCGCTGGGCGCGACACCGCGCACGAACCCCTTCGTCGCGAGCGGGACGAAGGCGGGCGTGTCGACGTCGCCGTGTAGCGTGCTCAGGACGCCTGCGCGAGCCCGCGAGTCGGCGTCGCGCGCAGTGATAGCGAAGGCGCCCACCGGCGCCGAGCCTACCTAGGCCGGCATGGGACCGCGCCCGGACCACGACAGCTCGGTCGTAGTCCGGACGCAGTGGCAGCGTGAGGACGGCTAGCTTGCCTTGCCCTCGATCGTCTTTGCGCTGCGGCGACCGCCGCCGATCGCGACACGGCGCGGCTTGCGCTCCTCGGGCTTGGGAACGCGTACCTCGAGCACACCCTTTTCGAAAGAAGCCGCGATCCCCTCGGGGTCGACCCCCTGCGGAAGCGTCAACGAGCGCGTGAAGCTCCCGTAGGCACGCTCGAACCGGGCGTAGCCCTCGCGGTGATCCTCATGCTCGAGCTTGCGCTCGCCGGAGAGCGTCAGCACGCGATCCTCGAGCTCGATCGAGACGTCCTCCTCGTCGAGGCCGGGTAGATCGGCGCGCAGGACGTAGGTGTCGCCCTCCTCGACGAGGTCCATCGCCGGTACCCAGCGTGGACTCACCGGCATGCCGCCGTTGCTGGGCGTGTCGAAAAAAGTGGAGAAGAGCCGGTTCATCTCGTTCTGCAGCGAGGACAGCTCGCGCGCCGGCTCCCATCGGACCAGTGCCATCTGCTTACCTCCTGAAAGGTTGATTGCCGCACGGGCCCCATTATAAAACCTCAGTCGCTAGTTATCAAGTCTTTTCCATCAGAACGAGCGATCGCCGGCTCAGCGGTCTCCAGCCGTCAGCGATCGGCAGATGCCGCGTCGGCTCAGCGATCGGCAGGCAGATAGTGCGTCCGGCTGCTAAGCGCAGCAGCCGCTGCCGCGGGCCTCGCGGGCCGGCGAGGCCTCCAAGACCCGCTCGCAGACCCGCCCCAAGCGAGCCAGGTCGGCCTCGGAGAGCTGGTCGAGCAGGCGCCGACGGATCACATCGGCGTACGTCGGGCCGGCTGCCGCAAGCACGGCCGTGCCCGCTGCAGTCAGGACGGCAAACGATCCGCGGGCGTCTGAGGCGCAGTCGACGCGCTCAATCAGCCCGGCGCGCTCGAGCCGGTCGGCGAGGCGCGTCAACCCGCTGCGGCTGAGGCGCGCGCGCTCGGCGAGCTCGCACATGCGCAGGCGCCGGCCGGAGGCGGAGGCGAGGGCCTCGAGCGCCTCGAACGAGGACAGCGGGAAGCCGTGGGCGGCCTCGAGCTCGGCGTCGAGCGCTTTCACGAGCATCGCGTGCGCGCACAGCAGGCCGCGCCAGGCCGCCAGCTCCTCGGCCGAGAGCGGCGCTGGCAGCGTTCCAGCGGCTGGCCCCGTGGCGCTGGCCGCGGCGGGCGTGCGCGGTTCGGTGAGCGAGGTCGACATGGTCCGGATGTCAGCAGTAGCTGGGGTGCACCGGTCCGGATACTTGCTGGCGCAACTACACGATAGCGGCTTTTCCCCCGGAAGCCGCGAAAATTCACCCCTCGCTCGCTCCTGACGCAATCAGCGAGCTCCCCGTCATCGCGTCCGGCTGCTCGATCCCGAGGAGCTCGAGCAGCGTGGGAGCAACGTCCGCCAGGATCCCGCCAGCGCGCAGCGTCAGCCCGGCGCGCGTGATCACCAACGGCACCGGGTTGAGCGAATGCGCGGTGTTCGGGCTGCCATCCGGCTCGAGCATGTGGTCGGCGTTGCCGTGGTCGGCCGTGATCACGCAAACCCCTCCCGAGTGCTCGACCGCTGTCACCACGTCGCTCAGACAGCGGTCGACCTCCTCGATCGCAGCGACAGCGGCGGGGATCACGCCGGTGTGGCCGACCATGTCGGGATTGGCGAAGTTGATGATCGCGAATTGCGGAGCAAGCTCCGCCCAGCGCGCCACGAACGCGTCGGCGGCCGCGCGCGCGCTCATCTCGGGTCGCTGGTCGTAGGTGGGGACGTCTCGCGGCGAGGGCACGAGCTCGCGCTGCTCCCCGTCGAGCGGGTCCTCCTCGCCGCCGTTGAAGAAATACGTCACATGGGCGTACTTCTCGGTCTCAGCAACGTGCAGCTGACGCCCGCCGCGATCGGCCAGCACGCGTGCGAGCGTGGTGCTCAGGCGCAGCGGCGCAAACGCAACCGGGTAGGGCCAACCTTCCTCGTACTCGGTCATCGTCGCGTAGCGCTCGAGGGGCTCGCGGCCGTGGCGATCGATCTCCGCGAAGCCGGGCTCGGCGAGCGCCCGGCTGATCTGGCGCATCCGGTCGGGGCGAAAGTTGAACGCGAAGACGGAGTCGCCGGGCCGGATCAGCGCCTCTTCGCCGACCGCCGTAGGCGCGATGAACTCGTCGGTCTCCTCACGCGCGTAGGCATTTCGTGCCGCCTCGACGCCTGTGTCGGCGCGATCGGGCGCCTCGCCGGCGACAAGCAGGTCGTAGGCGCGCTGCGTCCGCTCCCAGCGGCCGTCGCGGTCCATCGCGAAATAGCGCCCGACGACGCTGCCGACGCGGCCCGCGCCAGCTTCCCGCATCCAGCTCTCGACCTCCTCGAGGTACCCGGCCCCCCCGTGGGGAAGCGTGTCGCGTCCGTCGGTGAAGGCGTGCAGGACGAGGTCGGCGACCCCCAGCCGCGCGCCCAGCTCGATCAGCGCCTGCAGGTGGCGCCAGCCGGAGTGCACGCCGCCGTCGGAGACCAGGCCGAGGAGATGGACGCGCTGCGCGCCGCTGAGCGCGTCGCGGAGCACCCCGTTCTCGACCAGCGTGCCGCTGCGCACTGCCTCGTCGATGCGCGTCAGGTCCTGTTTGATGACGGCGCCCGCGCCGAGATTGAGGTGGCCCACTTCGCTGTTGCCCATCTGGCCCTCCGGCAGCCCGACGCTGGCGCCGCAGGCGCTGAGCTGCGTGTGCGGCGAGCCCTGCCAGAGGGCGTCGAAGACGGGGGTGTGGGCAAGCGACACCGCGTTCCCCGGGCCGGCCGGCGCAAGACCCCAGCCGTCGAGCACGACGAGGCAGGCGCACGGTGACAGCGCGCCGCTGCCTCCCCCGGCGCCGGGCGAGCTCATCGCGGCGCTGCGGCGACGATCGCCGCGAACTCCTCGGCGTCGAGCGAGGCGCCGCCGACGAGCGCGCCGTCGACGTCGGGCAGGGCGAGCAGCTCGGCAGCGTTGGAGGCCTTCACCGACCCGCCGTAGAGCACGCGCACGCGCGCGGCAGCGTCGCGCGAGCGGTCGGCGATCAGCGCGCGGACGAAGGCGATCGCCTCCTGGGCCTGCTCAAGCGCGGCCGTCTGACCGGTGCCGATCGCCCAGATCGGCTCGTAGGCGATGACGACGTCGGCGAGGCGCTCGCTCTCGAGCTTGTCGAGTCCCTCTTTGACCTGCTGGCGCAGCTTGCGGTCGGTGTCCCCGGCGGCGCGCTCGTCCTCGGTCTCCCCCACGCACAGGATCGGCAACAGTCCGGCGGCCAGCGCGGCTGGGACCTTGAGCGCGAGCGCGCGGTCGGTCTCGCCGAAGTACTGGCGTCGCTCGGAGTGACCAAGCACGACACCGTCGACGCCGAGCTCGGTCAGCATCGGCGCCGCGACCTCCCCCGTGAAGGCGCCATGGTCGGCCTCGTGCATGTTCTGGGCAACGATCATCAGCCGCGAAGAGCGCGAGGCCGAGACCATCTCATCGAGCGTCGTGAACGGAGCGCAGATCGCGACCTCGACGTCGTCGCGGCCGAGCGCAGCCAGGCGTGCCAGCAGATCGCCGGCGTACCCGCGGGCTTCTGCGCGCGTCTTGTTCATCTTCCAGTTTCCCGCGACAAACGGGGCTCGGAGCTCGGAGCTCACCCCCGCAGCGCCTCCACCCCGGGAAGCGGATGGCCTTCCAGCAGCTCGAGTGCTGCGCCGCCGCCTGTCGACAGATGGGTGACTTGGTCGGCGAGCCCGAAGCGTGCCAGCGCGGCGGCGGAGTCGCCGCCTCCGACCACCGTCACGCACGCGGCTCCGGCGATAGCCTCCGCCACCGCGCGAGTGCCGCCGGCGAAGGGATCCAGCTCGAAAGCGCCCATCGGCCCGTTCCAGAAGACCGTGCCGGCAGCGCTGATCCGCTCGACGTAGCGCGCGACCGTGCGCTCGCCGATGTCGAGACCCATCCACTCGTCGGGCACCTCGACGCCCTCGATCTGACGGACCTCCGCAGTGGCCCCGAGACGGTCGCCGATGACGAGGTCCACCGGAAGCTCGAGGCGATCGCCGCGCTGCGCGAGCAGCTGCCGGGCCGGCTCGAGATCCTCCTCGTGGCACAGCGACGCTCCCGTGGCATGGCCCTGCGCGGCGAAGAACGGGAAACACATCGCCCCGCCGATCAAGACACTGTCCGCGCGCTGCAGGAAGGTGTGAAGCACACCTATCTTGTCGCTGACCTTGGCGCCGCCGATGACGGCCACCAGTGGACGCGCGGGATCGCTCAGCAGGGCCTCGAGCACGTCGACTTCATGTGCCAGCAAGACGCCGGCGGCCGCCGGGAGCAGGTGCGCGACCGCCTCGGTCGAAGCGTGCGCGCGATGCGCAGCGCCGAAGGCGTCGTTGACATAGACGTCGGCGAGCGCGGCAAGCGCGGCGGCGAGGGCAGGGTCGTTGGTCGTCTCGCCCGGCTGGTAGCGCACGTTCTCGAGCACGAGCACATCTCCCGGCGCAAGCTTGTCGGCCAGCGCCGCGGCCTCCGGGCCCACCACGGCGGTCGTGAACGTGACGTCCGCACCGGTCAGCTCGGCGAGGCGGTCGGCCACCGGGCGCAGCGACAGCGCGGGATCGCGACCCTCGGGGCGTCCCAGATGCGAGACGAGGATCAACCGCGCGCGCCGCTCGCGCAGCCGCTCGATGGTCGCCAAGGCCGCACGAATGCGCGTGTCGTCTGCAACGCGACCTTGCTCGAGCGGCACGTTGAAATCGACCCGAACGAGCACGCGCTTGTCGCGCACGTCGAGGTCGTCGAGGACCTTCACAGCAGGCGTTGAACGAGCTCGGCGATGCGGCTCGAGTAGCCCCACTCGTTGTCGTACCATGCCACTGCCTTGACCATCGTGCCATCCATCACCATCGTCAGCTGGGAATCGAGGATCGCCGAGTAGGGCGAGCGCTCGATGTCGGAGGAGACGATTGGGTCCTCGGTGTAGTCGAGGATTCCCTCCAGCGGACCGCTCTGTGCAGCAGCGCGGAAGGCGGCGTTGAGCTCGTCGCGATCGGTCGCGCGCGAGACCTCGGCGGTCAGATCGACGACCGAGCCGGTCGGCAGCGGAGCGCGGATGGCAAAGCCGTTGAGCTTGCCCTGCAGCTCGGGGATCACGAGCCCGATCGCCTTGGCCGCGCCGGTGGACGCAGGGATCAGGTTGATCGCCGCGGCGCGTGCGCGGCGCAGATCCTTGTGGGGCATGTCCTGCAGAGCCTGATCGGCTGTGTAGGCGTGGATCGTCGTCATCAGGCCGTGGACGATCCCGACCGTCTCGTGGAGCACCTTGGCCACCGGGGCAAGGCAGTTGGTCGTACAGGAGGCGTTGGAGATGATCTCGTGGGCGTCGCGGTCATAGGTCTGCTCGAAGTTGACGCCGAGCGCGACGGTGACGTCGGGATCGGTCGCCGGTGCCGAGATGACGACCTTCTTGGCGCCGCCGGCCAGGTGCTTGGCGGCGCTTTCGCGATCGGTGAAGAGGCCGGTCGATTCGATCACGACGTCGGCGCCCAGCTCGCCCCAGGGCAGCGCGGCGGGATCGCGCTCCGCGAGCACGCGCAGCTGGAGCCCGTCAATCTCGATCCCCGCGTCGGTAGCGCGTACCTCTCCCGGATAGGGACCCAGGGTGGAGTCGTACTTGAGCAGATGGGCCAGCGTGCGTGCGTCTGTGAGGTCGTTGACCGCGACCCACTCGATGTCTGCGCCTTGGGCACCGGCCGCGCGGAAGACGTTGCGCCCGATGCGGCCGAAGCCGTTGATGCCGACGCGTACGGACAAGCTGCGCTCCCTTTCTGTCGAGACGGCTTGCCGCCGTCAAGGCGGGAAAGACGGAAAGCCGGAGGCGTGCTGCCCCCGGCGACGCGTTTGAGCCTATCGCTTGGACGGGGAGGGGCGCGGCCGACCCGCTCGAGCTTGCGCGCGCCACATGGCGATGGCGGCGGCAGCCCGCAGCCGCCCGGCGGCGCGGGAAGATACCGCGGTCCCGCCCAATCTAAGGAGGCCGCATGACGGACAGACCGGTCAAGACGCTCCACAAGGTGGCTCAAGTCGCACGGTTCAATCCGAGCGAGATCAAGCAGGCGATCGGCGAGGTCGAAGGGGTCAACGCGAAGCTCGCGGTCCTGATCACCCGGGGTGTGGGCACGATGGCCTGCGCCTATCTGTTCTCTCTGATCGCGCTCATCAGTCTGCCAGCAATTTTTGAGCAGGCCGGCGTGCTGTCCAAGGGCGACGTACCGTCCTTCTTTGAGAAGCCTGGGCTGATCCTGATCGTCTCGTGGATCGCGCAGACGTTCATCCAGTTGGTGCTCCTTTCGATCATCATGGTCGGACAGCGGGTGCAGTCAGCAGCATCAGACACCCGTGCTGAGAAGGAGTTCGCGGACACCGAGATGATCCTTGACCGGCTCGACATCCATACCGCCGGCGGCATCAAGACGATTCTGGACCGCCTCGATGCGCTCGAAGGCAAGCCCGCCGCCAAGGCTCCGTGAGCTAGCGCGCCACGACTTCCACGCGCAACCCGTCTGGGTCGCGCAGATAGGCGGCGTAGCAGCGCGAGCCGTACTGGGGCCGCGGCCCCGGAGCGCCGTCGTCGGAGCCCCCCGCACGCAGTCCTGCCGCGTGCGCTGCGTCCACGGCCACCTTGCCGGTCGCCGCGAGCGCGATGTGACCGTAGCCCGCCGCCGGCTCGTGGCCGCGCTGCACGATCCAGTAGGAGGGATGCTCGACGCCGTAGGCCACGTGGTGGTCGCCCTGGTGCAAGCGCCTAACCCCGAGCGCAAAGAAGACGGCGTCGTAGAAACCCCCCGAGCGGACGAGGTCGGAGACCTCGAAGGCGACGTGGTCGATCACGTGAGCTTCGTGGCGCGATCGACGTCGCGATGGTTGACCTCGACGAGGTACTGGCCGGCCTCGCGGTAGTAGGCCGCCAGGTGCTCGGCGATCGCCACCGAGCGGTGACGGCCGCCGGTGCATCCGATCGCGATCACGAGGTGGGCCTTGCCTTCGGCCACGTACTGCGGCAGCAGATAGTCCAGCAGCGGGGTCAGCCGCTCGTAGAACGCGGTCAGCGCACCCCCGCGGGCGACGTACTCGACCACGCGATGATCCAGACCGGTGAGCGGTCGCAGCTCGATGTCCCAGTGGGGGTTGGGCAGGAAGCGGACGTCAAAGACGAGATCGGCGTCGCGCGGCGGTCCATGCTTGTGGCCGAAGGACTGGAAGCTGACCGCGAGGTGCCCGGGAGCCTCCACGGCCAGCAGGTCGTCGGCGATCCGCTTGCGCAGGTTGGCGGCGGTGAGCGCGCTGGAGTCGATGACCAAGTCGGCCAGCTCGTGCAGCGGCTCGAGCAGCGACCGCTCGGCGGCAATCCCCGCCGCGACGCTGCCCGTGGCCGCGAGCGGGTGGCGCCGCCGGGTCTCCTTGTAGCGGTTCAGCAGGGCCTGCTCGTCGGCGGCGAGAAAGAGCAGTCGATGGGGGATCCCGGTGCGTTCGAGGTCCCCGAGCAGCTCGGCGAGCCCATCGAAGAGGTCGCCGCCGCGCACGTCGGAGACCACGGCGGCACGCTCGACCTTGGACCCCTCGTGCAGGAACAGCTCGACCAGAGAGCGGATCATCCCGGGCGGCAGGTTGTCGACGCAGAAGTAGCCGGCGTCCTCGAACACCGCGAGCGCCGTCGACTTCCCCGCACCCGAGAACCCCGTGATCACGACGAGGTCGTCGAGGCAACTCGGCGTGACGGCTCCGCGGGCGGATCCACCGGCCTGCTTGACCCCGGGCTCACCTGTACTCGACCGCATTGGCCTCAGTGTCGCGCTCGCGGCGGACGCACTCAGCGTGCCGTCCGGTTGAGCTGGACGTGCAGGTCGCGGGCGACGCGGCCAGGCAGACCGGCGACGGCCTCGAGCTCCTCTCGCGACGCACGCATGACCGCTTCGGGCGAGCCGAAATGGGCGATCAGCGCGCGCTTGCGGGAGGGACCGATGCCGGGGATCGCATCCAACAGCGACACCGTCATCGCCTTGTCACGCCGGCTGCGGTGGTGCTCGATCGCGAACCGGTGGGCTTCGTCGCGGACGCGTTGCAGCAGCTGGAGCTCGGCGGTCTCGTGGGCGAGCCGCAGCGGCTCGGAGACGCCGGGGAGGAAGACCTCCTCGATGCGCTTGGCCAGCGAGACGACCGCCACCCCGCGCTCACGGAACGCTTCCAGCGGTGCCAGCGCCGCCGACAGCTGCCCCTTGCCGCCGTCGATCACCACGAGACTCGGCAGCGCGGCAAAGCTCGGGTCGTACTCGCGATCGTGCGGGAGTACGTCTTGCTGAGACACCCACCGCCCGAAGCGCCGATAGAGAACTTCTTCCATCGCCGCGAAGTCGTCGCTCGAACCGGACGCGAGGCTGCGGATCGTGAAGCGGCGGTAGTCCGACTTCTTTGCAGCGCCGCCTTCGAAGACGACCATCGAGGCCACGGTGTGGGATCCCATCAGCGTGGAGATGTCGAAGCACTCGATCCGCGTGGGCGCAACGTCGAGGCGCAGCGCCCGCTGGAGGCCGTTGAGGGCCTCGACGCGGCGGGTGCGCCGGCGCTCGTCGCGCAGCCGGTCCTGGTCGAGGTTGAGCCGTGCGTTGCGTTCGGCCAGCTCAAGGATGCGGCGCTTGTCACCGCGTTGTGGGACGGAGATTCGGACCGGGCCTCCGCGCCGCTCGGCCAGCGCCTGCCCAAGGGCCTGTGACGGGGCCGTCTCGTTCTGCATCAGGATTTGTGGCGGTACGGACGGCGAGCTCGCGTAGTACTGCAACAAGAAGCCCTCCGCGACCTCGGCCAGATCGGCGCCGCCTTCATTGGCAAGGAAGAAACTTTGGCGATCGGCGAAGACCCCATCACGAAGCTGGAACACCTGGGCGTTGGCATCCCTGCCCTCGACCGCGACGGCGATCGCATCGAGCGTGCCGACCGCGTCGTTGGCGACGCGCTGGCGCTCGAGCAAGGAGCGCACTGCGTGTAGGCGGTTGCGCTCCAAGGCGGCCTGCTCGAACTCCCGCGTCTGGGATGCCTCGCGCATGCGACGCTCGAGGTCGCGCTCGATGCGCCCATAGCGACCGGAGAGGAAGTCGGCCACCCCGTCGATCCCGGCGCGATAGCGCTCTCGGCTGACGTAGCCAACGCACGGGGCCTCACAGCGCTTGATGTAGTAGTCCAGGCACGGGGAGCCACTGCGGCGGCCAGGCTCCGATCCTTCGCAGGAACGAAACTGGAAGATCTTGCCGAGCAGGTGCAGCGTCTCGCGCACGCGCTTGGCCGAGGAGTAGGGACCGAAGTAGGCGCGGTCGCGCCGGTGGCGCTCGCGCGTGAAGTACACCCTTGGAAAGTCTTCATCGAGCGAGATCGCGATATAGGGATAGCTCTTGTCGTCGCGCAGGCGGATGTTGAAACGCGGGCGGTACTGCTTGATGAAGCGCTGCTCGGTGAGCAGCGCTTCCGCTTCGGTCGCCACCACGAGCGCTTCCACCGAGTCGATGCGCTCGCGCATCGCCGAGGCTTCGCGCGTCGGTGGCGCGGAGAAGTGCGAGGCCACGCGCTTACGGATCGATTTCGCCTTGCCGACGTAGATCACGCGCCCGCGGCGGTCACGGAAGCTGTAGACGCCCGGCTGGTCGGGGAGCGCCCGGCGCTGATCGGCGAGCCGCTGAGCGTGGCTCGCCGGCTCATCGGCGCTGGCGGCTGACGTTGAGACTGAGCTGGCCATCGGGATTCCACGATCGAGGATAGGCCGGCTGTTGCACCGCGCTGGTCGTCGAAGCGTCAGTCGCCGCGGGCCACCCGCAGCACCACCATGAGCCCGTAGATGGCGGCGAACACCAGCGCGAACCAGACGATCGTCCCGACGCCGGTCTCCCACAGCCGCGAGGTCGAGGCCGCTGCCAGCACGGCGACGACCAGCGACGAGTAGAGCAGCCCCCGCATGCGGTCGCCGAGCGAGAAGATCGCCGTGCGACGCTCGTGGTAGGTGCGATAGCCCAGCCACCCCAGCCCGGCAAAGAAGGTCATCTGCAGCGCCGCTCCAATCACGCTCGCGCCACGATTGGCGCCCGGCAGGAGGTCCAGCCCGGCCCCGAGCGCCAGGATGATGGCTACGTTGCGAGCGACGGGCACGACTCCATTCCACGTTGCAGCGCGTCGATCTCGCGGATGTCCTCCTCGGAGAGCAGCGGCGATCTCGCCGGTAGCTGCAGCCCGAGTGCCTGCGGGGACTCGCCAGCCGGCTCGGCGGCAAAGCGATAGCCGATGCCGAAGTGCGTATGGATGTAGCGCCAGCTGGGCGAGGAACGCTCGAGCTTCTTGCGCAGCTTGCGCACGAAGACGTCGACCGAACGGTCGCCGTGAGCCATCGCATAGCCCCAAACTCGCTGGTAGATCTCCCCGCGTTGGAGCACCTGGCCCGCCGCCGACGCGAGCAGGTCGATGAGCTCGAACTCGCGCCTCGTGAGGTCGATGCTGCGCCCGCCGACGAAGGCCTGGAACTGGTCACCGCGGATCTCGATCTCACCGGCGCTCACGGGCGCCTGGTCGACGCGAGCCTCGGAGCGCCGCCGGCGGCGCACGACGGCTTCCACGCGCGCGATCAGCTCCTCGGGGTGGCACGGCTTGGTGACCCAGTCGTCGGCGCCCAGCCGCAGACCGCGCACGCGCTGGGAGACGCTCGAGCGCCCGGTGCAGACGATCACGCCGAGACCCGGCAGGGTCTCGCAGACGCGTTCGAGGTACGTCCATCCGTGGGGACCGAGCGTCGCAATGTCGAGCGCCATCGCGTTGAGCCGCATCGCCACGAGCGTGTCGAGCGGAATCGCGCTGGCCACCACGCGGTGCGGCCAGGCCATTGTCTCCAGACGCTTGCGCAGCACCTGGATGAAGCCGGAGTCGGTGTCGAGGACGGCGAGCCGGATGCCGCCGGGAGTGGTGGCGCTCGCACCTTGGGTCTCGATCGCGGGTCCTGCGGGCCCCGGATCGAGGGAGGTCGTTGCGGACATGCCTGCAGATCCTAAACCGAGGCCCCGACGCCGGTCACACGCGTTGGCGGCCGGTCACTAGGTTTTCACAACCAAATGGCCGCAAACAGCGGGCTTATTGGCTCAATGGTTGCCGGTGTGCGAGGCACTGGCGAACTCGCGGAACAGCCCGCTCACCACGAACGCAACCTGCTCGCCGATGTCTACGGCGTTGTCGCCGATGCGCTCGAGCGCGCGCGCCACCAGGATCATCAACATCGCCCATTCCCGGCGGTCGACGTCATCGCCGATCTCGATCGCCCGCTGAAAGACCGCGCGGTTGATGCGGTTGATCTCCTCGTCCTGGCGCACGAGATCTTCGGCGACGCCGACGTCGCGCAGGGCGAAGGCCTGCTTGCTCTGCGCCACCTCCGAACTCGCGAGACGACCCATCTGCTCGATCAGGTCCACGAGAGCGGGATCGCGTGGGGGCTCGTGACCGGACAACGGGATCAGCTTGGCGATGTTGACGCACTGGTCGCCCATGCGCTCGACGTGCTTGATCACGTGCAGCAGCGCCGCCACCGTGCGCAGGTCGGTGGCCACGGGGGCCTGGCGGGCGAGCAGCGTGAGGATCCCCTGGTGGACCTCGAGATAGCGGCCGTCGACGCGGTCGTCGTCGTTGATCACGATCGAAGCCAGCTCCACATCCTGGTGCTCGAGCGCCTCGAGCGTGCGCGCGAGCGTGGTCGTAATCAGATCGAGACCGCCGAGAGCCTGCTCCTCGAGCCGACGCAGCTCCTCATGGAAGGCGTGGCGGGTGGAGCTCTGCGCCATCGACTGCTCCGGCGGACTAGCCGAACTTCCCCGAGACGTAGTCCTCAGTGCGCGAGTCGCTCGGCTTCGTGAAGATGCGCTCGGTCGGACCGACCTCCACGAGCTCGCCCGCGAGCATGAACGCCGTCGTGTCGGCCACGCGCGCGGCCTGCTGCATGTTGTGGGTGACGATCACGATCGTGTAGCGCGTCTTGAGCTCGTCGATCAGCTCCTCGACCTTGAGCGTGGCGATCGGGTCGAGCGCCGAGCACGGCTCGTCCATCAGGATCACCTCGGGCTCGACCGCGATCGTGCGAGCGATGCAGAGGCGCTGCTGCTGGCCGCCCGACAGCCCGATCCCGGGCTCGCTGAGGCGGTCCTTGACCTCCTCCCAGAGCCCCGCGCCGCGCAGCGAGCGCTCGACGCGGTCTTTGATGTTCTCGCGCTTGCCCCCCCGCCTGCCACCAGTCAGGCGCAGCCCGGCGGCGACGTTGTCGAAGATCGACATCGTCGGGAAGGGGTTGGGCTTCTGGAAGACCATGCCCACCGCGCGCCGCACGGCGACGACGTCGACATTCTCGCCGTAGATGTCCTGATCGTCGAGCATGATCGACCCGGTCGTGTAGGCGCCCGGGATCTCCTCGTGCATGCGGTTGATGCAGCGCACCAGCGTCGACTTCCCGCACCCCGACGGTCCGATCATCGCCGTGACCTGGTTGGCGGCATAGTCGAGGCCGACGCCCTTGATCGCGTGGGCCTTGCCGTAGTAGGCGTTGAGGTCCGCGAGCACGACGGCGCGCCCCTGGCTGGGCGCCTCGCGGCTGTCGCCAGCGCGCGACCTGGTCGCGGCGATCGGCGTTGCGCTCGACGGTGTCCAAGGCGAATTCTGCTGGCGCTCCGCCGCAGCGGTCTCGGGGAGCGCCTCCTCACCTTGGTCGCTGCGGCGCGGGATTCCGTTCATCGGATCGCTGGGCTCCTTCGGGAGACGAGGCGAGCAAAGATGTTGAGCACGAAGATCATCGCGAGCAGCACGAGCGCTCCGCCCCACGCGCGCGAGATCAGGCCGGGGTCGCTGGAGCTGTTGAGGTTGTTGAAGATCTGCGTCGGCAGCGAGTTCATGCGCTGGCCGGGATCGAACGTCGTCCCCGAAGTGACCGCGATCGTGAACAGTAGCGGCGCCGTCTCGCCCGCCGCGCGAGCGATCGCGAGCAGCGAACCGGTCAGCAGTCCGGGCAGCGCGGCTGGCAGGACGATCCGCATGATCACCTTCCAGCGCGGCGCCCCCAGCGCGAGCGCCGCCTCGCGCAGCGACTCCGGGACCAGCAGCAGCACCACCTCCGCCGAGCGCGCGACGATCGGCAGCATCAGCAACGCGAGCGCTATCGCTCCCTTCCAGCCGGCGTAGGCGCTGGCAGGCGGCTGACCGATCACCAGCAGCAGGTAGACGAAGATGCCGAAGACGATCGCCGGCACGCCGGTCATCACGTCGATGAAGTAGCGCACGACGTTGCCGAGCCATCCGCCGCGGTGGTACTCCGTCAGCCAGAGCGCGACCGCGATGCCGATGGGGATCGCGATCGCGCTGGCGATCGCGACGATCTCGATCGTGCCGAGGATCGCGCTCTTGAGGCCGCCTTCGTCGCCGAACCCGGTGCTGTTGCCTGTGGGGTCCTTGGTGAAGAACTGCGTGTTCCAGGCCGAGGCGCCCTTGTTGACGACGTAGTACACGACGAGCACGAGCGGCACGAGGGCCAGCACGGTGGCGACGGCCAACACCCAGCGCGCGACGACGTCGGTGCGCCGCCGCCGGGCACTCGTGAGCGTGAGCGAGCGCGCGCTCATACTGCCCCCGAGGCCACCGGCTCGGCCGCCGGCGGCGCGCGCAGCGCGCGCGTCGAGCGCGCGACGAAGTAGCGGGCGACGAAGTTCACCACCAGAGTGAGAACGAACAGCAGCAGCCCGCACGCGATCAGGGCTCCGCGCTGGTTGGCGTTGGCCTCGTTGAAGGAGCGCGCGATCGTAGCGGCGAGCGAGTCGCCCTGTTCCACGATGTGGTGAATCAGTGTTGCGTTGCCGCCGATCACGTAGCTCACGGCGATCGCCTCGCCGATCGCGCGCCCGAGGCCGAGCATCGACGCGCCCGCGATCCCGGCGCGCGAATAGGGGAGCACCGCCATGCGGATCATCTCCCAACGGGTGGCGCCAAGCGCGAGCGCGGCTTCCTTGTGGTCGAGCGGGACGGTGGCAATGACCTCACGGCTGATCGCGCTGACGATCGGGAGGATCATGATCGCCAGCACGAGTCCGGCCACGAAGTAGCTGGGGCCGGCGGCGTGACCGCCGCCGATGATCGGGATGAAGCTGAGGCGGTCGGCTATCCATTGGGCCGTCCCCTGCAGCTTTGGCGCGAGGAAGAAGAAGCCCCACAGCCCGAAGACGACCGAGGGCACCGCCGCCGTGAGGTCGACGAGCACCGTCAGCGGGATCCTCATCCGTCGAGGGCAGAGCTCGCTGATGAACAGCGCCGTCGCGATCGCGATCGGCACGCCGATCAGCAACGCCAAGGCCGACGTGACCAGTGTGCCCACCAGCAGCGGCCAGGCCTTGAAGATCTCGCCGCCGAAGTCCCAGTTGTTTGAGAACGCGAAGCTCAGCACGCCGACGTGCGACAACGTCGGCTCGGCCTTGACGATCAGCAGGATGAAGAAATAGACGATCAGCGCGACGAGGCCGAGTGCCATCGCCGTGAGCGCCCAGCGAAAGGCTGGGTCGGCCAGGCGCGCCCGCGGCGAGCGCTTGGGGATTCCCGAGCCCCCGCCGCGGCTGATGACGCCTGCTTCCATGCCGCTGACTTCCGGCCGCTGGGGCTAGGCCGGTGCTCCGTTGCAGGTGAGCTTGCTCACCGCGGCCTTCGCCTTCGCGAGCAACGGGGCCGGCAGCGGCGCGTATGAGATCTGCTGCGCGACCTGCTGACCCTGTCCGAGGCCGTAGTTGAGGAAGCTCACCAGCGCCTTTGCCGCGGCCTGGGACGTCCCCGCCTTGCAGAGGTCCTGGTGGACCACGATAAACGTCTGCGATGCGATCGGGTACGCGGCCGAGTTCGGCGAGTCGATCGCGCTGTAGGCCAGGTCCGGCGAGACCTTCGCCCCCGAGGCCGCGGCGGACGTCGACGCAAGCGTCGGCGCGACGAAGTTGCCGGCCTTGTTCTTCACGTCGGCGTAGGTGAACCCGTTCTTGAGCGCATACGCCTGCTCCACATAGCCGATCGAGCCAGGGGTCTGCTTGACCGCGCCCGCCACCCCCGGGTTGCCCTGGGCACCAGTGCCAGTCGGCCACTTCACCGACTTGTTGGCGCCGACCGTGCTCTTCCACGTCGGACTGTAGCCAGACAGGAACGTCGTGAATCCCTGAGTCGTCCCCGAGCTGTCAGACCGATGCACCACCGTGATGGGGGTGGGTGGCAGCTTGGTGCCTGCGTTCAGGGCGGTGATCGCGGGGTCGTTCCACGTCTTGATCTTGCCGAGGTAGATGTTCGCGATCGTTGCTCCGTCGAGCTTGAGCCCGGTCTTGACTGTCGACAGGTTGTAGGAGACAGTGATGCCGCCCAGCACAGTCGGGATCAGCACAGGCGTCCCCTTGGCGGACGCAGCCGCAATCTCGGCGGGCTTCAGCGCCGGGTCGGTTGCACCAAAGTCGACGGTCCCGGACGTCCATTGCTGGATCCCGGCGCCGGAGCCGACAGCAGCGTAGTTCAGCGTGACTCCCTGGGAGCTGAGATTGCTGCCCCAGGTCTGGTACACAGGCGCCGCGAGCGTGGAGCCGGCACCGTTGACGGTCCCGCCGCCCCCACCGCCGCTCGAGGATTTCGTACCGCCAGCACCTGACGAACTGCTGCTTGAGCTGCTGCTCGATCCGCAGGCCGCGGTCCCCAGAGCAAGCGCGCCGCACGCGATGAGCGAAAGCCACTGTCGTGACTTCACGCGATCCTCCTTCTTTTGTTGGGCATTCGCAGCGACCCTGTCACGACGACGAGGTCCTGCTGTTATCGACTTGTGGCGCCGTTGTGAAAAAACGGTGAAGGCTCGGGGGCGAAACGGTAGCCAAAGCCCACGTGGGTATGGATATACGACCATCCCGGAAGCGAGAGCTCGAGTTTCGTTCGCAATTTGTGCACGTAGACGTCGACCGAACGCTCGCCGGAACGCAGCGGGGCGCCCCAGACCGCGCAATAGAGCTGCTCGCGCGTGACTATGCGGTCACGCTGACGGGCGAGCTCGACGAGCAGGCCGAACTCGCGCACCGAAAGCGTGAGGACGCGACCGCCCGCTAGGGCGATCCGCTCCTGGGCCGGACCTCGAGACTTCCGGCGCGGAGAATCTCTTCGCGACCTGCGGTGGGCATGGCAGCGAATCCCAGCTTGGCAGTCGGGGGACCCGGAACCGTTACCGGCGAGTGAACTGCTTGTGAAAAGGTCGTGAACGAGCTCCGAAGCGCCGATGACACTTCGGCCAGCGGCATACCCTGGGGCGTCGTGCTGTTCCGTCGCTCCCGGCCCGACGAGATCCTGCTCGGACTCTACGAGGAATCGGGCCGCAACGTCCAGCGCGCGTCGCTGCTACTGCGCGACCTGCTCGCAGAGTACCCCGAGCGCGCCGAGCTGGCACGCGACATCCTGCTCTGCGAGCAGGAGGGCAACCGCATCGCCCACGACATCATTCACCGTCTCAACGGCGACGGCCACCGCCCCGTCCGCCCCCCCTTCGACCAGACGTCGGGCTACGAGCTCGCGCGCGCACTCGACGACATCGTCGACCATACCGAGCAGGCCGCGGACGAGCTCGGCCTCTATGCGGTCGAGGCCACTATGGAGCAGGCCGTTGCGCTCGCCGATGTGCTCGTCGGCGCCAGCGAGCAAGTCGCCGGCGCGCTGCGGTCGCTGCGCACCGGGACCGATCACTCGAGCCGGCTGGTGGAGATCCATCGGTTGGAGAACGAGGGGCGATCGCCTCCAGCGCGATGCCGTCGCCTCGCTGTTTGCGACCGGGATCGATCCGATGGTGGTGATTCGCTGGAAGGACATCTTCAACAGCCTCGAGTCGGCAGTGGACGCTTGTGAGACGGTGGCCCACGTCCTCGAGGGCATCGCCTTACAGCAGCGCCGGTGACGCTAGGCGCGGTCGTCGAGCTCGACCAGGGCGCGCTCGGCGCCCTTCGAGACCGCCGCCGCGCGCGTGCGCGCATATTCGGCCCACCCGCCAGCGTAGGAGCGCAACGTGCCCTGCTCGAAGGCCACGGTGCGGGTCCCCACGGCCGCCAGCAGCGCGCGGTCGTGGGACACCAGCACCAATGAGCCGTCAAAGGCGAGCAGCGCTTCCTCGAGCGCCTCGCGCGACTCGAGGTCGAGATGGTTGGTCGGCTCGTCGAGGACCAGGACGTTGGCGCCCGACGCGACGAGGATCGCGAGCAAGAGGCGACGGCGCTCTCCGCCTGACAGACCCTCCAGCGGCTTATCTGCTTGCTCGCCTGAGAAGAGGAAGCGCCCCAGCAGCGCCCGCGCCTTGTTCGGAGTCAGCCGGGTGGCGCGCTGTGCCGCCTCCAAGACCGTCCCATCCGTGCCCAGCTCGTCGCCGTGCTGGGAGAGCAGGGCGACGTTGACGTTGTGACCGCGGCGCAGCTTGCCCCTCGCCAGCTGGCGCTCGCCGGCGAGCGTCTCGATCAGAGTGGTCTTGCCCGCGCCGTTGGGACCCACGAGCGAGACGTGCTCGCCACGCTCGAGCCAGAGGCTCGCGCCGTCCAGCAGCAGCTTGCTCCCGAGCTCGATCCGAGCTTCCTCGAGTTCGAAGACCACCCGGCCCGACCGTTGCGCTGGGGCGAACCGCAGCCCCATCGCGGCCTCGGCCGCGACGCCGGGCGCCAGCCGCTCGATGCCGTCGAGACGCTTGTGGCGCGCCTGGGCCTGGCGCGCACGTGTGCCCGCCCGGAAGCGCTCGACGAAGCGCTCCAGACGCTCGATCTCCCTCTGCTGACGTTCGAGCGCACGTCCGGCCGCCAGCTCGCGCGCGGCGCGTTCTTTGCGCCAAGCGTGCCAGCTGCCCTTGAAGTAGCGGCTCCTGCCCCCCTCGAGCTCGAGCACAGCCGTGCCCACCGCCTCCAAGAACCAGCGGTCGTGGGCCACCAGCACGATCGCTGCGTCGAGCGCGGCCAGTGTCTTCTCCAACCACTCCAGCGAGTCGATGTCGAGGTGGTTGGTGGGCTCGTCGAGCAGCAGCAGGTCGGGATCGCCCGCCAGCGCCCGCGCGAGCGATGCGCGTGTCAGCTCGCCGCCGGAGAAGCTCTGAAGCGAGCGATCGAGCTCGCTGTCGTCGAACCCGAGGCCGCGCAGGGCGGCGGTCGCACGGTCACGCCAGCGGTAGCCGCCCGCGTGCTCGAGGCGTGCTTGCTCGCGCGCGTAATCCGACAGCGTGTCCTCGTCGTGGGCGCCGTCGGCCATCGCCTGCTCGAGCTCGGCGAGACGTGCCTCCACGGCGACCAGGTCGGCGGCGCCGTCGAGCACGTAGTCGCGCAGGCTGAGTCCCCGCTCCCGCGGGGGACGCTGGTCGTGCAGTGCCACCCGGGCGCCCTTCTGCAGCATCAGCTCGCCGCCGTCGAGCGAGGTTTCCCCCGCGAGCATGCGCAGCAGCGTGGTCTTGCCCGCCCCGTTGCGCCCTGCCACGGTCAAGCGATCGCGGCGCTCGAGCTTGAGCGCGACTCCCCGCAGCAGCGGTGCGCCGGCGACGTCCTTGGCGAGGTCTGATGCGATCAGCACGGCCATCGCCGCCGATGGTAGGAGGGCTCTCGTTCGCTAACGTTGCCGGCGTGCGCCGGGCCGCTCTGCTCGCCTTCCTCGTCATTGCGCTTTCGCTGCTGCTCGCCACCCCGGCATTCGCGCGCCACGGGATCGGCCTCTATGGCGTGACCAACGACAAGGTGGTGACCAATGCCGCCTTCTTGCTGATCGCCTTCTTCCCGCTGTTCGTGGCTTTCATGAGCTTTGTGCAATGGCGGCTCGATCGCCGCAAGGAGGCCCGCAAGAGCGCGCTCAAAGCCCGCGCTCAGAGCGCCCAGTGGCGCGCCGGCTGGTAGCCGAGCTCAGCCCAGCGGGCCCGGAGGCTTGCGCGCACGGATGATCGCTGAGCTGGCGTGCTCGTGGACCGCGTGCGTATGGCGGATCTCGATCTGCTCAAAGCCCGCCTTTGCCAGCGCAGAAGCGAACTGGCGCTCGGTGAGTGCCCCAGCGATGCAACCGGTCCACTGCTGCATGTCCGCGCGCGTCGCATCGTCCATCTCCTCTCGAGCGATCACGTCCGAGACGGCGAAGCGCCCTCCCGACACGAGCACGCGGGCGGCCTCGGCGATCACACGCCGCTTGTCGCCGGAGAGATTGATCACGCAGTTGGAGATGATCACGTCAACGCTCGCATCGGGGAGCGGGATCTCCTCGATATAGCCCTTCAGGAACTCGACGTTTTCGACCCCGGCAGCGCGCGCGTTGGCGCGCGCGAGCTGGAGCATCTCGTCGGTCATGTCGAGCCCGATCGCCTTCCCGGCCGCTCCAACACGGCGTGCGCTGATGAGCACGTCCGCGCCCGCACCCGAGCCGAGATCGAGCACCGTCTGGCCCTCGTGGAGGTCCGCCACCGCCGTCGGCACGCCGCAGCCCAGCGACGCGGACACCGCCGCCTCGCCGGCTCCGACGGCCTGCTCGGACGCATAGAGATCGGCACCGAAGGACGTCCCGCAGCCTTCGCCACCAGTCGCGCCACAGCACGATGTCTCCTCGCGGCGCGCATGCTCGTAGGCGCCGTCGGCCGTCTTTCGTGCCGCGCTGGCGTAGCGCTCGCGCACCGTCTTGCGGACATCGGTCAGCTCAGCCACGCGGACAGCTCCTTCAAAGCGTCGGGAAGTACGTAGTAGTAGGCCCACAAGCCGCGCCGCTCGGACTCCACGATTCCCGCGCCGCGCAGCACCTTCAGGTGATGAGACAGCGTGGACTGGGAGACGTCGAACAGCGGGACGAGCTCGCAGACGCAGACCTTGCCGGCGTGCTTGCGCAGCACGTCGACGAGTTGCAGACGGATCGGATCGCCGAGCGCCTTGGCGACCACAGCGATGCGTAGCGCCTGATCGCGCTCGACGTCGGGATAGACGACCGGCTCGCAACAGCGCTCGCCCGCGGCGCGCTTCTGCTTGGGAGCGAGCACCAGATCGACGGCCATCAATCTACATATATCGATCGAATCGATGTCTGTCAACTGAAAGAATGCAGCGCTATGGCTGAGCACCCCGACCGCGTCGCGGTCATCACCGACATCCACGGCAACGTCGCCGCGCTGCAGGCTGCGCTGGAGCGGACCGACGAGCTCGCGATCGCGCGCGTCTACTGCGGCGGCGATCTCGTCGGCTACGGCCCGCACCCCGACGAGGTCTGCGCCCTGCTCTCCCAGCGCGCGATCCCCACGATCTATGGCAACTACGACTACGCGATCGCGCGTGACCTCGAGGACTGCGGCTGTGCGTACGTCACCCAGATCGACCGCGATCTCGGCCAGCGCTCCGTGGAGTGGACGCTCGCGCACACCGACCAGGCCTCGAAGGACTTCATGCGTGCGCTTCCATTCGACCTGCGCTTCGACATCGGCGCGGTGCCCGTGCAACTCGTCCACGGCTCGCCGCGCAAGGTCAACGAGTACCTCTTCGAAGAGAAGCCAGCGCGGCTCTATGAGCGGCTCGCCGCCACCGAGGCAGCAAGGGTGCTGGTCTTCGGGCATACGCACAAGCCATGGGTGAAGCAGTACGGCGGGGTGCTGTTCGTCAACTGCGGCTCGGTCGGAAAGCCAAAGGACGGCGGCCCGCGCGGCGCCTTCGCGATCCTCGAGGCCGAGCACGACGCCGTCGCGGTCATGATCGAGCGCGTCGCCTACGACACCGCCAGCGTCGCCGCGGAGGTGCGAGCCGCGGGCCTGCCCGCCGAGTACGCCAACCAGCTCGCGACGGCTGCGTAGGCGCCTGAGGCCGTGGATCACCGGGTACCGCTGTGGCGGCGCGCCGTCACCGAGGCGATCGGCGCGTTCATGCTCGTTTTCGCCGGCGCCGGGGCGATCGTCACAGACGCTCACACGCACGGCGCGCTCGGGACGGTCGGGATCGGGCTCGTCTTCGCGTTCGTGATCACGGCCGCGATCTATGCCGGAGGCCACATCTCCGGCGGCCACTACAACCCCGCCGTCACAGTCGCGTTCACGTTCGCGCGCCACTTCCCCGCCCGCCAGGCGGTCGTCTACGTGGCCGCGCAGCTCGCGGGAGCGACGGCGGCCGCGCTCGTGCTGCTGGCGGCGTGGCCCCAGAAGCCCGCCCACCTCGGCGCGACCATCCCCCACGTCCCCGTCCTGACCGCCCTGGTCTACGAGCTGCTGATGTCGGCCTTCCTGATGTTCGTGATCACTGCTGTGGCCACCGACACGCGCGCCGTCGGCGCCGCTGCCGCGCTCGCGATCGGCCTCACGGTCGGACTCGACGCCCTCTTCGGCGGTCCGCTCACGGGCGCCTCGATGAACCCCGCCCGTTCGCTGGGACCCGCGCTCGCCGCGGGCACCTGGACGAACTTCTGGATCTACGTAGCCGGTCCGCTCGCGGGAGCCACCTTGGGAGCCTTCGCCTACGAGCTGATCCGCGGCGCCCGCCCGCCCGTGGCTCCGCCGGACCCCGAGCTCCTGCGTTAGCCGTCTTTTCACATCCGGGCGCCCGCGTCCTGGGACACTGCCACCACAGACGAGATCCCTCCTCGTTCGTCGCGACCCCGGAGCTCCCCGCCCGGGGTCGCGCGCTTTGCAGGGTGAGAAGTGCGAGGATCGCCGGCATGGCCGACCTCGTCACCTATGAGCGCCGCGGGACGGCGGCGGTGCTCACGATCGACCGCCCGGAGCGCCGTAACGCCGTCGACGGTCCCACTGCCTCCGCTCTGGCCGCGGGTTTCGAGCGCTTCGTCTCCGATGACGCGGGACGCGTGCTCGTGCTCACCGGCGCCGGCGACGAGGCGTTCTGCGCCGGAGCCGACCTCAAGGCGATCGACACGCTGGCGCCTCGACTGGCCGCCGCGGGCGGCCCGCTCGGCTTCACCCGCGTCCAGGCGCCCAAGCCGACGATCGCCGCGATCTCCGGGTGGTGTCTGGCCGGCGGGCTCGAGCTTGCGCTCTGGTGCGACCTGCGCATCGGCACCGACAGCTGCACGCTCGGCTTCCCAGAGCGTCGTTGGGGCGTGCCCCTGATCGACGGCGGAACCCAGCGGCTCCCCCGCATCGTCGGCATGGGCCGGGCGCTCGACATCATCCTCACCGGCCGCTTCGTCGAGGCCTCCGAAGCCCTCGACATCGGCCTGCTGACCGAGGTCGTCCCGCCTGGCCGCCACCTCGAGCGCGCTCTCGAGGTGGCCGAGGGGCTGGCCCGCTTTCCCCAGGAGACAATGCTCGCCGATCGCCGCGCCGCGCTCGAGGGATTTGGGCTGCCCCTCGACGCCGGGCTGGCGATCGAGGCGCGCGCGGGACTCGAGACGCTCGAGGTCGCCCAGCGCGGAGCGGCGCGCTTCGCCGCGGGCGAGGGTCGCGGCGGCTCCGGCGCCGGCGGGTGAGTAGGCTCCGGCCGAGTCAGACCACGGTGTCAAGGGAGAGCGGATGACCTACTTCGTCACGGGCGCAACGGGCTTCATCGGGCGGTTCCTAGTCCAGTGCCTGCTCGAGCGCGAGGGCCAGATCTACGTGCTCGTGCGCGAGGGCTCGACCGAGAAGCTCGAGCGCTGTATCGAGCGCTGGGGTCCCGCCGCCGCCGAGCGCGTCGTGCCGGTGGCGGGGGATCTCGAGGAGCAGCGCCTGGGCGTTTCCGACACCCAGGTGCAGGAGCTCACGGGCACGATTGACCACTTCTTCCACCTCGCGGCGATTTACGACATGAGCGCCGACGACGAGCGTAACCGCACGCTCAACGTCGGTGGCACGCGCAACACGATCGAGCTCGCCAACGCGATCGGGGCAAGGACCTTCCACCACGTCTCCTCGATCGCCGCCGCCGGCCTCTACAAAGGCCTCTTCCGTGAGGACATGTTCGACGAGGGGCAAAGGCTCGACCACCCCTATCACCGCACCAAGTTCGAGTCCGAGAAGCTCGCGCGCAGCGACGTGGCCGGCGCCTGGCGCGTCTACCGCCCCGCGATCGTCGTCGGCCACTCCGAAACCGGCGAGATGGACAAGGTCGACGGTCCCTATTACTTCTTCAAGCTGATCCAGCGCGCGCGTCACCTGGTGCCCGAGTGGTTCCCGCTGATCGGACCGGAGCTGGGCTGGACCAACCTCGTCCCCGTCGACTTCGTCGCCCGTGCGCTCGACCACATCGCCCACCAGCCGGGGCTCGACGGCCAGGCGTTTCACCTCACCGACCCCAAAGGCATCCGCTCCGGTGAAGCGATCAACGTCTTTGCACGCGCCGGGCACGCCCCCCACCTCGCCCTGCGCATCGACCGTCGCCTCACGCAGATGCTGCCCAAAGGCGTCATCTCGATGGCGCTCCAGATCCCCGCTCTAAAGGGCCTGCGGAAGTCAGCGCTGGCCGACCTGGGCATTCCCGAGGCGGCACTCGAGTACGCAGGGCTCACCTGTCAGTTCGATACCCGCGACACCGAACGCGCACTCGAGGGCTCGGGCATTTCGCTGCCGCCGCTGGACAGCTATGCCGAGAAGCTGTGGGACTACTGGGAGCGCAACCTCGACCCCGACCTCTTCAAGGACCGCTCCTTCGAGGGCGCGGTGAACGGTCGCACGGTGATCATCACGGGAGCGTCCAGCGGAATCGGCCGCGCCGCGGCGATCAAGATCGCCGCCGCCGGCGGCATTCCGCTGCTGGTGGCGCGCAGTACCGACAAGCTCGAGGAGACCAAGCAGGAGATCGAGAGCCGCGGCGGAACCGCGTACGCCTACTCGGCCGACCTATCCGATACTGACTCCATCGAGCCCCTGCTGGAGCGCGTGTTCTCCGACCACCCCGCCGTCGACATGCTGGTCAACAACGCGGGGCGCTCGATTCGGCGCTCGATCGCGCTCTCCTATGACCGCTTCCACGACTTCGAGCGCACGATGCAGCTCAACTACTTCGGCGCCATCAAGCTGATCATCAGACTGCTGCCGCACATGCGCGAGCGCCGCTTCGGCCACATCGTCAACGTCAGCTCGATCGGTGCCCAGACGAACCCTCCGCGCTTCTCTGCCTACGTCGCCTCAAAGGCGGCGCTCGACGCCTTCACCCGCTGCGTCGGCTCGGAGGTGATCGGCGACGGCGTCACCTTCACCACGATTCACATGCCGCTCGTGCGCACGGACATGATCGCTCCGACGAAGATGTATGACTCCTTCCCCACGATCGCTCCCGACGAGGCCGCCGACCTCATCTGCGAAGCGATCCGCTCCAAGCCCAAGACGATCAACACCCGACTTGGAACCTTCGGTGAGGTGGCCTACACGCTCGCCCCCAAGGCGATCGACCAGATCCTCCACATGGCCTACAAGGTCTTCCCCGACTCGGCGGCCTCGAAAGGCCAGAAGGACCCCTCCGAGAAGGCCTCGACCGAGCAGATCGCGGTCGCACACCTGATGAGAGGGGTGCACTGGTAGGCGCCGCCGGACGCGCGAGCTAGCGGTCGCCAGCCTGACGGGAACCGGGACCCGCAGCGTGCTTGGCGTGCGCGCCGTGCGGCCGGATGACCTCCGGCCCCGAGCCCGCCTCGGCAGCCAGCCCGGCGTGGGCGACCATCAGCTCACGCTGCATCGAGCGCGGCTCAGGCCCCTGCCGGGCGCGACGAGCCCACTGACCCTCGGAGTCCAGCTGCCAGGATGCGGTGTCGTCGCAGAAGGCGCGCTCGACCGTATCGAGGATGTCGTCGCGCAGCTGTGGATCGAGCACCGGCGCCATCAGCTCGACGCGGTGGTCGAGGTTACGCGGCATCAGATCCGCAGAGCCGATCCAGACCGAAGGATCCTCACCGGGGCGCTCGAAGGCGAGCACGCGGGAGTGCTCGAGGAAGCGCCCAAGCACCGACACCACGCGGACGTTCTCCGACACCTCCGCGACGCCTGGACGTAGGCAGCAGACCCCCCGGACGTTGAGATCGACGCGGACGCCGGCCTGCGATGCGCGGTAGAGCGCCTCGATGCAGCGCTCGTCGACCAACGAGTTCAGCTTCATGCGGACGCGCGCAGGCGCATCGTCTGTGTGGGCCTCGATCGTGCGCTCGATCTCCTCGAGGATGCCATCGCGTAGACCGCTAGGGGCGACGAGCAATCGCCGGTAGCGCTTGGGACGGGCGTAGCCAGTGAGGAAATTGAACATGTCAGCGACGTCGGCGCCGATCTGCTCGTCAGCTGTGAACAGGCCGAAGTCGGTGTACAGCCGCGCCGTCTTGGGGTGATAGTTGCCGGTCCCGACGTGAACGTAGTGACGCACGCCGTCGCCCTCGCGGCGGACGATCAGGATGCACTTGGCGTGGGTCTTCAGCGACGGCAGACCGTAGACGACGTGAACGCCAGCCTCC
Organism: Solirubrobacterales bacterium; assembly: GCA_003244205.1. Taxonomy (GTDB): domain Bacteria; phylum Actinomycetota; class Thermoleophilia; order Solirubrobacterales; family Solirubrobacteraceae; genus QHBW01. The sequence continues at coordinate 29,889 of QHBW01000051.1, read as the reverse complement.
TCCAGCGCGCGCGCCCAGATGATGTTGGCACGCTCGTCGAAGCGTGCCTTCAGCTCGACCAGACATACCGCCTGCTTACCGCGCTCCGAGGCCCGCATCAGCGCCGGAACGAGCTGCGAGTCGTCGCTCGTGCGGTAGACGGTCTGCTTGATCGCGAGCACGTCTGGGTCGTCGACCGCCTGGTTGACGAACCGCACGACGGAGTTGGAGAACGACTCATACGGGTGGTGCACGAGCAGGTCGCCATCGCGCATCGCGGCCATCACGTTGGTTTCCTCGCCGGTCTCCTTGGCCTGCAGGCGGGGCGGGATCACCGCCGTCCACGGCGGGTCGCGAAGCTCCTCCCGATCGGGAAGGCCGTGGATCTCCCAGAGCGCGGTGAGGTCGAGCGTGCCGCCGATCTCATAGCAATCGCGTGGCTGCACCTCGAGCGCCTCGATCAGCGAGTCGCGCAGTGACGGGTTCATCTTGCGACCCAGCTCGACCCGCACGACCTCGCCGAAGCGCCGGCGGCGCAACTCGTCCTCGACTGCCTGCAGCAGATCGTCGGCCTCGTCAGAGACGGTGAAGTCGGCGTCGCGCGTGACCCGGAAGACACCGTGGTCGAGGATCTCCATCCCGGGGAAGAGCGCTTCCAAGTGACACGCGATCACCTGCTCGAGCGGGACGAATGTCTGTTGCTTGCCGGTCGCAACCAAGCGCGGCAGGTTCTCCTTGGGAACCTTCACGCGCGCGAACGTGCGCTGGTTGGTGACCGGATCTGCCAGCAGCACCGCGAGCGAGAGCGAGAGGTTGGAGATGTAGGGGAAGGGCCGCCCGAGACCCACGGCCAGCGGCGTGAGAACCGGGAAGATCTGGCGGCGAAAGCGCTCCGCGAGCGCGTCGCGCTCGGTCTCGGAGACCTCGTCGATGTCGACGACGCAGATCCCATGCTCGGCAAGCCCGGGGCGCAGCGTGCCGTCGAGGCAGCGGTGGAGGCGATCGAAGTGCTCCTTCACCCGCTCGCGGATACCGTCGATCGTCTCCGACGCCGTGAGGCCGTCGGGCGTGCGCGCGCTTACGCCCGCCTCGACCTGGTCCAGCAAGCCGGCCACCCGCACCATGAAGAACTCGTCGAGGTTTGAGGAATAGATCGCCGCTAGCTTCACCCGCTCGAGCAGAGGAGTGGCCTCGTCCTCCACCAGCTCGAGCACGCGCTCGTTGAAGTCCATCCAGGACAGCTCGCGGTTGAAGTACAGCTCGGGCGAGGAGAGATCGGGATGCGCGGGCGGCGCAACGGCGCCATCGCCAATGGCTGCGTCGGTCGCCGCGTCGCCGAGTCGTGGGGTGCTGGCCATCAGACGCCCGCTGGGGCGACCACTTGCTCGGATGCGTCGCCGGCCCCGACGCCGTTGGCGCTGGCGCTGTGGAGCGCGCTCGACGCCGGCCCGGGACGCTCCGCGAGGGCATGCTCCAGCCCACCGCGGAACCCGCGGCGGGCGAGATCGTGCCACGTCGAGGCGAAGCGAGCGAAGAGCAGCGCCCGGCGCGCCTGCAAGTAAGCGGCGTAGAGCTCGAGCCCGCGGTAGGTGCTGGCGTGAGGAGCAGCCCGAACCATTGCCGGGCCGACGTCCTGCGCACCGGCGGCCGCGCCCACAACAGCGGCGGCGTCGAGCGCGCGCAGCTCGGCGACCTCGCCGAGCACGAGCGGGAGCATCACGTCACAGTCGTGAACCTCCCCGAGAAGGTCCTGCAACTCCTTCATGCGCTTTGCTGCGGTGCGTGCGTACTGACCGAAGCAGAACGCCGACAGCTCGAGCAGGTAGCGCAGCCGCTTGGCAGCGATGCGCATGTCATGCATCGCCTGCGACCCCGTCGGCTCGAGCGCGTCTGGTAGGAAAGAATGCAGCTCGTCGAGTCGCACGCGGATGATGCGCTGCAGGCCGTCGGCGAGCGGTGCCGAGGGGTCGACGTGCTTGACCGCCCGCGCCTTCACGCAGTGGCCTGGCCTTCCCTGCGCGCGCTCTCGGCCCGCGCCGCCTCGACGAGAGCCTCGAGGCGACCACGCAGGTCGCTGGCCTGCGTTTCCGCAAGCACGGTCTCGAGCCGCGCGTTCCCCGCCCTCTGCTGGGCGCGGAAGCGCTCGATCAGGTGCTCGACCCCGGGCTGGTCGGAGCGCCCGACGGCGCCCTTAAAGGTGCGCAGCCCGGCGATCTGAACATCGGGGTCGCGTCGCTCGCCGAGGGCGTCGGCGAGCGACTTGACATCGCGCAGCGCCGCGCGGTGCTCGACGGCGGGGAAGCAGGGCGCGAAGATCTCCAACACGCTACGAAGGCGCCGCGACGCCACGCGCATGTCGTGGACGCGCTCGATGTCGTTGATGTCGAGCACCCCGCGGGCCTGGGCGAACAGCTCCTTGATGCGCACCTCGAGGACTCGGGCCGCCGCCAGTCGCAGTGGGTCGGTGGCTTGCAGTCCGCGGATGTGGCTCGCTTTGGCCATTGCTTGACCCAAGTGTATGGCGAGGCGAGTGGTGCTCGTGGCCTTTGTCAGCCGTCGGCGAGCTCGAGGACCACGCCTTCGCGCACGCCGCCCGCGCCGATCTGCAACGGGAGCCCGAGTGCGCGCGAAGCCTGAGCGAGCACGAGAATGCCCGCCGGAAGCAGGCGCGCTCGCTCGGAGTGCAGATCGTGGCGTTGGGCCACCTCGCGGGCGGGGCCCGCCGTGAGCGCCACCAGTGCCTGGCGAAGGCTCTCTGGGTTGAGCTCCCTGCCGGCCAGGCGGGCGAGCGAGGTGGCGCTGCCCCCGACCGCGAGCGCCAGCGCGGCCGCTGGTGGGTCGACACTGGCGAACGCCTGCTGCACGCGAGCCTCGATCGCCGCGAGCTCCTCGGCGGACGGGGGATCGTGGGCGATCAGCTGCTCGGTGAGGTCGAGCGACCCGAGCTCGATCGACGAGCAGAAGGCGATCCGAACTGATCGCGGGCCGCCATCGCCGGCGCCAGGCCACGAGCCGGTGATCAGCTCGCTGGAGCCGCCGCCGACGTCCACCACGGCGACCGGGCCCTCGCTGTGCCCGGCCAGAGCGTGGGTCGCGCCCGCGAAGGCGAGGCGCGCCTCTGCGCCGGCGTCGAGCACGCGCACCGCGAGCCCGCAGGCTCCCTCGATGCTCAACTCCAGCTCGGATCGATTGCGGGCGCGGCGCAGCGCCGCCGTTCCCACGACGGCGACCGTCTGCGCTCCCAGCTCGCGCGCCACGCGCTCGTGCGCGGCGACAACAGCCGTGACGGCGGCGAGCTTCTCGGGCGTGAAGGTTGCGCCGGACCGGCCCAGCCCCTCCCCCAGGCGCGTGAAGACCCGCTCCTCGTGGATGCGCTGCAGACCCCGCTGCGCGTCGACGTCGCCAACCAGCAGGCGGGTGGTGTTGGAGCCGATGTCGATGCAGGCGCAGCGCACAGCAGAGCCATCATCGAGCACCAGGCGGGCATCATGTGGTTGTGAGCGATCTGGCAATCGACGTTCGCGGCCTGCGCAAGTCCTACGGCGCGGTCGAAGCTGTGCGCGGAATCGACTTCGCCGTCGCGCGCGGGGAGGTGTTCGGTCTCCTCGGTCCCAACGGCGCCGGCAAGACAAGCACTGTCGAGATCCTCGAGGGCTACCGGCAGCGCAGCGGCGGAGACGTGACGGTGCTCGGCAAAGACCCGGCGCGCCGCGAACGCGACCTGCGCGCGCGGATGGGCATCGTGCTGCAGAGCTCGGGCATCTACCGCCATCTCAGCGTTCGCGAGACGCTGACCCACTGGGCGAGGATCTACCCGGCGCCGCGCGAGGTCGAGGAGGTGATCGCGCTCGCCGGGCTGGAGTCCAAGGCCGCCGAGCGCACCCGCCGGCTGTCGGGCGGTCAACTGCGCAGGCTGGACTTCGCCCTCGCGTTGATCGGCGACCCCGAGCTGATCTTCCTCGACGAGCCGACCACCGGCTTCGACCCCGCCGCCCGCCGCGCCGCCTGGGAGACCGTACGCGCGCTGCGCGGGCTGGGCAAGACGATCCTGCTCACAACCCACTATCTCGACGAGGCCGAAGCTCTCGCCGACCGCGTCGCGATCATCAAGGACGGCCGCATCCTCGTCGAGGGTCGCCCCGATGAGCTCGGCGGGGAAGGAACCACCGGCCGCTACCGGGTTAGCTACGTGGAGCGCGGCGAGACGGTCGCGCGCGAAACCGATGACCCGACCGCGCTGCTGAACGAGCTGACCAGCGCAGCGCTCGCCCGCGGTGAGCGGCTAGAGCGCCTCCGGGTCACGCAGCCGTCGCTGGAGGACGTTTACCTCGAGCTCACGGCCGACGAGCAGGTCGGAGACGCAGACGCCGACCGCGACCAGGCGGTCGTCGGTGGCTAGTGCTCTGAACCTGACCTGGCACCAATACCGCCTCGAGCGGCGCATGTTCTGGCGCAACCCGGTGGCGGCGTTCTTCAACTTCGTGCTGCCGCTGCTGTTCCTCGCCTTCTTCGGCGCGGTCTTCTCCGCCAACCAACGCAACCTCGACATCATCGTCCCCGGGATCGCGGGCATGAGCGTGATGTCGACCACGTTCGTGGCGCTCGCGTTCAACACCACCTTCCTGCGCGAGCAGGGCGTGCTCAAGCGCATCCGCGGCACGCCAATGCCAGAGAGCTCCTACCTTGGCGCGCTGGCGCTCAGCGCCGTAACGAACACCGTTCTGCAGATCGGCATTGTCACGGTCGCCGGCCGCTTTGCCTTCGGCACCGGCTGGCCGCGCGACTGGGGGGCACTGATCGTGTTCGTGGCGCTCGGCGTCGCGTGCTTTGCCGCTCTCGGGGTCGCGCTCTCCCACGCCATCCCGAACTTCGAGTCCGCGGCGGTGTACGTCAACGTCATTTTCCTTCCCATGCTGTTTGTCTCTGGCACCGTCTACGACGCCACCAAGGAGCCCCTGTTCCTGCGCGACCTCGCCGACGCGCTGCCGCTCAAGCACCTGATCGATGGGCTCTCGGGCGCGATGGTCAAGGGCCAGGGGCTGACCGCCAACGGCACGGCGCTCGCGGTGCTGGCGGTCTGGACTGCGCTGGCGATCGCGCTGGCGGTGCGCGGCTTCAGCTGGGAGGCCCGGCGAGGGTGACAGCGACGTCACCCTGCCGCTAGGGTCCAGCGGCGATGGCAATCAGCGGCTCTCAGCGGCAGACGCTGCGCGCGATCGTCGACACCTTCGCTCCGGCCACCGAGCTGGGCGAGGAGCGGGTCCCGGCCGGTAGCGAAGCGGGAGCGCTCGAGGCGATCGAAGAAGCCGTCGCGAGCGCCCCGCGCACGTTCGACCGCCAACAGTTCGGGCTCGTGCTCTCGGCGCTCGGCGGGCGGGCCGCGACTGCGATCGCGGGCGGTGGATTTCGCCGCTTCGCCGCGCTCGACCAGCAGCAGCGCGAGCGCGTCCTGCTCAGCTGGGCCGACTCGCCCCTACCCCAGCGACGCGCCGTCTTTCAGGCTTTGCGCAAGGCCGCCCTGACGATGACCTACCTCGCCCCCGGAGCTAGCGGTCAGAATCCACGCTGGGACGTGATCGGCTACCCCGGACCGCCGATGGACGCCCCCAAGCAGCCCCACCCGCTGCGGACCCTGCCGGTTGATGGTGACACCGATCTCAGCTGCGACGTCGTCGTGGTGGGCTCGGGCGCCGGCGGGGGGACCGCCGCCGGGGTTCTGACGGCGGCCGGGCTCGACGTGATCCTCGTCGAAGCGGGCGGCTATTTCGCCGAGTCCGACTTCAACGGCGCCGAGCTCGAGGGACTCAAGAACCTCTACCTCGGCGCCGGCGGCATCGGCTCCGACGACAACAGCATCGGCCTGCTGGCCGGCTCGTGCCTCGGCGGCGGCACCGTGATCAATTACACCACGAGCTTCCGCACCCCCGATGAGGTGCGCCAGGAGTGGGCGGGCCTAGGCTCGGCCGGACACGCCTCGCCCGATTACGCGGCCGCCATGGACGCCGTCTGCGAGCGCCTGGGAGTGAACTACGAGCACTCTGCGCCGGGTAGTCGCGATGCGCTGATGAAGAGCGGGCTCGATGCGCTCGGCTGGCACGCCGACTTCATGCCGCGCAACGTCCGCGGCTGCAACCAGGGCGAGCGCTGCGGCTTCTGCGGTTACGGCTGTCCGCTGGGCGCCAAGCAGTCGACGCTCAAGACCTGGATCAACGACGCCGCCGAGGCCGGAGCGCGCCTGCTCGTCGACACCTTCGTGACGCGGGTGATGATCAAGCGCGGCGCCGCCCAGGGCATCGAAGGTCAGCACCGCGCGTCGGGCAGCCGCATTCGCGTCCGAGCGCGCGCGGTGGTGAGCGCCGCAGGTGCCTTGCACACCCCTGCGCTGTTGCGTCGGTCGGGCCTACGCAACAGCGCGATCGGCTCCAACCTGCGCCTGCACCCCGCGACCGCCGTCTGGGGCGTCGTGGACGAGCGCCTGGATCCCTGGAACGGCACGCTGCAGGCGGTCTACTCCGACCAGCACCGCGACCTCGACGGGCAGGGCTACGGCCTCAAGTACGAGACGGCACCGGTGCAGCCCTCGATCCTCGTCGGCTTCGGGCCGTGGCGATCCGGCCGCCAGCACCTCGAGATGATGCGCGAGATCTCCCATACCGCCGTCATCGGTGTGCTGCTGCGCGACAAGGGCAGCGGCGAGGTCAGGACGGCGCGCGACGGCATGCCGGTCGTTCGCTATCACCTCTCCGACGAGGACATCGCCCACGCGCGTGTGGGAATCGAGGGCGCAGCAAAGATCCTCGAGGCCGCGGGCGCACAGCGCATCTTCACATCCCATTCCAAGATGGTCGACACGCATGGGCCGGTGCGCGTGGAGGAGCTCATGCGGCGCGCCGACGCCGCCGGCTTTGGCCCCGCCCAGGTTGGCTGGTACTCGTTTCACATCATGGGCTCCGCGCGCATGGGGTCGCACCCGACGAGCTCGGCCACTGACCCCACCGGTCAGACCTGGGAGGCGCGCGACCTGGTGGTCTGCGATGGCTCGGCATTTCCCACCTCCTCTGGAGTGAACCCGATGATCTCTATCGAGTCGACCGCCTACATGAACGCCCAGGCGCTCGCCACCCGCCTCACCTAGCCATCCGGCGCGAACGCAGCGGGCGGCTCACCGCGTACATCCACCCCGAGCTGCGCAAGCGGTGAGCGCTCCCACTCGCCGCGCAGCAGTGAGAAGGCGACGACGTCGTGGACCTCGTCACCATGACGGTGATAGGCGCGCAGGCGGCCCTCGCGCACGAACCCCGCGCGCTCGAGCGCGCGCTGGGAGTGCTCGTTCGCGGCGCTGGCGAACGCGCCGACGTTCTCCAGAGCGAGCGCGTCGAAGCAGAGGCGGGTGATCAGCCCCTTGGACTCGAGGTTGACGCCCGTCCCCCACCAGCGCCGCCCGAACCAGGTGCCGATGACGCAACGACGGTCGCGGCGGGAGAGCTCGACGATGCCGGTGACGCCGATCGGACCCTCGTCGGCGCGCGCAACGACGAACTCGAGCGCCTCGCCGCGCTCACGCGCGCCGGCGCGTGTGTCGATCCAGGAGAGCGGCTCGCGCGCTGAGCGGTATGGCCCCCAGACGAAAAATCGCGTCACCGCGGGGTCGCGGGCGAGCGCAAAGAGCGCCGCTGCGTCGTCGGGCGACGGATAGCGCAGCGTCAGCGTGGGACCGGCGACCTCGAGCTGCCCCGACAAGGGCGCCGATGGTATACCGACGCCTTGCTGGCCGTGCTGTACGACATCCACGGCAACTTGGGTGCGCTCGAGGCGGTCCTCGCTGACGCCGAGGCCACGGGCGCCGAACGCTTCCTGCTCGGCGGCGACTTCACGCTCTTCGGTGCATGGCCGTGCGAGACCCTGACGCGCTTAAGTGCGCTCCCGGCGGCGACGTGGGTGCGAGGCAACGGCGAGCGCTGGACGGCACACCCCGCGCAGGCCCCAGCCGACGCCACCATCCAGGCCGCGATTACCAGCTGCGTCGGGGCGTTGGGGATCGAGGCGATTGCCGAGCTCGATCGGCTTGCGACCGCGGCCGATGTCGACGGAGTGCACTTTGTCCACGCGTCGCCGATCTCCGACCTGCGCTCGTTTGCCGCCGCACCCAACGACGAGGACGGTGAGCTGCTGGGCCCGATCAGCGCGGGTCGTTTGGTCTTCGGCCACACCCACCTGCAGTTCCGCCGCGCCGCGGCCGCTGCCGATGTCGAGCTCGCGAACCCCGGCAGCGTCGGGATGCCGTTCGACGGCGATCGCCGCGCCGCCTATGCGCTGCTGGAGCGACCGGGAGGCGCGCTGGAGCTGAAGCGCGTCGCGTATGACTGGGCGGCAAGCGCGGCGGCTGTGCGCGAGCGCTTCGGTGCCGACGGCGGATGGGCCGAGATCGTCGCCGGACGGATCGAGCGAGCCGCCTTCTGAGCGCAGCTTGCGCGCCGCTCGTGGAGCGCGCCTAGGAGCGCGGCTTGCGCGGTCCGCGCTTGCCGTAGGGCGACTCCTCGCGCTGGCGGGCGCGCGCGTGGGCGGGGTCGCCGAGGGCGGGAAGGAGCTGACCCTGCTCCAGAACAGCCGCGAAGAGATCGCCGTCGCGAGCGACGCGGTCGAGCACCGCAGGAGCTTCGAAGCGCAGCGCATCGCTGTCGCCGCGCTCGAATGTCTGCTGCACCTCATCCCAAGTGAGTGGCGTCGAAACCGTGGGCCCCTCGCGCGCACGCAATGAATAAGGCGCGATCGTCGTCTTGGCGCTGTCGTTCTGACTCCAGTCCACGAGCACCTTCCCGGGGCGCAGCGCCTTGCTCATGCGCGAGACGACGCGATCTGGATGGGTGCGTTCGAGCACCTCCGCGAGCGCGAGCGCGAACGCCTTGGCCTGATCGTCCTGGACGCTGCCGTCGAGCGGTAGGTAGAGCTGTAGTCCCTTGCCGCCCGAGGTCTTTGGGAGCGCCTCGAGCCCGAGCTCCTCGAGCGCCGCGCGCAGCCACAAGGCCACCTCGCAGCACTGGACGATGTCCGCCGGTGGCCCGGGATCGAGATCGAAGACGACCGCTGTCGGGTTGTGGGCCCCGTCGGCACGCGCCATCGGGGCGTGCAGCTCGAGCGCAGCCAGGTTCGCGCACCACACAAGCGCAGCGAGCTCGTTGACGACGATGTAGTCGATCGTCTCGCGACCACGCCGCTGCGAGGCGATCGACACGGTGGGTATCCAGTCGGGCCGGTGTGCCGGTGCGTTCTTGGCGAAAAAGCCCTCGCCGTCGACGCCGTCAGGGAAGCGGCGGAGCGTCAGCGCCCGCCCGGCCAGGTGCGCAAGCAGCACCGGCGCCACGCGCGTGTAGTAGTCGATCACCTGGCCCTTGGTGAAGCCGGTAGCTGGGTAGAGCACCTTGTCGAGATTGGAGAGCCGCAGTTGGCGTCCCTCGACATCGACCTCGAGGCGGCTGGGAGACGGCGTCGCGCGGCTCACGACTCGTGCAACCCGCGATAGATCGGGTGACGCAAGAGCCCGCTGCTGGTGCGCTCGGTGTACTCGACCTCGGCGCGCAGGCTGGGCGTCACCCAATGCGCTCCCTTCGGCCCCCCGCGCCCGGCGAACGGGCTCCCCGCGCGTTCCAGTGGCGCCAGCAACTCTCCCAGCCGGCGCAGCTCGCTCTCGTCGAAGCCCGTCCCCACGCGTCCGACGTATCGCAGCTCGCCGTCCTCGGGACGCCCCACGGCGAGCGCGCCGAGCCGCCCGCTGCGCGTGCCCTCGCCTGCAAGCCAGCCGCCGATGACCAGCGTCTCGCGCTGGGCGTTCTTGACTTTGACCCAGGCGCGGCTGCGGCGGCCCGGCAGGTAGCGGGAGTCCAGCTGCTTGGCGACGACACCTTCGAGCCCCTGCTCGCGGGTGGCCGCGAGCAGGGCGGCGCCGTCGCCCACGTTGCGGGCTGGGATCGTCCACGCCCCGCCGGCGAGGCCGAGCTGCTCGAGCGCCGCGCGCCGCTCGCTGTAGGGCGAGTCGAGCAGCAGCCGGCCATCGAGGTAGAGCAGGTCGAAGATCACGTAGACCACGGGGATCTGCGTCGCTACTCGGCGCACGACCGACGGCGAGTCGAGGTGCATGCGGCGCTGCAGCAGCTGGAAGCTCGGACGCCCAGCGCCATCGAACGCGGCAAGCTCGCCGTCCAGGATCGCCTCCCGGCTGCCCAGCGCCGGGCCCAGCGCGCGCATCTCCGGGTAGCGCCCGGTCAGCACGACGCCGCGGCGTCCGCACATCCGCGCGCGCCCCGCCTCGACGAACGCCAGCGCGCGCACGCCGTCCCATTTCACCTCGAAGGCCCACCCATCCGCCTCGGCCGGGAGCTCACCGCGATGCGCGAGCATCGGCTCGAGCTGCTCGGGCATCGGCTCACGCTCCGGATCCTGGGGCGGATCCATACGGTGGATCATCCAGTTCTCGCCGTCGCCCCCCTGGGAGCGTCCGCGACGATCCGTACGAAAGAGCGCGTAGCGGCCGCTCACGCGCTCGCCGTGGAGGCGTACGATGACCTCGTCGGCGCGGAACTTCTCGGCCTCGTAGGTCCCGCGGTCCCAGATCTTCACGATTCCGGCGCCGTAGTTCCCCGCAGGGATCTCGCCGTGGAAATCGAGGTACTCGAGCGGATGATCCTCGACGTGCACGGCGAGATGGTTGTGCTTCGAATCCAGCGGGATCCCCTTGGGCACCGCCCAAGAGACGAGCACGCCATCCCGCTCCAACCGCAGGTCCCAGTGCAGGCTGCGTGCGTGGTGCTCCTGGACGACAAAGCGGCCCTCGCCGGCGCCCTCGGAGCGGCCGCCCACACTAGGCTCGGGCGTCGCGTCGAGATCGCGCTTCGCGCGGTAGCCACCGAGTTTCTTTTCACGAGGGGGCGTCATCGAGACACAACGCTAGCCCGGAGGGCTCGCCGGAGCGGGCGGAGCTCGGGCGCGGGGAGAACGGGCGGGAGCTCGGGCGCGGCGAGAACGCGCGGGGGCGCCATTACCCTGGCGCGCGATGGCTGCTGCGCTCGCCGCCCACGGTCTCGAGAAGCGCTACGGCGAAGTGCGCGCCCTCGCCGGCATCGATCTCGAGGTCTCCGAAGGAGAGCTGTTCGGCCTGCTGGGCCCCAACGGCGCGGGGAAGTCCACGCTCGTGAAGATCGCCTGCGGGCTCGTGCGCCCCAGCGCAGGAGACGTGATGATTGCCGGCGTGCGCGCTGGCTCGCGCGAAGCCCGTGCCGCGCTCGGCTATCTGGCCGAGATGTTTCGCTTCCCCGACTGGGCCACCGCCGACGAGGTCCTCGCGCTGCACCAGCGGCTGGCACGATCGCGCGGCGGCGCGGCGGAGCGCGCCGTGCTGCTCGAACGCGTCGCGCTCACGCATGCCAGGCACCGCCGTGTGGAGGCGATGTCCAAGGGGATGCAGCAGCGCCTCGGAATCGCCCAGGCGTTGGTGGGCGCACCACGGATCCTGCTGCTCGACGAGCCCACGAGCGCGCTCGATCCGCTCGGGCGGCGGACGGTCCGCGACCTGCTCGCCGAGCTGCGCCAGCAGGGAGTCACCGTGCTGCTCAACTCGCACCTGCTCTCCGAAGTCGAGCTGGTCTGCGATCGCGTGGCGATCCTGCGCCGCGGCGAGCTCGTAGCAGGGGGCCGCCCATCGGAGCTTGGCCGCGGGGGTGGCGTCGAGATCGAAACAGCCTCGGGTCCCCGGCGGTTCCCCTCCGCTTCGCGCGAGGACACGCCGGTGATCGTCGCCGAGCTCGTGGCATCCGGTGAGCGCGTCTATGGCGTGCGTCGGCTCACAAGCACGCTCGAGGACGTCTATCTGGAGGCGATGCAAGGGGAAAGACCGACGTGATCGAGGACGTCATCACGATCGCCTCTTACGCGCTGCGCGAGGGCCTGCGGCGCCGTGTCTTCGTCGTGGTTCTCGCGCTCAGCCTGGCCTTCGGTGTGCTGTACACAGCGGGATCCATCGCCGCCTTCCACGCCACGCGCGACTTCTCGGGACGCGCGGCACCGGTCGACGCTCGCGCGCTCACCGGCGCCACGCTGCTGGGTCTGGCGATGTTTTCGACGTTGTTCCTCGGGGCGGTGCTGGCCATCTTCCTGTGCGGAAGCACGGTGCGCGGCGACGCCGAGCGCGGGCTGCTGGCGCCGCTGGTCGTGCGCCCACTGGGCCGCAGCGCCGTGCTCGTCGGCCGCTTCGTCGCGGGCGCCGGGGTGTGCAGCGCGTACGTGCTCATTGTGTTCGGCGGCGCGGTGCTCGTAACCCACCAGGCGGGAGGATGGTGGCCGGACCAGATCGTCCTGCCCGCCGGCGAGCTGGTGCTCGCGGTCGTTGTGATCTGCGCGATCGCGCTGCTCGGATCCGTGTACTTCGCGGCGATCGCCAATGGCATCCTCGTCTTCATGGTCTTCGGCGTCGGGCTCACCGCGGGCCTGCTCGGACAGATCGGCAGCGGACTGGGCAACGCGACGCTGACGACGATCGCTCGCGAGATCGCCTACGTCGTCCCGTTCGAAGCGCTCTACGAAGCCGGGCTACGGGGGCTCACGGCCGACCAAACCGGGCTCACTGGACTCGTCGTCAAGCTCGGTCCCTTCGGCGGAGGCCAGAGCGCCGGAGCTGCGCTGGGACCATGGACCTTCGCTTACCTCCTGCTCGTGCTCGCGGGCGCTGCGCGGGGATTCGCGCGGCGCGATCTCTGACGCCCCGCACGCGCGCAATGGTGCGAGGTCAGGCCGCGGCGTTGAATCCCGCCAGCTCGTTGAAGTCGGCGAGCCGACCGAGCGCTTGGGCCTCCAGCTGGCGCACCCGCTGGGGCGTCACGCCGAGACGGTCGCCGATCTCCTTAAGCGCCTGCGGAGGCCGTCCACCGATGCCATAGCGAAGCACGAGGACCTCGCGTTCACGAGCCGGCAGATGGCGCAGCGCACGTCGCAGGGTAGCTCCACGCTGGAGCGTGGCCACCTCTTCCTCCGGACCCGGTCCGCTGGCCGGCAACAGCTCGGCCAGCGACGCCGCCGACCCATCTCCGACCGGCCGATCCAGCGAGGTCACGGTGCGCGCTGGATCGCGCATCTCGCGCACCCGTTCAACGCTGACACCCGCGGCCGCGGCGAGCTCTTGCTCGCCCGCGGTCCGCCCCAGCCGCCGCTCGAGCTCTGACTCGGCCCGCGCGATGCGGCGGTGGCGCTGCAGGACGTTGACCGGCAGACGAATGGACCTTGCCTTGGTGGCGATCCCGCGTTCGATCGCCTCGCGGATCCACCACGTGGCGTACGTCGAGAACCTGTAGCCGCGACGCCAATCGAACTTCTCAACGGCGCGGATGAGGCCGAGCGCCCCTTCCTGGACGAGGTCCGCCAGGTCGAGCTCCGCGTTCGCGTAGCGCCGCGCAATCGCGACGACGAGCCGGACGTTCGAGGTGATCATGAGCGCTTTTGCTCGCTCGTCGCCCCGCTCGACGCGCCGCGCCAGCTCAACCTCCTGGGTGGCGTCGAGCAGCTTGTAGCGGCCGGCCTCGGCGAGCAGCAAGCTGAGGGCATCGGTCGTATCGGGGTCGGCCCCCCGACCCCTCCCCGAGTCGGTCAGCTCCAGCGGACTGCTGCGGTGATGGAGAACGGCCATCAACTTCGCTCAGTGCCCGCAGTAAGCCGCCCGTAACCCCCCCTGCGGCGGTTGTCACGAGCTCCGGCGATCCGTTTAGCCGGCATTTGCATGGGTAGCCCCAGCAGGCCGCCGCGCACCGCCCCCGCGCGGCGGCATCCTTCGCTACGGGCAGCCGATCAGGCGCTGGACGGCGGAGCGTCGACGAGGTCGAGGCGCTCGTCCAGCCGCGTAATCGCGAGCACCCGCTGAACCGCTGACGGCCCGCGCACGATCACGACGCGGCGCCCCATCTCCTTGCCGCGGGCATCGGCCTCCAGCAGCACGCGCAGCCCGGTCGAATCGAGAAACTCGAGCCGCCGCAGGTCGAGCGCGATCATGGCGGGGCGGTCTCGCTCGACGCGGTCGAGCTCGCTCTCGAGCGCCGGGGCACTGCCGATGTCGAGCTCGCCGACGAGCGCTACCCGAACCACGCCATCGGACGTCTCGCTGTTCAGCTCGAGGATGCTCATTGACCGGCGCAGCTTATCGTCCGGACCGTCGCTGCTGCGATGCCTCGGGGCGAGGCGACGCAGGTGGGTAGTCTCCCGCGAGATGCTGGCACCGTCTTTCCCGGACGCCAGCCGGACCGAGGCGGGCGCAGCGCTCGCCCTCGCTCTGGAGCGCGCCCGCGACCGCACGCTGTCCCTGGTGAAGGCGGTCTCGACGCCGGACCTCGAGCGCGTCCACTCCCCGCTGATGAGCCCGCTCGTGTGGGACCTCGGCCACATCGCTGCGTTCGAGGACCTCTGGATCGTGCACCGGCGCGATCAAGGAGCGATGGTCCGACCCGACCTGGCGGAGGTCTACGACGCCTTCGAAACGCCACGTCCAGAGCGCGGCGATCTGCCGTTCTTGCGCCGCGACGAGGCGCTCGCCTACATGGCGGAGGTCCGCCGGCGAGTGCTAGCCGGGATCGCGCGCCACGGTGTCGGGGAAGAGCACGAGCTCGTCCTGCGCCACGAGCAGCAGCACAACGAGACCATGCTGCAGACACTCGAGCTGGCCCGCCTCAGCGATCTCCGACCCGCACGCCGCGCCCCGCTGGAGGGATGCGCCGGGCGCGGTGCCCCAGCCCGGGAGCACCACCACGCACCGTCCGACTGCTGCGGACTGGAACTCGTCGCGGTACCCGGCGGCTCGTGCCTGATGGGAGCGCCAGCCACGGGTTTCGCCTATGACAACGAGCGCCCCCGTCGTCTCGTGCGCGTGCCCGATTTTCGCATCGGGCGAGTCCCCGTCAGCAACGGATCGTGGATGACGTTCGCCGAGGGTGGTGGCTACGAACGCCGCGAGTGGTGGTCGAGGGAAGGCTGGGCGTGGAAGGAGGACGAGGACATCACGCGCCCGAGCGGCTGGACCGGGGACGGCCGGGAGTGGCGAATCGGCGGGTATGAGCCCATCGATCCACACAAGCCGGTGATTCACGTGTCCTGGTTCGAGGCCGACGCCTTCGCCCGCGCGAACGACGCTCGCCTTCCCACCGAGGTCGAGTGGGAGAAGGCGGCGACCTGGGAGCAGGAGCGCGAGACCGCCCGCCGCTACCCATGGGGCAGCGATCAGCCGATCGCGGGGATCCACGCCAACGTCGACCACCACCGTCTCGGACCGGCGCCGGCCGGCGCGTATACGGCGGGGGCGTCGCCATGCGGCTGCCTGGGAATGATCGGCGACGTGTGGGANNTGGTTCGAGGCCGACGCCTTCGCTCGCGCGCACGGAGCGCGCCTGCCGAGCGAGATCGAGTGGGAGAGGGCGGCGACCTGGGACCCGCTGTCGGGAGAGCCCCGAACGTGGCCGTGGGGCGGCGAGATCCCCGACCACCGTCGTGCAAACGTCAACCAGGACAGCCTCGGCCCCGAAGCGGTCGGCGGGCGGCCGTTGAGCAGCTCGGCGTACGGGTGCCAGGGCCTGATCGGGGATGTCTGGGAATGGACCTCGAGTCCCTTCGCGGGCTATCCGGGTTTCGTCGCGCGGCCCTACCGCGAGTACTCGGAGGTCTTCTTCGGTGGTGACTACCGCGTGCTGCGCGGCGGCTCCTGGGCTACTGCCGCACAGCTGGCCACGCCAACCTTCCGCAACTGGGACCACCCCCAGCGGCGCCAGATCTTCGCGGGGCTACGGCTGGCGCGCTCTGGCCTGTGAGCCCTCCACCGCCGATGACCGGCCCCCATGCCAGCCAACGCCTTCACCTCCCGAGGACCGTCTGCAGCGCGTGAACCCCGTCGCGACTCCCTCCATTCAGATCGACGTACGAGTCTCCCAGCGCAGCGAGCGCTCGCTCGCCGAGGACGTCCTCGACGGACTCACGCGCCCATTCAAGGAGCTCCCTCCCAAGCACTTCTACGACGCGCGCGGCTCGGAGCTCTTCGAGCGCATCTGCGAGCTGCCCGAGTACTACCCCACCCGTGCCGAGCGGCGCATCCTCGAGGACCGTGCCGACGAGATCGTCGCCGCGGTGGTGCCGGTCGAGCTCGTCGAGCTGGGCTCCGGCACCGCCGACAAGACCCACGTCCTGCTAGACGCAATGCGGCGAGCGGACGTGCTCGAACGCTACATCCCCGTCGATGTCTCCGAATCGACGCTGCGCGCGTGCGCCGAGCGCCTGTGCGAGCGCTATCCAGGGCTCGCCGTCCACGGCGTGGTCGGAGACATCGAGCGCCACCTCAGCGCAATCCCTGAAGGAGGACCCCGGGTCGTCGCCTTTCTCGGTGGCACGATCGGGAACTTCACCCCCGGCAGCCGCCGCCGCTTCCTCCGGCGCGTCGGACGGCTGCTCGGCGCTGACGATCGTCTCCTGCTCGGCACCGATCTGGTGAAGGACGCGCATGTTCTCGAGGCGGCATACAACGACAGCGCGGGCGTCACGGCGGAGTTCAACCGCAACATGCTGGTCGTGCTCAATCGCGAGCTCGGCTCCGAATTCGATCCGCAGGACTTTGACCACGTGGCTTTCTTCGATCCCCACCACCAGTGGGTGGAGATGCGCCTGCGCGCCCGCCACGCCCACGAGGTGGACATTCCCGGGATCGACCTCCGCGTACGTTTTGGCGCCCGCGAGGAGCTGCGCACCGAGATCTCGGCCAAGTTCACGCGCGATCGCCTGGAGACGGACCTCGGCGCCGCGGGGCTCGCGCTGGAGCACTTTTACACCGATCCGCAAGAGCTCTTCGCGCTCTCGCTCGCGGGCCCCAGTGCGGCGATTCGGCGCGGCGGGCGGGCCGCGGCGGGCAGCGCCGGAGCCCGCGCTCGACGTTAGGTGGAGAGATTGGCCCTGACGACGAGCGAGTGA
The DNA here is from genome assembly GCA_003244205.1 of Solirubrobacterales bacterium. Classification (GTDB taxonomy): domain Bacteria; phylum Actinomycetota; class Thermoleophilia; order Solirubrobacterales; family Solirubrobacteraceae; genus QHBW01. Next base: position 12,933 of record QHBW01000051.1, on the reverse strand, counting down.
CGTGTTGAGCCTCGTCACCTGGAACGTGAACTCGCTCAAAGCCCGCCTGCCGCGAGTGCTCGAGCTGCTGGACGAGCACGGCCCGGATGTCGTGCTCCTGCAGGAGACGAAGTGCGCCGCCGACGTCTTTCCCCACGAGCAGCTGGACGCCGCGGGCTACCACGCGGTCGAGCATGGCGCCGGTCCGTGGGCGGGGGTGGCGATTGCCGCTCGGCACGAGCTCGCGCTCGGCGAGCCTGTCCGCGGCCTGGCCGGCGAGCCCGACTCGGCCGAAGCCCGCTGGCTCGAGGTCGAGGTCGCCGGGGTGCGCGCGATCTCGGTTTACGTGCCGAACGGACGCGCCCCGGACTCGCCCTCCTTTGCCTCCAAGCTGGCCTTCCTGGAAGCCGCCGGCGATCGCGTCGCGGAGCTGGTGTTCGACACCGCAGCCGCTGCGCTGGTCGTCGCCGGAGACTTCAACGTGGCGCCGACTGATCGGGACGTCTACGACCCCGAGGCATTCATCGGCTCGACCCATGTCACCGACCCGGAGCGCGCGCGCTTGAGCACCCTGCTCGAAGCTGGCCTCGTAGATGCCTACCGCACGCTGCATCCCAAGGAGCCCGGGTTTACGTGGTGGGACTATCGCCAGGGCCACTTCCATCGCGGCATGGGGATGCGGATCGATCTGGTACTGCTCGACCGCGCATCCGCGCGGGACCTCGTCTCCTGCGGCATCGACCGCAACTACCGCAAGGGTCCCAAGCCGTCCGATCATGCGCCTCTGTTCGCCACGCTCTAGGGTGCCGGCAATGGCGGCATCCGAGCCACCGTCCAGCTCCCGGCCACGCCGGCCGCGCCAGGCGCTCGGCGCGTTCTTCATCAGCTCGGGCACGCTGCACTTCACCCACACGCGCTACTACGTCGCGATCATGCCGCCCTATCTGCCCGCGCACCGCGAGCTCGTCTACATCAGCGGCGTCGCGGAGATCGCCGGCGGCGCAGCGGCGCTGTCCCCGCTGCGGCGAGCCGCGCGCTGGTGGTTGACGCTGCTGCTGATCGCCGTGTTCCCCGCCAACCTCCACATGGCGCTGCACCCCGACCAGGTCGAGGGCCTCAAGCTGCCGCGCTGGCTGCTGTGGGCGAGGCTCCCGCTGCAGCCGCTGTGCATCGCGTGGGTCTGGATGGCGACCCGCGGGACCGGCGCCGCCGCCGCTGCGACGCGGTGAACGACTCTTCGACCGCAAGGGACCGCGACCCCGAGCTCAACGCGGCGCGCTGGGACATCGAGCCGCTCGTGGATGGCGACGGTGAGGCAGGCGCCGAGCGTCTGCTCGATGCCGCCGATCGCCAGGCGGAGGCCTTTGCGCAGCGACACGCCGGCGCAGTGGCCGATCTCGACCCGCCGGGTCTTGCCGCCGCGATGGATGAGCTTGCGAGCATCAGTGACCTCGTCGGTCGAGCCGGATCCTATGCGGCGCTGCACTTCTCCATCGACACGGCCGATCCCGCCCGTGGCGCTCTGCTCGCGCGCGTCCAGGAGCGCAGCACCGCGATCGAGACGCGGCTGATCTTCTTCGAGCTCGAGTGGGCCAAGCTCGACGATGCGCGCGCCGAGGAGCTGCTCGCCGGAGGGCAAGCCTCAAGCTTTAACCACCATCTGCGAATGGCGCGCCGCTACCGTCCGCACCTGCTCTCCGAGCCCGAGGAGAAGCTGATGAGCGAGAAGGAGCTGACGGGGGCGGGCGCGTGGGGCCGCCTCTTCTCCGAGCTCGTCTCAGCGCTCGAGGTCCGCGTCCCCGACGCCGAGCAGCCGGTCCCCCTCGACGCTGCCCTCAGCCGCCTGATGTCGCCTGATCGCGAGTTGCGCCGCATAGCCGCTCAGGCCGTCACGGACGCGCTCGACCCGGGCCTGCGCACCCGCGCCTTCATCTACAACACGCTGCTGCAGGACAAGGGCATCGACGATCGCCTGCGGCGCTACCCGAACTGGCTGGCTCAGCGCAACCTCTCCAACGAGGCCTCCGACGAGTCCGTCCAGGCGCTGATCGAAGCCGTGCGTGGGCGCTCTGAGCTGGCCCGCCGCTGGTACCGGCTCAAGGCGCGCCTGCTCGGGATCGACAAGCTCGCCGACTATGACCGCATGGCGTCGCTGGCCAGCGAGGAGGAGACGATCGACTGGCGCGACGCCCGCGAGCTGGTGCAGGATGCCTACAGCGCCTTCTCCCCCCAGCTGGGCAAGCTCGCAAACCGCTTCTTCGCCGAGCGCTGGATCGACGCCCCGCCGGGTCCGGCGAAGCGCGGCGGCGCGTTCTGCGCCTACACCGTGCCCTCAGCAAACCCGTACGTGATGCTGAACTTCAATGCCCGCCGGCGAGACGCGCTGATCCTTGCCCACGAGCTCGGCCACGGCCTGCACGCGGCGCTCGCCGCCGATCAGGGCATCTTCCACCAGCACACGCCGCTGACGCTCGCCGAGACGGCGTCGGTGTTCGGTGAGACGCTGGTCTTCTCGCGCCTGCTGGAAGCGGCCGAGAGTCCGCGATCGCGCCTCTCGCTCCTGGCCGAAAGCATCGAGGGCTCGATCGCCACCGTCTTTCGACAGGTGGCGATGAACCGCTTCGAGGACGCGGCGCACAGCGCTCGTCGCGGCGAGGGCGAGCTGTCGGTGGCGCGCTTCGGCGAGCTCTGGGAGCAGTCGCAAGCCGAGTTGATGGGCGATGCGGTGCAGCTCACGGAGGGATACCGGTCGTGGTGGTCCTACGTTCACCATTTCGTTGCGGTCCCGGGCTACGTCTACGCCTACGCCTACGGACAGCTGCTCGCGCTCGCCGTCTTCCATCGCTACGAGGAGGCGGGAGCCGCCTTTGTGCCGGACTACCTGCGCCTGCTCGCCGCCGGCGGCTCAGCGAGCCCTGAGGAGCTCGGCGGGCTCGTGGGCGTCGACCTGCTCGACCCGGGCTTCTGGGACACGGGGCTGACGCTCGTGGAGCGCCAGCTCGAGGCAGCCGAGCGTGCGGCCGCCGAGGCCGGGGCCGCCTGAGCGCCGCGGCGCCGGCGAGCGTCCACCAGCAGGATCACTCCATCGTCAGCACCGCCGCCCCCTGAAGGCGCCCGGCGCGGAGATCCTCGAGTGCAGCATTGGCGCGGCTCAGCGGGTAGAGGGTGGTCGTCACGCGCAACGGCATCTCCGCGACCGCTGCCAGGAGCGCGCGACCGTCTTCACGGGTCAGATTTGCCACCGAGCGCAGCACACGCTCCTGCCAGAGCAGCTCGTACGGGAAGGCCGGGACGTCGCTCATGTGGATTCCCGCGCACACCACCGTGGCGCCGCGATCGCTCGCGCGCAGAGCCAGTGGGACGAGCGCGCCAACAGCGGCGAAGATCAGGGCCGCACCTAGCAGCTCCGGCGGGGCCTCGTCGGATCCCCCTGCCCATGCCGCCCCCAGGCTGCGGGCGAAGGCCTGAGATTCGGCGTCGCCGGGGCGGGTGAAGGCGAACACGCGCCGGCCCTCCCGCACGGCCACCTGACAGATCAGATGCGCCGCCGCACCGAATCCGTAGAGGCCAAGCGGATCGCCGTCGCCGGCCAGTCGCAGCGCGCGATAGCCGATCATCCCCGCGCACAGCAGTGGCGCCAGCTCGCTGTCGTCCGCGCCCTCCGGCAGCGCGAAGCAGTGCTCGCCGTGAGCGACGGCGAGCTCCGCATAGCCACCGTCGACGTCGGAACCGGTGAAGCGCGCGCGCTGGCACAAGTTCTCTGCACCCGAGTGGCAGAAGCGACACGCCCCGCACGTCCACGCGACCCAGGGGACACCGATCCGATCCCCGGGGGCGAACTGGTCCGAGCGGCTCTCTTGCACACGCCCGATGATCTGGTGTCCCAGGATCAGAGGCAGGTGACCGGCCCGGAGCTCCCCGTCGGCCAGGTGCAGATCGGTGCGACAGACGCCGCACGCGCCGATCCCGATTAGCACCTCCGCAAGACCGGGCTCGGGGTCCCGCACCGTGGCCTCACGCAGCGGCATGCCGGGTAGATCGAGGATGACTGCCCGCACCGCAGGTAATGATGTGTGCTGGGTCGCGCGTCTTCAAGGCGGCAGCGATCCCCGTCCCCCAACGTGAGCGAAGCGACAACGACCCGAGCCCCACCGCCACGGCCGCGCTCTCGCGGTCGGCGTCGGCTGCGCGTGGCGCTGTGGCTGCTGTGGGCGGCGCTGCTCGCGCTCGCCGTCAGAGCGATCCTCGGCAACCAAGACGAGCTCTTTGGCGCCTTCGACACGATCTCCGACCCGGTCGGGGTCTGGCTGGTGGTCGGGATCCTGCTCGAGTTGCTGTCCTACGCCGCCTATGGGATGGCGCAACGCCGGCTGCTCGCCGCGGGTGGCCGCCGGGTGAGTGTGCCGTTCATCTGGTCGCTCGCCCTCGCCGTCCAGGCGATTGGCAACTGCCTGCCCGCCGGACCGACGCTCTCCAACGTGGTCACCTTTCGCGAGCTCCAGCGCCGTCGCGTCGAGGAGGGACTGAGCGTCTGGATGATCCTCGTCGTGGGCGCGCTGTACCCAGCGATCCTGGCGCTGCTGGCGGTGATCGGCGTTCAAATCGCCGGCGGGGAGGGATCGGCATCTGGGATCCAGGTGGCCGCCTACGGGCTGCTTGGTTTCATTGCCGTAGTGGCGGTGGTCGTGTTCGTCCTCCACCGACGCGGGTTGCTGAACCGCGCGATGAGCCGGCTGGTGGGGTTGGTTCGTCGTATTCCCGGCGCGCAGGGAGCCGTCGGGAATACCGAGAGCTGGCGTCTCGGCGGGATTCACATCGGCACGGGTGGATGGGCTGTCGTCGTCGTTGGGCTGACGATCGCTTGGCTCGCGGACCTCGGCTGCCTGGCGGCTGCGTTCGCGGCGGTGCACGCAGCGGTTCCCTGGAGCGGGCTGCTGCTCGCCTACTGCGCCGGTCAGCTGGCTCAGATGCTGCCGATCACGCCCGGGGGCCTCGGGGTCGTCGAGGGCAGCCTCACGCTCGCGCTTGTCGCGTTCGGCGGCGGACAGCTGGGAACACTGGCCGCCGTGCTGCTCTATCGCCTGATCAGCTTCTGGGGAGTGCTGGTAGTTGGCGCGGGCGCGTACGCTGGGGTGCGGCTCACAGCTCCCCGCAGGCAAGTCGGCGTGGCAACGGCAACCAGCGCAACCAGCTCATGAGTGCGACCGGACAGCGATCGGTGGCCCCAGGGGCGCTGGTCGCCGCACTCGCAGCCATCCTGGCGCTGGTGTCGGGGTGCGCTGGGCTGCACTTCAATCGCCCCGGTCGCACGGCCGCTTGCGCGGAAGCGCTTCCGGTGGCCTATTCCGCTGTGCATGCGCGCGGCCAGTTGGTCGGCTTCCGCGTGATCAACGGCCGCCAGCTGCGGACCATCTACCTCGCCCTCACGCCACCGGCGCAACGCAGGCCGCCTCGCCTGCGCCACCTCCACGTCGGCGGCGCACACCGACGGGCAACGCCGGCGCGCGGCCAGCCTCGACCGGCGAACCCGAACCGCAAGGCCTGCCTGGCGGTGTTCAAGGGCAACTACACCACGAGCGACGTGAACGGAGCGCCACCCTCGGACCGCGGGCGCTACGCCGTGCTCGTGATCTTCGTGCGCCACGCCGGTCTGGTCAGGGCGCGGCTGATCGACAAGCTCCCTACCGCGGTCAAGAAGCTGCTCTAACAGCTGTGGGACGAGTCCGCGCCGCGACGACGAGCACGAAGGCTCACGCCGCCATCCGCTCGCGCGCCGAGTCGACCAGCGCGGCAAGGATCGAGCCGAGCTCGAGCGCGAGATCGCGCTCGGCGAGAGTCCCCTCATCCGTGAACGCCTCATCGGCCCAAGCGACCGGCAGCTCGCGGTCGATCACGCGCGCCCCGGCGGTGGCGAGCGACGTGCGCAGCTGCGCCTGTGCCCAGACCGCCCCGAACATGCTGGTGCTGGCACCGATCACGGCGACCGGCTTGTTGCGCAGCGCGGCCGTGCTGATCGGGCGCGATGCCCAATCGATGGCGTTCTTGAGCTGACCGGGTATCGACGCGTTGTACTCGGGGGTGGCAAAGAGGACGGCGTCCGCTTCGGCGATCGCGTCGCGCAGCGCGTGCACGGCGAGGGCGGGGTTGATCTCGTCATCCTGGTCGTAGGGCGGCACGGCCTTGAGCCCGTCGAACTCGACGAGCTCTACTCTGGGCGGCAACAGGGCCGCCGCCGCCCCCAGCAGGCGCCGGTTATGGGATGCGCGCCGCAACGATCCGACGATGCCCAGGACGCGCATGGGCTACCCCATCTCGCCCTGCGCGTCGCCCTGAGTGAGCGTAAGCTCGAGCTCGACCGTCAGCTTGACCTCGTTGGCGACCGCTGCGCCGCCGGCGGGCAGCTGTGCATTGAAGTTCAGTCCAAACTCCGTACGGTCGATCACGGTGTCGAGCGTGATGCCAATCTTCGTCGCGCCGCCGAGGACCTCAGCGGGCCCGTTGATCATGCCGCGAGCGTCCACGCTGCGCGTCTGATCCTTGACTGTCAGCTGGCCGTCGACGACCAGCTTGTCGGCATCGCGCCGGATGGTGCTGGAGACGAAGCGGATCTCGGGGTAGCGCTCGACGTCGAAGAAGTCGGGGGACTGCAGGTGCGCGGCCAACGCTCCGTCCTTGACGAGGATCGAATCGGCGCGAACCGTGCCGACGAGTTTCGCGTCGCCGAGCTGATCCACGATCAGGCTGGCGTCGGCGAACTGCTCGAAGCGACCACGGAAGGTCGCAATGCCCATGTGCCTGACGGCGAAGCTGGCCGTTGAATGGATTGGATCCAACTGCCAGGTGCCGACAGGAAGGCCGGTTTCGCTTACGACGGCGGTAGGTGTTGACATCGTTTTCTCCTAAGCGAGAGGAGGTTCGGCCGCGGTGGGCTCCGCTTCTACACGGACCGCAGTCCGCTTATAGCAGCTAGACTAGCAGACAAACGGACTCCGGTCCGATAACGACAATGACGCGACCGATGACCGCCCTCCCCGACCTCCCCTCCTCCGCGATCGGCGGCCCGCTGCAAGTTCCCGGCGACAGCCAGCTCCCGGTGCTGGGCTCCGAGATCCAAGAGCGCGCCGACGCCGCGCGCAACCGTCGCCGCATCCTCGCGGCAGCCGAGCGCTTGCTCGCCGAGCACGGCGTCGAGAACCTCACGATGGACGCAATCGCCTGTGCCGCCAAAGTCGGCAAGGGCACGCTCTTCCGCCGCTTCGGCGACCGCGGTGGTCTGCTGCACGCGCTGCTGAACGAGCGCGAGCAGGCCTTCCAGGACGGCTTCATCCGCGGTCCGGCGCCCCTCGGTCCGGGCGCTCCGGCGCGCACGCGCCTGATCGCCTTCGGACACGGGCTGCTGGACATGTGCGAGCGCCAGGGACCGCTGCTGATGGCAGCCGACAGCGGCGAGCCCGATCGGCGCCTCCTGCACATCGTTTACGGCACCTACCGCGCCCACGTCACGGCACTGCTGCGCGAGGCCGCCCCCCAGGTGGACGTGGACTACGCCGCCGACGCGCTCCTGGGCCCGCTGGCCCCCGGAGTCGTGATGTACCAGCGCAACGCCCGCGGAATGGAGCTCGAGCGGCTCAAGGCCGGCTGGGACCAGCTCGTCGCGGCCGTAGTCGCCTGCCCGATCTCCGGGCGCGAGCCCGGGACCTGAACGGCGCGCCCCGCCGCGACGGCCGGACCGACGCGGCGTGCGCGACCGCTACGCGGCAGCGCGGCGACGACGGCTGCGGGGCGCTCGGGGCGCTACGAGCCCTCCCCAGTCGGCGTCGTCGATGTGCGCTGGGGTTGTCGTCTCGAGGAAGCGGCGGATCGTCGAGGCCAGGCCCTCGGGGTCCTCGAGGTGCGGGAAGTGCGCGGCGCGCGGGAGAGTCTCGAAGCGGCTTCCCGGGATGGCCGCGTGGGCGTCGCGGCCGTGTGAGATCGGGATCGTGTGGTCGCGTTCGCCCCAGATGATCAGCGTCGGTAGGGCTCCCAGCAGGTAGAGGCGGTCGCGCGCGCTGACGCGTTGCCCGTGGACGTCGATCACCGATCGCAGCGTGTGCAGGAAGGCGGCCCGCGCCCCGGGGCCTTGTAGCGGACGCATCGCGCGTGCAATCGCCTGCAGGTAGACGCCAACGCCGACACCGCGCTTGCGCAGCTGCTCGCCGGCTCTCCACAGCAGCCCCAACAGCCGCCGGTGCGCAGCGAGCGACACGAGCCACGAGGCCCCAGGGAGCGCCACACTGCGCAGCAGCGCGCTCACTTCGCGGCCCAGGCCGCCGCTGGACACGAGCACGAGACGGTCGACGCGCTGAGGGAATTGGTAGAAGTATTGGAGCGCGACCCCGCCACCGAAGGAGTGCCCGACGACCGTCGCGCGGTCGACCCCGATGACAGCCAGGAGGTCGCGGATGCTGGCTGCATGTGCACCCAGCGAGTAGTCGCCACGCGGCGTTGCCGAGTCGCCGTGTCCGATCAGATCAGGTGCGATAACTGTGTAGGAATCCGCGAGGCGCATGGCGACGGCCTCCCAGTGGCGCGAGGAGTTGACCATCCCGTGGATCAGTACGACCGGGGGTCCGCTGCCCGCGATCCGGTAGATCACCCGGTGGCGGTGCAGCTCGATCTGCCACTCGTCGAAAGCCGTCGATGGTGAGCGAGGCTTGCCAAAGTGCTCGGCGGGGACCGCCCGCGGGCGGCGCGGCGGGTCCGCGTCGATTGGCGTCATCGCGTCACCTCGCGGCGGCACGGTAGACGTTCTCTAGGCTGACCGCGTGCTCGCGCTCAGCGTTCTCGATCAGTCGCCGATCGCGGAGGGATCGACCGGCGCCGACGCACTGCGCAACACGCTCGATCTCGCCCACTTGGCCGACCGGCTCGGCTACCGGCGCTACTGGGTGGCCGAGCACCACGGCACACCTGGGCTGGCGAGCGCCAGCCCGGAAGCGCTGATCGGCCCGATCGCCGCCGCCACGAGTCGCCTCCGAGTGGGCAGCGGCGGCGTGATGCTCCCGCACTACAGCCCGCTGAAGGTCGCCGAGACGTTCAGCGTCCTGAGCGCACTCTTCCCTGGCCGCATCGACCTCGGCCTGGGCCGGGCGCCTGGCACCGACCCGATGACGATGTTCGCGCTCCAGCGCGATCGCCGCCAAGTCTCGCCGGACGACTTCCCCCAGCAGCTCGCAGAGCTGCTGGCGTATCTCCAGGACACGCTCGCCCCCGACCACCCGTTCGCCGCGCTGGCCGCCCTCCCCGGACTTCCCGAGCACCCGGCGCCGTGGCTGCTGGGCTCCTCGCCCCAGAGCGCGATCTGGGCCGGCGAGCTGGGGCTCCCGTACGCGTTCGCCGACTTCATCAATCCCGCCGGCGCGGAGATCGCCGCGCTCTATCGCGAGCGCTTCACGCCCTCGGCGTGGCTCGATGCTCCGCGGCTGGCCGTCTCGAGCTGGGCGATCTGTGCCGAGCGCCAGGAGGAGGCCCAGCGGCTGGCGTCCAGCAGTCGCATGACGCTCTCGCTGCTGCGGCGCGGACGGCTGATTCCGGTGCCGCCGGTCGAGAAGGCGCTGCGCTACCTCGCTGAGCAGCGGCGCGACCAGCCCACGCAGCCGGACGCGTCCGGCGACACGCCCCAACAGCGCAGCGGCCGCCGCGCGGTGATCGGCGACCCCGAGCAGGTGCGCGACGGGCTCGAGGCGGTCGCACACGACTACGGCGCAGGCGAAGTGATCGTCGTCACCATCACCCACGACCACGGCGCCCGCCGCCGGTCCTACGAGCTGATCGCCGACGCCTTTGCGCTCGAGCCGGCCGCTGACGCGGTAACAGCTTCCGTGCGCTAAGCGCCGGGGGCTGTTGGCAGCCGCCCCCGGCGCTGTCGGCAGGAGCCGCTGATGGGTGGATTGAGGCGGGACGTTCCGGGATATGCTCGCAGCGCAATGGGCTTCGACCAGTACCACGAGCCTGTCGACGAGCTGCCGCCGCAGACGCGTACGTTCGCGCGTCTGTGCGCTTCGCTGACGGAGGAGGCGGAGGCGATCGGCTGGTATGAGCAGCGGCTGGCGGTCGAGCCGGATCCTGACGCCCGGGCGATCATGCGCGACGCCCAGGGTGAGGAGTTCAAGCATTTCGCGATGGATCTCGAGTTTCTCCTGCGCCGGACGCCGTTGTGGCGGGAGATCGCCCAGGGCATCCTGTTCCAG
>QHBW01000051.1:0-2680 GCA_003244205.1 Solirubrobacterales bacterium | reverse complement strand
CCAGCGGCGGGCCGGGCGGTGGCGGCGGGCCGGGCGGTGGCGGCGGGTCGGGCGCCAGCGGATCGCTGGGCATCGGCAGCCTGAAGGAGCTGGGCGCACCGTGAACCACCTGCTGCGCGAGCTTGCGCCGATCAGCGACGCCGGCTGGTCGGAGCTCGATCGGGAGGCGCGCGAGCGGCTGACCGCCGGGCTTGCGGCGCGCCGGCTCACGGACTTCTCGGGTCCTCTCGGCTGGGATCACTCGGCCACGAATCTGGGTCGTGTGGAGCCCCTCTCCGAGCCTCCGGTCGACGGTGTGTCCGCGATTCGCCGGCGGGTGCTCCCGCTGGTCGAGCTGTGCGCCGAGTTCCAGGTCGCGCGCGCGGAGCTCGCAGACCTCGACCGCGGTGCACTCGCTCCCAAGCTCGATGAGCTCGAGGCCGCGGCGCGAGCGCTCGCTCGCGCGGAGAACGTCGCCGTGTTCCACGGCTGGGAAGCGGCCGGTGTCGTTGGCATCACAGAGGCCTCGCCCCACCCCACCGTCGTGCGCGACGACGACTTCAACCGCTATCCGAGCCACGTTGCCAAGGCGGTCGAGCTGTTGCTGTGCGAAGGCATCGCCGGGCCGTATGGGCTCGCACTTGGACGCGAGGACCACACCAGCGTGATCGAGACCGCCGAGCACGGGGGTTATCCGCTGTTCCAGCATCTCAGCGAAATCCTCGGCGGCCCGATCGTGTGGGCCCCTGGTGTTCGCGGCGCCGTCGTGATGAGCCTGCGCGGCGGTGACTTCGTGCTCGAGTCCGGTCAGGACCTCTCACTCGGCTACACGAGCCACGACACCGAGGCGGTCCACCTCTACATCGAGGAGAGCTTCTCCTTCAGGGTCATCACCGCTGAAGCGGCCGTCGCCGTCGCGTCTGCCGTGGATCCTTCGTGAGTCAAGATCGACCCGATCGCCGCCCAGTGCGTCAGGCAGGTGGGGATCGCGGGCTCTGGCAAGTCCCGCGCCTCGACGGGCAGAGGCACGTCGGGCGCTCTGACGCCGTAGCGGTAAGCGAGCCGCGCTGACTCGGCGCCTAGATCCTCCGCTCCATTCCGGCCCAGTACGGATCGCGCAGGTGGCGCTTGAAGATCTTGCCGGAGTCTTCGCGCGGGAGGGCAGCTGAGAACTCGATCACGCGCGGGATCTTGTAACGCGCGAGCTTTCTGCCGACATGCTGGCGGACGTCGGCAGCCTCGAGGCCAGCATGCGGGTCGACCTCGATGTGAGCCGCGAGGACTTCACCAAACTGCTCGTCGGGAATGCCAAAGACAGCGCAGTCACGCACGCCGTCGAGCGTGATCAGACATGCCTCTATCTCGGCCGGGTAAACGTTCACCCCGCCGGAGATCACCATGTCGCTGCGCCGATCGTTGAGGTAGAGGAAACCATCCGCGTCGAGGTAGCCCACGTCGCCGCAGGTGATCAGGCCATCGCGTTCAGCGGCTGCGCGCTTGTGCTCGTCGCCCTGATAGGTGAAGTCAGGCCAGGCGTCCAACCACATGTACACGTCGCCCGACTCGCCCTGGGGGAGCTTGCGCCCGTCGGTGTCGAAGATCGCAACGTTCGCGCCTTCCAGCGGACGACCGACCGTACCGGGGTGAGCGAGCCACTGCTCGCTGGTGCAGAAGACGCACGCTCCAGTTTCGGTGCAGCCGTAGTACTCGGTGACGATCGGACCAAGCCACTCGATCATGGCGCTCTTGACCTCGGGCGGGCATGGTGCCGCGGCGTGAACCACCCACTCCAGCGAGGAGAGGTCGTAGCGCGCGCGCACCTCCTCCGGGAGAGCTAGCAGACGCACGAACATCGTTGGCACCATCTGGACCGTGGTCGTGCGCTGGCGCTCCACGATCGCGAGGAAGGCCTCGGCGTCGAAGCCGGACATGATCACCATGTCCATCCCACGTACCGCCGCGGCGAGCGAGTAGACGTTGGGTGCGGTGTGATACATCGGGGCCGGGATCACGGTGCGCTGCTCGGGGCCCAAGTGAAAGACGTGTTCGAGCATCAGCTGGGTGCGCTGCGCGTCCTGCTCGGCCTGCGGGCGACGCACGACACCCTTGGGGGTCCCCGTCGTGCCGGAGGTGTAGATGACGCTCATCGGCGCACGCTCGGGTGCCTCGTCCCAGGGGATGAAATCGGCGTGCCACTGCTGATAGCTGTGGGCGTTGGTGATCAGGTCGCGTCGGCTGTCCGAGGAGCCCGCGGCGCCGGCGAGCTTCTCCGCTGCGCCAACCGCCACGACAGCCACGCCAGCTGGGATCGTCTCAGCCACATCGGCCAGCAGATCGTCGTGTACGACCAGCACCTTGGCCTCGCTATCGCGCAGCAGGTAGCCGACCTCCTCGGCCTTCCAGTGCCAGTTGATCGGAACTGGCACTGCGCCCAGGGCCGCGGCTCCCAGCGTTGCCTCAATGAAGGCGATGTCATTTCGCAGCAGAAGCGCGATCCGGTCAGCTGACCCGGGCTCGATCCCGACCTCGGCGAAACCGCGCGCGACGCGCGCCGCTGCGTCGAACAGCTCGGGATAGGAAACGAATCGCGCACCGCAGCGGACGCCCGTAACCTGCCCCATCGCGAGAATTCTAGGTGCCCGGGTGGGAAGCGCAGGGGCACCCGCCGGTGCGAGTGCCCGCTTGATGGGAATGGAGACGG
>QHBW01000056.1 GCA_003244205.1 Solirubrobacterales bacterium | reverse complement strand
AACCCCCTGAAACGGTTTTCGAGACCGCCGCATTCAACCGCTCTGCCACCCCTCCAGGGTGCGTCAGACGGGGCTAGGTTAGCGTCGGACCGAGCCGTCACCGCGCAGCGTGCAGCCCCTAACCCCCACCTAGCGCCGCGCCCCAAAGAACGCCCGCAGCAGCGCCGAGCTCTCCTCCGCCAATAACCCCCCGGCCACGTCCGGCCGGTGGTTCAGGCGCGGCTCGGCGAGCACGTCGAGCACGCTCCCCGCGGCTCCGGCCTTGGGGTCCAGGGCACCGTAGACGACCCGCGCAACCCGCCCGAGCACGATCGCGCCGGCGCACATCGCGCAGGGCTCGAGCGTCACGTAGAGCACCGAGTCCACCAGCCGCCATGTGCCAAGCGAGCGCGAGGCCTCGCGCAGCGCGAGCATCTCTGCGTGCGCGGTCGGGTCCCCGCGAGCCTCGCGCTCGTTGCGCCCGGATCCAATCACCTCGCCGTCATGGATGACCACGGCCCCCACGGGCACGTCGTCGTGCTCCAGGGCGCGCTCAGCCTCGCGCAGCGCCAGGCGCATGAAGTACTCGTCTCGGGGAAAGAAGTGGTTCACAGCGAGCACGCTCGCACAACCGCATCATTGCCGCCCCAGCGGCCGCTACCCTTCCTCGGCGGCCGCGGGCGGCCGCGTCGCGACGCAAGTTTGACGTGCGCCGGTACGTTCACCGCCCGATCGTGTCTTAACCCGAGCCCGGCCAAGCTGGCCGGCCCCTGATGGGCTTCCTTCCTCCCCGATCCCGCCGCGTGTCGGCCGCCGTGATCCGCCTTCAGCGGGGGGTGATCGGCGTTTTGCTGGCGACCACGATCGCCACCACAGCAGCGATCGTGTTCCCCGCTGCGGCCTCCGCCGTTCCGGCTTCTGCAAGCCAAGCCAGCGTGGCCGCGGCCCCCAACGAGGTGGTCATCGGCTTCGACGCCTCGACCTCAGCCAGCGAGCGCGCCCGCATCGAGCGCTCCGCTGGCGTCGTCACCGCCACCACCGTCGCCCACCTCACCCGCTTGGCGCGCGTCGAGAACAGCGGCGGGCGCCGCGCGGCGCTACGCGCACTGCGCGCCTCGCGCGGCGTGACCTTCGCCGCACCCAACGTGATCGCGCACGCGGCCTCCTTCATTCCCAATGACACCGGCTCGCTCGGCGGCGGCATCCCGGGTGGCTGGCAGAGCGTGCAATGGAACTTCCTCGCCGCCGATGGCGTCGACGCACCCGATGCTTGGGCGAACGTCGCTGCGGCTGGCCATCCCGGTGGCAGTGGCGTGACCATCGCCGTACTCGACACAGGTGTCGCCTACGAGAACCGCGGTCGTTTCCGGCGCTCGCCGGACTTCACCGCCTCGCAGTTCGTGCGCGGCTACGACTTCGTCGCCCACAGCCCGTTCACCGACGATCACAACGGACACGGCACCCACGTCGCCGGCACGATCGGCGAGGCGACCAACAACCGCTTCGGCCTCACCGGGCTCGCCTGGGGCGCCAAGCTGATGCCAGTGCGCGTGCTCGACAGCCAGGGCGAGGGCACCGCGGTCGTCATCTCCCAGGGCGTGCGCTACGCCGCCGACCACGGGGCTCGCGTGATCAACCTGTCGCTCGAGTTCTCGAGCCTCACCCGAGCTTCCGAGATCCCCGAGCTGATCAGCGCGATCCGCTACGCCCATCGCCGCGGGGCCGTCGTCGTCGGAGCGTCCGGTAACGAGGCCGACAGCGCGATCGCTTACCCCGCCCGCGCCCCGGACGTAGTCTCCGTCGGAGCCACGACAGCTGACGGCTGCCTCGCCGACTACTCCAACTCAGGCGCGACGCTCACGCTCGTCGCTCCCGGCGGCGGCAATGACGCTCCGCTGTCCGATCTGCACTGCAACCCCAACGTGGCGGGCCCTCCGATCGAGCAGGTCACCTTCACGGGCTCCAACCCCGCTCGCTTCGGGATCTCCCGCGAGTACATCGGGACTTCGATGGCCGTATCCCATGTCTCCGCGATCGCCGCGCTCGTCATCGCCAGCGGCGTGCTTGGGCGCAATCCGTCGCCCAACGCGGTCGAGCAGCGCCTCAAAGCGACCGCGCGCCACCTCGGCTCGCCGGGCCACAACGCGCTCTACGGAGCCGGCCTCGTCGACGCCGCCACGGCCACTGCGCGCACGCCGGTGACCCCGCCGGCCGTCGCAGCTCCCGCCGCCGCGCACTAGCCGCCCTAGCCTGCGGGGCCGCTCAGGTGGTGCGGATGATCAGCACGGAGCAGGGGGCGTGGTGGGAGACCTTGTTGGGCACCGAGCCCAAGAGGAAGCGCTTCGCGCCGGTCATGCCCCTGTTGCCCACGATGATCAGGTCCGATCCCTGCTCCTCGGCGACGTCGAGGATCGCGTCGGCAGGGTCTCCCTGGCGCGCAAACGTCTCCACGTCGACGTCTGCCTCCTTGGCCGATTTCGCCGCCTCCGAGAGCGTCGCGTCGACATCCTCGCGCGGGTTGATCATCCACTGGAGGTCCTCGGGGGCGCCTCGACTCTCGTCGCGTAACCGCTGGTTTGAGATCGGCTCGAACGCGCTCACCAGGTTGAGCTTGGCTCCCACCTTGCGGGCGAGGTCGATCGACTGGCGGACTGCCTCGGAAGCCGTGGCCGAGCCGTCCGTTCCCACCACGACCGACTTGAACATCGCCTCTCCCTTGTCCGGGTTGCGCCGAGGCCGGCATCATATCCGCGGCCTCCGGATATCGCCGTCCGCTCCGTCCAAACGCTGCTCCCTGTGATCGATCTCCACAGCCACGTCCTCGCCGGACTCGACGATGGCCCCGCGCAGGTGGGCGGATCGATCGCGATGGCGCGCGTGGCCGCCGAGGAGGGGACGCGCAGGCTCGTCGCCACCCCCCATGTCAACGAGACCTTCCACCCGCAGCCGAGCGAGATCGCGATCGCCGTCGCAGCGCTCAACGTCCAGCTCGCGCGCTCCGGGATCGCGCTGGACGTCGTCGCAGGAGCGGAGCTTGCCCTGACGCGGCTGGTCGAGCTCGAGGACGCAGTGGGAGAGGGCTACGCGCTCGGCGGCGGACCATGGCTGCTGGTGGAGAGCCCCTATTCCCCGGAGGCCGGCGACTTTGACCGCGTACTCGTGGAGCTGGCCCGCCGTGGCGATCGGATCGTGCTCGCCCATCCCGAGCGCTGCCCGACCTTCCAGCGCGATCCCGCCCGCCTGCGCAAGCTTTCGGACGCAGGCGTGCTCAACCAGGTCACCGCCGACTCGCTCGGCGGCCGCTTCGGCATCGAGGTTCGCCGCTTCGCGCTGACGCTGCTGCGGGACGACCTCGTCCACGTGATCGCCTCTGATGGCCACGACCATCACAACCGCCCTCCACGCATCGCCCAGGCGCTCGACGCCGTCGCGCGCGAGGTCGGCGGCCTCGACGCGCGGTGGCAGTGGCTGACAGAGGCGATGCCGGCTGCGATCCTGGCGGGCGACGAGCTGCCGGCGGCGCCAGCCCAAGTCACACGCGGCACCCTGCGTCGGTTTCTCCGGCGCCGCTAGACGGCCCAACCGGGGCGCGGCCGGGGCTACTCCTCCTGCGGCGTGGCGACGTAGACCTTGACGTCCTCGGGGGTCCCCTTGGCGCGGAAGAACCAGCGGCGTTTGAGACGAACGCCCTCCTCTCCGAGCCGTTCGCGGACGGCCTCGGAGATCAGGATCTCGTCACCGTCGGCTGCAGCGGCCACGCGAGCGGCGATGTTGACGTCCACGCCGAAGTAGTCGCCTCCCAGGGGCCGCGGGCGGCCCACGTGCAGTCCGGCACGTAGCCGCGGCGACCAGCCGTCGACCTCGATCTGGTTGACGCGGCGCTGGATGCGCCCAGCGGCCGCGAGCGCCGCGACCGGCTCTTCGAAGACCGCCATCAGCCCATCCCCCAGCCGCTTGACCACGCGACCACCTTCGTTGCAGACTTCCGCCTCGTCGATCGCCCCCACCTGGCGCAGCAGCTCGACCGCGGCGTCGTCACCGACCCGCAGCGCCCACTCAGAGAAGCCGACGATGTCCGTGAAGACGATCGTCAGCTCGCTCTCGCCGCGACCGCGCCCCTGCGACTCCCCGAGCGCCTGCCACACCTGCAGCGCGGCCAACCCGGCGTCGCGCAGGGCGCTCGGGCCCTGCCCGCTGAGCGCCGACACGCGACGCCCCATCACGCTGACTGGCTTGTCGCCCCCGGTGGAGAGCGGGTCGCCAAAGCCGCTGTCGCCCGGCAGGCGCTCGCGCAGCCAGCGCGACAGGCCCACGAGAGCCGGGTGACGGTCGATCTCCTTTGCCCGCCGGGCCACCCGCCGCCGCGGCGGCTCGAGGTCATGCTCGACTCCCTCTAGCTCGTCCACGTCAGACCAGCTTGACGATCGCGATCACGGCACCCGCCAGCACCAGCACCACGATCGCCGCCTGCATCCAGATCCAGGTCGGTGACACGCCGCAAGACTAAGGCCCCCGGACGAGCTTAAGCTGAAATTGACTTTCGGGTTGCATGATTTCGCGATCCGCTCCCGACCCCCCTGACACCGGGATGCGGAGTCTTCCGGCGCGACCCTGCCGGAAGCACGACCCCCCAACACCCCAGCCCCCGGCCGCGGCACCATCGCGTGGCCGGGGGAGGGGGGTTATCGCTCAGGCGGCTAGGAGGCCTGGAGACCCGGGCTAGCGCTGTGGGAGTCCGATCTGCAGCAGCTCGGCGCCGCTATCGCCAGGCGTAAGCGTCCTGTCGCTCAGCTCGGCCGGGACAAGGAAGAAATCACCGCGGCCAAAGCCCGCACCGCCGCAGGTCACCATGCCGGTGAGCACGCAGACCACCGCACAGCTTCCCGTCGGCGCCGCCGGCCGCGGCGCGTCCAGCGCCCAGCGGCGCACGACGAAGTCGTCGTTGTCGATCACCGTCTCGCCGTCGGTGGGGGCGGGCTCGAGCGCGGGCTCGATGTCGCCCCAGTCGATCGAGCGCAGCGACTCCTCGACGTGCAGCTCACGCGGGCGCCCGTCCAACCCGGCGCGGTTGAAGTCAAAAGCGCGATAGGTGGTATCGGAGTTTTGCTGGACCTCGACGATCAGGCAGCCCGCGCCGATGGCGTGCACCCGACCGCCAGGGATGAAGGCTGCATCGCCAGCGCGGATGGTCACGCGCTGAAGCAGTGCCGAGACGTCGTCGCCGGCGCGCAGGTGCTGCTCGAAGGACGCGCGCGTCACGCCCGCGCGCAGGCCGAGATAGAGGTGGGCGCCGTCCGCGGTGTCGGCGATGTACCAGACCTCGTTCTTGGGCTCCCCACCCAGCTCTGCGGCGAGCTCCGGTGGGGGATGGACCTGCAGGGAGAGCGTCTGGCAGGCGTCGAGCAGCTTGATCAGCAACGGGAAGCGGGGTCGGTCGATCGCCAGGGCGCGCTCGCCGAAGATCTCGCGCCGCTGCGCCGTCCAGAGCTCGTGCAAGGTGGCTCCAGTCAGCGGCCCGTCTCTTACCACGCTCTGCGTGTCGGAGCGATCGACCAGCTCCCAGGACTCGCCGATCGTCGCTTGCGGGGGCAGCTGCTTGCCAAACCGCTCGGCCAGACGCCGGCCACCCCAGACGCGCTCCATGAAGACCGGCGTGAATGCGAGCGGGGTGGTCAGAGCTGTGGCGATAAGGGGGGAGCCGGCCATGCGGTCCGCAGGCACCCTAGCGTCATGAATCTTGCGGGACCGGGGCCTGCGCGCCGCTAGGTTTGCCTGCCGGATGCGGCCCGACCATTCCCTCACGCGCGCGAGGAGCGCCTTTGTCCTCGCCGTCGCCGGGGCGATCCTGGCCCTCTCAATCAGCCCGAGCGGTGCTGCCGCACCCAACGAACAGGCGCTACAGGCGCAGGTTCAGAGCCTCAACAGCCGCTTGGCCCAGCTGCCGGCGCAGATCGCCCCGCTCGAGGCGAAGCTCGCAATCGCGCAGGCCCGCCTCGACTCAGACCAGGCGGAGCTGACCACCACGATCGACCGCCGCCGCCAGGCCGAGATCCAGCTGCACATCGACGAGAAGGCGCTGACATTCGCCCAGAACGTGCTCGCCCAGCAGCTCGTCGCCCAGTACGAGAGCGACGAGCCCGACATCGTCACGGTGGTCCTCGAGTCCAACGGCTTCGCCGACCTCGTCGAGCGGCTCGACTTCATCAAGCGCGTCGCCAAGCACAACACCGAGGTGTCCAGGCGCGTACACGACGCGCGCGTCGCGGTCGCCAACCTGGCGACGCGACTCGGCCAGCTGCAGGCGCGCGAGTACGTGGTCACGCGTGACGCCCAGCAGCAGCGCAACCAGCTCGACGCGATCAGGGTGAAGCTGGTCGACAAGCAGATCGCGCTCG
The DNA here is from genome assembly GCA_003244205.1 of Solirubrobacterales bacterium. Taxonomy (GTDB): domain Bacteria; phylum Actinomycetota; class Thermoleophilia; order Solirubrobacterales; family Solirubrobacteraceae; genus QHBW01. The sequence continues at coordinate 856 of QHBW01000056.1, read as the reverse complement.
TCCGCGCCCGCAATCACGCCGCCAGTGTGCTGCACGGCCTGCAGGTCCAGCGCGCGCTGCTCGCCGCCCGGGCGGCGCGGGCGGCCTCGGTAGCGAGCTCCTCTGCGGGATCCGCCGGGTCGTTTACGACGACCAGCGGCGGCGGCTTCGTGTTCCCCTTGCCGGCTGGTGCGGCGACGCCTCCGAGCGGCTGGTCGCTCGACCAGGGCGTTGACATCTCTGCCCCCGCACACACGCCCGAGCTGGCCGTTGCCAGTGGCACGGTCGTGCTGCACGGGATCGGCGGCTTCGGCTCCGACGCTCCCGTGCTGCACCTCGACTCCGGCCCCTATGTCTACTACGGCCACGCCGGGCCCGGCAACGCCGTGTCTATCGGCACACACGTCAGCGCCGGCCAGCCGATCGCTGAGATCGGAGCTGGGATCGTCGGCATCTCCACCGGGCCGCACCTCGAGATCGGCTTCTGCGACGCCAGCGGGACTCCGACGGGAGCGGCCTCGCAAATGCAGTCGCTGCTACTCGGCGCCTACCACTAGCCGTCTTTGGCGTCACCTTCGCCGGAAAGCGTCGGCGAGTTGGGATCGGTGGGGCCGCCGGGGATCGGGTCGCCCTTGTACTTCTCTGGGTCGTCCACCTGCTCCCCGGCGACCGTGACCGAGCCGTCTTCGCGGTGGACCACCTCCGATGGTCCCAGCTGCGTTTCGGGACCCTCGTTGTAGCCGTGATCGCCCTCGCGACCCCCAAAGGTCTTCGTCTTGAGCTCGTCGGGCCAATCCTCGAGGCGTTCAGGCGGACCCTCCTCCTCGAGCTTCTTCATCTTCTCGTCGAGCTCGCGGTTCTTCTCCGCCGGGTCGGC
>QHBW01000069.1 GCA_003244205.1 Solirubrobacterales bacterium | reverse complement strand
TACATCGAGAAGGACTCGGCGATCAACCAGGAGATCGACCGTTTACGTCACGCTGCGACGGCGGCGCTGTTCGCGCGCCGCGACGTGGTGATCGTCGCGAGCGTGTCGTGCATCTTCGGTCTGGGCTCGCCGGAGACCTACAATGACAACGTCCAGATCCTCAAGCGTGGCGGGGAGATCGACCGCGACGAGCTGCTGCGCAAGCTGGTTCACCTGCAGTACAGCCGCAACGACACCGCCCTGGGACGAGGGAACTTCCGCGTCCGGGGTGAGACGCTGGAGGTCTTTCCCGCCTATGCGGAGACGGCGTTCCGCGCTGTGTTCTTCGGCGATGAGGTCGAGCGCCTGCAGCACTTCGATCCGCTCACCGGTGAGCTGATCTCAGACGAGATCGAGCACGTGGCGATCTGGCCCGCGACGCACTACAACGTACGCGAGGGTCAGCTCGAGGCGGCGGTCGCCGAGATCGGGCGCGAGCTCAACGAGCGCTGCGCTGTGCTCGAAGCCGAGGGGAAGCTGCTCGAGGCCCATCGTCTGCGCCAGCGCACGCAGTACGACATGGAGATGCTCAAGGAGGTGGGATTCTGCTCGGGCATCGAGAACTACTCGCGGATCCTCGACGGCCGCGCCCCCGGCGAGCGCCCGTACTGCCTGATCGATTACTTCCCCGAGGATTACGTCTGCTTTGTCGACGAGTCCCACCAGACCGTCCCGCAGCTGGGCGGCATGTACGAGGGCGATCGCTCGCGCAAGCAGACGCTCGTGGACTACGGCTTTCGCCTGCCGAGCGCGCTGGACAACCGACCCCAGACGTTCGAGGAGTTCCTCTCGATCACTCCGCAGTTGGTGATGGTGTCGGCGACCCCGGGGCAGTTCGAGCGCGCGCGCTCGACGCGGGTCGTCGAACAGATCGTGCGCCCGACGGGGATCGTGGATCCTGCCGTGGAGGTGCGCGAGACTCGCAACCAGGTCGATGACCTGATGAACGAGATCCGCGCCCGCACCGAGCGCGAGGAGCGCGTCCTTGTCACCACGCTGACGAAGAAGATGTCGGAGGACCTCACCGACTACTTGCTGGAGATGGGCCTCCGCGTGCGCTACCTGCACTCCGAGGTCGATACCTTGGAGCGCATCCAGATCATCCGCCAGCTGCGGCTGGGTGAGTACGACGTGCTCGTCGGTGTCAACCTCCTGCGCGAAGGGCTCGACCTCCCGGAGGTATCGCTGGTGGCGATCCTCGACGCCGACAAGGAGGGCTTCCTGCGCGGGGAGACCTCGCTGATCCAGACGATCGGCCGCGCCGCGCGCAATGTCGACGGCACGGTGCTGATGTACGCAGACCGCCAGACCGCAGCGATGCAGGCGGCGATCGAGGAGACCGATCGCCGGCGGGCGATCCAGGTCGCCTACAACGAGGCACACGGCATCACTCCCGAGACGATCGTCAAGGGGATCTCGGACATGTCGGACTTCCTCGCCCAGGAAGCCAAGGTCCCCCGCTCGTCCAGGCGCCGCCGCCAGCGCGAGCGCGAGCCGATGGAGCCCGAGGAGATCGAGCGCACGATCGTCGAGCTGGAGGAGGAGATGCTCGCCGCAGCCGACGAACTGCGCTTCGAGTATGCCGCCAAGCTGCGCGACGAGATCAAGGCGCTGCGGCGCGACCTCGACGAGGCCCGGGCGCTCTGAGCGTGGTAGCCGAGGCCCGCCCATCTCGCTAGGGTTGACTGTCTTCGCCCGCGATCAGTTGGAGGCATCAGGCCTTGGCCCTCGACCGTCAGAGCATCGAGAAGCGCGACTTTCCCATCGGCCGCCGCGGCTATGAGCCGGAAGCCGTCGACGCTCACCTGGCGAGCGTCGCCGACGAGATGGAGACGCTCCGTCGAGCCTCCAGAAGGCGCACCGAGTCGCTGGCGTCCTCGGCCTCCGAGCAGGTCCGCGCGATCGTTGAGGCGGCCGAGAGCAGCGCCGCAGAGATCCAGCGCGCCGCCGAGGAGGAAGCGCGGGAGATCCGGGTGGAGTCCGGCCAGGATGCCGAGGAGACGCGCGCCCTAGCCACCTCCCAAGCGCGCGAGCACGTCGAACGCGTCTCCGGCGCCGCCGACGCCATGCTGCAGCGGCTGGAGGCGATGGATTCCGAGCTCGGAGCCCTCGTCGAGAGCCTGCGCACCGGTGCCAACCGGCTCGTCGCCGACCTCTCGCTGCTGCAGGGCAACATGGAGGAGCTGCGCGCCTCCGCTGTCACCGAACCGCGCGAGCCTCGCTCGAGTGTGCTCGCCGAAGCCGCCGATGAGGACTTCGCCGACGAGGAGTTCGAAGTCGAGGAGGAGGGGGGCGCAGCCGGCGGCGCACGCGAGACCGCCGTCAGCGCGGAGCCCGCTGGTGGGAGTGCGGCAGAGGGCGCGCGGCTGATCGCGCTCAACATGGCGCTCAACGGGACGCCACGCGAGGAGACCGATCGCTACCTCGCCGAGAACTTCGAGTTGGCCGACAGACGCGCCTTGCTGGACGAGGTCTACGCGCGGGTGCAGTAGCGGAACCCGCACGCTGCGCGATGCGCGCGTCGAGCGGCCGGGTCCGCTCCTAGAATCGAAGCGTGGCGGCTTCCAATCAGCTGATCGTCTCGGGTGCGCGCGAGCACAATCTCAAGGACATATCGCTTGTGCTCCCGCGCGACGCGCTCGTCGTCATCACGGGACTATCCGGATCGGGAAAGAGCTCGCTCGCCTTCGACACGATCTATGCAGAGGGACAGCGGCGGTACGTCGAGTCGCTGAGCGCCTACGCCAGGCAGTTCCTCGGGCAGATGGACAAGCCCGACGTGGACTCGATCGAGGGCCTCTCGCCGGCGATCTCGATCGACCAAAAGACGACCTCGCGCAATCCCCGCTCGACCGTGGGCACAGTGACCGAGATCTACGACTATCTGCGGCTCTTGTGGGCGCGCATCGGCCAGCCTCACTGCCCCAACTGCGGTCAGGAGATCGCTGGACAGAGCGCCGAGCAGATCATCGACCAGGTGATGGCGCTGCAGGACGGTGTGCGCTTCATGGTGCTCGCCCCAGTGGTCCGCGGGCGCAAAGGCGAATACGGCAAGCTGCTCGACGAGCTGCGCGCGGACGGCTTCACGCGCACGCTGATCGACGGAGAGATGCACCTGCTCGAGGATCCGATCGACCTCGACAAGCGCTACAAGCACGACATCGCCGTGGTCGTCGACCGGCTGCGGATGCGCCCGGATCTGCGCAAGCGCCTCGCCGACTCGATCGAGACGGCGGTGGCGCTGGCCGACGGCATGGTCGAGATCGAGCTGCTGGGCGAACACGGCGAAACGAGTGAGCGCCGCGTCTACTCCGAGCGCTTTGCCTGCCTGAAGTGCGCGATCTCGCTGCCCGAGCTCGAGCCGCGGATCTTCTCCTTCAACTCTCCCCACGGTGCTTGCCCGCGCTGTACGGGATTGGGATCCCAGATGGAGATCGACCCGGAGCTCGTCGTTCCCGACCCTTCACTGTCGATCGGCGAGGGCGCGATCCTGCCGTGGTCCTCGAGCGCATCCAGCTATTACGAGGAGATCACCCAGGCAATCTCGGAACGCTACGAGATCTCGTTGTCAAAGCCGTGGGAGAAGCTGCCGGCTGCCCAGCGCGAACTCTTCCTCTCCGGGACCAACGGCGACCGCATCTACATCTCCTATCGCAATCGCTACGGGCGGCGGCGCTCCTACATGACGAGCTTCGAGGGGATCGTCCCCAACCTCGACCGCCGCTACCGCGAGACCGAATCCGAGTACGTGCGCGAGAAGATCGAGGAGTACATGTCGGTGCGTCCGTGTCCCGAGTGCGACGGTGCGCGCCTGCGCCCGGAATCGCGTGCGGTGACCGTCGCCGGCCTGGCGATCCACGAGTTCTGCGCGCTCTCGGCGCGACGAGCAGGAGAGTGGCTCTCCGGTCTGACGCTATCTGACACCCAGCAACGCATCGCCAGCCTGGTGCTGCGAGAGATTGAGGAGCGCCTGCAGTTCCTCGACAACGTCGGCGTCGGCTACCTCTCACTGGATCGCGCCGCCGCGAGCCTCTCGGGTGGCGAGGCGCAGCGGATCCGCCTCGCCACCCAGATCGGGTCGTCGCTGGTCGGGGTCCTCTACATCCTCGACGAGCCGTCGATCGGCCTGCACCAGCGCGACAACGAGCGCTTGATCGCCACGCTCAAGCGGCTGCGCGACCTCGGCAACAGTGTCATGGTCGTCGAGCACGACGAGGGCACGATGCGTGCGGCGGACCACCTCGTCGACATGGGGCCGGGCGCCGGCGAGCACGGCGGCCACGTCGTCGCTCAGGGGACCGCTGCGGAGGTCGAGGCGGTGGCCGAGTCGCTCACCGGGCAATTCCTCTCCGGCACGCGCCAGATCGCGGTGCCAAAGCGCCGTCGGCGCCCTAGCGGCTATCTGAAGGTCGAGCGCGCGAGCGAGCACAACCTCAAGGACGTCGACGTGAAGATTCCCCTCGGAGTGCTCACCTGTGTGACCGGCGTTTCTGGCTCGGGCAAGTCCACGCTGGTCAACGACGTCGTTTACAAGGCGGTGGCCAACCGGCTGCATCGCGCCAAGCAGCGCCCCGGCGCGCACCGGCGGGTGAGCGGGGTCGAGCAGATCGACAAGGTGGTAGTCGTCGATCAGGGCCCGATTGGCCGCACGCCGCGATCCAATCCGGCGACCTACATCGGGTTGTTCGATCAGATTCGCGAATTGTTCGCGCGCACACAGGAGGCGAGGGCGCGGGGGTACAAGCCGGGGCGGTTCTCCTTCAACGTCAAGGGCGGACGCTGCGAGGTCTGCCGCGGAGACGGCCAGATCAAGATCGAAATGCACTTCCTGCCCGACGTCTACGTCCCTTGCGAGCAGTGCCACGGCAAGCGCTACAACCGTGAGACGCTCGACATCCGCTTCAAGGGTCGCTCGATCGCCGACGTGCTCGAGATGCCGATCGAGCAGGGACTCGAGTTCTTCCTCCACATTCCCAAGATCCGCCGGCGGCTGCAGACACTCAACGACGTTGGTCTCGGCTACATGCGGCTCGGGCAGCCGGCGACGACGCTGTCCGGGGGCGAGGCTCAGCGCGTCAAGCTCGCAGCCGAACTGTGCAAGGTGGCGACAGGCAGGACGCTCTACATCCTCGACGAGCCGACCACAGGCCTGCACTTCGCCGACATCCAGCGCCTCCTAGAGGTGCTGGTGCGGCTGGTGGACGCGGGCAACACTGTGGTCGTGATAGAGCACAACCTGGACGTGATCAAGACCGCCGACCGTCTCATTGATCTCGGCCCCGAGGGCGGCGAGCAGGGGGGATACCTGATCGCCGCTGGTACCCCCGAGGATGTAGCGGTCGTAGCGGAGTCCCACACCGGCAGCTTCCTCGCCGACGTCCTGCCGGCGCCCGCAGCGCGGGCACGCAAGCGCGGCGAGCGGGTCGCGGCCCCCGCATAGCCGGCAAGCTCGTTCGGAGCCGGCGCCGTCTCCGTTGTCCTCGGCTACCCTCGACAGATGCATCCGTCCGCCCGCGCAACGCGATCGCTGCTCGTCGCCTCGATGGCGCTGCTGGCGCTGACGCTGTGGACCGTTGTTCCGCTCGCCTGGGTCTGGCTGGCCTCCCAGGCCAATGCCTCCACCCAACCCGGGATGGGGCCATACCTGCTGATCATCGCCGGCGTCCCGCTCACCGTCGCGGTTCTCGGCAAGCTCCTGGCGGTGCTCTCACGCGCCCACGCGAGGGTGGCGGGGAGCGACTCCTCGCCGGGTCAGCGCCCGCGAACCGCTTGGCTGCGCTCGATGCGTGGGGAGCGCGACTCCGGGGTCACCGTGGGCCCACTGGAGGCGATCCTGATCTCGACGTTCGTGCTCGCCGCCTGCCTGGCGGGATTCTGGTTCTTCTTCCTGGCGGGCTCACCTCTGCCGCACTAGCGGCGCCGCTCAGCGGCTGCGCGCGTGCCCAGGCCTTTCAGCTTGCCCCGCGGCGATCTGAAACGCTAGTCGGCGTGCAGGCCGACCCCGCCACGCTCGCGCGCCAGGCTCGCCTCTGGGGACAGAAATGGCGCTGGTACGAGCGCAACCCGATGCCTTGGAACCGGGCGCGCATCCATTGGGAGTTCCTGCGCAGGGACGCGTTTGTCCGCTGGCCAGTGCATGGCAACGTGCTCGAGATGCTGCGTGAGGGGCGATTGGAGATAGGGCGCCACGTGCTGCTCGAGCCCGGCGTGTGGTTGACAGCGCCGGGGCGCGCGCGGATCACGATCGGAGAGGGCTGCGTGCTCAACCTCGGCGTGATGGTGGCGGCGATGGAACGCGTGGAGATCGGTGCGCACTGCATGTTCGCCAACGGCTGCTTCGTCACCGACGCCGACCACCGCTTCGATGACCCCAGCCGACCCGTGCCCTGGCAGGGATTCACGACGAAGGGCCCAACACGCGTCGGCGACAACGTTTGGTGTGGCGCCAACGTCGTGATCACCAGCGGGGTCAGCGTCGGAGAGCGCTGCGTGATCGGCGCCAACAGCGTCGTGGTCGAGTCGCTGCCGGCCTTCTCCGTGGCGGCGGGGGTCCCTGCGCGGGTCCTGCGCCGAATCGAGTACGCGTAACGGCGCGGCTGTTCAGCTCTGCTCCAGCAGACCTCGAAACTCGGCCAGCTCGCCCGGATCGATCGAGTAGGTGTGCTCGGGCGCCGGGAAGGCGCGGCTGCGCACCTCGGCCACATACTCCTCGACGCCAGCCACCATCGCCGCCTTGAGTTCGGCGTAGCGCTTGGCAAAGCGCGGGCTGATGCCGTTATAGATGCCCAGCAGGTCGTGGAAGACGAGCACCTGGCCGTCGGTGGACCCTCCCGCACCGATCCCGATCACGGGGATCTCCATGCGCGTCATCAGCGTGTCGCAGACTGCCGCTGGCACGGCCTCGAAGACGATCGCAAAGCAGCCCGCCCGCTGCAGATCGATCGCATCGCGCGCGACCTCGAGTGCGCGCGTGGCGGTTCGACCCTGCGCGCGATAGCCGCCGAGCGCCGTCGCCGTCTGGGGCGTGAGGCCGACATGACCCATGACCGGGATTCCCGCGCCGACGATGGCCCGCGCGCGCGCCACCATCGTGCCGCCACCCTCCAGCTTGACGGCGTCGGCGCCGGACTCCTTGATGAAACGCTGCGCGGTGGCCACCGCGAGCTCGTCAGAAGCCTCGTAGGAGCCGAACGGGAGGTCGGCCACCAGCAGCGGCGTGCGACACCCGCGCCGTACCGCCGAGGCGAGCACGAGCATCTCCTCGACCGACACCGGCACGGTGCTGTCGTAGCCGAGCACCGTCATGGCGCCAGAGTCTCCGACCAGGACGACGTCCACGCCTGCGGCTTCGGCCACCTGTGCGCTTGGGTAGTCGTAGGCGGTGACCATCGCGATCGGCTCCCCCAGCCGCTTGTGCTCAGCCAGTTGGGGGAGGGTCACGGGCAGGCGCTCGGGCGGTGGGGCGTCGTGGGCGACGCCCGGGGGTCGGGCTGTGGGAACGGTCGTGAGGCGGGGTGTGGTGGACATGACGGCGTTCCTTTCCAGGTTGGCGCCCCCTAGGAGAGGAGGGTCGCCACCTCGCTGTCGACGGTGATGACGCGGTTGGAGCGATCCACGTGGACGACTCGGGGCTCGTAGTCATCGAGCTCCGACTCCTCGTAGACGGCGTAGGAGATGACGATCACAGTGTCGCCAGAGTGCACGAGCCGCGCCGCTGCGCCGTTGATGCAGATCTCTCCCGAGCCGGCGCTGCCGGCGATCGTGTAGGTCTCAAAGCGCGCGCCGTTGTCGATGTCGACGACCGCCACCTGCTCGTGCTCGCGGATGTCGGCTGCGGCGAGCAGCTCCTCGTCGATCGTGATCGATCCGACGTAGTGCAGGTCTGAGCCGGTGACGGTGGCGCGGTGGATCTTCGATTTGAGCATGGTGCGCTGCATCGGGTTGTCCGTGTCTGTGTCGGGGTCAGGAAGGGGTCGAGTCGGTCTTTGAGCTAGCGGTCCGCAAGAGGGTGTTGTCGATCAGTCGCGTGCGGCCCACCCGCGCCGCGAGGGCGAGCAGCGCCTCTCCGTTGAGCGTGCTGAGTGGACGCATCGTCTGGGGGTCAACGAGCTCGACGTACTCCGGCTCGACGCCGAGGCGGCTCATCTCCCCGCGCGCGCAGGCGGCCACGTGCCCGGCGTCGCGCTCGCCTCCCGCCACCTCTCGCTCGGCGGCTTCGAGGGCTCGTTTGAGGGCAAGCGCCCGTTCACGCTCGCTCTCCGACATGTAGGCGTTGCGGCTGGAGAGGGCGAGACCGTCGCCGTCGCGCACGGTCGGGCAGACCTCGACGCGCACTGCTACGTCGAGATCGCGCACCATTCGCCGGACTACCGCGGCCTGCTGGGCGTCCTTTTGGCCGAACACCGCGATCTCGGGATCGACGATGTTGAGCAGCTTGAGCACGACAGTCGTGACCGCGGCGAAGTGCTCGGCGCCGCGTGAGACGCCTTCCAGGACGTCGGTGAGCTCGCCTGCCACGGTCACGGTGGTGGCAAAGCCGTCGGGGTAGACCTCGGCAGTCGCTGGAGCGAAAAGCAGGTCCACGCCCGTCTCGGCCGCAATCTCGGCATCACGCGGCTCGTGACGCGGATAAGCGTCGAGATCCTCGCCCGGCGCGAACTGTGTCGGGTTGACGAAGAGCGAGACGACGACGACATCGCAGAGCGTGGCGGCGTGTCGCATCAACGCCCGGTGGCCGTCGTGCAGCGCGCCCATCGTGGGAACCAGCGCGATCGTCTGTTGGGCGCGTCTGGGCGCATTCAGGGCGGCGCGCAACTCGGAGACGGTGCGCACGGTTCTCATGCAGCCGCCTCGACGGTGCGCGCGCCAGAGCTGCTCGCGGCGAGCGCGCGGGTGCGCTCGCAGAGCGCGTCGAAGAGGCCGAGCAGCTCTGGAGCGCGCTCGGAGACCGCCTCGCGCTGACGAGTCACTGTCCCTCGGTCCCCCCGCGCCACCGGACCGGTGAGCGCCGGTCCTGCCCCGTCGCGAGCCCAGTTCTCGACCGTCGCGCGCACGAGCGCCACGAGATGCTCGCGACGCACGCCTGCGCTGGCGCCGAGCCCCTCGGCCGCCGCCTCCAGCGTCACGAGAAAGTTGGAGGCGATCGACGCGGCGGCGTGATAGGCGGCGCGATCCTCCGGGGCGAGCTCGAAGGCCACCATGCCGAGGCCCTCGGCCAGCGCTCGGGCCGTCGCAAGCGCGCGTGCGGACGTCGCGGCGATCGCGCATCCCGCTCCGGCGAAGCGTGCGCCGGCGCCCGTTACGGTCATCAAGGGATGCAGCGCCAGAGCCTCGTGCGGCGCGAGCACGTCGAGCCCGGTCGCGCCCGAGCAGTGGGCGACGAGTGGCCCCGGGATTACGTCGGCGGCCGCTGCGGCGATCTCGGCGTCGGGCACGCAGAGCAGCACGACATCGGCTCCCGCGCCGTCGGCGCCGCGACCGAAGGGGCCGTGGACCGCGAAACCAGCGACTCCAAGCGCGCTGGCGAGCGCGTTCCCGAGACGTCCGCAACCAACCACCGCGCAGGTGGGCAGAGAGGAGGCTTGGGTGGGGTTGCGGTCCAGTTCCCGCACGGCGAGATACCGGCTGCGATCGGAGAAGGAAGAATGCTGTCGTTGAGGTCCGCTCCCGCCGCCGCGGCGACAAAGGTGACGGCCCGTTCACGGATGATACCCCGTCGGACGCGCTCGTTACCATCGCCGCCATGGATCCGCAGAGCCGTGGAGCGGACGCCACAGCCGAGGCACGCCGCGAGGCGCTCACAGCGGTCTACGCCGAGGCCAGTGTCTGCCCGCGCTGCCCACTGTCTGAGACCCGCACCACCGTTGTCTTCGGCGCCGGGGACGCCGACGCCGATCTGATGTTCATCGGCGAGGCCCCGGGTGCCAACGAGGATCGTGTCGGGCTTCCGTTCGTCGGCCAGGCGGGGCGGCTGCTCGACCGCTTGCTGGACGAGATCGGGCTGCAGCGCTCGCAGGTGTTCATCGCGAACGTCCTCAAGTGCAGGCCTCCCCAGAACCGTGATCCCCAACCGCACGAGATCGAGGCCTGCAGCGACTATCTCGTCCGTCAGGTCGAGCTGATTCGGCCGCGGGTGATCTGCTCGCTGGGGAACTTCTCGACCAAGCTCCTGCGCGCCGATCCCACCGGCATCACGCGCCTGCACGGGAAGCCGGAGATTCGCGCGATTGGCGCGCGGGCCTTCCGCTTGTATCCGATCTACCACCCCGCGGCCGCGCTCTACACGCCCTCGATGCTCGAGATCCTTCGCGTCGACTTCGAGCGGCTGCCGGGCCTGCTGGCGCTCGACCCGCCGCCACCTCCGGCTCCCGCGCGCACGCAGCGGGCCGCAGTCGAGGAGCCCGAGCCCGAACGCGTGACCGAGCCCAACGCCGACGCCGTGACCGCTCAGACCCCGGTGGGCTCCAATGGCGCCGAGTCCGCCAGCCAGCTGGGGCTCTTTTGAGCCTCCGCCGGCGCCACCGGGCGCGCGGCGTGTGCGAAGGACAGCAGCACCGCCAGCAGCGCGAGTTGCAGAACCACGAGCGCGCGCGCGATGTCTGAGAGGCGGTTCGGCACGAGCAGCACAGCGAGCGGGTCGGCCAGCGCACCGACCGCGAGCAGGGCGAGGAAGCGAGCGCGCCCCAGCGCGAGCAGAAACTGCACGATCAGGTAGCTGACCCCGAACAGCGAGAAGGCCAGTCCCAGCCAGGGCAGGGCCGCCGTGGAGCGCGTCAGTCGCGCCCCGAAGACGGTGCTCAGGAGCAGGTGGCCAGCGACGGCGTAGAGAGCGACCATCGGGACCGCCGCAACCAGGAGAATGGCCGTGCTGCGCAGGAGCAGCGGGCGTGCATCCAGGCCACGGTGTGCGCGACGGGCCGCCTCTGGCACGAGGTAGAGCGCGACCCCCACGGCGAGCCAGACGACGGCCTTCGCGGCCACCGCCGCGGCGGCATAGGAATCGACGGTGTCCCCGCTCGCCCTGTGCCTGACGACGATCACGTCGACGTTCTGGAGCACGGCTAGGAGCGCGATCCCGAGCAGCGGCGCCCACGAGCGGGCGACGAGCATGCGCAGACGCCAATCCGGATGGTGTGCGGTCGGGCGTCCCAGACGCTTGAGCAGCACGACAGCGAGGATCGCGGTCGCGACCACCTGCGAGATCGGGGTGCCGATGAAGCCGCCGGTAACGCCGGCGCCCGCAAGCGTGAGGCCGACGCCGAACACCAGGCGCCCGCTCGCTTCGAGCAGCAGGCTGGCCCCCACCGGAACGTAGGCGCCGATGCCCTGCAACACGCCGCGTTCCAACGACAGCGCCAGCCAGATGCATGCCGTGGGCAGCGTCGCTGCTGCCGCCCATGTCTGGGACACCCCGATCAGATCGGCTAGTTGCCGGCGGGCCAGCACGGCGAGGACCGCGAGCACGACCGCGGCGACGAGCAGATCTCGGATCCACACCGCGACCGTGCCGGCCAACTGCTCGCCGTGGCCGAGCTTGCCGAGCGCCGTGGCCCGCGCCACGGCGACCTGAAGCGCGGTGCCGGGAAGCGAGACGATCAGGAAGGCTGCGATCAGGGCCGACAGCGAGCCATATCCGCCGTGGCCGAGCAGGTGGGCGAAGGCCACCGTGAAGACCAGGGCGATGAGGTTCTGTCCCATCGTCGCGGCCGCCATTCCGGTAGCGCGTGCCGTGTCGGCGCGCCCCGAGGAGGCCGGTCGATCGGGTGCCGTCATCGCCTGCGCGGCGCCGTGATTGAGAGGCCTCTCGTCCATTGGCGCCCGCCCACGCTAGCGCTGCGGACCGCGTGCCCGTTATCCGCGACCTCCACTACGCTTGGCGCCGGTGTCTGCTCTGCTTCCGCCGCCCCTGCGCGTAGGCCTGCCGATGCTCCTGGCGCTCGCGGTGGGCCTGGGCGCCGGCGGTATCTCGCTCGCGGCCGCCGCGACCCCCCCGCTCAGCCCGGTGCCGCCGGTGCACTTGCCAACTGCCACACCGAAGGCGGCTCCGCCGAAGCGCGCGAGCCCTTCCGAGAGTGGCTCGGGGAGCCCCGCGACGCTGCCGGCGAGCGGCGGCGAACCGCTGGCGATTGCGCTCGTGGGAGCGGGACTGCTCGGCCTCGGGTTGGCGCTGCGGCTGAGCGTCGCCCGCGATGGGCCCTGAACGGGCGTCGCAGCCATCCGCCCGCGTCGAGACCTCGGGGCCGCGGGAGACCGAGGCTCACGGCGCCGCGCTCGCGCCCACGCTCGCGCTCGGCTCGCTGGTGCTGGTCTCGGGCGATCTCGGGACGGGAAAGACCACGTGGGTGAGGGGCGCCTGTCGGGCGCTGGGGGTGAGCGACCTCGTTCGCAGCCCGACCTTCACGATCGCGCGCCGCTATTCCGGCAGCGTCGCGGTCGCCCACCTCGATCTCTTCCGCCTGGACTCCCTGGCAGACGAAGAGCCCGGCCTGCTCGAGGAGTACTTTGACCCCGCGGGCGTCTGCTTTGTGGAATGGCCTGAGCACGCCGGCGTCGATCTGGCGCTTCCGGTCAGCGCCGCCGTGCACATCAGCCATCGTGGCGGTGACCGGCGGTTGATCGTTTACGGTTGCCCGGAGGCCGGGTGGGGACATCGGACGGCGGGACCGGAGGTCCCGCGGAGGTGATCCATGATCCTGCTGGGCTTCGATACGGCGACAGCGGCGACCGCGGCGGCGGTGCTGCGCGACGACGGTCAGGCATTTGAGCGCTACCGCGAGCCTGCGCAGGGTGGCCGTCCGCGCCACGCGACCGACGTACTCGTGTTGGCCGAGGAGGCGCTCGCGGCGGCTGGCGCGAGCTGGTCGCACGTCGATCGCGTCGCCGTTGGCGTGGGACCGGGAAGCTTTACCGGCTTGCGCATCGGGATTGCCTGTGCGCGCGCGCTCGCGCAGGCGCGCGGTTACGGGCTGGTCGGGGTCTCGACGCTACAGACGTTGGCAGCCGCGGCGCAGGCATCCCTCGCTCAATTCCCCGACGGGCGCGAAGGAGTCTCGCCGGTGCTCGCCGTGATCGAGGCCGGCCGAGCTGAGGTGTTCGCCGCAGCGTGGCGCGAAGAGACGCTGGTCCTGCAGGCTGGGGCGTTCAGCGAGGATCGGCTGCTGGAGGCGGTCGGCGCGCTCGGCGGAACCCCGCTGGCCGTGGGGAACGGGTCGGTACGATTGCGGGACACCCTGGAAGGGGCGGGTGTCGCGGTAGCAAGCCAAGACTCTCCGCTCCATCGGGTCAGCGCAGTCCAGCTCTGCCGCCTCGCCAGCTCGGCGCCGACGATCGAGCGGGACCTGCTCGAGCCCGATTACCACCGCGAACCCGACGCCCGGCCCCGCACGAACCGATGATCTCCAGCCCGCAAATCCGTCGCCTCACCTACTCGGACCTGCCGCAGGTGATCGCGATCGAACGCCGCGCGTTCCCGACGCCATGGTCGCTGGCGATGTTCGTGCTCGAGCTGTCAAAGCCCTCGGGCATCTGCCTCGCCGCAACCCGCGACAGGCGCATCGTGGCCTACCTCGTGTGCTCGCGCTACGACAGCGTCTGGCACATCATGAACGTTGCGGTCGACCCTCGCTGGCTGCGGCAGGGGCTCGCCACCGCGCTGCTCGGGCGCCTCTTCGAGCAAGTCGGCGACGCCGAGGCGCAGTTCACGCTTGAGGTCCGCTGCTCCAACGAGCCAGCAATCGAGCTCTATCAGCGTCATGGGTTCCGCTCGGCCGGTGTGCGCCGGCGCTACTACCAGGACAACGGTGAGGACGCCCTGATCATGTGGCGCACCACACCCGGCTCCTCCGGATACGCGACCGGCATGCGCGTCGAGGATCAGCTCGCGGCCGAGCCGGCCCGGCCTTGATCCTGGCGCTGGAGACGAGCTGCGACGACACTTGCGCGGCGCTGGTGGATACCGACGGGACGATTCACGCCAACGTGATCTCCTCCCAAGGCGTTCACGCGCGTTACGGAGGCGTCGTGCCCGAGATCGCCTCGCGCAGTCATCTGAAGCTTCTCAACGGTGTGATTGACGACGCATTCGTGCGGGCCGGCTGCACCCTCGACGACATCCAGCTGGTGGCGGTCACGCAGGGCCCCGGGCTTATCGGGGCCTTGCTCGTGGGGCTGAGCACCGCCAAGGCCCTGGCGGCATCACGCGGGCTTGCGCTCGTGCCCGTCGACCACCTCGATGGACACATCGCCGCCAATTTCCTTGCTCCTGATCCGCTGGAGACACCGTTTCT
>QHBW01000072.1:50670-52627 GCA_003244205.1 Solirubrobacterales bacterium | reverse complement strand
GGCCACGGCCCGCGCCGTCCACCTCAGCGGTTTCCTCTAGCCCCGCGAGAATTTGGATCAGGCGGTCGCGGAGCCGTCGCGTGAGCTGGAGCTCCGCATCGACACGCTCGAGCTGCCGGCGGACCGTGTCGCGGAGGTCGGCCCCGCCGCCCTCGATCGTGCTGGCGACCTCACGCAGCGAGAGGCCGAGCTCGCGCAGCGCGAGGATCTCGTAAAGCCGCCGGAGGTCGGCACCGCCGTAACGGCGGTGACCAGCCACGGTTCGCTGTTCGGGGATCAGCAGCCCGAGCTCGTCGTAGTGGCGCAGCGCGCGCACGCTGACACCGGTCGCTCTCGCCACCTCGCCAATGTTGTAGAGCGGTCCATTGCCTGTCCGTTCCATTGCGCCGAGGAGGCTAGGACCTCACGCGACGTGAGGTTCAAGGGGGCGGAAGCGGGTTGGCGCATTCGCAGCGGCCAGGGTCTCGACGGCCGCGCGCCCGCGCGGGCTCCCGTGCGCTCGTAAGCTGGGCCGCCGTGGCCCGCACCGTGGTGAAGCTGGGATCGAGCATCGTCGCCGACGACAGCGGCGAGCTGCGCCTCGACGTGCTCGAGCGCGTCTGCGACGAAGCGGCCGCACTGCACAGCGCTGGTGGCGACGTCGTGATCGTCACGAGCGGTGCGATCGCCCGCGGAATCCGCCTGCTCGCCTTGCCGCTCAGGCCGCGGGCCGTCGATGAGTTGCAGGCGGCGAGCGCTGTCGGCCAGGGCAAGCTGTATCGCGCCTACGACGAGTTGCTGCGCGCGCGGGGGGTCGTCTCGGCGCAAGTGCTGCTCACGTTCTTCGACGTCAGCGCCCGGACGCACTACCTCAACGCCCGCCGCACGCTCACCCGACTGCTCGACTGGCGCGTGCTGCCGGTGATCAACGAAAACGACACGACGACCACCGACGAGCTGTCCTTCGGCGACAACGACTTCCTCGCGGCCCAGGTCGCAGTCCTTGTGGGTGCCGACCTCCTCCTGCTGCTGACCGACACCGACGGGCTGCACACCGCCGATCCCCGACTCGACCCGCAAGCACGTCTCGTCCACGAGGTGAGCGACTTCGCGGCGCTCGAAGACCTCGAGATCGGTCATGCAGCATCTCCTCTCGGCTCGGGCGGAATGCGCTCCAAGGTCGTGGCCGCCGAGATGGCCACCGCAGCCGGCATCGACGCCGTGATCGCAAACGGGCTGCGCGCCGGGACGCTGGCCGCGGCGGCGGCGGGAGAGCCGACCGGCACGCGCTTTGCACCTCGAGCCCAGCGCTACTCGAGCTTCAAGCTATGGCTGAAGTACGCCAAGCCCACACACGGAACCGTGCGAATCGACGCCGGTGCGGTGCGGGCGCTGCGCGAGGGCGGTACGAGCCTGCTCCCGGTCGGGGTGGTCGACGTCGACGGCGACTGGGACCCGGGCGACGCGGTGGCAATCGTCGATCCGCCCGGGGCGCTGATCGGCAAGGGGATCTGCAGCTATTCGGCCAGCGAGCTGCGCGAGGTCAAGGGGATGAAGTCCGCGCAGGTCCGCGCCCTGCTACCCCGCGTCAGCGAGGAGGCGGTGCACCGTGACTATCTCGTACTCGATTGATCGCAGGCCCGGCCACCGGGCTACCCTCTAGCAATGGCTGTCGCCACCGCCAGCGTCACCGAGATCTGCCACGCCGCGCGGCAAGCCGCCCCCGAGCTCGCTGCGCTGCGCTCCGGGATCAAGGACACCGCGTTGCTTGCGCTGGCCGATGCCCTGGTGGAGCGAACCGAGGAGATCCTGGCCGCAAACGCGCGTGACCTGGAGGCGGGCGCAGACGCCGGTCTCACGACCGCGCTGCTCGACAGGCTCGCGCTTGACGCCACGCGCGTGGCGGCGATGGCGCGGGGGGTTCGAGAGATCGTCACGCTGCCCGATCCGGTGGGCGAGGTCATCGCCGGGTCCCGGC
>QHBW01000072.1:0-50575 GCA_003244205.1 Solirubrobacterales bacterium | reverse complement strand
CGCGATCGTGCTGCGGGGCTCATCGAGCGCGCTGCACTCAAATGCTGTACTCGCCGCGATCGCCCAGGAGACACTGCAGGCGGCGGGCTTCCCCGAGGGCGCGCTTGGGCTGGTGGCCGGTGGGGAGCGCGACGAGCTCGGTGAGCTCGCGACGCAGGCGGGCGTTGTCGACCTGATCATTCCGCGCGGGGGGGAGGGGCTCAAGCACGCGCTCGCGGCGGTTGCCACCGTACCCGTCATCTACGCCGCGTCGGGGAACTGCCACGTCTACGTGGACGCCACCGCCGATCTTGACTCCGCCGAGGCGATCGCCGTAAACGCCAAGGTCCAGCGCCCCGGTGTCTGCAACGCCGCCGAGAAGCTGCTGGTCCACGCCGAGACCGCGGCCGCCTTCATCCCGCGGGCGCTGCGCGCGCTCGCCGCGCAAGGCGTCGAGCTTCGCGTCGATGGCCGTGCTCGTGCGCTCGCCGGCGACCTCGGCGTCGAACTCGCCGACGCCTCCGAGCAGGACTGGGACGAGGAGTACCTCGATCTGATCATGGCGGTGGCGGTCGTCGACTCCGTCGAACACGCGATCGAGCACATCAACCGCCACGGCAGCGGGCACTCCGAAGCGATCGTCACCGCCGACGTCGCCGCTGCCCGTGCCTTCCAGCTTGGCGTGGACGCGGCCTGCGTGTACGTCAACGCCTCGACCCGCTTCACCGACGGCGGCGAGTTCGGGATGGGCGCCGAGATCGGCAACTCGACCCAGAAGCTGCACGCCCGCGGACCGATCGGCGTGCGCGAGCTGTGTACCTACAAGTACCTGGTCGAGGGCGCCGGCCAGATTCGCGCTTGAGCGTCGAGCGCGTCGGGATCCTGGGCGGGTCCTTTAATCCGCCCCATCTAGGACATCTGGTCTGCGCCCAGGAGGCGCGCTGGCAGCTGGAGTTGGACCGCGTCCTGATCGTGCCGGTAGGCGAGCCCCCGCACAAGCGGATCGACGACCCGGGACGCGAGCTGCGCTTCGAGCTCTGCCGGCTGGCGGTCGGCAGCGCGTCGTGGCTGGAGGTCTCGCGCCTGGAGATCGACCGACCGGGCCCGTCATACACGGTCGATACGCTGCGGACACTGCATGAGCATGCTCCGGAGGACGAGCTGACCTTCATCGCCGGTGGCGACATGGCCCAGTCGCTGCCCAACTGGCGGGACCCGACCGCGGTCCTACGTCTGGCCAGGCTGGCGGTTGCGGAGCGCTCCGGCGTGGCGCGCGATGATGTCGCGGCGCGGCTGGAGCCAATCGACCCCGGGGGGAGGGTTTCGTACTTCGATATGCCGCGACTTGACGTGTCGTCGTCGGGCGTGCGCCGGCGCGTGGCCGAGGGCCGCCCGATCCACTACCTCGTGCCGGAGGACGTGGCGAACAGGATCGCCGAGATCGGGCTCTACGGATCCGCCCTGAGGGCACAGACGGCATGAGAGCCGCGGGCGCTGAGAGCGCACGCGCGCTTTCGGACGGTCCAGACCGGGGCGCCGAGATCGCCGCCGCGGCGGCGGCTCTGGCCGCCGATCGCAAGGCGGCCGACGTCGTCGAGCTCGACCTGCGCGGCGTGGTTGGCTACACCGACTACTTCGTTATCTGCACGGGCAACACCGAGCGTCAAACCAAGGCCATCCACGACGCCATCCACCTGGGCCTCAAGCAAGACCACGCGTTGCTCCCGCGGCGGGTGGAGGGGGTCAGCGAAGCGAGCTGGATCCTGATGGACTACCTCGACGTCGTGATCCACATCTTCACTCCCGGCACGCGCGCCTTCTATCGGCTCGAGCAGCTGTGGGGCGAAGCGCCGCGGCGCGCGGTCGTGGAGTAGCGCACCGGTTGCAGTGCGCGGCTGGGGCGGCCTGCTATCGCATTTCCAGTCCGCGGTCGCCGTCAACTAGCGAGCGCGGCGCCAGCAGCCGACCAACCGTTCCAGTGGAGCTAGGGGGACTCGAACCCCCGGCCTCTGCCATGCCATGGCAGCGCTCTCCCAGCTGAGCTATAGCCCCGAGCTCCTAGGCGGTCGCCCAGTTTATACCCGCGTCCTGGCAGCTCTTGGCAGGGTCGACTCGCAGACGGATCTGTCCCTGATCGGAGACCATCGCCATCGGGAGGTAGTAGCAGCAGCCGTTACTGGGGCAGAATGTGGCGAGGGCATCGATCTCTTGAGCGGTGTAGTGACGTCTAATGCATCCAGATCGGGTCCGGCGGGACGAGTACGAGCGAATGTCGAGCACCCCGTCGCGGACCGGCGCATACTTGCACTGCACCCGCGCGAGGTCGTCGTAGTCGAACGCGAAGATGAGGTCGAAGCGCCCGCCTTCGGCGACCGGCCGGTAGATCTCGATTTCGAGCTCGATGGCACGCTTGGCGATCGCGACTTCGGCGAGCGCGCCCTTCTGGTTGGTCGAGAGCACACCCGAACACTAGTTCGTAGCGCGGACGGAAACGCCCGCCACAACAGGCGATCCGTGCCTACCCCCGCGGTCGCGGAGGCACGAACTCCGGGACGTCCATGACCTCCGCGTCTTCGTCGAGTTGCGGTGACCGTGAGCGTCCGCCGCGGGGACGCGACCGCGATGGTTCCCGTGATCGCTGGCCGGCGTCACCGCGCTCGCCCGACCCCGACTTCGTCCCGCGCGTCTCCGCCGGCCAGCGCGGCGGCGGCAGCTCGATGCGCTCCATCAGGGCGGCGTGGGCGACCTGGATGTCGCGCAGCAGGCGGTCGGCATTGGCGTACAACGAGTCCCCCAACGCGCGCAGGTTCTCGCTCAGCTCCTGACCCTGGGCGAGTACGTCGGTGGCGGCCTGGCGGGCGTCGCGGGTCAGCTCGCGCACGCGCGCCTCGGTCTCCTCGCGCAGCGTCGTCGCCTCACGACGCGCGTCCTCGCGGGCGGCGAGCGCCTCCTTGGCGGCGTCCTCTCGGGTCGCGGCGGCCTCCGCGACCGCTTGATCCAGCAGCTCGCGGGCCTCCGCAGCAGCCTCGGCCGTGGTCTCCGAAGCCTCGTGGCCAGCGCGCTCGATGATCTCCCGTCCGGCGACCTGCGCCTGCTCAACGAGCTCGCGCGCCTCCTCCTCGCCGGCGGCGACGCGCATGTCGGCAGCGCGCTCGCCCTCGGCGATCCGCTCATGGACACGGCCCTCGGCGAGGATGCGCATCTGCTCGGCTGCGCTCTCGGCAGCGGCGACGATCTCGGCCACCCTCTCGGAGGCCGCTAGGGCTGCGTCCAGATGACCTTGCGGCACGCTCATACCAACGCGCGAGGGTAGCCCGCCGCCCTCACCACGTTCGCAATTACGCCCGCATGCCACAGTCGCCCGGAGAGCCCCAGCGCGCCCGACCCCGGCCGCTACCCTGCGCGCCCCATGTCCGTGCGTCGCTATGACCCCCAGGAGATCGAGCCACGCTGGCAGGACGTGTGGGCGCGTGAGCGCACATGGGAGGTCTCCAATCCGACGGCCGAGACCGTTACAGAGGCGAGCGCAGCCCGCGCGGCGGGAGACAGCTCCTATGTGCTGGAGATGCTTCCCTACCCCAGCGGCGAGCCCCACATCGGACACCTGAAGAACTACGCGCTCGGCGACGCGATCGCGCACTTCCATCGTCGCGCCGGGCGACGCGTGCTGCACCCGATGGGCTACGACGCGTTCGGCCTTCCGGCGGAGAACCACGCGATCAGGACCGGCGTCCACCCGCGCGCTTCCACGGAGGAGTCGATCGCTTCCTTCCAGCGGCAGTTCCGTCGCTGGGGAATCTCGATCGACTGGTCGCGGGAGTTCTCCACCCACGAGCCGCGCTACTACCGCTGGACGCAGTGGATCTTCCTGCGGCTGCTGGAGTCCGGCCTCGCCTATCGCAAGCAGGCCGCCGTCAACTGGTGCCCGTTCGACGCCACCGTGCTCGCCAACGAGCAGGTCATCGACGGGCGCTGCGAGCGCTGCGGCAACGAGGTCGAGGTGCGCCAGCTCGAGCAGTGGTTTTTACGCATCACCGACTATGCCCAGCGGCTGCTCGACGACCTCGAGACCATCGACTGGCCGGACAACGTCGTTGCCATGCAACGCAATTGGATCGGTCGCTCCGCGGGTGCCGAGGTGCTCTTCCGTTGCGAAGAGCTCGAGATCGACTACCCCGTATTCACGACGCGTCCCGACACCCTCTTCGGCGCAACGTTCTTCGTGCTGGCGCCGGAGCACCCCGACGTCGAGCGCCTCGCCGCCGGCACCCAGCACGAGGACCAGGTCCGCGAGTACGTCAACCGCAGCGTCCACGAGCGCCCCGAGGAGCGTGGCAACGTCGAGCAGCCGAAGACAGGCGTTGCGCTCGGTCGCAGCGTGCGCAATCCCGTCAACGGCGAGCTGATCCCGATTTGGGTAGCCGACTACGTCCTGATGGAGTACGGCACCGGGGCGATCATGGCCGTCCCCGCGCACGACGAGCGCGATTACGCCTTCGCGCAGCAGTTCGGGCTCCCGATTCGGCGCGTCATCGCCGACCCCGACGATGGCGAGCTCCCCTACGCGGGCGATGGCGCGATCGTCAACTCCCATCCAGATTTCGACGGCCTCCCCAACCGCGAGGCGCTCGAGCGCATCGTCGCGTGGCTGGAGAAGGAAGGCAAAGGAGCGGCGGCTATCTCATACCGCCTGCGGGATTGGCTGATCTCGCGCCAGCGCTACTGGGGCTGTCCGATTCCGGTTGTCTACTGCGAGCGCTGCGGGATCGTCCCGGTCCCCGTCGACCAGCTCCCGGTGGAGCTCCCGGACGTCGCCGAATACGCACCCAAGGGACGCTCCCCGCTCGCGGCCGCCGAAGCCTGGGTGTCGACCGCCTGCCCCACGTGCGACGGCCCCGCGCGGCGCGAGACCGACACGATGGACACCTTCGTCGACTCCTCCTGGTACTTCCTGCGCTACTGCGACGCCGGTAATGACGCCGCGGCGTGGGATCCCGACGCGTTGAAGGCCTGGATGCCCGTCACGCAGTACATCGGTGGCGTCGAGCACGCGATCCTGCACCTGATGTACGCGCGCTTCTTCTGCAAGGCGCTCTCGGACCTCGGTGAGCTAGACGTGCAGGAGCCGTTCGCGCGCCTCTTCACCCAGGGCATGATCCTTGGCCCAGACGGCGAGAAGATGAGCAAGTCAAAGGGCAACGTGGTCTCGCCGCGGCCGATCATCGAGCAGTTCGGCGCCGACACGGCACGCTGCGCGACCCTCTACGTCGGGCCACCGGACCAGGACGCCGCCTGGAGCGACCGCACCGTCGAGGGCATGCATCGCTTTCTCGGCCGGCTGTGGCGCCTCGCCGCCGAGCACGCCGACACGCTCGCTGACGCCGGCGCCGACGAAGCCGGCAGCGTTCCGGGTCCGCTGTCGCCCCTTTCTTCTTCCCTCGAAGGTCACGACCTGCGGCTGGCGCGCAAGGCGCACTGGGCGATCGCGAAGGTGACAGCCGACATGGGCGAGCGCTTCGCATTCAACACCGCGATCACCGCGATCATTGAGCTCACCAACGAGTGCTCGCTGCTGCGCGCTGACGTTTCAGCGGCGACACTGCGCTTCGCCCTGGCGACCGCTGGGTCGCTGCTGTTCCCCTTCGCGCCGCACTGCGCGGCAGACATCTACGAGCAACTGACCGGCGAGCGCGTGTGGGAGCAGCCGTGGCCGGCCGCCGATCCGGCGCTGCTCGTCTCCGAGGAGATCGAGATCGTCTGCCAGGTCAACGGGCGCGTGCGCGCTCGGGTCTCCGCGCCAGCCTCGGCCGATCGGGCAACGCTTGTGGCGCTCTGCCGCGAGCAGCCCAATGTCGCCACCCACCTCGATGGCCACGAGGTGATCAAGGAAGTCGTCGTCCCCGACAAGCTCGTCAACATCGTTGCCCGCTGAGGCGCCCTACATCGGCGTGATCGGCGCCTCGCAGGCGAGCGAGCGGGAGCTCGCCCTGGCCGAGCGGGTAGGCGAGCTGATTGCGGCGCGCGGCGCAGTCGTGATCTGCGGGGGGGAAGGCGGCGTGATGGACGCGGTCAGCCGCGGCGCCACGCGGTCGGGAGGAATGGTGGTCGGCCTCCTGCCCGGCGAGGATCGCTCGCGTGCCAACCCGTGGCTGACCGTGGCCCTGCCCACGGGCCTCGGGGAGCTGCGCAACGCCTTGATCGTCCGTGCCTGCAATGCGCTGATCGCGGTCGGCGGGTCGTGGGGGACGTTGTCGGAGATCGCGCTCGCCCTGCGAGTTGGGCGCCCGGTGTTCGGACTGGGGACGTGGGAGCTCGAGCGTCCCGGCGCGGCGGGCGCAGTGGTGGCGGTGAGCGACCCCGCAGAGGCCGTCGAGGCGGCACTCGCCGGCGCTCCCAGCGGCTCGTAGACTCGCGGTCGATGGCGCTCGAGCTCAAGCCCTGCTACCTGATCGAAGGCGACGATCACGGCCGCGTGGCCGAGCGTCGGGCGCGCTTGCGTGCACTGGCCGAGGGGCAGCCCGGGGCAGCCGGGGTCGAATTGTTCGAAGGCGAGCGGGCGACCGTCCAAGCCGTCGCCGTCGCGTTGCGCTCGACCACGCTGGCGATCGGCCGGCGGGTGATCATCGTCGATGGCGTCGAGCGCTGGACGGAAGCCGAGGTCGCCGAGCTCGAGCCATTGCTGGCGGCGCTCCCGGCTGACACCACGGTGGCATTCTTCGCGCGCGAAGAGCAGCGGGCCAAGGCACCCGACCGCCTCCGCGATGCCGTTGGCGCCGCCGGCGGGGCGGTCAGCGTCGAGCGTGCGCTCAGCGCTCGTGAGCTGCCGCGCTGGGTGATCGAGCGTGGCAGCGAGCTCGGGCTCGAGCTGGACTCGGGCGCCGCCCAGATGCTCGTGGCGCGCGTGGGTCACCGTCAGCAGCGGCTGCTGCGCGAGCTCGAGCGCCTCGCGCTGGAGATGGGCGCGAAGACGAAGCTGGACGCCGAGTCGATCGAGGAGCTCACGGTTGGAGGCGCCGAGCGCCGGGTTTGGACGTTGGCCGACGCGCTCGTCGCGCGCGACGCTCCCGCGGCGACAAAGCTGTTGCTCGAGCTGCGCTCCCAGGGCGAGCGCCTCCCCGGGCTCACGCACTGGATGGTGCAGCGCACGAGGCTCGCGCTCGAGATCACTGACCGGCTCGAGAAGGGAGAAGCTGCGTCTCAGGTTCGGCGCAGTCTGCGAATGCCTCAGCGAGCTGCTGAGCGCTTGATCGCCGACGCCCGTCGCGCTGAGCGCGACGGACTGCGACACGCGCTGGAACGCCTTGCCGACCTCGAGCTCGAGACGCGCGGGGGAGGCGTACTCAGCGAGGACACCTCCGCAGTCCGCGCGATCGCGGCGATCACCGCCTGAGGAAGCGCTGTCGCGCTAGGAGGAGCCGGCGCGGACGCGTGCGGCACGAGACTTCTTGCGGGCACCGTTGTTGCGATGTAGCGCCCCGCGCTTGACTGCCTTGTCGATCGTCTTGATGAGGTCGCGGTGCTCGCTGTCGGCGGTGTCGTCGTCACCCGCAAGGGCGGCTGCCTCCAGCCGGCGAAAGTACGTCTTGATGGCTGACGTGTAGCGACGATTCTCCAGGCGCTCGCGTTCTGCGCGCAGGATCCGCTTTTTCTGGGACGCGATGTTGGCCATAAAAAAGACCGCCGCGCCGCCGTGGCGGCGGGGACGCGGCGGGGACGTACTATAGCGGCGCGAGTGGCCCATTCCAGCGACCCCGCCCCGGCTGTAACCGGTTCCGCCGAGGCGACCGCTGACTCCCAGCCGCTCGGCCCCTCACCGGGGACACAGCCGCCGCCAGCGCATCGCAGGATCGCCGTCAACACCGCGATTTTCTCGGTCGCCACGGGGCTGTCGCGGATCGCCGGGCTCGTGCGCGAGGTGGTCGCGTCGGCCTACTTCGGCACCCAGGGGCGCTTCTCGGCCTTCACGATCGCCTTTCAGATTCCCAACCTCGTGCGCAGCCTCGTGGCCGACTCGGCGCTGCAGGCAGCGTTCGTGCCGGTGTTCAGTGAACTGCTGGAACAACGGCGTAGACGTGAGGCATTCGTGCTCGCGGGGA
The DNA here is from genome assembly GCA_003244205.1 of Solirubrobacterales bacterium. GTDB lineage: Bacteria > Actinomycetota > Thermoleophilia > Solirubrobacterales > Solirubrobacteraceae > QHBW01. The sequence continues at coordinate 42,500 of QHBW01000072.1, read as the reverse complement.
CACTGTTCATGGTGATCGGTGCCGGCCTGGGGGCGGTCACCGCGCTCTTCATCCTGCTCGCTCCCGTGATCGTGCCCCTGTTTGTCGGCTCCACCTTCAGCGGGCCGCTGATTTCCCTCACGACAGGGCTGTCACAAGTGATGTTCCCGGTTGTGATGCTGCTCGCGCTCAACGGGCTAGTGACGGGCGTCCTCAACGCTTACGACCACTTCACCATTCCAGCCATCGCCCCGCTGATGTGGAATCTCGTGATCATCGCGGCGCTGATCTGGCTGCGGCCGCTGTTTCACGGCGGAGAGCAGCTCTATGCGTACGCGATCGGGATCCTGGCCGGCACCGTAGTGCAGTTCGCGATGGCGCTGCCGGTGCTCTCACGGATCGACTTCCGCCTGAGACCGTCGTTCAACTGGCGCGATCCGCGCGTGAGGAGGGTGTTCCTGCTGATGTTCCCGGTCACGATCGGCCTGGGGATCATCAACTTCGACATCTTTCTCAATGACACGCTGGGGTCGTTGATCTCCGATCAGGCGCCACGCGCGATCGACGCCGCCTTTCGCATCTACATGCTGCCCCAGGGCATCTTCTCGGTAGCGCTCGCGACGGTCCTTTTCCCGGCGCTCAGTCGCGCCGCCACGCGCGGCGATCTCGAGCGCCTCCGCGCGACGATGGCCAACGGTGTCCGCCAGATCGTGTTGCTGCTGGTGCCCGCCGCGGCGGTGACCGTCGCGCTCTCGACACCGATCGTGCGGCTGATCTACGAGCACGGCAACTTCGACGTGCACTCCACCGATCGCGTCTCGCTGGCGCTCTTTTGGTTCTCTTTCTCATTGCCCTTCGCGGGCGTCAACCTGCTGCTCACGAGGACCTTCTTCTCGCTCCAACGGCCGTGGCTGCCAACCACGCTCGCGGGCGCAAGCCTGGTCCTCAACGGCGCCGTCTCGATCGCTCTCTACCAGCCCTTTGGGATCGCCGGTCCCGTCATCGGTACCGTGTCGGCGAGCGCTGCAATGTGCGCCGGTCAGGTCTGGGTGCTGCGGCGACGCCTGGGCGGGATCGAGGGCGGCCGGATCCTCGTCACGCTGATCGAGATCCTGATCGCGGCCGAGGCGCTGGCGATGGTGGCCGCGCTGACATGGAAGGGACTCGACGCCCTGCTCGGACGCTCGCTCGGGGCACAGGTCCTGTCGGTAGGCTCAGCGCTCGTCGCGGGCGTGGTCGCCTACGCGGCGGTGGTGGTTGCGCTGCGCGTGGAGGAAGCCGACCAGATCCGGCGCCTGCTGGGGTCCGGGCTGCGCCGGCTGCGCGCGAGCTGAGCGCCTCCTCACGACCGGGGGACGGTTCCCTACCCTTGTCGCCGATGGCCAAGGCGGACCTCAGCACGATCGCTCGCAGCTCAACCGCGACCGCCGGCGCGCCCACGCCAGCCCTCGAGCGCCAGTCGCTGATCCGCAACTTCTGCATCATCGCCCACATCGACCACGGCAAGTCGACGCTCGCGGATCGCATCCTCGAGCTCACCCACACCGTCGAGCGCCGCGAGATGCGCGCCCAGGTGCTCGATACGATGGAGCTCGAGCGCGAGCGTGGCATCACGATCAAGGCCCAGGCCGTCCGGGTGCTCTACAGCGCCCGCGACGGCCAGGCCTATCAGTTGCACCTGATCGATACCCCGGGTCACGTCGACTTCACCTATGAGGTCTCGCGATCGCTGGCGGCGTGCGAGGGCGCACTGCTCGTCGTCGACGCATCCCAGGGCGTCGAGGCCCAGACGCTCGCCAACACCTACCTCGCCGTTGAGGCGGGACTCGAGCTGATCCCCTGCCTCAACAAGATCGACCTTCCCGGCGCCGATCCCGAGCGGGTCGCGGGCGAGATCGCTGAGTTGCTGGGGGAGCCGGCCGACGGCGTGCGGCGGATCAGCGCCAAGACCGGAGAGGGCATCGTCGACGTGCTCGAAGAGCTCGTGCAGAAGGTGCCGCCTCCTGGGGGCGACCCGGCCGCAGCCCCACGAGCATTGATCTTCGACTCACAGTTTGACCAGTACCGTGGAGTGATCGCCTACGTCCGGGTGGTCGACGGTGTCTTCAAGAAGGGAGAGGCGATCCGTGCGATGGCGTCGGGCACCGAGGCCGAGATCGACGACATCGGGTACTTCACTCCGCAGATGACACCTGCCGCCGCGCTCGAGGCGGGTGAGGTTGGCTATCTCATCACGGGTATCAAGGACGTCAGTCGGCTGCGTGTCGGTGACACGCTCACTACCGGGTCGCGCGCGGCCAGCGAGCCGCTGCCTGGGTATCGCGAGGTCAAGCCAATGGTCTTCTGCGGGCTCTTCCCGACCGACTCTGATCGCTTTCCCGAGCTGCGCGATGCACTCGAGAAGCTCACCCTCAACGACGCGGCCTTGAGCTTCGAACCGGAGACCTCCGACGCGCTCGGGTTTGGCTTCCGCTGCGGCTTCCTGGGCCTCCTGCACATGGACATCGTGCGCGAGCGCCTGGAGCGCGAGTACGACCTCGAGCTGCTCGCCACCGTACCGTCGGTTGGATTCGAGGTGACGCTCACCGACGGCTCCGAGATCGAGGTCCACAACCCCACCGACATGCCCGAGGCGGTCCGCATTACCGAGATCCGCGAGCCTCTGGTGCGCGCGTCGATTCTCACGCCGAAGGAGTTTGTCGGCACGATCATGGAGCTTTGCCAGGAGCGGCGCGGCGAGCACAGCGCGATGCACTACCTGTCAGCCGAACGATTGCAGCTCACATACGATCTCCCGCTCGCTGAGATCGTGCTCGACTTCTTCGACCAACTGAAGTCGCGTACGCGCGGATATGCCTCGTTGGACTACGAGCTGGTCGGGCTGCGTCCCTCGCACCTCGTCAAGCTCGACATCCTGCTGGGGGGTGACACCGTCGACGCGCTCTCGATGATCGTCCACCGCGACAAGGCTTATGGGGCTGGACGGCTACTCGCCGAGAAGCTGCGTCAGAAGATTCCCCGCCAGCAGTACGACGTGCCGATCCAGGCCGCGATCGGATCCCATGTGATCGCCCGGGAGACGGTGAAGGCTTACCGCAAGGACGTCATCGCGAAGTGCTACGGCGGGGACATCTCGCGCAAGCGCAAGCTGCTGGAGAAGCAGAAGGAAGGCAAGAAGCGCATGAAGCGCGTCGGACGCATCGAGGTACCCCAGGAGGCCTTCCTCGCGGTGCTCGAGCTCGGGGACCGCTGAGTAGCGCGGCGGCTCGCTATTCTCCCGCGCCGCATGCCGGTCCAGACCGAAGCCGTCGGCAAGTCTTACCCGCCCGTGCTCTACGCCGTCGGGCGTGAGAAGGTGCGCGAATACGCACACGCGGTCGGCGAAAGCGATCCGGTGTATCTCGACGTCGAGGCAGCGCGCGCGGCCGGACACGCAGACGTGGTGGCACCACCAATGTTCTGTGTCGTCTACAGCGCGATGGCGGTGGCCCCCGGAATATTCGATCCCGACGTCGGCATCAACTTCGCCGCGATGTTGCACGGCGGCCAGGAGTTCCACTGGGGGCCTTTGGTTATCGCCGGCGACGAGATCACTACTCAGGCCACCGTCAAGGAGATCTCCGAGCGCGACGGTCGCGGCTACTACGTCTTCGAATCGGTGTCCAAGAACCAGGATGGCGAGACCGTCTGCACGGGCACGTGGACCAACATAGTCCGAGGTGTGTGAGGGTGACGGATTTCACCGTGGGAAGCGAGCTTCCAGTGGTCAGGGTGACCCCGGACAAATTCGTCACGCTGCGCTATGCCGGCGCATCGGGGGACTACAACCCGATCCACGTCGACGAGGGGTTCGCGCGCCAGGTCGGGCTTCCGGGCCGCATCCTGCACGGGCTCTGGACGATGGCCCAGGTTGCCCGCGCCCAGACCGAGGCAGCCGGCAGGCCGCAAAGGCTGCGCAGCCTGCGCGTCCAGTTCCGCGGGATGGGCCTGCCCGAGCACGAGCTCGTCGTGCGCTCGACCGTGCGTGAGAGCTCCGGCGGCGTGGCCTGGGTCGACACCGTCGCCGAGCAAGACGGTCAGCAGATCATCCGCAACGCCACGGCCGAGATCGCGCTGACGTAGGCAGGCAGGGCCCACAGCGCGCCGCTCAGCGGCCGCCCAGCTGGGAGCCGACGACGTCGCTCGTACAATCGAGCGGTGCTCTCCACGCGCCAAGAGTTGCTGCTGCGCAAGGTTGTCGACGGCTACCTCGCCGGTGGCGCGCCGATCGGCTCCAAGGCGCTCGCCGCCGATCCCGACGTCGACTGCGGCGCATCGACCGTGCGTAACGACCTGGCGATCCTCGAGGAGCAGGGACTGCTCGCCCACCCGCACACGTCTGCCGGGCGCTTTCCAACCGACTCGGGCTACCGCTACTTCGTCGACCGTCTGCTGCCCGAGCCCGTAGCGCGTCCCGCGCTCGAGCTGACGCTGATGCGCCGCGAGGTCGACGAGGCGATGCGCGTCACCACCGAGACCCTCTCCCACGTCACCAACCTGCTGGCGATCGTCTCTGCCCCGCCGCTGGCCACGGCCACGGTCCGCCACGTCGAGGTGCTCGTGCTCCAGCCCCAGGTGCTGATGGTCGTGGTCATCACCTCCACCGGCGCCGTCAGCAAGCGCATCTTCACCTACCAGCAGCCGATCGATGCGGGCCTAGCCGATTGGGCGGCCTCGTATCTCAACGAGCGCCTTGTCGGCCTCGGCCTCGGCGCGCGCATGCTCCACGGCCGGCTCGCCGACGTCAGCCTGGGCGAGAGCGAGCAACGCTTCCTCGAGGGTCTCGCGCCGGCGTTCCTCCAGCTCGCCGAGACCGCCGAGGACAGCCTCTACCTCGAAGGTACAGCGCGTCTGGTGTCGGGTCAGCGCTTCGCCGACGTCTCCCAGCTCAACGAGCTGATGTCGATGCTCGAGCGTCGGGTCAGCCTGCTCGGGGTGCTGCGCTCGGCGCTCGACAGCCGCGATGTGCTCGTACGCATCGGCGCGGAGAACGAATCCCCGGCGCTGCGCTCGATGGCGCTGGTCGCGGCCGGCTACGGCCTGCCTCAGCGAAACCTTGGCACGGTGTCGGTGCTGGGACCCGTGCGCATGGACTACCCCGTAGCGATCGCGGCGGTGCGCGACGCCGCCGACCAGCTCTCGCACTTCATCACCGAGGTCTATGAGGATGCCTGACCCCTCGGTGAAGCGCGACTACTACGACGTGCTCGGGGTCGCGCAGGGCGCCGGCGAGAGCGACGTCAAGCGCGCCTTTCGCCGTCTGGCGCGCGAGCTGCACCCCGACGTCAACGCCCACGACCCCGAGGCCGAGGCGAAGTTCAAGGAGGCCGCCGAGGCCTACGAAGTGCTGTCGGACCCCGGTCGGCGCGAGCGCTACGACCGCTACGGCCACGAGGGCCTGCGGGCGGGCGGCTGGGCGCCCCCGGACTTCGGTAACGACGCCTTCTCGGGCATTTTCGAGGCGCTGTTTGGTCAGGCGGGCTTTGACCCCTTTGGCGGCGGTCGTGCTGGAGCGATGCAGGGTGGTGACGCCGGGGCGGCAGTTGAGCTGTCGCTGGTGCAGGCCGCCGCGGGTGCCGCCGTCGAGGTCTCCTACGAGCGCATCGCCCGCTGCGAGCACTGTTCGGGCAACGGCGCCGAGCCGGGCACGCCGATCGAGACCTGCTCGCGCTGCGGCGGAAGCGGGCAGCTCGAGGCGGTGACGCGCACGCCCTTCGGGCAGATGATGCGCCGCGCCGTCTGCGACCGCTGCGGGGGTGACGGACGCGTCGCGCGCGAGCCCTGCGCGCGCTGTCGGGGTGTCGGACGAGTCGCCGAATCGGCCCGTGTCAGTGTCGACGTTCCGGCTGGGATCGAGGACGGCCAACGCATTCGCATCGCCGGTCGCGGCCATGAAGGCGAGCGCGGGGGCCCCGCTGGCGACCTCTACGTGTCTGTCCGCGTGCGCGCGGACGAGCGCTTCGTTCGCGACGGTGACGATCTCGTCACCGTCGTGGATATACCGGCGCCGCTGGCGGCGCTCGGGACCACCGTCGAGATCCCCACTCTGGATGGCAGCGAGCAGCTGGAGATCGTTCCCGGCACGCAGCCGTCAAGCGTCATCGTCTTGCGCGGACAGGGGATGCCCGCCTTGCGCCGGCGCGGGTCGGGCGATCTGCGGGTCGTCGTCAACGTCGTCGTCCCACGCCGGCTCTCCGACGAGCAGCGCGACCTGTTGGAGCAGCTCTCATCGACGATCACAGCCGAGAACCTGCGCTCCGACGAGAACGTCTTCCAGCGGCTCAAGCGAGCGATCGGCGGTTGATCCGCCTCGCGCTGCGGGTGCGGCGCGCCGACGCCGATGTCGTTCTCGCCGAGCTGCTTGAGCTCGCCCCGGCAGGGCTCGAGCAGGTCGATCGCGGCGATCAGGTCGAGTTCGCGATCTACGGCGCTGCTGGCGAGCTGCCCGAGCTCCCCGAGTTGCGGACGCGCGTGGGCGGCGCGCTGGTGTCGATCTCCACCAGCGAGCTCGCTGACGACTGGAGCGAGCGCTGGAAGGCCTTTCACCGACCGCTCGTGCTCGAGGGGTTGGTGGTGCGGGCGCCGTGGGCGGAGCAGAGCGCGCGCGCGGGCGTGCCCGAGCTCGTGATCGACCCGGGACGGGCGTTTGGCACGGGCGCGCACGCGACGACGCGCCTCTGCCTGGAGCTGCTGCTCGGGCTCGAACCCGGCGGTCCGCTGCTCGACGTCGGCTGCGGCTCGGGCGTGCTGGCGATCGCGGCCAGACGGCTCGGCTTCTCTCCGGTGTTCGCGATCGACCACGACCCCGACAGCGTCGAGGCCGCCGCCGCCAACGCCAGGGCCAACGACGTCGTGCTCGACGTGCGCCGCGCCGACCTGCGCGTCGACGCGCTGCCGTGCACCCCTGTGGTAACCGCGAACCTGCTTCGCCCGCTGTTGCTGACGCTCGCCCAACGCCTCCCGGCGCCGCTGCCGGACGTGCTGATCGCGGGCGGCCTGCTGGCCGAGGAAGCTGCAGAGGTCGCAGCGGCCTTTGCAGCGCGGGGGCTGATCGAGCGCGAGCGAGGTGCGCGTGAGGGGTGGGTGGCGCTCCATCTCGTGCGGGTAGCCTGATCGGCCGGTGGCCCATCGCATCCTGATCGTCGGCGGGGGCTTCGGCGGCCTCTACGCGGCGCGCACGCTCGAGCGTGTCCTGCCGGCTCTCAGCGCCCGCGTCACGCTCGTCAACGACACCAACTTCATGCTCTATACGCCGCTGCTGCCTGGCGCGTGCGGCGGCACGCTCGAGCCCCGCCACGTCGTAGTGCCGCTGCGTCAGCGCCTGCGCGAGACCGAGATCCGTACCGCGCGGGTCACCGGCGCCGACCCCGGCGCCGGCGTCGTGAGGATCGAGGAGGACGACGGCCGCTCGCAGGAGTTGGGCTACGACCAGCTGGTCGTGGCGCTGGGCTCGACGTCGCGGGCGCTGCCGATTCCCGGGCTCGTCGAGCATGGGATCGGCTTCAAGACGCTCGCGGAGGCGATCGCGCTGCGCAACCGCATGCTCCAGTGCCTCGAGCGGGCTGAGGCGGCAGAGCACAGCAGTGAGCGCTCGTGCTATCTCACCTGGGTCTTCGTGGGTGCCGGCTACGCCGGGGTCGAGGGGCTCGCCGAGTTGCAGAACTACGCAGCCTCGGTGCTCGAGCTCTACCCGCGCAGCCGGCAGCACGGCATGCGCTGGATCCTGGTGGAGGCGCGCGACCGGATCATGCCCGAGGTTCGGCGGAGCCTGTCTGACTTCGCCGCCAACGAACTGCACGGACGTGGGGTGGAGATCCGCACTCACACGAGCGTCGAGCGCCTGACGGCGCGCAGCGTGACGCTCTCCGACGGGGAGCAGGTACCCACCCGGACGGTGGCGTGGACCGCGGGCGTCAAGCCGGTACGGGCGATTGCCCATCTAGGGCTTCCGCTCACCGCCGGCGGGCGGATCGAGACCGACGCGCAGCTGCGGGTGAGCGGAGTAGACGGCGTTTGGGCGGTCGGTGACGCCGCAGCCGTACCCGATCCGGCGCGGCCCGGTGAGCCCTGCCCGCCGACCGCCCAGCACGCGATCCGCCAAGGACGACTGGTCGCGCGCAACATCGCCTGCGAGCTGGGCGCGGGCGGGCGGGTCAGGCCCTTCCGCTACAAGACCCTCGGGGTCTTCGTCGACCTCGGACGCCATGAGGCGGTGGCGGAAACCGCGGGCGTGCGCTGGCGCGGCTTTCCAGCGTGGTTCTTGGCCCGCACCTACCACATGCTGCTGATGCCCGGCCTCAGCCGCCGTGCGCGCCTCGTGATCGACTGGACATCGGATCTGCTGTTCCGGCGCGAGGCCGCCGAGGTCGGCCAGATCGGGCATCCGCAGGAGCTCGACGGCGGGCGCCTGGAGCTGCCGCCCGAAGCGCTCTCAGGGTGAGGGCGCTGGTCCGGCGAACGTCGCCGGGCAGCGGGCCTGGCGGCCGGCGGCAGCCACGCACACCTCTATCCTTGTGGCCGTCCAGTGACCGTGGCTGCCGATCTGCGTAGTGACCTCGCCGCCGCGATGAAGGCTGGCGAGCGTGAACGCGTGGGGGCACTGCGACTGGTGCTCTCCGAGTTGCAGAAGGCCGCCAAGGACGCGGGCGATGGCGTGCCGGACGAGATCGCCGTGCTGCGGCGCGAGCGCAAGCGTCGTGAGGAGGCCGCCTCGACGTACCGCGAGGCGGGGCGCCAGGAGCTGGCCGAGCAGGAAGAGTTTGAGGCAGGCCTGATCGACGGCTATCTCCCCGCCGAGCTCCCCGATGACCAGCTCGAGCAGATCGCGCGGACGGCCGTCACCGACAGCGGCGCCGCGGGGCCGGCCGACATGGGGCGCGCGATGAAGGCGGCCATGGCGGCCGTCGCCGGGCGCGCCGATGGACGGCGCGTGTCGACCGCGGTGCGCCGCGCGCTTGAGAGCTGAGGCGGCCGTGCGCCGGCAGATCGAGCTTCCAAACGCAGTCGCCGCGGAGCTCGCTGGCTCCCACGACAGCATCCTGCGCGCCCTGGAGGGACACCTCGAGTGCGCGCTTTTCCTGCGCGGCAACGTCGTCACGCTCGATGGCGAGACCGGTGCGGTGGAGTCCGGAGCGGCCGTGATCGGCGAGCTGACCGAGCTGATCGCGCAGGGCCACGAGATCGCGCCGGGCACGATCGCTGCCGTGACCGGCGCACTCGATCAGCACGAGTCCCCAGCAAAGATCCTCGAGGACGTGGTCTGGCGCCACCGCAACACGAAGGTGGCGCCCAAGACGGTCAACCAGAAGCGCTACGTCGACTCCATCCGCAGCAGCACGATCACCTTTGGCGTGGGGCCGGCTGGCACGGGCAAGACGTTCCTGGCCGTGGCGCTGGCAGCGGCCGCGCTGACGCGCCGCGAGATCAGCAGGATCATCCTCACGCGCCCCGCGGTCGAGGCCGGCGAGCGGCTCGGCTTTCTCCCCGGAGACGTGATGGCCAAGGTCGACCCCTACCTGCGTCCGCTGTTCGACGCGTTGCGCGACATGATCGATCCCGAGAAGGTCTCGCAGTTCCTCGATCGTGGCGTCATCGAGGTCGCCCCGCTGGCGTTCATGCGTGGGCGCGCCCAGCCCCTATCGACTCCGGTGTTGACGCCGTCCGGCTTCCGGTCACTCGGGAGCCTGCGGGTGGGGGACCTGGTCATCGGGTCCAGCGGCCATCCAACGCCGGTTCTCGGTGTGTACCCCCAGGGTCGCAAAGAGGTCTTCCGGCTGCGCTCGCAGGATGGTGCGTCGACTCTCTGCTGTGCGGAGCATCTTTGGCGTGTTACGACGCCCGACGATCGCAGGCGAGGCAAGCCGGGTCGCGTCGTCGAAACGCGTGAGATGATCGGGAGGCTGCGCGCCGCTCATCGCCATTGCTTCGAGCTGCCCCTCCTAGAGGCGCCGGTCGAGTTCGAGCCGCGCCCCGTACCGATTGATGCGTATGCGCTCGGCCTCTTGCTCGGCGACGGGTGCCTGACGACGAAGACTACTCCCAGCTTCGCCACGGCTGACCCTGAGCTGGCGGCCGCATTGGAGGACTCATTCGACGAGATCAGGTTGCGTCCGAAGAGCGAGGTGGACTATGTCCTCAACCGCGCCGACGGCGAACGTGGCGGCGTGATCGTGGCGAGTCCAGTCACCGTTGCTCTGCGCGAGCTTGGCCTTGCGGGGACCCGATCGAGCACGAAGTTCGTACCTGCGGTGTACCTCTACAACAGCTCGGCTGTTCGGCTCGCCGTCCTACAAGGCCTCCTGGACAGCGACGGTGGGCCCGTAACGCAGAGCGGCCGGCGCTGCCGGATCCAGTACGGCACGTGCTCGGAGCGTCTCCGGGACGACGTCACGTTTCTTGTTCGCTCCCTGGGAGGAGTCGCCTATTCGAGGAGACGCTCAGCGGTTGGGCGACCTCCCGGACGGGCTGGCGGCCGCCCCGTGCGCCATGCCTCGGACGCGTTCGTGTTTGACATTCGTCTGCCGAGCGGACTCGAGCCATTCCGACTGAATCGCAAGCGTGCTTGCTACCGACACCACGGTGGCGGGGGGCCGATGCGCTTTGTGCACTCGATCGAGAGCGCGGGTCAGGCAGAAACGGTCTGCATCCAGGTCGCCGCGTCGGACTCGCTCTACGTCACGGAAGACTTCCTCGTCACCCACAACACGCTCAACGACTCCTTCGTGATCCTCGACGAGGCACAGAACACCTCGCCCGAGCAGATGAAGATGTTCCTCACGCGCCTCGGCTTCGGCTCGCGCATGGTCGTGACGGGGGACATCACCCAGATCGACCTCCCGCGCGAGCAGCAGTCGGGCCTTGTCGTGGTCGGCGAGATCCTGGGCGACCTCGAGGGCATCGAGTTCGTTCGCTTCGGCGGCGAGGACGTCGTGCGCCACAAGCTCGTGCAGCGGATCGTCGAGGCCTACGCCGAGCACGGACAGCGGCTCACGCCCGAGCTGCGCGCCGAGCGCCCGGTGCGCCCGCCGCTGCGCCGGCGCGCCTAGATGTAGTGGACGGGATCGACCCGCCACGAGGTCAGCTGGGCATGCTGGAGGTCGAGCTGCGGGGCGATCCACCCAGGGGAGATCCGACGCTCGACGAGATCGCATACCTGTGCGAGTTGGCCGCTGCGTCAGGCGGCGTCTTCGACGGGCACCTCGCGATCGCTTTCGTCGACGAGCAGGAGATCGCGGCACTGAACGACCAGCACCGCGGTCGCGAGGGAGCAACCGACGTGCTCTCGTTCCCGATCGACGGGGCCGAGCGCGCGCACGGACCGCGCGAGCTCGGCGACGTCGTCATCTGCCCCCAGCGAACCGCCGACATCCGCGAGGCGGTCCTCCACGGCGTGCTCCACCTCCTCGGCATGGACCACGAACGCGACGAGGGCGAGATGCTCGTGCTCCAGGCCGAGCTGCTGCGCTGGGGAGCGGAGGATCGCGCCCGCGGTCTCAAGCGATGATGCGCAGCGGCTTTGTCGCGCTCTGCGGGCGGCCCAACGCCGGCAAGTCCACGCTCGTCAACGCGATCGTTGGCGCAAAGGTGGCGATCGTCTCCGACAAGCCACAGACCACGCGGCGCGCGATCCGCGGCGTGGCCACGACGCGCGATTGGCAGCTCGTGCTCGTGGACCTCCCTGGCCTCCAGCGTCCACGCGACGTCCTCACCGAGCGCATGGCGCGGCGCGTGGAGCGCTCTGTCGCCGACGCCGACGGGGCCGTGCTCGTGCTCAACGGCGAGCAACCGATCGGCGGCGGAGACCGCTTCCTGGCGCGCTCGCTGGCCCAGGCGGGGCGCTCGGTCATCGTCGCGGTCAACAAGGTCGACCGGCTGGACCGCGCGCGCACGCTGGCCGCGCTCGAGGCCGCTGCGCAGCTCGACGTGGGCGAGGAGATCTTCCCGGTCTCGGCGCGTACCGGCCGCGGCGTGCCCGCGCTCGTTGATGCGCTCGTCGCGCGTCTGCCCGAGGGCCCGCTGCTCTTCCCGGCGGAGGAGCGCAGCGACCTGCCGGAGGCGCTCGAGCTCGCCGAGCTGATCCGCGAGCCGATCCTCAACCGCACGCGCCACGAGCTCCCCCACGCGATCGAGGTCCAGGTGCAGGAAGTCGAGCGCACCGACGAGGACGAGCTCGTGCGCGTGCGCGCGCTGGTGTGGGTCGAGACCGAGTCGCAGAAGGGCATCGTGATCGGCGCCGGCGGCCGCATGATCAAGGCGATCGGTGTCGCGGCGCGCCAGGCGCTCGAGCGGCGCTTGGGCGCGCATGTCCACCTCGACCTGTCGGTGCGCGTTAGGCGCCATTGGCGCAAGGACGAGGCGCTGCTCGACCGCCTCGGGATCGAGTAGCGGTCGCCCCGAGGAGGGGTGTGCGATGTCCACGGCGATTATTGGGGTCTTCATCGCACACCCCGGCTCGCAACAGCCGGCGCGCACAGCGCGCTAGCTGTAGCTAGCGCAACTCCCGCCCCTCGAAGCGGGCGATGTCCACTGCCTCGACTCGCAGCGCAGCTGCCGCCTCCTCCGACAGCGGCCCCAACGGGTCGATAGAGATCGCGATCTCAGTGCCGCTGCGGCGGGCGGCCCAGGTGGCGGCCGCGAGGCCGTCGACAATTGCGACTGGACGGATGAGGCCGCCGCCGGGGACCACCCGATGGGCATTGCCTGAGGGGAGCATGAAGCCGCGGCGCTTCCAGCCGAGCAGATAAGGATCAAAGACGCCGAGCAGGCGCGGCGGAAGCCGCCGCGCTCGCGTGCTCGGGCGACCGGTGCGGCCAGCGAGCTCGACGAGCCCGTCGGGCCGCTCCACCAGCTCCGAGGCGATCGCCGTCAAGCCGGCGCGGGCGTCGCCCAGGTTGATCCCCGCCCAGGTGGCGAGATCGGCGTCGCTCGCAGGTCCGTGGGCGACGAGGTAGCGGCGAGCCAGCTCGCGCAGCGCGAGATCGCGGGCCTCGCCTTCGAGTCGCGTCGCCAGGTCCTCGCCGAGCCAGTCGCGCGCCAGCGCCCATGCCTGCCTCGCGCGGCTACGCACCGGGCCGCGCACGACGACGCCGCGCTGAGCCGCGAGTGAGAGCAGGTGGATCATCGCCTGCCCCTCGCTGCGGATCCCGGCTGCCGTAAGCCGTTCGGCCAGCTCGTCGCGGGTGAGCGGGCCGTCGCTCCCGAGCGCTCGCTCGAACACGCCAACTGCTCGCTCGGCGGCATCGGCACCGACACCCTCCTGCATCAGCCGCCGTCGGGTCCCCGTCAGCTGAAATGGAGCGGTCAGAGCCAACAGCCAGCGATAGTCCTCGCGCCGGACCATATGCAGTGTTCCGCGCCCCAGCCACCCGATCACGACGGAGCGCTCGACGCCAAGCGCATGGTCGACGTCAGCCGCGGTAGGCGCGCACCGCGGGCGCGCAGGGCCAGGCGCGCGCCCTGCAGGTCCTGCGCTTGCACGGCGAGTAGATGGCCGGCGATCTCCTCGGGGCTGGACCCACGACGATCGACGAGCAACTGCCCAGCCGCGCGTTGGGCGCGGATCGCGGCGATCGCCTGAGCCGGTGCGTCCGCCCGCGTCATTGTCAGCTCGGCGCGCCCCAGGCGCCACCACCCGGCGTTCGGACCGTGACCACGTCGCCGGCAACGAGCGAGCGCGACGCTTTCGCCGGCAGCGGCTCGTCGTTGAGCAGGTTCTCGCCCAAGGCGCCCGGCTCACCGCCGCTGGCGCCCTGGGGAGCGTGGCGCCGGCGGTCGCTGAGCAGCGAAAGGGCACACGGCTCGAGCACTCGTACGATCCGTTCCAGCCCCTCTCCGCCGGCATGGAGACCGGCGCCGCCGCTGCCGTCGCGGAGCTGATAGCGCTCGACCCGCAGCGGATACTCGAGCTCGAGCGCCTCGATCGGGGTGTTCAAGGTGTTCGACATCCCGACGTGCACGCCGCTCGCTCCCGGGCCCGCCGCGCTGGCGCCCTGGCCGCCGCCGATCGTCTCGTAATAGCTCCACTCGCTGCGTCCGATGACGAGGTTGTTCATGGTCCCCTGGCCCTCTGCGGGGAGACCGTCGATCGCCTGCGAAAGCGCCAGCAGCACGGTGTCGGCGATCCGCTGAGAGGTTTCGACGTTGCCGGCCACGACCGCCGCCGGAGCGCAGGCATTGACGACGGAGCCCTCGGGCGCGCTCACTCGCAGCGGGGCATACGTCCCGGCGTTGGCGGGCAGATCGTTGGGGAGCAGGACCCGCAGCACGAAGCAACAGGCCGCCCGTGTCACAGCCAGCGGGCAGTTCACGTTGCCCGCGACCTGGTCGGCGCTGCCGCCGAAGTCGACGAGCAGCTCGTCGCCGACGATCTCCGCGCGCACGTGCAAACGGATGTCGTCGTCGCTGGCTCCATCGCCTTCGATCTCGCTGCTGGCCTCGTGGGCGCCGCCGGGCAACGCGGACAGCGCCTCGCGCGCGCGCCGCTCCGCGTAGTCGATCGTCTCGGCGAAAGCGGAGAGGACCGTGTCACGGCCGCGCCGCTCCGCCAGCTCCGCGAGCCGCTCACCCGCCAGCCGGCTCGCGGCGATCTGCGCGCGCAGATCGCCGCGGCGTACGCGCGGGGTACGCACGTTTGCCAGCACCAGCTCGAGCACATCGTCGACGTAGCTCCCAGCGCGCACGAGCCGTAGCGGCGGAATCACGATGCCCTCCTGCAAGAGCTCGCGCGAGTCGGCTGGCATCGAGCCGGGGCGCATCCCACCGACGTCGGAGTGGTGGGCGCGCGTCACGGCATAACCGTCGAGTCCGCTGCCCGACTCGAGCTCGAACGGCGCCACCAGCGTGATGTCGGGAAGGTGGCTGCCGCCACAGAAGGGGTCGTTGAGCATCCACACATCTCCAGCGCAGGGATTGCGTTGAATGACGGCCGCGACGCTCTCGGGCATCGCGCCGAGGTGGACCGGGATGTGCTCGGCTTGGGCGACCATGCGGCCGCGCGCATCGAACAGCGCGACCGAGCAGTCGCGGCGCTCCTTGATGTTCGACGAGTAGGCGCTGCGGATCAACAGTGCCCCCGCCTCTTCCGCGATGCCAGCGAGGGTGGAAGCGAGCACCGACAGGGCGACGGGGTCCAGCGTGCTCGCGTGCTCGCCGCTCACCGCGCGCGCTCCAGCACGAGCGTTCCGGCGTCGTCGACGGCCCCGTGCCAGCCTTCAGCTACGAGGCATGTGGCATCGGGGCGCTCGACCAGAGCGGGGCCATCGACCTCGGCTCCCGGACGCAGGGCCGCCTCCGGGATGACGGGGAGCTCGCTCCAGGCGCCCCCCGCCCAGGCGCGGCGGCGAGTGGGCTCGGCGGACCCCTCGTTTTCCGGCGCTCTCATCTGCGGCTTGGGCACACCTACCGTGGCCACTACACGCACCGCGACCAGCTCGACCGGCTCGTCCTGCATGCGGTAGCCCACGCGGCGGTCGTGGGCCTGCTCGAAGCGCTCGCGCAGGGCTTCGCGCTCGGACCCATCCACGGTCAGCTCGAAGGCCTGGCCGCGATAACGCAGATCGGCGAGCCGTTCGAGGTCAGGCTCCCCGCTGAGATCTCCACGCGCGCCTTCTTCCATCTCCGCAAAGGCACGCTCGAGACGGTCGGCGGAGACCTCGTCGAGGCTCGCGTGCAGCGGCGAGACATAGTCGCGGCGCAGATCGGAGATCGCCAGTCCCAGCGCGCTCAGAACGCCGGCTGCGCGGTGGAGCAAGACGGTCGCGCAGCCGAGCTCGTCGGCAAGCGCGCACGCGTGCAGCCCGCCGGCTCCGCCAAAGGCGAGCAGCGCGAATCCGCGCGGGTCGATTCCGCGCTGCACCGTGATCACCCGCAGGGCACGCACCATCTCGGCATTGGCGATCGCGATCACCCCCAGAGCCGCCGCCGCGGTATCGAGCCCCAGGCTCGCGCCCACGCGATCGAGCGCTTCTTGGGCCAGCTCGCGTTTGAGCACCACGCTGCCCCCCAAGCGGGCGCCGTCCTCGAGGTAGCCGAGGAAGAGGTTGGCGTCTGTGACCGTCGGGTCCTCGCCACCGCCGCCGTAGGCCGCCGGTCCCGGCTGCGCTCCGGCCGACTGGGGCCCCACCCGCAGGGCCCCGCCCGCATCCGCCCAGGCAATCGAGCCTCCGCCGGCACTGACCGAGCGCACATCGACCATCGGCAGCCCGATCGGGATCGCGGCGACGGACGAGCGGGTCGTCGTCTGGGCCCGACCTCCGACGATCGCTGCGACATCGGTGCTCGTACCGCCCATGTCGAAGCTGAGCACGTCGGCGAAGCCGCTCGCCTCGGCGACCCACGCGGCCCCGACGACGCCGCCGGCCGGGCCGGAGAGCACACAGCCTGCGCCCTCGCGCTGCGCGTCGTCGAGCTCGATCACCCCGCCCGAGGAGCGCATCACGAGCGGGGCGGGAAGGCCGGCGTCGCGCGCGCGCTCGGCCAGCCGTCGCAGATAGGCGGCAAGCCGCGGGGCCAGGTAGGCGTCCGCCGCGGTGGTCGCGCAGCGCTCGTACTCACGGAACTCCGGGAGCACCTCGCTCGAGAGCGAGACATGGACGTCCGGGAGGCGCTCGCGCAGGGCCTGAGCGACGGCCTGCTCGTGCTGGGAATGAAGGAAGGCGAACAGGAGACACACGGCCACCGCCTCCACCTCCGCGGCGGCCACGCTCTCCACTGCCTCCGCGAGGCTGGCCTCGTCGAGCTCGACGATGACGCCGTCGGGGCCCATGCGCTCGCGCACGCAGAAGCGGCGCTCGCGGGGGACCAGCGGCGCGGGCCGCCGCGCGGTCAGGTCGTAGAGCGAGGGCCGGTCCTGGCGCCCGATCTCGAGCAGGTCGCGGAAGCCCTCGGTGGTGATCAGGGCAGCGCGTGCGCCGCGGCGCTCGAGCAGCGCGTTGGTGGCGACCGTCATGCCGTGGGCGAATCCCTCCACCGAGGACCCTTCGAGCTCCGCCACGTCGATCGCCTCGATCGCGCCGCGCGACTGATCCTCGGGAGTGGATGGCACCTTGGCGGTGCGCAGCTCGCCATCGACGAACGCGGCGACGTCGGTGAACGTCCCACCGACGTCGACTCCCAGCCGGGTGCTCATGTCGCCGATCAAAGCACGCTCGCGCGCTCGCCATAATCGGAGCGCGATGAATCCCGACGAGATCGCCTACGACGACCGCGGCCTGGTTGCCTGCGTGATTCAGGACGCCGCTAGCGGCGAGATCCTGACGCTCGCCTGGATGAACGCCGAGGCGGTGGCGCGCACGCTCTCCAGCGGTGAGCTTCACCTCTACAGCCGTTCTCGCCAGCAGCAGTGGCACAAGGGGGAGACGTCGGGCAACACGCTCGCCGTGCGCGCCCTCAGGCTCGACTGCGACGGCGACGCCCTGCTCGCGCTGGTGGACGCGCGGCGCACGGAGGAGGGGTTGGCGCGTCCGGCCTGTCACACCGGCAAGCGCAGCTGCTTTCACCGCGGCGATGTCGACGTCGCGGCCGCACACGAGGCGCTGCCGGCGCTGGAGCGAACGCTTGCCCAGCGCGCCGCCGAGCGCCCCGAAGGCTCCTACACGGCCGCGCTGCTTGCCGACGCTCCGCGCATCGCCGAAAAGGTCATGGAGGAGGCCGAGGAGGTCGCGCGCGCAGCGCGGGAGGAGAGCGATGATCGCGTCAGCGAGGAGGCGGCCGACCTGCTCTATCACCTCGCCGTCCTGCTGCGCAGCCGCGAAATTCCACTCGCCGACGTCGAGCAGGTGCTCAATGGCCGTCGCCGCTGACCCCGCCGGGGCGGTCGAGCCCGGACTCGCGCGGGTGCGGGAGCTCGCCGGCGAGCACAACCTGATCCCGCTGAGCCAGAGCTTCGTCGACGACTGCGAGACGCCGGTCTCCGCGTTTCTCAAGCTGCGCGCGGGAGGTCCCGCATTTCTGCTGGAGTCGGCCGATCAGGGCCAGCGGGTTGGCCGCTACTCGTTCATCGGCCTGCGCCCCCGTCGCGTGCTGCGCTGGAGCCTTGGCGACGGCGGCGATCCCTTCGCGCTGGCCGCTGAGGAGGTAGCGCGCCAGCGCCAGGCTCCGCTGCCCGACGGCCCGCCGTTCGCCGGCGGCGCGGTCGGGCTCTTCGGCTATGACCTCGTGCGCACCGTCGAGCGCCTCGCGGAGCCCAACCCGGACACGATCGGGCTACCCGATCTGGCGCTGATGTTCACCGATGCGCTCGTCGTCTTCGACCACCTGCGTCATACGCTCACCGTGCTTGCCAACGTCGATGCGACAACTTCCGCGGGAATCGAGGCGGCTTACGCTGCCGCGGTGAACCTCGTCGCCGAGGTCCGCTGGCGGCTGGCGGCCCCCGTCCCGCATCCCGAGCGGCCGCCAAACGCCGATCGGGCGATGCCGACGTTCGAGCCCAACATGTCGCGGGCGGAGTTCGAGGGGATGGTGGCGCGGATCGTCCGCTACATCCACGCCGGCGACGCCTTCCAGGTAGTGCCCTCGCAGCGCTGGTCGGCGCCGCTTCCGCTCGATCCCTTCTCCGTCTATCGCGGACTGCGTGCAGTCAATCCGAGCCCCTACATGTACTTCCTCGACTTCGAGGACTTCCAGATCGCCGGCGCCAGCCCCGAGCCGCTGCTGACGGTCTCCGGCCGCAGGGCCACCTCGCGGCCGATCGCGGGCACGCGGCCCCGCGGCCCCGATGCCGCGGCCGACCGCCGCATCGCCGCCGAGCTGCTGGCCGACGAGAAGGAGCGCGCCGAGCACGTGATGCTCGTGGACCTCGGGCGCAACGACCTCGGCCGTGTGTGCGAGTACGGGTCGGTGCGCGTGGAGGACCTGATGCGCGTCGAGACCTACTCGCACGTGTTGCACATCGTCTCTGACGTCGCCGGGACGCTGCGCTCGGACGTAGACGCGCTGACGGCGCTGCGCTCGGTGCTGCCGGCGGGAACACTGTCCGGCGCTCCCAAGGTCCGTGCAATGGAGATCATCGACGAGCTCGAGCCGGGCAAGCGCGGGGGCTACGGCGGGGCGATCGGATGGCTCTCCTACACCGGGGATCTCGACACCTGCATCCACATTCGCACGGTCGTGATCAAGGATGGCGTCGCCCACGTTCAGGCTGGCGGCGGGACGGTCGCAGACGCGCGTCCCGACTACGAATATCGCGAGTCCCAAGCCAAGGCGCGCGGCGTGATGGCGGCGATCGAGCTGGCTATTGGTCAAGCCGACTGGCCGTGAGGGGGCGGGCATGCGAGTCCTGGTGATCGACAACTACGACTCCTTCGCTTACAACCTCGTCCAGTACCTGGGCGAGCTGGGCGCGGCCGTCGAGGTCCTGCGCAACGATCGCGAGCGCGTGGACGAGCTGCTTGGCCGCGGCTTTGAGCGCGTTGTCGTCTCGCCCGGACCGTGCACCCCCGCCGAGGCCGGGATCTCGGTCGAGGCCGTGCGTCGCTTCCCCGAAGCTGGGGTGCCCACGCTCGGTGTCTGCCTCGGACACCAGTCGATCGCCCAGGCCTTTGGAGGTCGCGTGATCCAGCACCCGCCGGTGCACGGCAAGGCCTCCGAGATCGCCCACGATGGCCGCTCGATCTTCGCTGGCCTCCCTTCTCCTTTGACCGTCGGTCGCTATCACTCGCTCGTCGTGGACCCCGACCTCCCCGCCGTGCTGCAGCGCAGCGCCGAGGGAGACGGTGTCGTGATGGGGATCCGCCACCGCGAGCTGCCGGTGGAGGGAGTCCAGTTCCATCCCGAATCGGTCCTCACGATGCACGGCCGGGCGCTGCTGGCGAACTTCCTCGGCATCCCCGTAGCGGACGGCCTGCGCGTGAGCGAGGCGCCGTAGTGGTTGTCTCCGCGCGGCAGTGCGAAGCCGACGGGTAATGCCCAACCCGCTGCTCACCGCCGCGCTCCAGGCCGCCGCCGCCGGCGAGGATCTCGGAGCCGCGCGTGCCGGGGAGGTGCTCGCGGCGATCATGCGCGGCGAGGCTTCCGAGATCGAGATCGCGGGCCTCTTGATGGCGCTGCGGGCCAAGGGAGAGACGCGCGCGGAGATCGCCGGCCTGGCACGCACGATGCGCGCGTTCGCTCGGCCCGTGGAGACAGGGTGCGACGGGCTGCTCGACACGGCCGGGACCGGCGGCGGAGGCCCAACCTTCAACGTCTCGACCACGGCGGCGTTGATCGCCTCTGGCGCGGGCTGCCGCGTGGCTAAGCACGGCAATCGCTCGGCGACCGGAACGTCGGGGTCTGCCGACATGCTCGAGGCGCTCGGAGTGCGCATCGACCTCACCCCCCGCGCGGTCGCGACCTGCGTGCGCGAGATCGGCTTCGGCTTCATGTTCGCCCCCGACCACCACGAGGCGACCCGCCACGTCGTCCCGGTGCGCAAGGGCCTTGCCGTTCACACCGTATTCAACCTGCTCGGACCGCTCACCAACCCAGCCGGAGCCACGCGCCAGCTGTTGGGGCTTGCGGACTCCAGCTACCAGGAGCGGGTCGCCGGCGCCCTCGTCGAGCTCGGTAGCGAGCGTGCGCTCGTGGTCAGCGGCGAGGACGGGCTCGACGAGCTCTCGACACACGCGCCGACGCGTGTGACCGAGGTTCGAGACGGGGCACTGCGCCAGTACACGGTGACCGCCGAGGAGGTTGGCCTCGCGGCGGCCGAGCCGGACGTCCTCGCCGGCGGGAGCCCCGACGACAACGCGCGCACTGCGCGGGTGGTCCTCTCAGGAGAGCGCGGACCTCAACGTGACATCGCCGTGCTCAACGCCGGGGCCGCGATCTACGTTGCAGGGAATGCGGCGACGATCGAGCTCGGCGTGCGAGCCGCCGAGGCGGCGATCGACGACGGCGCCGCCGCTGACGTGCTCGACCGCCTGCTCGTGCGCACTCGTGAGCTCGCGGGGGCCGCGGGGGCCACATGACTGGTGTACTTGCGCGGATCGTTGCCGCTACCCGCGAAGAGGTCGCGCGCCGGCGCAGCGCAGTCCCCGAGGCAGAGATCGAGCGGGCCGCCAACAGCCGCGAAGATCACCGGCCATTCGCCGCGGCGCTCGTTGCCGATCCGGGGGTCGCCGTGATCGCGGAGTACAAGCGACGCTCCCCGTCCGCTGGCACGATCGGCGAGAGCGCTCCGCTGGACGAGGTCGTCGCCGCATACGAGCGCGGCGGCGCCGCGGCGCTCTCGATCCTCACCGAGGGGCCTCACTTTGGCGGATCGCTCGCGGATCTCGAGCACGCGCGCAGCGCCAGCGCGCTGCCGCTGCTGCGCAAGGACTTCATCGTCGACCGCTACCAGCTGCTCGAATCGCGCGCCGCGGGCGCCGACGCGGTGCTGCTGATCGTCGGCGCGCTCGATCGAGGAGAGCTGGCATCCCTGTACCGCGAGGCGCTCACCGGCGGGCTCGAGGTCCTTGTCGAGGTCCACGACCGCCCAGAGCTCGCGCTGGCCGCCGAGCTCGGCGCGACGCTGATCGGCGTCAACAACCGCGATCTGCACGACTTCTCCGTCGACGTGGGCCGCACGCGGCAGCTGCTGGGCGAGATGCCGGCGGGTACCGTCGTCGTCTCGGAGTCGGGATTCGAGCGACGCGCCCAGGTCGAGCAGCTCGCCGAGCTAGGGGTCGATGCGGTGCTGGTCGGTGAGGCGCTGATGCGCGCCCCCGACACCGAGGCGGCGGTACGCGGGCTCGCGGCGCTCGGCCCGCGGTCTTGAGCCCGCTGCCCTAATTTCTTGTGCTCAGGGCCCCTTAACCCTGGCTTCATGCCCGCCGCCGATAACTGTCTGCAATGAGCCCACTGCGCTTCTCGCTAGTCGGCGGCCTCGTCGGCGGCTTACTCGTCGCCTTGGCCCTGCTGGCGCTGGGAACGACGGGCAACGGGCCCACCCGTACCGTGCTCGAGCAGCAGCCGCTCAGCGCGAGCGGCAGCCCTGTGTCCGAGCAGCGCGCCGGCGCGGCGC
The DNA here is from genome assembly GCA_003244205.1 of Solirubrobacterales bacterium. Classification (GTDB taxonomy): domain Bacteria; phylum Actinomycetota; class Thermoleophilia; order Solirubrobacterales; family Solirubrobacteraceae; genus QHBW01. Next base: position 20,500 of record QHBW01000072.1, on the reverse strand, counting down.
TCACCGCGAAGCAGATCTACCAGCGCGATGCTCCCGGCGTGGTCCAGATCAAGGCGCAGATCGTCCAGCAGGTGCAGTCTCCCTTCGGCTTCTCCAACCAGCAGCAGAGCCAGGCCACTGGGTCCGGGTTCGTTGTCAACCGCAACGGCGACATCCTCACCAACGCCCACGTGATCGAGGGGGCCGACAACATCACGGTCCAATTCGAGAACAACGTCACGAAGTTGGCCAAGGTCGTTGGCAAGGACGTCTCCGATGACCTCGCGCTGATCAAGGTCAACCCGTCCGGCCTGACGCTCGATCCACTCGTGCTCGGCGACTCCACGCTCGCGCAGGTCGGTGATCCGGTGGTCGCCATCGGCAACCCGTTCGGTCTCGACCGCACGCTGACTACCGGCGTGGTGTCCGCGATCCAGCGCCAGATCCAAGCTCCCAACAGCTTCTCCATCTCCCACGTGATCCAGACGGACGCCGCGATCAACCCCGGCAACTCCGGCGGCCCGCTGATCAACTCGTCCGGAGAGGTGATCGGCGTGACTTCGCAGATCCGCACCAGCGACAGCGGCGGTGGCGGCAACGTCGGCATCGGCTTCGCCGAGCCGATCAACACGGCCAAGCAGGTCATCCCCCAGCTCGAGAAGAACGGCACCGTCATGCACGCCTACCTCGGTATTCAGGGCACCGACCTCGACCCATCGCTGGCTCAGCTGCATCTGCCGGCTAGTGGAGTGCTCGTCCAGCAGGTTGTCCCCGGAGGACCGGCCGATCGGGCGGGAATCCGGGGAGGAGACCAGTCCAACGTTGTCACGATCAACGGCCAGCAACTCGCCCTCGGCGGCGATATCATCACCAAGATCGACGGCAAGCCTGTGGGCTCGATGCAGGACCTGATCTCGATCATCGCCGACCACAAGCCAGGCGACTCGGTCAGCGTCGACGTGCTGCGCAACGGCAAGCCGATGGCGAGGTCGGTCGTACTCGGCAACCGCCCGACTGCCGCCGCCCAATAGCGGCGGGCTTGCTCGGCGCCGGGCGCAACGGCAACGCCAAGGATGTGCCCGGACGCCGAGAAGTCCGCCTTCAGCTAACGGCTGGACGACCATCAGCCGCGCTGCTTCTACGATTGGCTGATGTCCGATGTACGAGTCAAGGTCTGTGGGCTGACCCGTCGTGAGGATGCGGAGCTGGCGCTCGACCTCGGGGCGTGGACACTTGGGCTGATCTTCTTCCCCGCCTCACCGCGGCGCTGTTCAGAGGTCGAGGCGCTGCGGATCTCCCGGCTTGCGCGACGGCGAGCCGAGGTTTGCGGAGTGTTCGTCAACGCCCATCTCGAGGAGGTCGTGGGGCTCGCCGATGCGCTCGGTCTGACGATGCTCCAATTCCATGGCGACGAGGGTCCGGCGTACTGCGGTCAAGCCGCGCGACGCACGGGGTGCAGTGTGATCAAGGGCGCCTCGCTGCGCACGCGCGCGGACCTTCAGGCGCTGCGCACCTATGCCACCGACTTCCATCTGCTCGACGGCGCGGCAGCGGGCCTGCGCGGCGGGACGGGACGGACATTCGACTGGTCGCTCGTGGCCGAGCACCGTGGGCCCACGCCGGTGATTGTCTCCGGTGGGCTCACCCCGGCCAACGTCGGCGAGGCGATCGCCGCCACCGCCCCTTTCGCCGTCGACACCGCGTCGGGCACCGAAGCCGAGCCCGGGGTCAAGGATCACGCGCTTCTGGAAGCCTTCTTCGGGACTGTGAGTGCGGCTGCGGCTAACGTCGACGCCGCGACCGACGCGGCCGAGGTCGCAGCTGTCGTGCCCCCGACGTGAGCGCCGTAGAGCACCGCTTTGGCCCCTACGGGGGGCAGTACGTCCCCGAGACGCTGATGCCGGCACTCGAGCAGCTCGAGCAGGCGTGGACTGCGGCGTGCGCGGATGCTGGCTTCCAGGCCGAGCTGCGGGACCTGCTCGAGCACTACGTCGGTCGCCCGACTGCGCTCTACCACGCCGCCCGTCTCTCGGGCCTGGCGGGTCATCCGGTCTATCTCAAGCGCGAGGACCTGCTCCACACCGGGGCCCACAAGATCAACAACGCGGTCGGGCAGGCCCTGCTCGCGCGGCGCATGGGCAAGACCCGTGTGATCGCCGAGACCGGCGCCGGCCAGCACGGCGTCGCCGCCGCTACGGCCTGCGCCCTGCTGGACCTTCGCTGCGTCGTCTACATGGGCACCGAAGACATGCGTCGCCAGCGTCCCAACGTCGACCGCATGGGGCTCCTCGGGGCCGAGGTGGTCGGAGTGGAGGCCGGTGCCCGGACACTCAAGGAGGCGGTCTCGGAGGCGATCCGCGACTGGGTCGCAAATGTCGAGGACACCCACTACATCATCGGCTCGGCGGTGGGCCCGGCGCCGTATCCGGCGATCGTGCGCGATCTCCAGCGGGTGATCGGCGACGAGGCGCGCGAACAGGTGCTCGCGGCCGCGGGCAGGCTCCCGGCGCGCGTGATCGCCTGCGTCGGAGGAGGATCGAACGCAATCGGCTTATTCGCCGGATTCCTCGACGACGCCGAGGTGGAGCTGATCGGCGTGGAGGCGGCCGGCGAGGGCATCGCCAGCGGCCGTCACGGCGCGCCGCTGTCGGTTGGTGGGCCCCCGGGTGTGCTGCACGGCGCGCTCGAAGCCGTGATGCAGGATGGCGAGGGCCAGATCGTCGAGGCCCATTCGATCTCCGCGGGGCTGGACTACCCGGGGTCCGGTCCTCAGCATGCGCATCTGCGCGATAGCGGGCGGGCGCGCTATGAGGCCGTCGAGGACACCGATGCGCTTGCGGCGTTCGCCCGGCTGAGCCGCCTGGAAGGCATAATTCCGGCACTCGAGCCGGCCCACGCGATCGCCTGGGTGCTCGCCCATCCCGGATCCGAGCTCGACCTGGTCTGCCTCTCGGGTCGCGGCGACAAGGACCTTGCGGAGGCGCTGGCGCTGCTCGACGACACATTGTGAGCGAGGCGAATGGGATCGAGCGCATCGCCGAGGCCTTCGAAAGCTCGGCCAGGGAGTCGCGCGCTGCGTTGATGCCCTACCTGATGGGCGGCTTCCCCGACCTCGCCCGCTCTCAGGAGATCGGCGCTGCCTGCATCGAAGGGGGCGCCGACGTGATCGAGCTGGGGTTGCCCTTCTCCGATCCGCTCGCCGACGGTCCGGTGATCCATGCCGCAGGAACCGCGGCGCTGCGCGCCGGGGCCACCTTCGCCGGTGTGCTGGAGATCGCCGCCGCGCTGGCGCCGCGGATCCCGGTGATCGTGATGGCCTACGCGAACTCGCTGTTCGTGCGCGGCGTAGGCGCGGCCGCTGGCGCCCTCGCGGAGGCTGGGGCCTGCGGCCTGATCGTCCCCGACCTCCCGCACGAGGAGGCAGGCGAGCTGCGCGGCGCCTGTGACGCGCGTGGGCTGGCGCTCGTGCCGCTGGTCGCACCGACGACGCCTGCCGAGCGGCTGGCTGAGATCGGCGCCCACGCCCGCGGGTTCCTCTACACCGTCTCTGTCACCGGCACGACAGGGGAGCGCGAGCGGCCCGCGGATGCGCTCGTTGAGGTCATCGCCCGGGCGCGATCCAGCACTGCCGTGCCCGTAGCCGTTGGCTTCGGTATCGGTTCCCCTGCGGCCGCCGCCGATGCGGCCCGGGCGGGAGCGGACGGCGTCATCGTGGGCAGTCGGCTGGTGCGCGCGGCGACCGACGCGCAAGCGCAGGGTGCCAGCGAGGCCGCCGTCGTGCGCGCCCTCGTGCGCGAGCTGCGCGCTGCCCTTGACGTGGCTGGCGCAGCCACGCCGGTCGTGCCCCGGTAGGCTGCGCGGCCGTGTCGCTGCTCGTCACCATCATGGTAGGGCTGGTCATCTGGATCGTGACCTGGGCGCTCGGCCTCAAGTCGATCGACGGATTCTTCATCCCGGTGCTGCTGGCGCTGGGCGCCTACACGGCGCGGCTCATCCGCCCCCACCTGCCCGGCAACCGCGAGTAGTCCCGGGCCCCCCGAGCGGTTCTCAGCCGACGCAACATTCTCCGGGCGGGCGGCATCGCTCTTGCCGCGGCGATCGTGCTCGTGCTCGCGCTGATTGCGTCCGGTGGCAGCGGCGCGCGCAAGGTCGTGGCGATCCCCGCGCCGGCGCTGACGATCTACACGAGCCTGCCACTCAGTGCGCAGGACGGCTCCCGTGCTCAGGATGTCGCCGTGGCCGAGCGACTCGCGCTCGAGCAGACGGGTGGACGGGCGGGGCAGTTTCGCGTCGTGCTGGTCACGCTCAACGATGCGACGGCGCAGTCGGGCACCTGGGACCCGGGCCTCGCCGAGCTCAACGCTCGTCGCGCCGCCGACGATCCCACCACGATCGCCTACCTGGGCGAGCTCGCCGGCGGCGCTTCGGCGATCTCGGTCCCGATCACCAACCAGGCCGGGATTCTGCAGCTCAGTCCCGCCGACTCCTTCACGGGCCTGACTCGCGACGGTGGCAGCCCCGGCGAGCCGCAGCGCTACTACCCCACGGGTCAGCGAACGTTCGGCCGACTGGTGGCATCCGATGATGCGCAGGCTGCGGCCATGATCCGCTACATGCGCGCCGAGCGGGTGCGCCGGGTGCTCGTGCTCGATGACCAGGGCAGCGAGGGTCAGAGCCTCGCCCTGCGAATCGTCCGCCGGGCTGGGAGTCGCGCCATCACCGTGGTCGATCTGCGCGCCTTGGACCCCCGCACCACGGACTTCAGCTCGCTCGCCGCTGACGTCTCGCGCTCGGGGGTCGACGCGATCTGCTTCGCCGGTGCGACGAGCAGCGGTGCCCCACTGCTCTTCAACCAGCTCGCGGCGAGCGATCCGGCGCTCAAGTTGTTCGGCACGAGCGGCGTGGACGACCCCGGCTTCGCGGCCTCGTTGGACCCGCTCGCCGCGGCGCGCACCTTCATCGTCTCCGCGGCGCTGCCGATCGCGCTCTGGCCGGCGGCGGGTCAGAGCTTCGCCGCCGCGTTTCGCCGGCGCTTCGGGCGCGACCCGGATCCCTACGCCCGCTACGGCTACGAGGCCATGCGGCTCGTGCTGAAGGCGATCGCCGAGGCCGGCCCGCTCGGCAACGGCCGCGCCGCCGTGGTGGGCGCGGTGCTCGGGAGTCGGCAACGGGGGACCGTCCTGGGCGACTATGCGCTCAGCCCCACCGGCGATGTCTCCGCCACGCAGTTCGCTGCGTTGCGCGTGCGTGCTGGGGTCAGCGTCGCTGGGCGTCCGCCGCTCATATCGTCCTCGGCGCGTGTCCAGCGCCGCATCTCCGGACCCTGAGAGATGTCTCAACTCCATGGGCATTGCAGCGGGGCCTCCATAGGACTACCATCCGCCCGCTTCTGGTAACGCGTGCGTAGAAGAGGGGGAACTCGTGAACGTACGTCGCATGATGGGAACGGGCTGCACGCTCGTAGCCGCGATCGGTATCGCGGCCTGCGGGTCCAGCTCGAGCAGCTCCAGCTCCAGCTCCAGCTCCGGCTCGAGCAGTGGAGGCGGCAAGAGCCTCACGATCTATTCGAGCCTGCCCCTCCAGGGCACCTCGCGTGGTCAGAGCGAGGCTGTCGTCAATGGGGCCAAGCTGGCTCTACAGCAGGCCGGCGGAAAGGTCAATGGCCTCAACGTCACCTACACCTCGCTGGACGATTCCACCGCCGCAGCTGGCAAGTGGGACCCCGCTCAGGTGGCGAAGGACGCCCAGCAGGCGGCATCGGATTCCAACTCGATCGCCTACATCGGCGAGTTCAACTCCGGCGCCTCGGCGGTTTCGATCCCGATTCTCAATCGGGTTCCGCTGCTGCAGGTCTCGCCATCCAACACCGCTGTCGGTCTGACGGCCAACGTGCCCGGAGCAACGCCGGGCGAGCCGGCCAAGTACTACCCGACCAGGAAGCGCAACTACGGCCGTATCGTGCCCAAGGACACGATTCAGGCAGCGGCGCTGGTCGCCCTGATGAAGTCCGATGGTTGCAAGTCGGTCTATGTCCTCAACGACCGCGAGGTCTACGGTCAGGGCCTGGCGACCAATGTGGCGCTCGCGGCGAAGACCGCTGGTCTGAAGGTGGACGGCAACCAGGGCATCGATCCCAAGGCGCCGAACTATCGCTCGCAGGCGTCGCAGATCCACTCGCCCTGCTTCCTGTTCTCCGGCATCACGGCGAACAACGGCGTGCAGGTGTACAAGGACATCGCAGCGGCCGACCCGTCGGCCAAGCTGTACGGCCCCGATGGTGTGGCCGAGGCGGCCTTCACCACCAATGAGCCGGCGGGCCTACAGGGCAGGACGCAGCTGACGGTGGCAACGCTCGATCCGAAGGCCTACCCGGCCGCCGGGCGAGCGTTCTTCAAGCAGTTCTCCGCCACCTACAACGTCGCCAGCCCGGATCCGTATGCGATCTATGGCTACGAGGCGATGAGCGTGGTGCTCGACGCGATCAAGCGTTCCGGATCCTCGTCGCGCCAGTCGGTGATCGATGCGTTCTTCCAGACGAAGAATCGCAGCAGCGTGCTCGGCACGTACTCGATCGATGCCAACGGTGACACGACGCTGACGACCTATGGCGTCTACAAGGTCGTGGGCGGCAAGCTCGTGTTCTCGAAGTCGATCAAGGTAAAGCCGGGCGCCTAGACGCCCCAAGGACAGGTGATCGCATGATGCGCGGGGAGCGTGCGCTGGCCCAGCTGGCCATTCGCGCGCTCCCCGCCGTCTGTCACTGCTGATCGGGAATGGAAGCCGCCAGCTTCGCCGCAGGACGGGTTCGCAGGGCCTCCGCCTTGGCGTGGGTGCGTGGGCTGCTGAGCAGCTACGGGCTCTACGTCGCGCTGCTCGCGCTCCCCCTCGTCTACGGGATCAACGACCTCCAGCACGCCCACAACCTCACGCGTCTTGGGCAGAACCTCGTCAACGGGCTCTCCAACGGGGCCATCTGGGCGCTGGTGGCGCTCGGCTACACGCTCGTCTACGGGATCATCGAGCTGATCAACTTCGCCCACGGCGACGTCTTCATGATCGGGTCGTTCGCCTCGTTCGCCTTCTGGACGACGCTGGGCCTTACTGTGGCGACGAGCGTGCTGGGCCTGGTCGGTGGGCTGCTGGTCACGCTGGTGGTGTCGATGATCGCCTGTGGGGCGCTCAACGTGATGATCGAGCGGGTCGCCTACCGGCCGCTGCGAAACGCACCCAAGCTCGCGCCGCTGATCACCGCGGTGGGCTTCTCCTTCATCCTCCAGAACGTCGGCGAGCTGTGGCTGGGCCCGGCACAGCACAACGTCTCCGACCTGATCCATGCCCAGCAGAAGGTGTTCAGCATCTCGGGCGTCGTCGTGAACCGCTCGGACCTGCTCGCCCTTGCTGTCACAGCACCGCTGGTGATCCTGCTAACGACCTTCATCGCTCGCAGCCGGCTGGGGAAGGCGATGCGCGCGACGGCGCAGGATCCCGAGGCCGCGCGGCTGATGGGGATCAACGTCGATACCACGATCTCGGCCGCCTTCGCGCTCGGCGGGATGATGGCGGGAGCCGGCGGGCTGATCTACGCCCTCTATCAGACCAACATCTGGTTCTTTCAGGGGTTCCGCGCCGGCCTCTTCGCCTTCACGGCCGCCGTGATGGGCGGGATCGGCAACCTACGCGGCGCAGTGGCGGGTGGTCTCATCATCGGCTGCGTGCAGCAGATCTCCGACAACCGCTTCGGCAGCCAGTGGACCGAGGCGATCGTCTTCGGCTATCTGATCCTGGTGATGGTCTTCAAGCCCCAAGGGCTGTTCGGCGAGCAAACGCGCGAGGCCGGCTGATGGACCTCTCGATGCTGGGAGCACTCACACGTCCGCTGCGCGAGATCGTCGCCAACAAGTGGTTCAACCGCATCGCGGTGCCCGTAGTGATCGGCTTCGCGATTGTCTTCCCGCTGTTCTTCGTGGGGGCGAGCCCGTTCATCAACAACACCGTGCAGGCGCTGGTGTACGTGGTGATGGCGCTGGGGCTCAACGTGGTCGTCGGCTTTGCCGGCCTGCTCGATCTCGGCTACGTGGCCTTCTACGCGATGGGCTCCTACGCGATCGGGTGGTTCGGCTCCGAGTTCCTCTACCCGGTGAACCACCAGAAGGGTGTCCACTTCCTCGTCTCCAGGCTCCCGGGCAGTCTCCCCGGCGTGCACATCAACTTCTTCATCGTGATCGTGATCGCCGCGGCGCTGGCCGCGGCTGCCGGGGCCGTGATCGGCTTGCCCACGCTGCGGCTGCGCGGCGACTACATCGCGATTGTCACGCTCGCCTTCGGCGAGATCATCGGCAACATCGCCGCCAACGGCGACCAGCTCCACTTCGGGCAGTACACGCTCACTGCGGGGCGCCAGGGGATCACGCCGGTGGACGTCCCCAACCTGCCGGGGGTCGGGGACTTCAGCCCGCTGAACAATCGACCGTGGTACTACGTCGCGCTTGCGCTGGTGCTGATCGTTTTGTTCTGCAATGTCCGGCTGCGCGACTCGCGCCTCGGCCGCGCGTGGATCGCGCTGCGCGAAGACGAGGTCGCCGCCGCTTCGATGGGGGTCCCGATCGTGCGCACCAAGCTGCTCGCCTACGCGACGGGCGCAGCCTTCGGTGGGATGGCCGGGGTGCTGCTGTCGAGCTACACCAACACCGTGAATGCCGACTCGTTCAACTTCTCCTTTTCGATCTTCGTGCTCGCGATGGTGATCCTCGGCGGGCTCGGAAGCATCTGGGGGGTCGTGCTGGGCGCCCTCGCGCTGTCCTACTTCAACACGTACGGGATCCCGGACGTGTTGGGTCCCTTCCTGAAGAACTTCGGTCTCGACGTCACCCAGCTCGGTTTCGGCATTTTCGGCTTTGTGCTCGTCTTGATGATGGTGCTGCGTCCCCAGGGTCTGCTGCCAGAGCGAAGGCGCAAGCTCGAGATGACCCAGGGCATCGGTGCCGATGAGTCCCTGGTGGAGGTAAACGCATGAGCGTGTCGCCCGCCACTCCGGCCCCTCCCGCGACGGCGCCGGCGCCCGACGATGGTGGCCTGCTGAGGGCCATCGCGGTGACCAAGGCATTCGGCGGGCTCGTCGCCGTCGAGGACGTCTCCTTCCAGATCCCAGCGCGCTCGATCGTCTCGATCATCGGCCCCAACGGAGCGGGTAAGACCACCTTCTTCAACATGCTCACGGGGCTCTACGCGCCCACCGCGGGCCGTATCGCCTTCGATGGCCGCGACATCACCGGCCGGCGCCCCGACCGGATCACCGCGCTTGGGATCGCGCGCACGTTTCAAAACATTCGCCTGTTTGCCTCGATGAGCGCGCTGGAGAACGTGCAGGTCGGGCAGCACGCGCGGATGAAGGCGGGGCTCTTCGGCTCGATCCTGCGCCCGCCCTGGGTTCGCCGTGAGGAGCGCGAAACGCGCGACAAGGCGCGCGAGATGCTCGACTACGTCGGGCTCGACAGCTCCGTCCACGAGCAGCTCGCGGTCAATCTCTCCTATGGTGACCAGCGTAGGGTCGAGATTGCGCGCGCGCTCGCGTCCGATCCCAAGCTGCTGCTGCTCGACGAGCCCACGGCCGGGATGAACCCGAACGAGTCGGCCCGCCTGACGGCGTTCATGCGCCAGTTGCGCGACGAGCGCGACGTCACGATCCTGCTGATCGAGCACGACATGAAGGTCGTAATGGACGTCTCCGAGCGCGTCACCGTGCTCGACCACGGTACGAAGATCGCCGAGGGTGAGCCCGCGACGGTGCGCAACGACCCGCGCGTTGTCGAGGCCTACCTGGGCAAACGCGAGAGCGAAAGCGCGGACGAAACGGGCGAGACGACCGCCGAGGGCGGCTGACATGGGCCTGCTGGAGGTCGAGGACATCCACACCTTCTACGGCAACATCGAGGCGCTGAAGGGCATCTCCGTCGAGGTCAACGAAGGCGAGGTGGTGACGCTGATCGGCGCCAATGGCGCCGGCAAGTCGACGACCCTGCGCTCGATCTCCGGGTTGACGCCGCCGCGCGAGGGGGAGATTCGCTTCGACGGCGAGCGCATCGATCAGCTGCCCGCGCAGGAGGTCGTGCGCCGGGGGATCTCGCAGTCGCCGGAGGGCAGGCACTGCTTCCAGCGCATGACGGTGCGCGAGAACCTCGAGCTCGGTGCCTACCTGCGTCGCGACTCCCACGTGCAGGAGGACTTGGACCGCGTCTACGAGCTCTTCCCACGGCTGCAGGAGCGCGAGCGTCAGAAGGCCGGGACGATGTCGGGCGGAGAGCAGCAGATGCTCGCGATGGGACGCGCGCTGATGGCCCAGCCGCGTCTGCTGATGCTCGACGAGCCCTCCATGGGACTGGCCCCGATTCTCGTCGAGCGGATTTACGAGACGGTGGCGGAAATCAACCGCCAGGGCACGACGATCCTGCTCGTCGAGCAGAACGCCAACTACGCGCTCGAGGTCTCCACGCGCGCCTACGTGCTCGAGACCGGCACGGTCGCGCTGAGCGACACCTCCGGAGCTCTACGCGACAACCCCGACGTCCAGCGAGCGTACCTCGGGACATGATCGGCGCTGAGGCTCTCTACCTGCTCTACGCCTGGCTGCTCGGGGCGATCATCTGCTCCTACCTGTCCGAGCGCAAGGGCTACGGGGAGAAGCCCGGGCTCGCCGCCGGCTTGCTGCTGTTCGTCATCGGCGTGGCGATCTGGCTCGTCTGGCCGCCGCGGCCGCAGTCCAAGTGGCGCGTGCAGGGGCCGATCGGCCTGCGGCGCCGCCGGCGCCGCGTCGATTCGCGCGACGCGAGCTAGTCCAGCGCCGCCGCGAGCGCCGCTTCGAGCTCGGGATGCTCGAAGCGATAGCCGAGCGCCAGCGCGCCCGCCGGCAGCGCGTTGGCGCCGCTGGTGACGATCTGCGCCATTTCCCCGAAGAGGAGCCTCAGCGCGAATGCGGGAACGGGCATGACAGCAGGGCGATGCAGCGCGCGCCCCAGCGCGCGCGAGAACGTCCGATTGGTGACCGGCGCGGGCGCGGTGACGTTGAAGGCGCCGGCGAAGCGCTCGTCATCGATGGCGGCCAGGTAGAGCCCGACGACATCATCGACGTGGACCCATGGGACGTACTGGTGACCGCCTGCGACCGGACCGCCGACGCCGGCGCGGAATGGCGGCAGCATCTTCGCCAGCGCGCCGCCGGCGCGGCTGAGCACGACCCCGGTGCGCAGCGTCGCCACGCGTGTCCCGAGCGGTCCCGCGGCGAGGGCCTCGCGCTCCCACGCCACACACACCTGCGCGAGAAAGTCCTCACCGGCGGTGGCGGACTCGTCGATCGGCTCCTCGCCGTGCGGGCCGTAGTAGCCGATCGCCGAGGCCGACGCGAGCACGCGCGGGCGAGGGTCCGCGGCGGCGAGCCCGGCGACGAGGTTGGCGGTGCCGCGCTCGCGGCTCTCGCGGATCGCCCGCTTGACGGCGGCGCTCCAGCGTTGGGCCACGTTCGCGCCCGCAAGGTGCACGACCGCATCGGCGCCCGACAGCGCGTGCGCGGGCGCCGGGCCGGCGAGGGGATTCCAGGCCGCAGCGTCGATGTCGAGCACAGACTGCGCCCGCTCTGGATCGCGTGAGAGCACGAGGACCTCGTCGCCACGCGAGCGCAGCCGCTGGATCAGCCCGGCGCCGATGAGCCCCGTGGCTCCGCTGACGACGACCCGCACTAGCGACCCGCGCGACCGCTGGAGAAGCTCAAGTCAGTCCCCGTGGAGCCGAGCGCCGTCGGCGGCCGCAAAGCCAAGCTCGTCTCCCGCCTGAGCTGCGCCGACGAGCCGCGCCTGCTCGGCGACCGCGTCGGCCACAGCGGTGACGACGTCACGATTGAACACCGACGGGATGATGTAGTCCTCGCGTAGCTCGTCGTCGGCGACGATCGCGGCGATCGCGTGGGCGGCGCCCATCTTCATCTCCTCGGTGATCTGGGAGGCGCGGACGTCCAGCGCACCCCTGAATATGCCGGGGAAGCAGAGCACGTTGTTGATCTGGTTGGGGTAGTCCGAGCGACCGGTCGCGATGATGCGGGCGTGCGCAGCCGCTTCCTCCGGGGCCACCTCGGGCACTGGGTTGGCCATCGCGAACACGATCGCGTCGGGGGCCATGCGGGCCAGTGCCGCGGCCGGGACCGCGCGCGCCCCAGACACGCCGATGAGCAGGTCGGCGCCATCGATGACATCGGCCGGCGCCCCGGCGCGTCGCTCGGCATTGGTGTTCTCTGCGTACCAGCGCTTGATTGCGTTCATGGTTCCAGCCAGGTAGTCGGCGCGGTCGACGTGCAGTGCGCCCTGGGAGTCGCACCCGATGATGTTGCGCACGCCGGCGTGCAGCAGGATCTTGGTTACCGCCACGCCGGCTGCCCCCAGTCCGACCACGAGCACACGTGTCGCCTCGAGGCTGCGCCCCGTCAGCTTGGCGGCATTGAGCAGCGCAGCGAGTACCACGACGGCGGTGCCGTGCTGGTCGTCGTGGAAGACCGGGATCTCGAGCTCGGCCTTGAGGCGCTCCTCGATCTCAAAGCAGCGCGGGGCCGAGATGTCCTCGAGGTTGATGCCGCCGAAGCCGGGGGCGATCAGCGAGACAGCGTGCACGACCTGATCCGGATCCTTGGAGGCGAGGCAGATTGGGAACGCGTCGACGTCAGCGAACTCCTTGAAGAGCATCGCCTTGCCCTCCATCACTGGCATTGCCGCCTCCGGGCCGATGTCACCCAGCCCGAGGACCGCGCTGCCGTCGGACACGACCGCGACGGTGTTGCGCTTGATCGTGTACTGGAAGGCGCGGTCGCGGTCCTCGGCGATCGCCTTGCAGACGCGGGCGACCCCCGGGGTGTAGGCCATCGAGAGGTCGTCGCGGGTCTTCACAGGATGCTTGTTGTGCTGCTCGATCTTGCCCCCGACGTGCAGCAGGAAGGTGCGGTCGGTGGTGTCGATGACCGTTGCACCGTCGGTGGCCTCGATCGCGGCGACCACTTCGCGGCCATGGTCCAGTCCACCAGTGTCGACGGTGATGTCACGCACGGTGTGGCCGCCAGCGAGTGAAATCAGGTCCACTGACCCGATCGTTCCACCCGCCTGTCCGATCGCGGAAGCCACCCTTCCGAGCATCCCGGGACGGTGGTCGATCTCGACCCGAATCGTGAGGCTGTACTGGGCGCTTGGCGTGGCGGGCATCGGCGGAGCGTGATGCTATCTGCGTGACCTCCTCATAGGATCAGGGTGTGACCAACGAGCCGCCTGAGCTGTTCCTGATCGACGGCAACTCGCTCGTCTACCGTGCCTTCTTCGCACTCCCTGAGGAGATCGCGACGTCGACTGGCTTTCCCACGAACGCCATCCTCGGGTTCGCCTCGATGCTCGTGAAGATCCTGGGCGAGCACGGCGCCAAGCCGACGCTGGTGGTGTGGGATGCAGGCTCCTCGGGTCGCAAGGAGCTCTACGACGACTACAAAGGCCACCGTCCCAGCCAGCCTGACCTACTGCGCCAGCAGTATCCGCACATGCGTCCGCTTGTGGACGCCTTCGGCTACGGCAACGTCGAGGTCGAGGGCTACGAGGCTGACGACGTGATCGCCACGCTCGCCCAGCGCGCTGCCGGCGAAGGTGTGCGGGTGACGATCGTCACCGGCGATCGCGACGCCCTCCAGCTGGTGGACGACGCCGTGAGCGTCATGGCGACTTCTCGGGGGATCACCGAAACCAAGCTCTACGATCGCGAGGCGGTGATCGAACGCTATGGGGTCGGGCCCGAGCTGGTGGCAGACCTGGTCGGGCTCAAGGGCGACGCGTCGGACAACATCCCTGGCATACCGGGGATCGGCGACAAGACGGCCGCTGCGCTGCTGGGGCAATTCGGCACGCTCGAGGCGGTGCTCGACCACGCCGATGAAGTCTCCGGACCGAAGCGCCGTCAGGCGCTGATCGACCACGCCGAGATTGCGCGCCTGTCCAAGCGCCTCGCTACCGCCCGGCGCGACGTGCCGATCGAGCTCGATCCGATCGCCGAAGCCGCTCGCCAGCCCGATCGCTCGCGGTTGCGCGAGGTCTTCCGCGAGTTCGAGCTGCGTGAACCGCTGCGCCGCCTCGAGGAGGCGCTGGGAGAGAGCGATGGTGAGACGACGGTGCCGGCTGCGCGCGCCGAGACGGTGCTCAGAGCGCGCGTGCGCGCCGGGGGACTCGATGCGCTGGCAGGGCTGGGCGAGGGACCGGTGGCGCTCGCCGCGCTGGTGGGCGACCAACCCCAGGATCAGCTGTTCGCGGATGACGCGGCGATGTGCTTCGGCGCCTACGCCGGCGGCGGCGAGGTGCTCGTCGGGGAGTGTCCGAATGCGGCCGCGCTGGTCGAGGCGGCGGGCGGGCGCCCCGTGATCGCTCACGACGCGAAGGCGTTTGGCATCGTGGCGCCGGTACTCGCGCACGACACGCTCGTGGCGGCCTACCTGCTCGACCCCGCCCGCCGGGGATTTCCGCTCGCCGAGCTGGCAGAAGATCGCGGACTGGCGTGTGAGATTCCCAAGCATCCCGAGGCTGTAGACGCGCTGCTCACGCATGAGCTTGCCGGAGCGCAGCGCGCCTTGCTCGAGCAGCGCGGGCTGATGGACCTCTTCGAGCGAGTCGAGCTGCCGCTGGTGGTCGTGTTACGCGCGATGGAGCTTGCAGGGCTGCGGCTCGATACGGCGCGGCTGGCGCGGATCGCGGGACGCGTGCGCGATGACCTGCACGCACTCGAGCGCGAGATCTACCGGTTGGCGGGGACCGAGTTTCACATCGGATCTCCCCAGCAGCTCGCGGAAGTGCTCTTCAACAGGCTCGGGTTGTCGCGCAAGCGACGGGGCAAGACGGGGTACTCGACCGACGCTCGCGTGCTCGCGGCGATCCGCGACGAGCACGAGATCATTCCCGCGATCGAGCGCTACCGCGAGCTGTCCAAGCTGCTGCAAACATATCTGGATGCCCTGCCAGCGCTGATCAATCCCAACGATGGTCGCCTACACACGACCTTCAACCAGGCCTCGACCGCCACCGGGCGGCTGTCTTCCACCAACCCCAACCTTCAGAACATCCCGATCCGAACTGCGCTGGGACGGGAGATTCGCGGCTGCTTCGTGGCCGAGCCGGGAAACGTCCTGATCTCGGCGGACTACTCCCAAGTCGAGCTGCGCGTGCTGGCACACGTCGCCGGCGAGCCCGTGCTCAAGGAGATCTTCGCCGGCGGTGAGGACGTGCACACAGCCACCGCGGCCGAGATCTTCCGTGTCGACCCAGCTGAGCTGGACGCCGGGTTGCGCTCCAAGGCGAAGATGGTCAATTTCGGCATCGTCTACGGCCTGAGCGCGTTCGGCCTCGCCGACCGCCTTCAGATCCCCCAGGAGGAGGCGCAGGAGTTCATCGAGCGCTACCTCGCTCGCTTCCCGGCTGTGCGCCGCTACATCGCCGAGACGATCGCGACAGCGACCGAGGAGGGTTACGTGTCCACGCTGCTGGGACGCCGCCGGATCATCCCCGAGCTGAAGGCCCGCCAGCGCCAGGTGCGCCAGCTCGGCGAGCGCCTCGCGGTCAACACGCCGATCCAGGGTTCTGCGGCCGACATCATCAAGCTTGCGATGGTCCGCTGCCACGATGCGCTCGCCGGGGCTGGACTGCGCACGCGGCTGATCCTGCAGATTCACGACGAGCTGCTGTTCGAGGCTCCCGCAGGCGAGCTCGAGCCTGCCCAGACGATCGTGCGCCGGGAGATGGAGAGCGCGTTTGCGCTCGACCCCCCGCTCGCGGTGGATGTGGGAGCGGGACCGAGCTGGATGGAGGCGAAGGCGTGATCGGGCGGGGAGCGGCGGTCGGGCTGGCCGTGCTCGCGGGTGGCCTAGTCGCGCTTCAGGCGCCGGTGAACTCGCTGCTGGGCAAGCGGATCGGCAGCCTCCAGGCGGCGACGGCGTCGTTTGTGGTCGGGACGATCGCGCTCGTCGCCGCGACGGCAATAGCAGGCGGCGGCGTCCGGCTCGGCGGTCTTCGCGGGGCCCCGTGGTACGTCTTCATCGGTGGTCTGCTCGGCGCCGTCTATGTGACCTCGGCGCTGGTGGCGGTGCGATCCCTGGGGGCGGGCGGACTCACAGCGGCAGTGATTGCCGGCCAGCTCGGTCTCTCGCTCGTGATCGACCGGCTCGGCTTGCTCGGCGTCGCCAAGCAGCCACTCACGGTCCCCCGCGTGGTGGGAGTCGTGCTGCTGGCGGCGGGCGTGTACCTGGTCGTGCGGAAGTAGGGCGGCTTGGGCCGGCCCGGCTAGGCCGCGGCGAGCCGGGCCGTAGTCGGAGAGCGAGCCTCGCCAACGATACGCGGGTGGCAGATCTCGAGGTAGTGCTCGAACGCCCAGTCGCTAACGGTGCGGGCACGCATCGCTCGCAGCCCCCCTGCGAGCCCGCTCGGGGGTAGCCGGGGAATCAGGTTCTGCACGCGCAGCATCCAGGTGAAGTGCCACAGGTGAGCGGCGTGGAAGCCGCCGTAGCGCGCGTGCGCTGCTGCCTTCGTACTGCGGCCCTCGACAACTGCGCGCAGCTCGCGACCGAGCGCGATGCCGAAGTAGAGCGCGGGACGGATGCCCTCCGCCGTCAGCGGCAGGCAGTGCCCCGCCGAGTCGCCGACGAAAGCGATCCCGTCCTCGACCGGAGGGCGCAGCTTGTGAGGAATCCAGTTGCCCTGGTAGCGGATCGCTTCGGCGTCGAGATCTGCGGCGAGTCGCGCGGTGGGCTCCCGCACGTGGTCGCGCGGGGCGAATGAGCCGACGCCGATGCGCAGCTCGCCGGCAGCCGGGAAGCTCCATCCGTACCCGGCCCGCACATAGCCGCGATCGATCCAGATCTCCATGTCAGGGCCACTGCCGCCGGGATGCACCTCGAGGCCGCGCGACAGGAAGGCCTCGGGCGGCTGAACGTTCTCGCCGGTTCCCAGCGTCCGTCGCCAGCCGAGCGCGTCGACGATCAGCGGCGCGCGTAACCCTCCGCGGTCGGTCACGACGACGTCCTGCTCGCGGCGTCGGACCGTGGCGTGCTCGAAGGCGGCGTCGCACTGGGCGAAGAGATCGGCACACAGGCCGTGGTAGTCGAAGGTGGAAAACGACCACGGCAGTCCGAATCGCACGCTCGCGTCGGGCGTGTGGACGACGAGCTCGGAGAACGATTGGCGCTGCGCGCGCTGCAGGCCCAGTGCACTCAGCCAGACAGTGGGGATCCCGCAGGCCGAGGTGGCGCGCTCGCCGATGTCGTAGCGGTCGAGTACCAGCACGCGCGCTCCGGAGCCGCGCAGCTCGCGCGCGACGGCGAGCCCGGCGAAGCTCGCACCGCAGATCAGGACGTCGACGTCGCCGTGCAGAGGTGTTCGGGCGGTCCCGCGCTTTGTGGCCCGGACGGGCATCGGGGCGCCACTATAGGACCACGCACCTACCCGCCTACCCGCCCGTGCGACGGGCGATCCGAGCCGCGGGGGTCCGCTAACCTAGCGCCGAATGGCCACCACTACGATCGAGACCCCGCCCGAGGCGCGCGTCGTCGAGGGCTCCGACGGTCTCCTGCTCGAGCTCGACGGTCGCATCATCCCCAACTACGACGCCACAATGCGCGGCGTCGAGGAAGGTGAGGTGATAAGCGGACACGTCGTCCGAATCGACCACGACGAAGTCCTCGTCGACGTCGGCTACAAGAGCGAGGGCGTGATCCCGGCCAACGAGCTGTCGATTCGCAAGTCCGTCGACCCCGCCGATGAAGTCGAGCTTGGCGAGGAGGTCGACGCGCTCGTCCTCACCAAGGAGGACCAGGACGGCCGCCTGATCCTCTCGAAGAAGAAGGCTCGCTTCGAGAAGGCATGGCGCCGCATCGAGATGGCGGCCGAGTCGCGCGAGCCCGTCACTGGCCAGGTGATCGAGGTGGTCAAGGGAGGTCTCATCATCGATCTGGGGGTGCGTGGCTTCCTTCCTGCCTCGCTGGTCGACATCCGCCGCGTACCCCACTTGGACGAGTACCTCGGTCAGGAGATCGAGTGCAAGGTCATCGAGCTCAACCGTTCGCGCAACAACGTCGTGCTCTCGCGCCGCGCTGTCCTCGAAGAGGAGCGCAAGGAGCAACGCCAGGCCATCCTCGAACGTCTGCAGCCCGGCCTGGTGGTCGAGGGCACGATTTCCAACATCGTCGACTTCGGCGCGTTCGTCGACCTCGAGGGCATTGACGGCCTGATCCACATCTCCGAGCTCTCCTGGTCGCACGTCAACCACCCTTCGGAGATCCTCGAGATCGGCCAGCCGGTGCAGGTCAAGGTGCTCGCGATCGAGCGCGATCGTCAGCGCATCTCCCTCGGCCTCAAGCAGACCCAAGAGGATCCGTGGCAGCGTGTGGTCGACAGCTACAACATCGGCGACGAGCTGGGCGGCCAGGTCACCAAGGTCGTTACGTTCGGTGCCTTCGTCGAGATCCTCGACGGCGTCGAGGGGCTCGTCCACATCTCAGAGCTCGCTCCCCAGCACGTCGACAACCCGCGCGAGATCGTCCAGCCAGGCGACGAAGTGCGCGTCAAGATTCTCGAGATCGAGAGCGAGCGTCGGCGGTTGTCGCTCTCGATCAAGCGGGTGGCCGACCAGGTCCTTCCCCGTCGCGACCTTTCGGGCGACGAGGCCGGAGGGGCTGGCGACCTCGACGACCTGCCGGAGCTCGGCCTCTCGGAGGACGTGTTTGCGGCGACCGAGGATGAGTCCGCGCAGGAGCCCGTTGCCGAGGAGCCCGCGGCGCCCGAGGATGAGGCTGCGCAGGAGCCCGTTGCCGAGGAGCCCGCGGCGACTGAGGATGAGGCTGCGCAGGACCCCGCCGCCGAGGAGCCCGGCGCCGAGGGCCCGGCGGCGGATGCCGCTCCCGAGGGGACAGCCGAACTCGCGCCGAACGGGAAGACCGAGCCGGCAGAGGCGCCGGCTGAGCGCTGAAGCGCATGTCCCGTTCGTCGGCCTGACGGGCGGAATCGGCGCCGGCAAGTCCACTGCCCTGGCCGCGCTCGAGCGCCTCGGTGCGGCCGTACTCTCCACCGACGCGGTCGTGGGAGAGCTGTATCGGTCGGCCGACTTGCGGGATGCGCTCGTGGACCGGTGGGGAGAGGCGATGGCACCTGACGGCGTTGTCGACCGGACCGCTGTAGCCGACCGTGCCTTTGCCAGTGTCGAGGAGCGGCGCTGGTTGGAAGGATTGGTGTGGCCGCGCGTCGCCGATCGCATTGCGCAGTGGCGCGAGCAGCTCGAGCGGCGGCGCCCGCCTCCGCCCGCAGCCGTCGTAGAGGTTCCGCTGCTCTTCGAGGCGGGCATGGAGTCGATCTTCGAAGCCACCGTGGCCGTCATCGCCGACGAGCAGCTGCGTGCCCGCCGAGCGGCCGCCCGCGGGCACGCCAGGGTCGCCGAGCGCGCGGCGGCGCAGCTGTCGCAGGACGAGAAGGCCAGCCGGGCGACCTACGTCGTGCGCAACGACGCCGACGAGGTCCAGCTTGAGCTGGCGCTTGGCGACGTGATTCGATCGCTGCGAGCGTGATGTGAGCAGCCTGTGGCAGCTGCCTTGGCGAAACTTTCCGCCGATGGCGTCGTCGTCACCTGCCAAGCTCAGATGATGACGACGCGCTCCTACGCCGCTCAGCGGCCACGCTCCTCGGCGCCTGCCCGCCGCCGCACGGCGGTGCGCAGGCGCGCGCTCGGGCTGGTCGTGGCGATGGTCGCCGTAGGCGTGCTGGTGATTGTCTCCTGGCCGACGGTCCACCACGACATACAGCGCATCGTCCTGCCGCTGACCCACGCCGACATCATTCGCCAGCAGGCCCAGGAGAAGCAGCTCGATCCCGGCTTGATCGCCGCCGTCATCGATGCCGAGTCCAAGTTCAACGACCAGGACACCTCCTCAGCCGGGGCGCTCGGATTGATGCAGCTCGAGCCGGACACCGCGCGCTTCATCGCGCGGCGGTCGGGCGCGACCAACTTCCACATCGCCGATCTCTCGACGCCGCAGGTCAACATCGCCTATGGCGCCTGGTATCTGCACTACCTGCTCCAGCGCTATGGCGGCAACGAGGCGCTCGCTCTAGCGGCCTACAACGGCGGCGAGGCCAACGTCGACCGCTGGCTGGTGACGGCGAGCCAGAGCGGTCGCGACTTCACGGTGGCGCAGATTCCGTTCCCCGAGACGCGGGCATACGTTGGCAAGGTGCTGGGGCTGCGGGCCTCATACCGCGCCGCGTACGCGTCTGAGCTCGGCATCTAGCTCGCAGCCCCACCGCGTCGTCGCGGTCGCTCGCTACCGTTGACTGTCGATGCCGCCGCTGGAGTTAGATTCCGCCTACTCGCCGACCGCAGACCAGCCACAAGCGATCGAGGAGCTCGCGGAGGGCATCGCGGCCGGGGAGCGCTTTCAGACGCTGCTGGGAGCCACGGGCACGGGCAAGACGATGACGATGGC
>QHBW01000067.1 GCA_003244205.1 Solirubrobacterales bacterium | reverse complement strand
GTGTCAGCTTGTCGTCCTCGAGCGTGGCGTTGAGCGCGGGGAACTCGCGCAGCGTCTCCACCGCCGCGCGGGCGATGAGCGGCAGATAGCTCGTTGCAAGCGCCCGGCGAGCGTCTTCGATCCTCGACATGTCCGCCTCGACGATCGTCGTGCAGTGAGCGGCGGTGCGAAGCGAGCGCAGCATGTGCTCGCCGATCGAGCGGCGCATCCGCGACAGCGGCTCGGCCTCACCGCCGGCGTCCGCCGCGGCGACAGGATCCACTTGATCTTCTCGATAGGGGCTCTCGCTGTGCAGCGGGGCGTCTCCATCACCCTCCACGAGCGCCATCACGTCCTGCTTTCTTACCCGTCCGCCGCGGCCGGTGCCGTGCACCTGTGACAAATTAATGCCGTGACGCTCGGCGATGCGCGTGACGACAGGTGAGTAGTGACGGTGACCGCCAGACCCGTTGGTGGTATGCGCGACGGGCCCCGACGGCGGCGCCGGTATCTCGGCTGCGCTCGTGTCCAAGGGGGCGGAGCCCCCTCTCTTGCCTGTCTCAATTCGCCCCAGGACCGTCCCCACCGCAACGGTCTCCCCCTCCGCCACCAGGATCTCCGCCAGGTGACCGGCGACCGAAGCGGGAACGTCGGTGTCGATCTTGTCGGTCGAGATTTCAACAACTGTCTCGTCAACGCTCAGCGCGTCTCCGGGCTGCTTGTGCCACTGAACGACGGTGCCCTCGACGACCGACACACCCATCTGGGGCATCGTCACGTCGACCAGGGTGTCAGTAGGCGAGGAGCTCACTGCACGCCTCCTTCACAGCTTCGACGCCGGGCAGCAGCGCGCGCTCCAGCGGAGGTGAGAAGGCGATCGGGACGTCGGGCGTCGCCACTCGGGTCACCGGCCCGTCGAGGTCCTCGAAGCCGTGCTGGGCGATCAGGGCTGCGACCTGGGCTCCACACGCGCAGGTGGCATTGGCCTCGTCGAGGATCACCACCTTTGAGCAGCGCGCGACGGAGTCGAGGATCGCCTCCTCGTCGAGCGGCACGAGCGAACGCAGGTCGAGCACCTCGACCGAGGCGCCGTCGAGCTCCGCCGTGGCCTCGAGCGCGGTGTGCACCATCGCGCCGTAGGCGATCACCACGAGATCGCTGCCGCTGCGCGCGACACGCGCGGTCATCGGCGTCTCCCACGCCCCGGGCGCGACGTCGCCCTTGACGCGCCGATAGAGGTGCTTGTGCTCCAAGAAGCACACCGGGTTGGGGTCGCGAATCGCGGCGATCACCAGACCCTTTGCGTCCTGTGCCGTGGACGGCGCGAGCACCCTGAGTCCGGGCGCGTGCATGAACCACGCCTCGGGATTTTGAGAATGAAATGGGCCGCCGGAGAAGCCACCGCCGGAGGGAAGCCGGACGGTGATCGGGACGGCCAGCCCCTGGCGGTAGTGCATCTTGCCCGCCACGTTGACGAGCTGATCGAAGCCGCAGGAGATGAAGTCGGCGAACTGCATCTCACACACCGGTCGCATCCCCACGACGGCGGCGCCGATCGCCGTGCCGACGATGCCGGACTCCGCGAGCGGGGTGTCGAGCACGCGGTCGGAGCCGAATTCTTCGAGGAAGCCGTCGGTCACCTTGAACGCCCCGCCAAAGGCGCCGATGTCCTCGCCCATCATCAAGACGCGCTCGTCGCTGCGCATCTCTTCGCGCAGTCCATCGGAGATCGCCTGCAGGTAGGTGAGCTCGGCCATCGCTCAGGCGACCTCGCTCGCCCTGGCGAGCGCCGGCGCGGCGGCGTCGGCGTAGGCGCTCCAGGGTGCGCGACCGTCGCCCAGCGGCTCGGCTTCGCCCTCGCAGAACACACCCTCGGTTGCCATGCTCGGGTCGGGCATCGGCATCTCCAGCGCGGCCGCCGTCGCGCGCTCGACCAGCTCGCTGACGTCGGCCTGCAGCGCCGCGGCGTCGATGCCTTCGGCCTCGAGTCGCGCGGCGTAGGTCTCGATCGGGTCGCGCGCCGCCCAGTGCTCGAGCAGCGCGGGCGGGACATAGCGCATGTCGTCGTGTGCGGCGTGGCCGTGCATGCGCATCGTCTCGGCCTCGATCAGGGTCGGGCCCCCTCCATCCAGCGCGCGCTCGCGGGCGATGCGCGTGGCCTCGAAGACGGCCTCGACATCGTTACCGTCGACCTTGACGCCCGCGCAACCGTAGGCCGCGGCGCGCTCGACCGGGTCAACCGCGAACTGCAGCTCGAGCGGAGTCGAGTAGGCGAACTGGTTGTTCTCGAGCACGAAGACGACCGGCAGGCGCTGCACTGAGGCCCAGTTGAGCGCCTCGTGGAAGTCGCCTCGCGATGTGGCGCCGTCGCCACACCAAGTCAGCGCGCAGCGCTGCTCGTGGCGGAGCTTGAAGGCCATCGCCATGCCCGTGGCGACGAGCATCATGTCGGGCAGCATCGAGACCATCCCGACGCAGCCGAGGTGACGGTCGCCGAAATGCACGTTGCCGTCGCGGCCGGCGGTCAGGCCCCCGGCGCGGCCCATGTACTGCGCGAGCACGCGCGGGGGCTCGACGCCGCGCACGAGATGGGCGCCGAGGTCGCGATGCAGCACGCAGAGGCGATCGCTCGGTGACATCGCGAACGCCGCCCCTACGGAGACGGCTTCTTGGCCGCGACCGTCGTAGAAGGAGCCTGGCACCTTGCCCTGGCGGTAGAGCGACATTGCGCGCTCCTCGATCGCGCGCATGAGGAGCATGTAGTGCTGCAGCGCGATACGGTCGTCGCGCGTCAGCGGTGTGGCGTCCGGAGCGTGCGGTGTGGCCTCCGGAGCGTGCGCTGTGGCCTGCGGAGCGTGCCCATTGGCACGCTGGGAAGCGGCCTGCTCGGACGCCGGGAGGTCTTCCGCGTACGCCGGTCGAGCCAGTTGAGTCGCCATGGGCTAAACCCTCTCCTGATGGGCCGTGCCGGGATCTCCGGTCCGGTCCGTCGTGGCGCCGAGACGGGGTCTCCGCCCTTGCGCCGGATGACAACGAGCTATTCGGTTGTGGATGGTTCCCGTGCGGGAACCATGGACCTAGGGTACTCCTACCCGCTGACGCAATCCACGATCGGTCCAACGTCTGTCCAGCGCCCAGGGTCTCTCCGCCGCCCACCTTCCGTCCACCGCGACCGTGCTGTATGACGGGGACTGCCGCCTGTGCAGGGTGGTCGTCGCCGCGCTGGCGCGCTGGGATCGCCGCCGCGGCGCGCTGCGGCTGGTGGCGATCCAGAGCCGCGAGGGCGGGGCGCTGCTGGCGGATCTGACGCTCGAGCAACGGCTCGAGAGCTTGTGGGTGGTGGACGAGGCCGGGCACCGCCATGCGGCAGGCCGCGCCGCCGCCGAGGCGGTCGGGCGTCTACGCGGCGGACATGCCCTCGGCGCGTTGCTAGCGCGGTTTGAGGGCCTCACCGAGGCGTTCTATCGGACGATCGCAGGCCATCGCGGCGCGCTGGGGCGGCTGATCCCGGCGGCGGCGAGCCGGCGGGCCGACGCGGTGCTGTCGAGTGGGGGCGCGGAGGGCATGCGCCGGAAGGCGCGCTCGAAGGACGGTGCCGGGTAGGGCCTTGGGGGGTGGGTTACAAGACTTGCCT
>QHBW01000070.1 GCA_003244205.1 Solirubrobacterales bacterium | reverse complement strand
ACGACGCACGTAAGAAGTTGAAGGCGCAGCTTGCGTTGAACTGAGCGGCGACTGAGATGGCCACCCACTCGTACATCGAAGCCGGAATCGAAGAGATCGTCCGCGTACTACGCGGCTCCCGCGTGCTCACCCGTCAGCGGCTGGACGAGGCATTGAATGCCTCGGACTGGCCGGACGGGATGTTTGAGGCTGCGTTGCGGCGTGCTGTCGAGCAGGGCCGCGTGCGTCGGCTTCAGGACGGGCTGCTGGAGATCGGGTCGGACGAGTGGGTCTAGCGGCCTAGCGCCTGTTCGGTGCGTCACACTGCTCGGGGGTGGCCGGTCTTACGTGCGCGAGGCGCGTTGCCCACGGTCATTTTCGTGCGAGCGCGGTTGCGTGCTCAGCGCCGATAGGTCGGGCGTTGCCTCGACAGGGATCGGGTGTTCCTCCTGGGGCATCACGTCGGCGGCGTCGCCGACCTGGCTTGATAGGTAGGGGGCGAGGTAGCGTCCCGCGAGCTTGTCCGGTGGCCACCACAGAGCCTCTCCGGAGATCGTCGAGTCGTCGCCTGCTCCGCCGCTGAGGTCAGCGCGCAGGTAGCGCTCGGGTCCGCCGGTCAAGAGCACCCCGCGCAAGATGGGATGAAATGGCTGAGGGTCGAGCTCCACGCCCACCGATGCGGCGATCGCTTCGGCGACGGCATCGGCCTGCTGGGCGGCCAGGCCTCCCTGCTTGATCGGGAACGTGGTTGCGTCACCGGCGGCAAAGACGCCATCGAAGCCCGCAAGCCGGCCATGGAGGTCGGTGTGCATGAATCCGTCGTGGTCGCACGGGATGCCGCGCAGGCGAGGACCGACCAAGCGGGGCTGGGTGACGACTCGGTCAACCCACATACGCCGATTTCCCGGTGTGATGTCGATCCTTCCGTCACGACCCGGCACCCCGTAGCTGCTCGTGTACAGCGCTACGTCGTTCTTGTCGAGCAGCTGGCGTACCGCGGCGCTGGCGGTCTTGCCGAAGATCCCGAGCGGCTCCTCCTCGGGGGTTATCAGGCTCAGCTCGACCTCGGCGCGGTCCCGCGTGGCGCACCACGCCGCGGTCATCAACGCGAGGTCATACAGCGGCAGCGGCCAGCTCGCACCACCTGGCTTGACGAACGCCACCGTGCGAACCCGATCCTCGCGAAGCCGCTGCAGCAGCAGCCGATAGTTCGGCCCATCAGCACCGCCGTGAAAGGTGAGCACTCCCTCCGACTCCCATTCATGCTCAGGGTGCGCGCCGAGCGCAAGCACGAGCATGTCGTAGGGAAGCTCATCACCATCCCTGGTGACCGCGCGGTGACGGCCGTGGTCGAAGCGGTCCAGCGTTCCACGATGCCAGTGAGCGCCGAGCTCGCCCGCGGTGTCCTCCAGCCGCAGGCCACGCACGCGCTGCGGGTTGAACGGCTGCGACACCGACATCGACCGGTTGATGAACTTCAGCTCCGGCGCCAGGATCGTGATCTCGACGCGATCTGGCGCCAGCGCGCGCAACGCCAGCAGCGTCTCGAGCCCCGCAACCCCGCCGCCGGCGATCAGCACCCGCTTCCGGCTGCGTTCAGAGCAGCCGCGCCTGGGGTCCTCAGCAGCGATTTCGCGCTCGATCATCGCTTCTGAGGCCAGCTGGCCGCCTTCGTTGAAGCGTTCGATGCCGATCTCGTCCTGCGCCCGGACCGCTTGTAGCCGCTCAGACCTCATCCTTCTCTAGCGTAGGGCCGCGTGGGAGTCTTACGTGATCTGCCCTTGTCGATCGTAAGAAATCGACAGACAACCACGCTAGTAGATGATCATGCGCCGCATGTCATTCGGATCGAAGATCGACCGTCTCCGCGCCAGCGGGCAGCCCGCGCGGCGTGTCTCGGACCGGAGGGGTGCGCGATCGACGTTCGCCTGAAGCGCGCCTACGAGCCCGCGACGTCTGCGGACGGCAATCGCGTGCTCGTGGACAGGCTGTGGCCGCGCGGGGTCTCCCGGGCGCGGGCGAAGCTCGATCAGTGGGACAAAGCGCTGGCACCGAGCACCGAGCTGAGGAAGTGGTTCGGGCACGAACCGAGCCGCTTTGACGAGTTCAGGCGACGCTACATCGCGGAGCTTCGCGGCCAGCGTTCCCGGTTGACGGCGCTCCGCCGCGTGGCGCGGGCCGAGACATTGACGCTCGTCTACGGCGCTCGCGACAGCGAGCACAACGAAGCCGTCGTGCTCGCGGAGGTCCTGCGGCGCGGACTGCCGAAAGCTCAGAGCCGGTGATGAACCTGGTCCGAGGTGACCGTAAGAAGCGGTTACCGACCGACGCTAGAGATATGTGCAAGGCAGAGCGCTACCCGGTGTTGTCCCGATTCAGCGGACGGGTCAAGCGCTCGGACGCGGCGGACAGGCGTGTCCACCCTCCCCTCCCGGGCCGAGCCTTCACCCACCGCCACGTCCAGGCATGACCCGGGCGGCTCGCCGATCGACGGGTCACCCGGCCGCCCCGAGTGAACGCTCCGCGATTCGACCGCGAAGCGCGATGTCTGCTCGCACAAAAGGAGCCTGATGACGACGCACAGCCCGAGTCGTACGCTCACGGTCGCGGTCGTGACGCCGATCGACGCGGAGCTGGTCGAGCCGATCCGTGCGGTCGCCGACGGCGTCGAGGTGCTCTACGAGCCAGATCTGCTGCCTCCGATCCGCTACCCCGGCGACCATCAGGGGGTCGAGGGGTTCAGTCGCGACCCTGACTCCGAGCGCCGCTGGCAGGAGCTGCTCGCCAGCGCCGAGGTGCTCTTTGGCATTCCTGGTGACTCGCCCTCCGGGCTGGCTGCGGCGGTGCGAAGCAACCCGCGGCTGCGGTGGGTGCAGGGCACTGCCGCCGGCACGGGCGAGCAGGTCAAGGCGGCCGCGCTGAGCGAAGAGGAGCTCGAGCGCGTGGTGATCACCAGCGCCAGCGGCGTGCACGTTGGACCGCTGGCGGAGTTCTGCCTGCTGGGCCTGCTTCATTTCACCAAGGACGTGCCACGCCTGCGAGCTGATCAGCACGCGCGCCATTGGGACCACTACCCGGTAGCCGAGCTGCGTGGCAGCACCCTGCTGGTGCTCGGGCTCGGGGCGATCGGGACGGAGGTCGCCCGACTGGCGAAGGCGTTCGGAATGCACACGATCGGAGTCAACCGCCGGGGTGTGAGCGACTCGCCGTACGTCGACGAGGTGTACTCGCCCGAGCGCCTGCATGACGTGCTCGCGCGGGCGCAGGCGGTGGTGGTGACACTGCCTATGACCGAGGAGACCGAGGGGATGCTCGATGCAGATGCGTTCGCGGCGGTGAGGCCGGGCGCGATCCTGGTCGACGCCGGCCGTGGCGGGGTGATCGACGAGTCGGCGCTGGCGCAGGCGCTGCGCGAGCAGCGTCTGAAGGGTGCCGCGCTCGAGGTCTTCGCCACCGAGCCTCTGCCCACGGACAGTCCGCTGTGGGATCTGCCTAACGTGCTGATCAGCCCCCACACCGCAGCGCTGTCGACACACGAGAACGAGCGCATCGACGAGCTGTTCACCGAGAACCTGCGCCGCTACCTGCGCGGCGAGGAGCTGCTCAGCCGCGTCGACACGAAGCTCTTCTACTGATGCGCGCGCCGCGCATATCAGCCATCTAAGGAGATCGAGATTCCCATGGCCACTTCCACGTCCTTGCCCACCGGCCGGATCAACGAGATCCACGCGCTCGGTCAGAGCGTGTGGTTCGACAATATTCGTCGCGCGCTGCTCGCCTCCGGGGAGTTCGAGCGGATGGTGCGTGAGGACGGGTTGAGCGGCCTGACGTCCAACCCGTCGATCTTCGAGAAGGCGATCGTCGGCTCGACCGACTACGACGCGGCGCTCGCGGAGGTCCGCGGGTCCTCCGCGCAGGATCTCAAGGCGG
This sequence comes from Solirubrobacterales bacterium, assembly GCA_003244205.1. GTDB lineage: Bacteria > Actinomycetota > Thermoleophilia > Solirubrobacterales > Solirubrobacteraceae > QHBW01. The sequence continues at coordinate 3,073 of QHBW01000070.1, read as the reverse complement.
TCTATGAGGGATTGGCGATCGCCGACCTGCGCGCGGCGGCTGACGTGCTGCGCGGCGTCTACGAGGACACCGACGCCACGGACGGCTATGTGAGCATGGAGGTCTCCCCCGAGCTGGCGCGCGACACGGACGGTACGGTCGCCGAGGCGCGGCGGCTGTGGGCGAGCGTCGATCGCCCCAACTTGATGATCAAGGTCCCCGGGACCGAGCAGGGGATTCCCGCGATCCGTCAGCTGATTGGTGCGGGGATCAACGTCAACATCACGCTGCTGTTCTCGACCAAGGTTTATGAGCGCGTCGTTGACGCGTACCTCGCCGGGCTGGAGGACCTGCTCGCGGAGGGCGGCGAGATTTCCAAGGTCGCGTCGGTCGCGAGCTTCTTCGTCAGCCGGATCGACTCCACGATCGACCCGCGGGTGAGCAAGCGCGTTCAGGGCAAGGTCGGGATCGCCAACGCGAAGGTGACCTACGCCCGTTTCCGGGAGCTGTTCGAGGGCGAGCGCTTCCAGGCGCTGCGCGCCCACGGCGCCCAGGTGCAGAAGGTGCTGTGGGCGTCGACGAGCACCAAGAACGCCGCGTACCCCGAGCTGATGTACGTCGAGTCGCTGATCGGATCCGACACCGTGGACACGATCCCGCCGGCGACCTACGAGGCGTTCAAGGCGCACGGGACGGCACGGGTGACGCTGACCGAGGGCGTCGAGGAAGCCAGAGGGGTGCTCGAGGCGCTCGCCGCCGAGGGCGTAGACCTCGACGAGGTCACCGCGGCGCTGCTGGACGAGGGGGTTGAGAAGTTCGAGCAGGCATTCGGGAAGCTGCTGGGCTCGATCGAGCAGTCGTTGAGCGGGCCGACCGAGGTGCGAGCGGGGGAGCTGACCCGGTCGCTGCCGGCTGAGCTCGAGGCGCAGGTGAGCGCCGTGATCGCCGACTGGGGCGAGCACGGCAAGGTCGGCCGCTTATGGGCGCATGATCAGACGCTGTGGAGCGGCGCGGACGAGGACCGCTGGCTCGGTTGGCTTGGGGCGGCGATGGATCAGCTCACCCACGCACACCGCTTCGCCACGTTTGTGGACGACATCCGCTCGGCTGGCTTCAAGGACGCGGTGCTGCTGGGGATGGGCGGGTCGAGCCTCTGTCCTGAGGTCCTCTCGCTGACGTTCGCCTCACAGATCGCCGGGCTGCCGCATCTGCGGATTCTGGACTCCACCGATCCGCAGCAGATCAAGACGCTCGCGGACGAGCTGGACCTGGAGAAGACGCTGTTCTTCGTGTCCTCGAAGTCAGGCACGACGCTCGAGCCGAACATCTTCGCCGCCTACTTCCACGCGCGCCTGACCGAGCTCTTCGGCGCCGAAGAGGCGGGCTGTCGGTTTGTCGCGATCACCGATCCCGGTTCCCCGCTCGAGCAGCTCGCCGAGCGCGACGGCTACCGAGGGGTCTTTCACGGCTGGCCGTCGATCGGGGGGCGCTACTCGGCGCTGTCTGACTTCGGGATGATCCCGGGCGCTGCCTGCGGCGTCGACGTCATGACGCTGCTGGACAACGCCGAGCGGATGGCCCACGCGTGCGCCGCGTGCGTCCCCGCGGCCGACAATCCCGGCCTGGCGCTCGGCGCGATCATCGGCACCTGCGCGACCGCCGGCCGCGACAAGCTGACGCTGATCACCTCCTCGGGGATCCGCGACTTCGGAGCGTGGCTCGAGCAGCTACTCGCAGAGTCGACCGGCAAGCACGGCAAGGGCGTGATCCCCGTCGACCGCGAGCCGCTCGGCCAGCCGGACGCGTACGGCGCTGACCGGCTGTTCGTATACCTGCGTCTGGCATCGGAGCACGACGACGAGCAGGACGAGAAGGTCAAGGCGCTCGAGAACGCCGGGCATCCGGTCGTGCAGATCCCTGTCTACTCCGTCTATCACCTCGGCGACGAGTTCTTCCGCTGGGAGTTCGCGACCGCGGTCGCCGGCTCGATCATCGGCATCGACCCGTTCGACCAGCCCGACGTCGAGGACGCCAAGGTCGCAGCGCGCGAGCTCACCGACTCCTACGAGCAGGCGGGCTTCCTGCCCGATCTAGGGCCGTTCTACGAGGGCGAGGGGTTCGGGCTGTTCGCCGACGAGCGCAACGCGCACGACATCCAGAAAGCGGCACGGCAGGACGGCTCGTTCAAGGGCTACCTGGGCGGTCACCTTGCCCGCATCGCACCGGACGACTACCTGGCGCTGCTGGCCTACCTGCCGATGACCCGCGAGCATGAGTGGCTGCTCGCTCAGATCCGCGTGCTGATCCGCGACCGTCTCGGCGTGGCGACGTGCGTCGGGTTCGGCCCGCGCTTTCAGCACTCCACCGGTCAGGCGTACAAGGGCGGCCCGAACTCCGGCGTGTTCCTGCAGCTCACCTGTCACGACAGCGTCGAGCTGGCGGTCCCCGGCCACAGCTATACGTTCGGAACGGTCAAGGAGGCCCAGGCACGCGCCGACTTCGACGTGCTCGCCCAGCGCGAGCGCCGCGCGCTGCGAGTCCACCTGGCCCTCGACCCGACCGACGGCCTACGGGCGCTCAAGGACACGATCGAGCAGGTCCTGCCCTGATGACTCGACCAGCGAGGAGATAGCCGGATGCAACTGGGAATGGTCGGGTTGGGCCGGATGGGATCGAACCTCGTGCGGCGCCTGCTGACGGCGGGACACGAATGCGTGGTCTATGACGTGAACCCCGACACCGTCAAGGAGTTGGAGGGCCAGGGTGCGACTGGCACCGGCTCGCTGGAGGAGCTCGTCACGGCCCTGCAGCAGCCGCGTGCGGTGTGGGTGATGGTCCCCGCCGGGCAGATCACCGAGCAGACCGTTAGCGCGCTCGGCGAGCTGACGGAGGCCGGCGATACGATCATCGACGGCGGGAACTCCTATTACCGCGACGACATTGCTCGTGCCGGCACGCTCTCGCAGAAGGGCATCCACTATGTCGATGTGGGCACCAGCGGCGGCGTGTGGGGCCTCGAGCGCGGCTACTCGTTGATGATCGGCGGCGAGCAGGAGGTCGTCGAACGCCTCGGGCCGCTGTTTGCGGCGATCGC
>QHBW01000082.1:21618-21893 GCA_003244205.1 Solirubrobacterales bacterium | reverse complement strand
CAGGCACTCGAGGACGGAATCGAAACCGAGATCGTGACCGACCGCATCGCCGAGCTAAAGGCCGACAAGCAGCTCGCCCAAGAGGCACTCGCCGAACTGCCCACCGAGGACATCGAAGCCGAGGACGAGCTGCTCCACTCCCGGCTGGCACGGGTCCCCGATCTCGCCCAGTCACTCCGCGACGCCACACCCGAAGTCAAGCGCCAAACCTTCGACGCGTTCGGCCTGCGCATCGAGTTCGACAAGGCCCAACGCCGTATCGAGATCAGCGCCAC
>QHBW01000082.1:0-21523 GCA_003244205.1 Solirubrobacterales bacterium | reverse complement strand
ACCAGACTGCTCCACCCCGCGTCGTGAGCGCACCATTGTAGCTCGCAGTCCCAGAGACGCCAATGCTTGGTAGTGGGTCTCACGACCCAATGCTTGCTGCGCGCCGGGCCGCGGCCGTTCGAGCTTGCTCGAGCACCACCCCTTGTCGGCCCCCAACCCCCAGCCCGCCACAATCCCCCGATCGCGCGCTGCTTCATCACCCGACGCCTGCCTGGCGACGCCGTCACACGTCTGACAACAGCCGGACACGAGGTGGACGTCTGGCCAGAGCCCCTACCCCCCGCGCCCAACCAGCTCAAACAGCGCGCAAGCGCCGCCGAGGGCCTGCTCTGCCTGCTCACCGACCGGATCGACGCCGAGCTGCTCGACGCATCCCCCAGTCTCAAGGTCATCGCCAACTACGCCGTCGGCTGTGACAACGTCGACCTCGCCGCAACCGCAGCCCGAAACATCCCTGTGGGCGTGACTCCCGACGTCCTCACGGAGGCCACCGCCGACCTCACGTGGGCGCTGATCCTCGCCGCAGCGCGCCGCCTCCCCGAGGCTCAGCAGGCGGTCAAACAAGGCGCTTGGCGCACATGGGAACCCGCCGGCTGGCTCGGACTCGAGCTCAACAACGCAACGCTCGGGATCGTCGGACGCGGGCGCATCGGCGGTGCCGTGGCTCGGCGCGCGCAAGGCTTCGGGATGACGATCATCAGCACGGGCTCCCGCGACGACCCCACAGCGCTAGACCAACTGCTCGCCCAAGCCGATGTCGTCACGCTTCATTGCCCCCTCACACCCGCCACGCGTTACCTGATCGACGCGAGCGCGCTCGACCGGATGAAGCGGACCGCGATCCTCGTCAACACGGCGCGCGGCGCGATCGTCGACCCCGGCGCCCTAAAGACAGCCCTCCGCAGCGACGCGATCGCCGGCGCGGCGCTCGACGTCACCGAACCCGAACCGCTACCCGCCGATCATCCGCTGCTTCAAAGCCCCAACCTATTGGTGACTCCCCACATCGGATCGGCCACGCACACCGCCCGCGAGCGGATGGCTGACCTGGCGGTCGACAACCTGCTGGCGGGGTTAGCGGGCGAGCCGCTCCCGCACCCAGCCCCAGACTCCTGACCGCCGCGGCGCCGCCACTACGATCCTCGCCCATGCGCGTGGCCGTCGTTGACGTTGGGACCAACTCGACCCGCCTGCTCGTGGCCGAGATCGACGCCGACGGGCGCGTCGAGGAGCTCTACCGTGAGTCGCAGGTGACGCGGCTGGGCGCCGGCGTCGACGCGACCGGGACGCTCGCTGATCAATCGATCAGCCGCGTCTTCGCCACGCTCGATGAATACCGCCGGCGCATCGACGAACTCGCTCCGTCAGACGCGATCGCCGTGCTCACGAGCGCGGTGCGGGACGCCAGCAACGGCGCTGCGTTCCTTGAGCAGGTCCGCGACCGCTACGGGCTCGACGCCCGCACGATCGACGGCGACGAGGAGGCCCAGCTCACCTTCATTGGCGCGACGTCGCAACGTCCACGCGATGATCAGACCAACCTGCTCGTCGTGGACATCGGCGGTGGCTCGACCGAGTTGGTGCTCGGGCGCGGCCACGAGATGCGCTTCCACGTCTCGACCCAGAGCGGCGTCGTGCGGCAGACCGAACGCCACCTTCATTCTGATCCGCCGCAGCACGACGAACTGGTCGATCTAGCCGACGAGGTCCGCGCGATCATCACCGCTGCCGTTCCCAAAGCGGAGCTCGCCGCCGCCGAGGCCGGCATCGCAGTCGCCGGTACGGCGACCGCCTGCGCGGCGATCGCGCTCGAGCTCGAGCCCTACGACCCCGACCGGGTGGAGGGCTACGTGCTCGACCAGGCAACGTTCGAGCTGCTGCTCGCCCGGCTGGCGGACATGACCGTCGCTGCGCGTCGCGACGTCGTTGGCCTGCACCCCGACCGCGCGCCGACGATCGTCGCCGGCGTGGTCATCCTGCTCGAGGTCATTCAGGCCTTCGGGCTCAATCGCATCACCGTCTCCGAGCACGACATCCTCCGCGGCGGCGGCCTGCGCAGGGCGGGCGTGGTCTAGCGCCCGACGCCGGCCCCGCAGCCCCCACCTGGCCGAATGTTCGATTGAATCCCGCCCCGTCGCGCGAGACCATATGTCTCGTTGCAGGACGGGTCCGCATCCCCGTTCCTGCGATCACATAGGTTCGGGCGCACAGCCGCTATCTGCGGCGCCTCCCGCCGTCCGGACTGTCAGCGGCCTCAAGGTACGAACCCCTGCCCGTCCTGAGAGGCCAACCGGAAGCCGCCCCCGTGGCGGCTTCCGTCGTTCCGGGGCGGGCCAGACCGCCGCAGCCCCCGACCTACGCCAAGTTCGCCGAGCGCGGGTAGGCGACCTCGGGGTCGGTGAGCACGTTCACCAGCGCGGGCCGGTCCGCCGCAAACGCGCGCTCGAGCGCCGGCACCAGCTCATCCACGTCGCGCACCAGCTCGCCGACGCCGCCGAGCGCCCCCACCACCTGGTCATAGCGCGTCTCGGGCCGCAGCTCGGCCGCGACCGAGTAGCCGTAGAGGAACTTCATCGGGTGGTGCTCGAGCGCCCAGATGCCGTTGTTGCCCATCACCGCCACGACGTTGACCCCGTGGCGCACGAGCGTGTCGAACTCCATCCCCGAGAAGCCGAATGCGCCGTCGCCGAGCAGCAGCACCACCTGGCGGTCGGGGTGCGCGAGCTTCGCGGCGAGCGCGTAGCCGGGTCCCGTGCCGAGGCATCCGAACGGTCCCGGGTCCAGCCAGCAGCCTGGCTCAAAGGAGTCGATCACACGACCCGCGTAGGAGACGAAATCGCCGCCGTCGCCCACGATCACGGCGTTGCGATCGAGCACCGACGCCAGGCCGTGGTAGACGGCCAGCGGATGCAATGGCGCAGACCGATCCTCGAGCTGCTCGCGCTCGGCCGCGCGCTTCTCCTTCTCGACCCCGCGCAGCTGCTCGACCCACGAATCCCGCGCCGCCGCAATGGACCCCGCTGGCCGCCCGGCGGCCGACGCCAGCGCCGCTAGCGACAAAGGCAGACCCCCAACCAGCGTCTCGGCCACCTCCCGCGGGTGCTCGCGCACCGGCTCGGCGACGTCCAAAGACAGCAGCGTCGTCTGCTCGCCGAAGGCGGCGCCGAAGCCGAGCCGGAAGTCCATCGGCACACCGATCACCAAAGCCACGTCGGCTCCCTTGAGCCCTGTCGAGCGCGCGCGAGCGAAGGCCAGCTCGTGGTCGGCGGGCACCGATCCGCGCGCCAGTCCGTTAAGGAAGACGGGGATCCGCAGCGCCTCGCACAACTCCAACAGCGCACGCTCGCCGTGACCCCAATAGAGGTTCGTCCCCGCCATCACCACCGGGCGCTCAGCGGCCGCCAGCAGCGCAGCCGCACGCTCGATCGCGTCACCGTCGGCGCCCGCCGCAGCGGCGGGATCCGGGAGTCCGCCGCCTTCGGATCCGGCGTCCTCGCCTTCCATGAAGACATAGTCCAGCGGGAAGTCCACGAACGTCGGACCAAACGGCGGCGTCATCGCCGTCGCAAAGGCCTCGTCGACGAGCCCGGGGATCTCCGCCGTCGCCATCGCGGTGCGCGCGGACTTGACCAGCGGCGCGACGAACGGCAGGTGGTCGATCTCCTGCAGCGAGCCCGCTCCCCAGCGCAGCTGCGGGGCGCGTCCGCCGAGCACCACGATCGGAGAGTTGTTCGCCTGCGCGGACCCCATGGCGCTGACCCCGTTGGTCACCCCGGGCCCTGCTGTCAGCGCCGCGACGCCGGGGGTGCGGGTGACCTTTGCCCAGCCCTCGGCCGCGAACGCCGCAGCCGACTCGTGGCGCGTGTCGACGAGGTCGATGCCTTCTTCGCGGCAGCCGTCGTAGATCGAAAAGAGATGGCCGCCGGAGAGTGTGAAGAGCTTGGTGACCCCGTGCGCCTTGAGCCGGCGAGCGACCAGGCGGCCGCCGTGGAGCTGGGTCTGCTGCGAGGTTTCAGTCGACATGGACCGGCAGGCTACGCGGTCATGGCGGGCGGCGCAGGCGCTAGCGGTCGAGCGTGAGTCGATCGCGCCCGCGCTCGGCGCCGCCGAGCGCGCTACGCGCTCGCCCCGCGCGACGTAGCAAGTCCACCCGCCGGCACCAGCGCATGCTGCGCGGGCGCCCACACCCGCACGGTCTCGCTCTTGCCCTTCAGCGGAGCCGCCGGTCGCTCGATCCATTCGATCGCCTCGGGATCGCTGAGCAGGCAGCGCGTCGCTTCGGTGATCAGCATCGCGTCGCCGGTCTCGCGCGTCATCGCCTCGACGCGGGCGGCCGTGTTGACCGCATCGCCGATCACCGTGAACTCGATCCGGCCACCCCCGCCGATCGTGCCGGCCACGACCGGTCCCGAGTTGACGCCGACGCCGATCCGCAGCCGGTCGCCGAACGCCCGCTCCATCTCCCCCACGAGCTCACGGCCCGCGGCCACCGCGCGATCTGCGTGATCGCTGCGGCGGTCGGGCGCTCCGAAGACACCCATCAACCCGTCGCCGATGAACTTGTTGGCATGGCCGCCATTGCGGATCAGCACCGGCACGGCGAGCTCGAACACTTGGTTGAGCTGCTCGACGACCTCGCGCGCGCTCGAGCGTTCCGCGAACGCCGTGAACTCGCGGATGTCGAGGAAGAGCACCGACACCTCGACGTCATCGCCGGCCAGCTCCGAGCCCTCGCGCAGCACGCGCTCGGCCACTTCGGGATCGACGTAAGCGCCGAACGCCTGGTGCAGGCGCTCGCGCTCCTCGAGCCCGGCGACGGCGTAGTTGAAGGCCTGCGTCAGGCGGCCCGTCTCGTCGGCGGTGATCACGGGCACGCGCACCGAGAGATCGCCCTCGCCGATGCGCGCGGCGGCGCGGCGCAGGTTCTCCAGCGGCGTGAGCACCGATCGGGCCAGTAGCATCGTCAGCTCGAGCGAGACCGTGAACGCGACCCCAACCGCGACCAGCATCGCGATGCCGATCCCGGCGACCGTGCTGCCCGGGGGATGGGGCGAGAGCCCCTCGACGACAACGCCAGTGACGATGTTGATCAGCGGCAGCCCGAGCAGCAGCTTCCAGCGCAGCGAGACGCCGTCCTTGCCATGGTCGAAGCCCTCCGGGAGGTTTACGGCGATGTCCTCGACCACCGGCGTCATCGCGACCTCCATCGCGAAGAAGCGCAGCGCCGCTCCGTAGAGCAGCGTCACCAGCGCCGCGGCCAGGCAGGCTGGTAGCGCCAGCTCGATGGGACGCAGGTCGAGGATCACGACGATGAACACCGCGATCGGGAACACGGTGAAGAGCACGGGGGTCTTGCCATGCTGGCGCACGTACTGGCGCGGTAGCGTCGCCGCGGCGCGCCAGGCGGCCGACGTCGTCTGCGGATCGCGCTGGCCGCGGATCCAGCGCTGCGCGGGCTCCAAGAGCGAGAAGCAGACCCTCAGACCCCAGAGGTTCTCGATCAGCACGAGCGTCTCGGAGACGGCGGCGATCAGCCAGAAGTGGCGGTCGGACATCGGTTGGTAGAGCCGGAAGAGCAGCAGCGCGCCGAACACCACCACGAGCGCGATCTGAAACTGCGCCGCCAGGATCGCCTTCGGGTAGCGGTAGCCGAGACGGCTGTAGAGGAGGTGCATCGGCCGCAGCATCCTGACGCGCCATTGTGACGCAGCCGAGGTGGGTCGGCCAGGCGACGGCGTCAGCGAGACAACGCGCTCAGCCAGGCACTGGGGCCTGCAGGCGCCCGCGTTCCAGCGCAGCGGCGGCGGCGGCCGCCTCCGCCAGGCGACGCTCGCCGCTGAAAAGGGTCTGGCCAACGCGCAGCGCCGGCAGCTCCTTGCAACCGTCGGCGACGAGCTGGCGCGAGGTGCCGGCGAGCACGGCGTCGTAGGCCGGATCGCCCGCGGCGCGCAGGCAATCCTCGAGCGGGACGCGTGCAGCGGCGGCCACCTCGGCCAGCACCTCGGGGTCCTCGAGGTCGAACCCTCCGCAGAAGGCCATCCGTCCCGCCGCCAGGACGAAGTCGGCGCCACGGTGATGGTCGGCGGCGTGGGCGGCGGCGCGCATCGCCGCGCTCCGCGTCCGCTCGAGCCCGTGCCCCGCGTCAATTCCTTGTGCGGCGTCGAGCTCGCGCGCGGGCCATACGAGCGGCATCCTCAGCTCGGCCGCCCGTTGCTCGGCGCGTTCGCGAGCAGCCCAGCCGGCGTCGACCTCGACGAGCGGGCCTTGCTGCTGGCGCAGCAGCGACGAGCACGCTGGCACCCAAGTCACGGCATCGAAGAGGCGATCGACGCGCTCCGCCGCGAGGTAGCAGAACGGACAGGCCAGATCGAAGTAGAAGCGCACGGCGCCGCCGTGGGCCGCCGGGAGGCGTGTACCTGCCGATTCGGGCCCCTGCGCCCGTGCCCTCGCGCGCCGGCGCTCGTCTAGCGAGATCAGCTCTCCCATGCAGGCCTCTCCGTCGCGTGACCCATCGTTAGTCCCTGCCTTCCTCTCTCACTTCGCTGCAAGGCAATAACGCCGCGCGCGGGCGAAACTGGCGTCAACCGTCGCCGTCGCCCGTGGGCGCGCCGTGGCCCCGCGGCGCCCGCTCGATATGCTGAAAACCAGCACTCAGACCGCCACCGTCCACCCTTGGAGGTCACCATTCCCGTCGCACCCCCGCCCAAGCGCCACCCCTACGATCAGTGGGCGCCCGACGCCCGCGCGCTCGACCTTGTCGGCGACAAGTGGACGCTGCTGATCATCCGCGACCTCGTCGCGGGCCCGCGCCGCTTCGTCGAGCTCCAGCGCGTGCTGCCCGGGATCTCCACCGAGCAGCTTCGTTCACGTCTCAACCGCATGGTCGCCGACGGCCTGCTCACCCGCCAGCGCTTCCGCGAGGTCCCGCCGCGCGTCGACTACGAGCTGACCGAGCGCTCGCGTGAGCTGCTGCCGATCATCGGTGAGCTCGCCCGCTGGGGGCTGCACTGGGCCTGGAGCGCGCCGAAGTCCGGCGAGTCCGTCGACATCGGCGCGATCTTCCGCAGCGCTCCGGGGCTGCTGCGTCTGCCCTCAACGCTGCGCGGCTCGCTGGACCTCGTCGTCGGCAGCGCCCGCGACGCCCGCACCTACAACCTGAGGGTCTCGCGCGGGCACGTCAAGCTCGTCGAGGAGCGCGGGGACTCCGAGCCCACGGCCACGCAGGCCAACGCCACCGTGCGCGGCAGCTTCGACGCCTGGATCAAGGCTCTGGGGCCCAATCGGGCCACCGGCGGTCTGCGCCGCAGCGGCGACAGCCGTTTGATCGATGGCGTGCTCGACGGGCTCAGCGACGCCCCGCCCGGTGCCTCAGCCGCGAGCGCGCACAGCGTCGGGTAGCCCCCCCCCGGGGCGGCGCGCCGCTCCGTCACGCCTCAGCGGACGTCAAGCACCCCGACCATCGTCGGGTGGATCGTGCATAAGTAGGAATAGGTCCCGGGGTGGACGAAGCGCCGCGCGTAGTGACTGCCGGGCTTCAACACCGGCGAGATGAAGGGACCCGTCTGGGAGGACACCAGGCTGGAGTCGGCGGTGACGTTGTGGGCGACGTTGTCGGTGTTTGACCAATCGACGGCGTCGCCTACGCGCAGGTGGGTGACGGTGGGAAGGAACTGGATTCGCCGCATGTCCACGTGCACGGTGACGTGCCCCGCGGCGGGCGTTGGCGGCTCGGCGCCGTAGCCGGCGTCGGGCGCGTTCTCGGAGTTGGCCTGCGGAGCGACCGAGCCCCCGGGGGGCGGTCCCGCGACGGACGCCAGCGTCGAAGTGCCAGCCCCACCAGACCCGCCGGCGCCGTGAGCGGCGCCCGAGGACTTGGACTTCGGCGTGGAGCCCAAGGCCAGCGCCAGCGCCGCCCCGGCAGCCACGATCAGCACGGCCACGGCAGCGAGGCGACCGATCATGTCCTGCCGACCACTATGGCTTGGAGTAGTTGTTGGGCACGAGCTGCGGGACCTTCGCCAGCTTGCCCTGGAAGAGGTAGGGCGGATCGGTGAAGCACGCCGGCGCGCCGCCCAGCGGCGACGTGTTGGTTGGCACCGGGCCGCCGGTCGGGGTGTTCTTGCAGTCGAAGCTCGGCTCCATTAGGTTCGCGATCGCGGTCGCGCCCTGGCTCAGCGAGTTGGGCGGGAAGTAGGCGTTGCCGCGGTTGCCGGGCGGCCGCACTGGCCAGATCCCCAGAGCCTCGATCCCGAGTGGGCCGAACTGGCGCAGGTAGTGCGCCGGCCCGGGTGTCGTGGGCTGGCCGATCGTGCCGGTGGAGAGCGTCGTCGCCTTGACCCCCGAGGAGCCGTTGAGGAACTGGATGACTTCCTTCTGGTAGAGCTGGAGGAACTGCAGGATCGGATTGAACTGCTCGGTGAAGGGCCCGAGCGCGCCCAGCAGCGGCCGGGCTCCGTCGAGGATCTGCTGCAGAGCGGGCAGCCCGGTCTTGCTCGCTGTGGTCAACTGGTCGAGATTGAGCAGGAACGAGCGCAGATAGGGCGCCAGCCTCCGTGTGTCCACGAACGTCGGTCCGAGGTCGCGCAGCGGCGGGCGCAGCTCGTCGATCAGCGGCTTGGTGTTGAAGGCGAACGTCTGCAATCGCGCCAGCGTCGCCTTGCTCTCGTTGAGGAAGGTGGGGAAGATCTGGAAGCTCTGCGACAGCGCTGTGTTCTGGGAGGCGGTGGCGTTGAACGCCTGCTCGGAGCTCGTGATCAGGCTGCGCAGCTGGCCCTCGTTCTGGGTCAGCGCCGCGAACACGGTGCCCGTGTTGCGCACCAGCTGCTGAACCGCGCGCGACTGCGTGTCGAGCGTGTTGAGCACGTCCGAAGCCTGGGCGGCGAACGTCGGCAGGTTGCCGAGGAAGTCCGAGAAGTTCTGCCCGCGGTTGAGATCGCCCTTCGCCAGATCCTGCTGCCAGGTGCGAAAGGCGGCGCGGGTGGTGGGATCGAGCGCCTGGAAGATGTCGTCGAGCGTGACCGCTGGCTGCACCTGGGCGTTCGCGAGCCGTCCGTTTTCCGGCAGCCATTTGGCCGCCGCGGTGCCGGGCGTCAGCTCGACGTAGGTCTCGCCCAGGAGCGTCTTCTGGCGCAGGATGGCGCGCGCGTCGGAGCGCAGCGGCGCGAACTTCGGGCTCAGCTCGATCGTCGCGATCGTGCGATTGCCCGCAGGATCGAGCGCCTTTGAGACGACCTTGCCGACCGAGACGCCCGCGACGCGGACGTCTGCCTCGTCGGCGAGCAGCGTGCTCGCGGGGATCGAGACCTGGAGGCGATAGCCGTGGGGCTTGAGCGGGACCGCGCCGCCAAAGGACAGCCACAAGAACAGCAGCAGCCCGAAGCACGACAGCGCGAAGATCACCATCGTCGCGATGCGGGGCAGGTTTGGAGCTTGCTTCTGCATTGCCTAGCAGACCCCGGCGGTGCTGAGCAGCGGGGTCACGTTGAGAAGGAAGTTGAGCTGGGGCGCCCCGGCGACCAGCTGCTTGAGCGTGGCGCACGGCGCTGCGACCGTGACCGGACGGAAGCTGCCGTTGGCATCGGCGCTGGAGAACAGGTTGACGCCGACGTGTCCGAGCCAGGCCAGGTAGAAGAGGTAGCTGCGCGGCGGCTGGCCGCCGACGGCGGGCCCGAGGTTGGCGTTGGGGTTGAAGGCGAACATGTTGAATAGTCGGTTCAGGACGAGAAAGCTCGGGGTCAGCTGCGGCGTCGCCTTGGCGAGGTTGGTGGCCGCGGGGCGCAGGTTGCGCACAAGCGGACGGAGGTCGCGCACGAATGGGCGAATGTGGTTGTTGATCTCTGGTGTCGCCTCGCGCGCGAACGGCTGGATCGCGGCGTTGGCCTTGTTGAGCGCGACAGCCACGGGCTGCAGCGCGGTCGCCGCGGGACCGAGCACGTCGGCGAAGCGCTGCACCTTGCCGAGGGTGTCGGTGGTCTGATGTAGCGCCCCGGGGAGCACGTGGACGAACTGCGAGACCTGCTGGTTCTCCTGCGCGAAGGCGTTGAAGACCACAGCCGATGAGCTCACCAGCGACGTCAGCTGCGGCCCCTTGGACGCCAGTTCGCCGTTGAGCACCGCGAGCGAGTGGATGGCGTCGCGCAGGTAGGTGTCGCGCGTCGCGACCGCCGTGTTCACCGCGGCCAGGTCGCGATGGGTCGGTTCGAAGCGCGTGAAGACCTCGCGCAGGTCGCCGCCGCGGTTGTTGAGTCCCTGGCCGGCGCCCTGGAGCAGTAGCTTCAGATACGCGCGCGAGTCGGCATCCAGCGCCGCGAAGATCTGGTCGGGGTTGATGTCGGGAAGCGTGTTCTGAATCGGGATCGTGTAGCCCGGCTTGACCACGGGGTTGCGGTCGCTGGGCAGCCCCGGGTTGAGCTCGACGAACATGTCCTTGAGCCCTGTCTTCGGACGCAGCAGCGCGGTCGCGTCTGTGTGAATGACGTCCTTGTACTCGGGCCTGATGCTCATCGCGACTTCGGCCACCCCGTTGGTCAGCGTGACGCCCGAGATCTCGCCGATCTGCACGCCGGAGACCTGCACCGTCTGGCCCTGGCCGGGGGTGACGGCCTGGGCGGTGGAGAAGTCGCCCTTGAGCGTGAACGGCGCCGACTGCACGATCGGAAAGCGCAGGCGCTCGTGGGAGAGGATGTAGGCCGAGACGCCGACCGCGACCACGAACAGCACGACGATCGCGATCGCATCGCTCATGTGCTTACGGATCGCGGTCATCGGTGAAGCGACCTGATCTGAGCGAGCGTGATCGGGATGTTTGACACCTTCAGAGGGCTCTTCGACAGCTTGAGCTGGTCGGCGACCCACTTCACGGCGACCGCCTGGGCCTTGGCCGTCGCGGCGAGCACGCTCGGGCTGTTGGTGGCCACGTTGACCTGCTTGGGCGGCGCACCCTCAGTGGTTCGCAGGTCGGGCTGCTGCTGGTTCTCACAGGGCGCGTTGGGGTTCAGCGGCGGGCGGGCGTTGGGTGGCGGCGGGTTGACGCCCATCAGCGGAGCGGCGGTGCTGAAGAAGCTGTTAGCGCCGAGCTTGTAGAAGTTGTTGCCGGAGTTCGCGAGCACGCGGAACGACTGGCCGTTGGCGTCGCCGGAGCGGCTCTCGCCATTGACGCCGGGGAGGAACTTCGCCTGGTCCTGGTAGACGGGCTCGGCGAGCGCGACGTTCCCACCCACCTGTGAGGGGTTGGTGGTGACAAAAGTGGGGTCGGTCGTGACCTTGTCCTGGGTCAAGGGCAGGATGTCGTTGTTCTGGCAGCTCGCGGCCGCGCGCACCTGCTCCTGGAGCGGCACCATCGCGGCGTTGAGCTGGGCGAGCTGCGGGACGGTCGGACGCAGGTCGCGCACGAGGCCCTCGAGCTCGGGCGGCGATACCAGTCTGCGCGTGGCCTTGATGAAGGGCAGCAGCGCGTCGATCGCCGGTCCGCTCGAGCGGACCGCGGGTCGCAGCACCGCGACCAGCGCGCGCACCGGCGGGAAGCTGCGATTGAGCGCCGCCAGCGCCGGAATCCCGGCCTGCAGCGTGCGCGGCAGCTCGGCGATCGCCGCCCGCAGCGCGGCCTGCTCGCGCGCGAAGGAGTTCGCCGTCGTGTTGAAGTCGGTGATCAGGCTCTGGAGCTGGGCGGGGTTGGCGTCGATCGCCGCCGCCGTTGTAGCCCCGTAGCGAAGGAAGTTCGGCAGGTCGGAGGGGTCGAGGCCCTGGAGCGCCTGGCTCACCTGGGCCGTGCTCTGATAGGCGGGCTTCCAGTAGGGAGTCGAGAGGTTGAATCCCCGTCCGCCGCTGCCGGCAAGCGCGGCTGAGTAGTTGTCGAGCGTCTTCTCGAGATCCGTGCGCGTGTCTGACTGCAGCGCTGAGAGGATCTGGTCGAGCTGCACCGGCGTGCTCGTCTGCTGGACGGGCAGGGTGTAGCCATCGCCCACCGTGGGCGCCGACGGCGTCCCCGGGTAGAGGTCGGCGAAGAAGTTGCCCTCCAGGAAGATCCTGGGCCGCACGGCGACCGTGGCGTCCCTGTGGATCGGCAGGCCGTTGCCGTTGATCCGCATCGCAACGTCGGCGGCGGAGGAGCCGTCGGGATTGACGATCCGCGAGACGCTCGCCACCTTGCCCACGTTGACGCCGGCGATCCGCACCGGCGAGCCCTTCTTGATGTTGTTGGACGTCTGGAAGACCGCGTGCAGGGTGAAGTGGTGCTGGAAGGGGATCGCCTTGGTGAAGCCCAAATAGGAGACGATCGCGATCACCACGAGCGCCAGCACGCCGGCGACGAACGGCGACATGCTGCGGCGGCGGTTGGGGTTGGCGGCAGCGGGGCTCATGGCGGGGGCGGCGGGACGCCGATCGGCTCGCGGGTGAACGTCTCCCCGGCGGGCACGCGGCTGGTGAAGAGGCCGAGCGACGGGTTGGTGGGCTGCTTGTAGACGGGACCCGCTGCCTCGCCGGGGTTGTGCGCGTCGCTGACGATGATGCGCTTGGGGTCGACCCCCGCGGCCAGCCGGGTCGGGTAGCCGTTCTGGCCGTTCTCGCAGTCGGCGTTGCCCGCCCCGCCCGGACCCCTGGCGTCGGTGATCGCGGCGGCGAACGGCTGCCCGTGCAGTGCCTGCGGAGTCTGGCCGGGGAGGGCGTCCTGGGGGCTCGCTGGCAGCGGCGACTCCTGGGTCCCGATCCCGTTGGGCTGCGGGGCGGCGAGGTTGAGCAGCGCACGCTGCGCCGAGCCCGTCGTGTCGAACTCGGCGAAGTGGGCCGGGACGTAGGTGACCCACAGGTTCAGCCAGTTGCAGACCGTGATGTAGGGGCCGTAGTACTTCAGCTGCGGGTTGAGCGTGTTTACGGTGTCGGTCAGTCCGCGCAGGGCGAGGTTGGTGTTGGGGTCGAGCGCCAGTGTCTGGAGCGAGTGCAGGACAGCCTGCAGGTGCTTGTCCAGGCTCACTGAACGGCGCAGGACGCCAGGGGCGATCTCGAGCGCCGAGTTGATCGTGGGCAGCGTCGGCGCGAGCTCGCGCGTGGCCGCCGAGAGGTCCCTGCCGAACCCGGCGAAGTCCACCAGGAAGGGGCGCTGGTTGATCAGCGACGCCGTGCCGACGTCGAGCGTCGACGGAGACAGCTGGATCGTCTGCTGATAGGCCTGCGGCGAGAGCGTGATCGCGTCGAACGTGGTGGCGATGTCGCGGAACCCGGAGATGACCACGGCGGCGATCGGCGCCACCGTCTGCGCCGCCCGGTCCAATTGAATGAAGAAATTGGCGATCTGGGTCTGCGGGTCGGCAAGGTTGCGAGCCACGCTCGACAGATAGATGAAGAAGCTGGGCAGGGACTGGATCGCCTGGTTGATCGCTCCGCCGCGCCCGGCGAAGGCATCGCCGAAGGCCACGAGGTTGGCTTGAGAGGCCTTGCGCGTTGGCGGGTCGAAGATCTTGAAGATGTCGTCGAACTGGACCGGCACCACCGTCTGGGCGAGCGGCAGGGTGCCACCGTCGACGATCGTCTGCCGCGACTGCCCGCGGATCACGTCGACGTACTTGAGCCCCAGCGCCGAGCGCTGTCGGATCTCAACCTGTGAGTCCGTCGGCAGCAGGCCCGATTTCTTGTCGAGGTTGAGCGTGAGCACGGCGCCGATCGTCCCGTCGGGGAGCGGGACCGGGTGCACGTCGGTGAGCACCCCGACGCGGAAGCCGCCCTCGCGAACATCGTTGCCCGGGGTGAGGTTTGAGCCATTGGCGACCTCGACGTGGAGCACCCGCACCGGGACGAACGGCAACCCGTTGTTGGCGTTGTAGGCCAGGAACACGGCCACGAGCGTCACCAGCGTCGTGACAGCGCCCACGAGCACGGGGTTGGCCAGCGCCGTCTGCTGTCCGCGCCGGCGCCTCATGGCGACATCAGATAGGAGAGGAGGGCCTGGTTGGAGCTCTGCGAGCTGCTCAAGCCGCTCTGCCCGGACCCAGGCGTCTGGCCCTGGCCGCCCGCGAGGCCGAGCCCGAGCAGGCCGCCCTTGCCGCTGCTAACCGGCGGGATCCCCAGACCGTTGAGGACCTGGTTGATGGTGCTGGAGAGGTTGACCGGCCCGGAAGGTCCGCTTGGGCCGGTGCGAGGAGCGTTGCCGCTAGGCGCGGTAGCGGTCGGGACCGAGGCGGCGTGGGGTGCGGCGGGCTGGCGGCCTACGGCGCTGGCCCGCCGCGCGATCGTCGCGCTGCGCGGGTTGGGGTTGAACCCCGGGGCCTGGTCGTTGAAGTCCGGCTGGCCCAGCAGGTTGGGGTGGGTGGGACCGAGCCAGGAGTTGCACTTGGCGACGACGGCGGGGCTCGCCTTGTTCACCGTGGCGGCGTCGGCGTAGGGGCTGCAGTCGTTGTCGAGGAAGAGGTTGATCTTCAGGATGTAGTGGTTGGCGTCGTGGATATTCACGGCCATCACCTGGTCGAAGACGTAGTTGAGGATGCCCTCCAGCCCGGTGTAGCCGGCGCCGCCGGGGCTCTGCGGGTTGGGCTCCACCGCGTTCTGGCGGTTGTCGAGGTGCTGGAGGATGATCCGCAGGTTCTGCGAGAGCTCGGGGACGTTCGTGGAGAGCGTGTTGAGCAGGGCTATCGTCGGCCCCGCGGCCTTGATCGCCTGGCGCCCCGTGTCCGCGGTGTTCGAGAGCGCCTTGAACGCCGGCCGCCCCGCATTGGCCAGGGGTCCGAGGTTGTCGAACAGCCGGCGCAGCTGCGTCGCGTTGTTCTGGAGGTCCTGGAGCGCCGGAGTGTTCGCGACCGCGGCGTCGCCGAGGGCGGCCATCGTCGGCCCGAGCTCCCTGAAGAACGCCGGCAGTCGATGCAGCGTCGCCTGCAGCGCCGTCCGCTGCTGGGCGGTGAGGCTCGCGATGTGAGCGGAGGAGACGACGAAGCGGCCCACCTGGTCCTTGCCGGCGGCGAGCGCGTGAACGACGCTGTCGCCGTTCTGCGTCAAGTCTTTGAGGACCTGGTTCTGGTGGGCCAGGATGGCCAGCACCCGGTCGGTTTGCTGGAGCGCCGGCACCGCGCGTTGCAGCGCGGCGTTGAGGTCGGCGCCTCGTCCCGCGACACCGGCGCCCAGCTCGTTGATCAGCAGGCTCAGGCGCTGGTCGTAGGGCTTGCGCAGGATGTCCTGGACGAGGTCGGGCGGGATCGTCGAGGTCGTCTGGGTGACGGGGATCGTCGCACCCGACGCGAGCTCCTGGGGGTTGTGGCCGGGATCGCAGCTGAGGAAGTACTCGCCGATCAGCGACTGTGGCCGCGAGTCGCACGTGGTGTCGGTGCGAAACGACCCGAAGCCCGTCTCGTTGACCTGGACGCCGACGACCGCCTGCAGCGTCTTGCGGTCGAGCTTGATCGAGGTGATCTTGCCGGCGCGCACCCCGGCAACCTTGAAGTCCGAGCCGTTGACGAGGCCGAACGCGTTGTCCAGATGGACATAGAAGTTGGGCGCGCTCGGAGCGCGGCTCGAGGCAGCGGTGGTGATCACGTAGCCCCCGACCAGGAGCAGTCCCAGCGCGATCGCGAGGATGCGCCTCATGGTCCTGGCGGCACCTGGCTGAGGTCACAGGGGAAGCTCGGGTAGGGCTTGAACGCCGATCCGCGCTCCATCGAGCCCGGGCAGCGGTTGTTCTGCCCGTTGATAGCGAGCGCGTTGAAGGCGGCGGCGCGATCGATCGGGAGGATCGGATTGAGAAGGCCGCTCAGCGCCGTGAACGCGTTGACGTTAAGCGCCGCGCGGCTCGCCGTCCCCCATGCGTCGTAGAGGCCGCTCGTCCCGAAGTCGTTGAACCACCCGATCAGGTCGGGGGCGTAGGGACGCAGGAAGGCGACCTCCGGGGTCGCGGTGTTGAGCGCCTTCGTCGATGCCGGGAAGCTGCCCTCGCGCTGGGCGCCGTTGCGGTTGACCGGCCCGATCGCGATGTTGCGCAGCGGCACGGCGCTGTTGGTGAGGTCGATCAGGTCGTTGTTGGGGCCGGGCTTCTTGATGATGGTGGTCAAGTCGCGGAACGTGGGCACGGCATCGTGTGCGAGGCCGCGCAGCTGGAAGAGCAGCGGGCCGAGCTTGCGCGCCACGGGCTTTGAGTCGTTGACCAGCCCGTCGAGGTCGTCGAGCGTCGAGCGCAGGTTCACGAAGGTCGAGTTGGCGCTGCGCATGAAGGTCGGCAGCACGCTCAGCGCCGTGGACAGCGAGCTGCTCTGCGAGCCGATCGCCGAGGTGGTGGTCGCAAGGTGATCGACCAGTCCGGAGAGATCCTGGGAGCGCGCGGCGACGTCGGTCACGAAGCGCGCCGACTGGACCACGAAGTTCGTCAGCAGCGGTTTGCTGCGGTTCAGCAGCGCGAACAGCCGGCTCGAGGAGGCGATCGCCGGGTTGAGGTACAGCAGCCCGGCATTGACGTCCGGGCCTCGCGCACCGTATTGGGTAGCCGAGCCACGGAACACGCCTGACAGGGCCGCCCGTTGTTTGGCCCCGAAGATGTTGAAGATCTCGTCCAGGTCGACGGCGCTCGTCGTGTGGCTGGCGTCGATCACGCCGCCGTTGGCGATGTACTGCTCTTTGCCCCCCCGGGCCGGCGGCATCTGCAGGTCGACGTAGCGGTTGGCGATCCCCGACAGCGAAGCCAGGCGCACCGTCATCTGGGTGCCCTCCGGGATGTGGAAGCTCGAGTCGATCGAGAGCTTCACGGCGGCCTGGCCGTTGGATGTGAGCGTGATGTCGGAGACGGTCCCCACCTTCTGGCCCGCCACCTGGACGAGGTCGCCCTTGACCAGCTGGGAGGCGTTCTGGAAGACCGCGGTGACGCCGTAGTTGGAGCCGCTCATGAGCAGCACAACGGTCACCGCCACAATGGCGATAAACACGGCGGCGATGCCCGCGACACGTCCGATCACGCTGGCGTTACGCACCCAGAAGGCCTTTCTCTCCTTCCTAGGGGAAACGCGAGCGCACCCCTGGAGTCGGCGACGCTACCAAGCGCCGCGTGCAAGTGCAATTGGGAACCGTCGCCCCATCGTCCTCTTGTCGTCTCCTGGGGCGCTCTTGCAGTGCTCCTGCGGCCGTCTTGCGGCCCTCTTGCGGCCGTCCGACGGTCGCCCGCGGCGGCAATCCGACGGTCGCCCGCGGCGGCAATCCGACGGTCGCCCGCGCGCGCGGCGCGGCACTGGCCGCGCGCGGCGCGGCCAGTGCCCGGGGTGGGACTCGAACCCACATGCCCTTGCGGGCAGCCGATTTTAAGTCGACCGCGGTTGCCAGTTACGCCACCCGGGCCCGGGCGAGCGTAGCGACGCGCCGGGCGAGCGTAGCGACGCGCCGGGCGCCTCGTCGGCGACGTCGCCCTCCAGGCGCAACTTTGCGCGCGCTACCGTGTCCCTTGCGCCTGAAGAGGCATTTCCCGGGATGGAAGTCTCCGCTCTCAAACACGTCGGCGCGATCGGTGTCCACGGCCGTTCGCCTTTGCTGCGCCTCCAATCGGACGAGCGGCTGATTGCGCTCGTCCGCCGCGGCAACCACCACGCCTACGAGGCGCTGGTCGCGCGCTACCAGCCTCGCTTGCACGCCTTCTGTCGGCACATGCTCGGCTCACGCGAAGATGCCGAGGACGTACTCCAGGAGGTCTTCGCGGCCGCCTTCAACGCGATCCAGGCCGACGATCGTGCGATCAACGCACGCCCGTGGCTATATCGGATCGCGCGCAACCGCAGCCTAAACCACCTGCGCAAGGTCCAGGCGATCGGTGTCGACTCGATGGACGTCCATCTCTCCGAGGACGGCCAGAGCACCGCCGAGAAGGTGCACAAGCGCGAGGAGTTCCGGCTGCTCCTCGCAGACGTGGGCGACCTCCCCGAAAGCCAGCGCAGCGCGCTGCTGCTGCGCGAGATCGAAGCCCTCTCCTACGAGCAGATCTCCGAGGCGATGGAGACGACGGTACCGAGCGTGAAGTCGCTGCTGGTGCGCGCGCGCGTCGCCCTCGCCGAGGCCGCCGAGGCCCGCCAGCTGACCTGTGAGGACGTTCGCTTCGAGCTCGGTGCGGTGGCCGAGGGGCTGCAGCGCACGAGCGCCCCCGCACGCCGTCATGTGCGCGGGTGCGACCGCTGCAGCGTCTTCCGCTCCCAGCTCAAGCAGACCAACCGCGCGCTCGCGGTTGTCCTGCCAGTTGGACCGCTGGTGTTGCTGCGCAAGCTGCTCTTTCTCCACGGCTCCTCGCACGCCGCGCATGGCGCCGCACACGCCGCCCACGCGGGCGGCGTCTCGACGGGATCGGCCGCCGCCGGATCCACCGCCGCGGGAAGTTCCGCGGTGGCGGGCTCATCCGCTTTCGCTGGGTCGGCGGCCGGCGGCGGACTCGTTGGTATCGGCACCACCGCAGTCGCAACGAAAGCGGTCGCGGGCTTGGCGGTGGCGGCGCTTGCAACCGGCGGCGCGATCGCAGTCGACCACGCCGCCTTCCAAGGCCGGTCCCATCACGCAATGACCGGTCTCGCGGCCGCGACGCCGACCGTGGGCTCCCACCACCTCGCGCTCGCGCAACCCGCTGGGGCGCAATCCGCTCTCCCGCTCCACCACGCCCGCGTGGCGGCGCATCATCGTCGCATGGTCAAGCACACCGCGGTGGCGGCGGCCGTTCCCAAGCCGGTGACTACGACCACGACCACCACGAGCTCGACGACAACTTCGGCGAACGTCGGCAAGACGACCACTCCGCCGATCGAGCAGGGCTCGAGCACCACCGTGCTCCCCGCCGCCGGCAAGGGGACCGGCATCACCGGAGCCGTCGGCAGCGGCACCGCCACGCCGGCCCCCACGTCGGCGAGCACGACGACCACGACCACCACGGACGCAACGACCACCACCGCGGCCGGCTCGCCGGGGTCCAGCGGCGGGGCGCAGGCTCCGCCGGCTCCGTAGGTCCGTAGGTCCCAGCCCTCATGCCGGACCCGACCGCGCCGGGTCCCCCACCCCCGCGGGCTCCCGCGGCCCTATCCTCCCCGCGCCGTGGCGACGATCGCCGACTTTCTCAAGATCGACATGCGCGTCGGGCGCGTGGTGGCCGTCGATCCCTTCCCCGAAGCGCGCAAGCCGGCCTGGAAGCTGACGATCGACTTCGGCGAGGAGATCGGCCACAAGCGCAGCTCGGCCCAGATCACCAACTACACGGCCGCAGAGCTTCAGGGCCGCCTCGTCGTCGGCGTGGTCAACTTTTCCCCACGCCAGATCGGATCGTTCAGCTCCGAGGTGCTCGTCCTCGGAGCCGAGGACCCCGAGCAGGGCGTCATCCTGCTGCGCCCGGACACCGAGGTGGCGCTCGGCGACCGAATCGGCTGATTTCGGCACAGAAGCGCCGCTGTAAATTGACACGGCGCGTGTCTCTCGTATGCGACGCCGCGGGAACATGGCAGGGTGCCCAGGCGACACCCATCATTTCCGCGCAAGGTCAACGGAAATGGCGGGTTCGCCGCAAATCTGGCCCTGGCCGAGCTGGTGGTCAAGCAGCACGATGTAGTCACGGCGAGCCAGCTCAGGCAACTCGGCATCGCCGACGGCGCCATCGCCTATCGCGTACGGACCGCGCGACTACACAAGATCCACAGGGGCGTCTACGCGGTGACACGTCGAAGTCTCTCTCTCGATGGCCGCTTTCTCGCCGCGGTCCTCTCGGTTGGCGAAGCAGCCGCGTTGAGTCACATCTCCGCCCCGATCCTGTGGGGCTTCTGGCCAGAGCCACGCGACGTCGACAGCGATCTGGTTGACGTGACAGCGACGCGGAAGCTCCGACCGCGCACCGACATTCGCCTGCATCCCGAGCGGATGCTCCCAGCCCGCGAGGTGACGCGGCACCGCGACATCCCGGTCACGATGCCGGCACGTACCTTGCTCGACCTCGCCAGCGTGGTCAGGAGCGAGCGCGAGCTCAGGCGAGCCGTCCACCAGGCCGAGGTCGAGCGCCGTGTCAGCCACCCCAAGCTCGAAGCCCAGCTCGCTCGGAGCCAGCGGCACCGAGGCGCGGCGCACCTCGCCGCTGTCATCGCTCCCGGGCCCGCCCCAACCCGCAGCGAGCTCGAGGACCGCGCGCTCGAGCTGTTGCGCGAGATCGGCTTCGCGGCCCCGCTGACCAACGCTCGGATCGCAGAGCTCCCTGGCCGCCCGGAGGTGGACTTCCTCTTCCCCGACCTGCGTCTGGTGATCGAGACCGATGGAGCTCGCTACCACGACACCCCGCTCGCGCGCGCCGCGGACGCGCGCAAACAGGCCATCCTCGAAGCCGCCGGCTACCGCGTCATTCGCCTGACGTGGAACCAGGTCACGCGCGAGCGTGCGCAAACCGTCGCGCGACTTCGGACGGTCCTCGAGCTCCAGTCCGCGCTCATCCAGGCCCAGTCCGCGCTCATCCAGGCCCAGCCCGCGCTCATCCAGGCCCAGGCCGGATAAACGAGCGCCCACCCGCGCCCGCCCCGCCCACCGGCGCGCGCGGCCAGGCCGCCCCCGCCTACGCCGCGACCGTCAGCCCGATCGCCTTCAACCGCCGCTCTAGCGCGCGGGCCGCGAACACCCGCCCGTCGTTGATGCTGAGGCCGCCCGGCAGCTCCTCGTCGTCGGCGACCTCCAGCCGCTCGGCCCAGCGGGGCCGGAGCACGTCGTTGGCGACCGGTCCCACCTCTTGCAGGGTGCGCTGGATCGCCTCCCCGTAGCTGGGCTCGCTGGCGGCCATGTCGCGCAAGAAGCGCGCCCCGAACGCGACGTGACGGTGCTCATCGCGCGCGACGTTGGTGAAGCCCCTGACGAACCCCGGCAGCGTGCCCTGCTTCTCGTTGTAGTCGATGATCAGGTGCTGGCCCGTGAGGGCGAGCATGCCCTCGATGACCATGTGGTAGAGCGTGATCGCCTCGACGAGCATCTCGGTGTCTTCCGGCTCGGCAGCGAGGCGATCGACGCGGCGCTTGAGCATTTCGTCGAAGAGCTCCGTGAAGGCCGCGTTGGTGTGCTCGGCGGTCTCCTCGAGGCGCCCCTCGAGCGTGTTTGCCTCAAGCACCCCGACCTCCTTGTAGAAGCGATCGAAGAAGGCCACGTGGCGCGCCTCGTCGGCGATCTGCGTGCACAGGAAGATGCGCATCTGCTCGTCTGGCGCCGCGCGCATGATCGGGCCCAGCTCGGCCGCCACGCGCTGCTCCCCGATAAAGAACGAGCTCAGTCCCGACATGCGCATGAAGCGCTCCTCCGGAGCAAACCCGGCCCAGTCGGCCCGATCCTGGCTGAAGTCGAGGTCCTGCACCGCCCAGTGCTGGCGTTCCCACAGCGAGTACAGCTCGCCGTAGCTGAGCAGCTGCATGCCGTCGCGCTCGGCGCCGTCCTGGAGGGCGGGATCGCTCGTCGCCCGAAAGTCGACCCTCTCGACCCGACCGCTGCCGGTGTCGGACACGCTCGACCTCCCGTTCGTCGCTGGTGATGCGTCGCTGCCGCGGCGCCGAACCGGAGCGTACCGCGAACGCCAGCTGGC
>QHBW01000080.1 GCA_003244205.1 Solirubrobacterales bacterium | reverse complement strand
GCCTATAGACCGCGAAAGTCGAGATTATAGCAGAGTGCGTGATTATCTGATACACTCAGTCAGAGACGACCCCGACAGGGGTCGTACACGAACGAGACGATCATGAGTGACGTTGACTGAGAGTGACCGCGGGTTTAGGGTAGAGGTCTACCGCGTGACGCTGTTCGTGCTCGATCGGCGGGATGTTGCCGAGCGACGAGTGCAACCGCACAGTGTTGAACCACGCGACGTACTCCACGACAGCGAGCTCGAGCTGCGTGCGTGACCGCCACACCCGATCGTGGATCAACTCAGTCTTGAAACTGTCAACAAAACTTTCGGCCATAGCGTTGTCATAAGCGTCGCCGACGGTACCGATTGATGCCAGCACGTGTTGGTCGGTCAGTTCCTGCTGATAGTCCTGACTCGTATATTGCGAGCCGGCGTCGCTGTGATGCACAAGCGCGACGTCAGCGCCGGGCCGGCGCAGCCCGAGCGCCATCCTCAGCGCGTCGAGGACGAGATCGGTGCGCATGTGGCTGGCGAACTGCCAGCCAACGATCATCCGGGAGAAGACGTCGATGACGAAGCTGAAGAACGCGCGTCCTTCCCAGCACCGCAGGTACGTGAAGTCGCAGACCCACAGCGCGTCCGGCCGCTCAGCGGTAAACGCCCGCTGGACAAGGTCAGCGGGCCGTTGAGCCAGCGGATCCGGGATGGTCGTCCGCCACGCCTTCCCGCGTCGCTTCGCGCCCTGGATGCCCGCTGAGTGCATCAGCCTGGCGACCTGGTCGCGTCCGGCGATCTCCTGCTCGCGACCGAGCTGGGCGTGCATCCGCCGGTACCCGTACGCCTCGTAGTTCGCCACGTGCGTCTCGCGGATCCGCACGGTGAGTCGCTCGTCCTCGACCGCCCTGGCAGACCGCTGCCCGGTCTTGCGCTGGTAATACGCGGACGCCGACACGTCCAAGGTGTCACAGATGCGCTCGACCCCGAAGTCGCCGCGACGTTCATCGATGAACGCGGTCACCTCGTTCGGTCCTGGTCGAGTTCCTTGGCAAAAAACACTGATGCGCTCCGCAGAATCTCGTTCGCGCGCCGCAGGTCGTGATTCTCGATGCGGAGCTTCTTGATCTCCTCACGCTCCGCGGTGCTCGGCATATCCGGCCTCGAGCCGTTGTCGGCCTCGGCGAGCCGCACGCGCTTACGCAGCGCTTCCGCACCGACGCCGAGCTCGCGCGCGATCACCGCCACCGGACGGCCCGACTCGATCACCAGCCGGACAGCGCGCTCCATCAACTCATCGGGATACTTCTTCGGTCTGGGCATAACGTGGAGTTCCTCGCCCGAGGGACAAATCCCTCGTTTCAAAGTCTCCGTCGAACCCAGGGCAGCTCACCCGGGCCCAACCGCACCCATCGGTCCAGTCGAACCCACCGCACCCGCATTACCCGCCACGCCCTGCAAACCCTGCGGACCAGCCACCCGAGGCGCCCCAGCCACCCCAGGCGCCCCAACGGCCCCCGGCGCACCCGCTCTGCTGCGTCTGACTTCGTGTCCGGAATCTGGGTGATAATCACGCCATGTTGGGGGGTGGTCATGCGAGCCGAGAGGAGGCTGTATGGCCGCTGTGAAGGATGGCAGAGGACCGCGTCGTCGCAAGCGGTTGAGCGCGGAGGAGAAGCTGCAGGTCTGGCTGGAGTTGCTCTCCGGGGAGACCTCGCAGCGCGACGCGGCGGAGCGTTGGGGCGTCGACCCGACGACGATCATGCGGATCCGCCAGGTCGCCCGGGCGGGTGCGTTGAGCGCGCTGGCGCAGTCGCGTCCCGGTGTTCGCGCTGCAGCCGAGGACGCGGAGCTGGTGGCGGCCAGGGCGGAGATCGCGCGGTTGGCGGAGACGGTCAAGGAACAGGCGATCGAGCTCGTCGTGCTGCGGGGAAAACAGCGCTCGGGCTGGTAGGCCGAGTCCCGCCCAGGGTCGATGAGTCGGTCAAGGCGGCGCTGCTCGGGCTGCTCGAGCACGCCGTCGCCGGCGGCTGGGCGCGTCAGCGGGCGTGCCTGGTGCTCGGCCTCGATGAGCGGCGCGCGCGGCGCTGGGCTGCGCGCGGCGCCGCTGGCGAGCTCGCCGACCGGCGCAGCGGCGGCGGGGCGGTGCACGGCCTCTTGGACTGGGAGATCGGGGAGATCCTCGCGCTGGCCCGCGAGTGGGGCGAGATCGACGCGTCGCATCGCAAGCTCGCTCACCGCGGGTCCTACGAACAGCGGGTGTGGGTCTCCGCCGCCACGGTGTTCCGGGTGCTGCTCGCCCACGGCCAGATCCTGCCGCACCGCCCCGCGCGGGAGGCCCGGGCCCGGACGCCGTGGCCGGACTGGGTCAGCTACCGCCCCAACCAGGTGTGGGGCTATGACCTCACGGCGTTCACCGCCGCCCGCACGCAAGCGCTGGCGATCGTCGACCTCGTCAGCCGCAAGTGGATCGATCATCTCCTCTGCCCCGAGGCGACCACGATCCAGGTCCAGGCGCTGTTCACGCGCGCCCTCGACCACGAGGGCCTGCTCGAGGGCATCATCGGCCGCACCGAGCGGCCAGCGGACCCCGCCGACCCTGACCCCGACCAGCCCGTCCTGCTCGCCGTGTCTGACAACGGACCGCAGATGACGTCGGGAAAGACCCGCGAGTTCATGGCGCTGCACGCGATCGCCACCCACTACGGGCGCCCCGGCGTCCCGACCGACCAGGCGCTCATCGAGAGCTTCTTCGGGCACCTCAAGCACGACTGGTCCTACCTCGAGCAGATCACCGACCCCGGCGTCCTCGACGCCGAACTCAAGGCGGTCCGCGACGTCTACAACAACACGCGGCTCCACGCCGGCATCGGCTACGTCACCCCCGCCGACGAGCACGCCGGCCGCGGCCCCAACATCCGCCACGCCCGCCGCCTCGGACTGCAGCGAGCCCGCGACGCCCGCCTGGCCTACCATCGCAACCACAAGAACCACCACAACCCATGACCACCCCCCAACATCGCTTGATGACCGCCCAGATTCCCGGCTTGATCAACACCCGGAACCCGGACATTCAGTGGGAAACAGGTCAGTCCAGCACCGCGAGAACGGCCTGCTCGCGAAGGCGCTGATCGAGCAGGCCACCGAGC
>QHBW01000053.1 GCA_003244205.1 Solirubrobacterales bacterium | reverse complement strand
TACTCCAACCGCCTCAACCTGGGCAAGCTGCGCGCCGACGAGAACGCGCTCTGGAGCCTCGGTGCCCACGACATCTCCGTCCTCCTGCACCTCGCCGGGGAGGAGCCCTACGAGCTCGCTGCGCGCGGCGAGTCCTACATGCGCTCGGGGATCGAGGACGTCGTCTTCTGCTTCCTGCGCTTCCCGTCGGGACTCGCCGCTCACATGCACCTGTCGTGGCTCGATCCGCACAAGGAGCGTCGTTTCACCGTTGTGGGCGCCAAGCGCATGGCGACGTTCGACGACATGGAGCTCGAGCGCAAGGTGACGATCTACGACAAGGGCTTCGATGAGAAGGCCGACAGCTATGGCGAGTACATAACCCGCTCGGGGGACATCCACAGTCCGCGGATCTCAAACCAGGAGCCGCTGCGCCTGGAGTGCGAGCACTTCGTCGAGTGCGTGCGCGAGGGCCACACCTCGGTGTCCGACGGTGAGAGCGGCCTGCGCGTGGTCCGCGTGCTCGAGGAGCTGCAGCTGGCGCTCGACCGCTCACGCCGTGAGCCGGGCGCCTCGCTGGCGGTCGGCGCCGGCAGGCCGGCATGAGGGCTGTGCGTACGTGACGTCTTCGCAGGGCCTGCGCGAGCAGCGCGACGCGCTGATCGCGCGTGACGGTCCATGGACCGGGGCCGCAATGGCGCTGCCGGACGGAAGCTCGACGCGCGAAGGGGTGCTTCCCGGCGACGACAACGTCCGCCGGATCATCCAGGTCGTCTCCGACTTGTCGCCCAAGCCGCTCGAGCAGACCCGGGTGCTCGATCTGGGCTGCTTCGAGGGTCAGTTCGCGATCGAGCTCGCGCTGCAGGGGGCCGAGATCGTCGGGATCGAGGGACGCGAGCTCAACATCGCCAAGGCGCGCTTCACCGCCGAGGCCTATGGCCTGGAGCGGCTTACGCTGATCCGCGAAGACGTCCGAGCGCTGCAGCGCGAGCAGCTCGGCGGCTTTGACGTCGTCCTGTGTCTCGGCCTGCTCTATCACCTCGACTTCCCCGAAGTGCTGCGATTCCTCGAGCGGCTCTCAGAGGTCTGTGACGGGTTCGCCGTCTTCGACACCCACGTCTGTCTGCGCCGCGGGCGCACCGTCCGCGACGGGCAGCGCGTTTATCGCGGCCAGACGTATCTGGAGCACAGCCCGCGCGCATCGGCATCCAAGAAGCAGCGCTCAACGTGGGCGTCGCTCGACAACCCGAACGCGTTCTGGTTCACCCGCGCGTCCCTGATCAACGCGCTCGCTGACGTCGGCTTCACGAGCGTCTACGAGTGCGAGGCTCCGCCGGAGCCGTCAAAGCGCGCGGACCGGCGCACGATCGTTGCGGTCAAGGGCAGCCACGTGTCGCTGCGGACGGCGCCGGAGCTCGCGGCGCGGCGGTGGGAGCGCGCTCCGGAGCGCCGGCCGCTGCCGCTGCTGCGAAACCACCTGCCGGGCACCGATCTGCTCAAGCGGATCCTGCTCAATCGGCGCGCCGGCCGCGGATAGCGTCCAAGGCGGCCTGCAGGGCGCGACGAGTCCAGGAGGCGCCCAGCGCCGCGCGCGCCGAGCCGACGACCTCCGCCACCTGCTCGGCGTCGAGGACCGGGCTGATCGGGATCGCCAGATGCGTGCGGGCAGCTTCCTCGGTCCCCGGAAGCGGGGTGTCCGTAGCGAACTCCGCCATCGCAGCCTGGCGATGCACCGGCGTGCGGTAATAGACCTTGTTGCCGACCCCGCTCTCCGACAGCGCGGCGGCGAGCTCATCCACCCGCTCGCCGCGGACAACGTAGAGGTGCCAGGCGGGTTGGGATCCCTCGGTCGCACGCGGAAGGGCGACCAGCTCGCCGAGCCCCGCCTCCTCGTAGAGCTGGCCGCCGCGCCGGCGACCCGCGGACCATTCGTCGAGGTGTGGGAGCTGGACGCGCAGGATCGCCGCCTGAAGCTCGTCGAGACGCGAGTTGTAGCCGACGTGCTCGTAGCTGACCTTGTCGTGCGAACCGTGGAAGCGCAGCATCCGCGCGCGCTCGGCGATCTCCTCGTCGGACGTCGTGATTGCCCCACCGTCGCCGAAGCAGCCGAGGTTCTTGGAAGGGAAGAAGGAGAACGTCGCCGCGGTCCCCAGCGCCCCCGCTCGCCCGCCGGCCGCGATCGAGCCGGCCGCCTGGGCGGCGTCCTCGAGCACCGGGACGCCGAGCGCCTCGATCTCCGCGACGGGGGCGACGTCGCCGAAGAGGTCGACGGCGATCACCGCCTTGGTGTTCGCTGTCAGCGCCGCGCGCACGGTGTCGGGCGTGACGCAGAACGTCTCGGGATCGATGTCGCAGAAGACCGGACGCGCGCCCGTCGCCGGGATCGCCTCGGCGCTCGCATAGAAGGTGAAGGACGGCACCACCACGTCGTCGCCCGGACCAACGCCCATCGCGCGCAGCGCGATCGTGATCGCGTCGGTGCCGTTCGCAACCCCGATCGCGTGGCGTGCCCCGCAGTAGTCGGCGAACTCAGCCTCGAAGGCGGCGACCTCGGGGCCGAGGATGAAGCGCTGGCTGTTGAGGACGCGGGCTATCGCGGCGTCGATGGCCGGACGGAGCGGTTGGAGCGGGGTGCTGGTGTCGAAGAGGGGGACTGGCATGGAGGGCCGATCCTAGTCGTGATGTCCGGAGTCCGGCGCGCGGAATTTCCGCGCCCCAGCCGGCGGTGATGGTCGCAAGTGCTGCGCTAGCATCCCGCGCGCTCGCAGACTCTGGCTGTCTGTCGCTTACGCGCATGACTGCTCTAATCACAGGAGGGACTGGCTTCCTCGGCCAAGCTTTGCTCGCACCGCTTGCGGCGCGCGGGGAAGTGTTCGCCATTCACCGGCCCGGAACTTCGCCGCCCCTGTGCGATGGAGTTACGTGGATCGCTCAAGATCTGAGTGCACCACTCGATGCGGACCTCCCGGCCAGCGTCGACACGGTAATCCACCTCGCGCAGTCGCGCCGCTACCGCGAGTTTCCAGAAGCGGCGGTCGAGCTGTTCGAGGTTAACACTGGGGCTGCCGTCCGCCTGCTTGACTATGCACGGCGCGCTGGCGCGCGCTCGTTCGTGCTCGCGTCGTCGGGTGCGGTGTATCCCTCGGGTCCGGAGCCGCTTAGCGAGGACACTCCGCCGGCACCGAGCAGCTTGTATGCGTCCGGCAAACTCGCCGCCGATGACGCAGCGCGTCACTACGCAGAGTTCTTCCACGCTCAGGTCCTTCGATATTTCTTTATCTACGGTCCGGGCCAGCGAGGCATGTTTATTCCTGGCGTTATCCAACGTGTGCGCGAGGGCGTTCCGGTGACGCTGGCAGGCCAATCAGGGATCCGAGTGAATCCCGTGTTCGTCAGCGACGCGGCCGATGCCACTTTGGCGGCGACAGAGCGCGAGGACTCGGGAGTGTTTAACGTCGCCGGTCCAGACGTCGTGTCGTTGCGCGAGCTGGCGACGATTGCAGGCGAGCAACTCGACGCTGCGCCTACCTTCGAGGTGACAGCCCCGGGCAGCGACCTGATTGCCGACACCACGCTGATGCGTGAGCGGTTGACGGCGCCGCGCATCGGAACGCGAGAGGGCTTGCGGCGCACAATCACCGCTGACACTCCCGCGGGTGCCATCAAGGGCGGATGACTCGGACTATGGCCTCGCGCGACGCGAGCTGCGTTGGCTCGCCCCCGTGGTTGGCCGAGTACCTCGGGATCGAGCTCCCGGCGGAGGGCGCGAGCGTTGCGTTAGCCGGGCAGCGGTTCGTAATGCAGCGTGGCATCCTGCGTGCCGAGCGGCTGATGTCGGACGCGCAGGCGCAGACCGCCGAGGCCTTCGGGTTTAAGTGGCACCAGCGCGAGAGCTTCGAATCCGAGGCCTCCATCCGTCGAGTGCTGGCTTGGCTGCGCGAGCGCTACGGCGACGTCGCCGATGCCCATTGGTGGTCTGACTATGGCCCTTCGCCGCTGCTGCTCGACGCGGGCAGCGGCGCAGCGATGTCAGCGCTGGCCCTGTTCTCGCCAGTCCTCGATCGTGTGCGTTACCTGGGTATTGACGTCTCCGCAGCAGTCGACGTCGCTGCGCGACGATTTGCAGAGCGGGGTTTGTCTGCGGCCTTCGTTCAGGCCGACATCGTTGAGGCGCCGCTGCCGCGGGGCTCCGTCGATGTGATCTTCAGCGAAGGCGTCCTGCATCACACGGACTCCACCGAACTGGCGCTGCTCGAGCTAGCCAAACTCCTGCGCCCTGGCGGCCGCCTCCTCTTCTATGTCTATCGCCGCAAGGGGCCGATTCGCGAGTTCACCGATGACCACATTCGCGCGCGTCTACAGGATATGGAGCCGGCGGAGGCGTGGGCAGCTCTGCGGCCGCTGACGAAGCTCGGCCAGGCACTGGGTGCGTTGGATGCCGAGATCGACATCCCCGAGGACATCTCGTTGCTCGGCATCCCTGCTGGACGCACGAGCGTGCAGCGTCTCGTCTACTGGCATGTGGTCAAGACCTACTACGACGCTGAGCTCGATCTAGAAGAGCTGAACCACATCAACTACGACTGGTTCGCGCCCGCCAACGCCCACCGGCAGTCGCCGGAGCAGGTACGCGAATGGTGCGCGCGCGCCGGGCTCGAGATCGAGCGCGATGAAGTTCAGGAGGCCGGCATAACGATCATCGCCCGCAAGCGCTAGTCATCGGGCGCTGCGTCATAGCGGAAATCGACGGTTCCGTCATCGCCGATCTCAACCCGCCCGACGACACGTGCTGGGGCGCCGAAGGCGATCGAACGCTCGGGCAGGTCGTCGTTGACGTAACTGTGAGCGCCGACAACGCACTGCGACCCCACCGTCACCCCCATCGCAACGACACACTGCGGACCAAGGAAGCAGCAGTCGCCGATCGTCGTGGGGCTCCGCTCGTAGGCAGCACGCCCACGAGTGACCGCCCATTTGACCGTGTTGTGGCTGTAGATCTGCACCCCAACGCTGATCGAGCACCAACCGCCGATGCGCAGACCGCCGCTGCCGTCGAGCAGCGTGTACGGGCCGATCCAGGTGTTCTCGCCGACGCTGACATCTCCGAAGACATAGCTGAGGTGGTAGATGCTCGTGCCAGCGCCGAAGCCCTGAGCGGATGCGCGCTCCCAGCGGTCGGTGACTGCCTCGATTAGCGGTAGGCTGCGGTTCCACTGCTCGCGTGTGCGCTTGTCCTCGAGCTCGAACAGACGGGCCAGGTCATTCCTTAGACCCTCCGGGCCGGCGCTGCGACCACCGGTCGTCACGAGAGTAGCTCGCGGATGCTCTCGATCACGTAAGCCTGCTCCTCGCTGGACATGTCCGGGAATAGAGGCAGACTCAGCGAGGTGGCGTCTGCGTCCTTGGCCACCGGGAAGTCGGAGGGATCGATGCGGTACTTGCGTCTGAAGTAACCGAGCTGATGTACGGCGTGGGTGCCCTGGCGGGTAGCGACGCCGCGCCGCTGAAGCTCGATCGCGAGCGGGTCGCGCTGGAGCACTGCCTCGTCCGGATCGACCCGGAGCACGTACGACTGGTAGGTGTGCTCACTGCCAGCGGGGAGTGCCGGTGGCGCGACTCCGTCCAGATCGCTGAGCTCTTGGGTGTAGCGATCGGCCAGGCAGCGACGAGCGTCTGTGAGCGCATCGAGCTTGGCGAGCTGGACCACGCCCATCGCGCCTTGGAAGTCGGTCATCCGGTAGTTGAAGCCCACGTCGTCGTGGTCGGGGAGCGCGAACGCGCCTTTGTTGTGTCGCTCGAGGTCCGAGACGAGACCGCCGTGGGAACGCAGCACCGCGGCCTTCGCAGCATGCTGGGCTACCTGTGTCGTGAGCATGCCTCCCTCGCCCGTAGTGACGACTTTGCGGGCATGAAAGCTGAACGCCCCGAAGTCCCCGAACGTACCCGCGTGCTGGCCGCACAACCGGCTTCCGACAGCGCACGCGGCGTCCTCTACCACCGCCACGCCGTGGCGGAGCGCGATCTCCATTACCGCAGGCATGTCGGCAACGAGCCCGAACAGGTGGACCGGCATGATCGCCTTCGTGCGAGCGCTGATCGCGCTCTCCAGGCTCGCAGGCTCGACGTTGAATGTCGCGCGATCGATGTCGCAAAAAATGGTCGTTGCGCCCGTTTGCTCGACCACGTTCGCCGAGGCCACGTAGGTGAAGGCGGGCACCACTACCTCGTCGCCCGGACCAACCCCGAGGACCGCTAGCGCGAGATGCAGCGCGGTTGTGCACGAGCTTGTCGCCAACGCGTGAGCGGCACCGGAAAGGTGGGTGAAGAGACGCTCGAATTCCGCCACCTGGGGCCCCTGCACAATCCAGCCAGTCTTGAGCGGCTGCACGATCGCCGACGCTTCCTCGGGGCCGAAGGCGGGACGTGTTATCGGGACGTTGATGGTCGTAGCCACGAGTTCTAGGTTCTTCGAGCGGTTGCGGACACGTCACCGGGGATGCTTGGGGCTCGGTTGGCGCGCAGCACAGGTCGGGCGCCAGTATTGCACGGCGCTGCATCCCAGCGGCGGCCATGAGCGCGACCGCCGAGGCGAGCGTACGTACGCGGTCGACACTCCAAACCGCGACGTGTGACGCTCATGCGCGGGTACCGGTCAGTGCCGCTGCGCGGTTGGCGAAGACTTCTCGCAGTGCGTCCCACTCGCGAGCGCCGATGATGCCCAGTGGTCGCAGCAGGAGTACGAATGCAGCTATCGCCGCAGCGTGCACCGCGACCCCCAAACCGGCCGGATGAATGGCGATCAGGCCGATGGGCATCACCAGGGCGCCGAGGCCGGTGGTGCGAAGAACTCGTGCCGTCTCGAACGGAGTCGGGTACAGCTGTTGCGCCTTGCGGTAGTAAAGAACCGCAAGCAGTGCGTAAGCCACGGCGGTCGCGGCGGCGGCCCCGACCTGGCCGAACGGCGGTATCAGCACGAGGTTCACGAGCAGGTTCACGGCGACCGCGATAATGGTGTAGATAGCGAACCAGTGTGTCGCGCGCACGAAGGAGATACCGGTCATCGCCACCGTTCCGAGGCCAAAGGCGATCGTCCCGAAGCTCAGCAGCGCGACGGACTCATATGCGCTCCCGTAGCTCGGCGCCACGAGAGCAATGATCTCGCGGGCGAACACTGAGAGCGCGACACCGACGCCCGTGAGAGCGATTGCGAGGTAGCTGAGCACCTGCGCGCGCGTTTGCAACTCGAGCTCGCGGTCCTCGCTGTAGAGGGACAGGATGTAGGGTGAGAACGCGAGCGAGAAGGCTGTCACTGCGAACAGCAGCACGCTGACGACGCGATTCGCGACGGCGTATTGGCCGACGGCGGCCAGATTGCCGAGCCCGCCGAGAAGGAAGCGATCGAGGAATACGAGCCCCCACCCCGCCAGGGCGGTTGGCATCAGTGGTATGCCGTAGGCGAGCATGGTGCGGAGCTCAGGACGTGAGACACGGCCCGACAGGCTCCGATGCACTGCCGTGACTCCGTAGGCCGCGGCTAGAGCACTGCCGAAAAGGAGGCCCCAGAAGACGCCGGCGACGTCGCTCTTCAGCGACAACACGGCGACAACACCGACGCCCGCTGCGATCACGCCGCTCATCGTCGCGGACACGAAGTAGTGCCAGGGCCGAAACGTTAGGCGCATCACCTCACGCGACAACTGCATCACTACGGTGAAGGGGAGCGTGATCCCGACCAAAACGACGACGGTCGTGTAGTTGCGGCTCTTGAAGAGCGCGTCGCCGATTGGACTTGCCAACGCGACGAAGATCGAGGCCACAGCGCAGGCGATTGTGAAGCTCGTGAGTACCGCGGTCTTGATCACACCGCGACGCTGCGTCTCCTGCTCGTCGGTGTAGTCGAAATAGCTGCGTTGCGACCCAGCGGCCAGCCCGAGATCGATGAAGACGTACACCAGTGCTGAGGTCACGGTGGCGATCTCGATCACGCCGTACTTTGCGGGCGAGAAGTAGCGGGCGAAGATCGGCAGCGTGATCAGACCGACGAAGGGGAGGATGACGCCGCTAAGGCCGTATACGACCGTTTGGCGCGCGAGCGCTGCAAGGGCGCTTCGCATCGGGGAGGAGGGTGACCTCAGTTGAGTCCCAGGACGACACTCAACCAGAAACGGCGGGACGTCAGGCCCCATCGGCGCGCGCAGTTCTCACCGCTGGCGATTGGACGGAGAGGACGGCCTTGTTATCAACGAAGAGGCGCTGCCACCACTCGAGGCAGAGCAGCGACCAAATGAGCAGGCGGTGATCGGACTGGCCCTCCGTGTGCTCGCGGATCATGCGCTCCGTGAACGCGGGACGGAAGATGCCGCGCGAGAGGGTCGTGGCGTCGAGCAGTATCTCCCGCACGTATCGAAGGTTGCGGCCCTGATACCACGTACGATCTGGTGGACTGAACCCCTGCTTGCGTTTGCGATGCAGCGCTGCCGGGAGGAACGTTGCGGACGCGTCTCGCAGAAGCCGCTTGCCCTCGGGAGACGAGTTCTTCAGAGACCCGGGAAGGCGAAGCGAGAAGTCCACGAGTTCGTTGTCGAGGAAGGGTACGCGCGCCTCGAGGCTGTGAGCCATCGATAGCTTATCCTCCACGACGAGCAGGCCGTGGAGAAATGTGCGCTGCTCGAAGTAGAGCGCGCGATCGATCGGCTCAAGCCCGCTCGGGAGCGAGGCGAGCACCGCTTCGAAGCTCTCGCGCGGGCTGGTCTTGCGGGCCTCGGCCCAGGCGTCTGCGGTGAACAGCTCTTGCTTGTCGTCATCGTGCACAAGCCGCGACCAGTAGCGGTAATAGACGTCCTCGAAACTGTCGCCGCCATTGAGCTGATCGAGCAGCGCGTAGCGCCACGGATAACCGGCGAAGAACTCGTCGCCGCCGACGCCGGCGAGGACCACCTTTACGAAGCGCGACGCGAGCCTCGAAACGTAGTAGTTCTGGTAGCACGTGCCCGCGCGCAGATCCTCGAGATGCCAAACGAGTTGTGGCAGAACGCGCGTAAGGTCACCGGCATGGAGCACCGCCTCGTAGTGCTCGCTGCCCGCCTCGCGGGCGACGATCTCCGCGTCGCCACGCTCGTCGGCGCCCAGCTCCAGTGGCGATGCGCCCGCGAGATCGAAGCCAACTGTGAAGGTGTGCATGTGCGGGATGCTTCGCGCCGCCAGGATCACGAGCGAGGCCGAATCGACGCCGCCCGACAGGTACGCGCCGACGGGAACGTCGGACATCAGCTGGCGGTCGACAGCCTGCTCGAGGATCGCGGCGAGCTCTTCTGAAAGCTGGCCCGGTGAGCCGGCGGGCAGTGGCTCGGGCTTGGGGTCGAAGTAGACGGCGCTGCGGGTGTGCCCGTCGGTCTCGACCAGCATCCAGCTCCCCGGCCGCAGCATCTTGACACCGTCGAACAGCGTGTTCTCGCCGTAGAGATTCTGGAAGGTGAGGTACTCGACCAGCGCTGGCATCGATATCGAAGTTCCCTGACCTTCGTAGGCGAGGATCGCCTTCACCTCCGAGGCGAAGACAAGACGTCGTGCGATGGCGCGGACGTAGAGCGGCTTGGCGCCGAAGCGATCGCGAGCCAAGAACAGCTGTCGATTACGGCCGTCCCAGATCGCGAATGCGAAGATGCCGTTGAGTCTTTCGACGAGGTCGGTCCCCCACTCCTCCCAGCCGTGCACCAGCACCTCGCCGTCGTTGTGCGAGCGAAAGCTGTGTCCGCGGGAGATCAACAGGCGGCGTAGCTCACGGAAGTTGTAGATCTCGCCGTTGAAGCTGAGCCAGACAGCCCCGTCCTCGTTTGACATTGGGCCGTGTCCGGCCGGCGAAAGGTCGATGATCGAGAGTCTCCGATGTGCGAGCCCCACGGGGCCCTCGCGGTGAAAGCCCTCGTCGTCGGGCCCCCGGTGGGCGATCGCGGCGGCGGCACGCCGGAGATCCTCGAGCTCGACTGGTGAGCCGTCGTAGTTCAGTACTCCGGCGATACCGCACATGTGTGTCGCTCCCTATCTCGCCGACGCGAACTCTGCATTGCGCAGCTCATCGAGCACACCGGCGAGGCCGTCGCGGAGCGCGACACGTGCCTCGAAGCCGGCGAGGTCGCGCAGCTTCTCGATGCGCCCGACGCGTGGCGGCGCCGGCGTCGGATCTCCCTGGTACGTGGGTGCAAGCTCGGTCGCGAGCAGCTGGTTCATCAGCGCCACCAGCGCGTTCAGCGAGGTCGCCTCGCCGCAACCTACGTTGAAGTCCTCGCCGTTGGCGTCGCTGATGAGGGCGCTCAAATTTGCACCGGCGCAGTCGTCGATGTGGACGAAATCGAATGCCTGCTCCCCGTCGCCGTTGAGGATCGGCCGCTCACCGGCGAGTAGCCGTCGCGCGATCGCTGGCACGACGCCCGCACGCTGGCCGGGGCCATAGACGTTCATGTAGCGGAGAATGCAATAACCAAAGCCGCAATTGC
The DNA here is from genome assembly GCA_003244205.1 of Solirubrobacterales bacterium. Lineage (GTDB taxonomy): Bacteria > Actinomycetota > Thermoleophilia > Solirubrobacterales > Solirubrobacteraceae > QHBW01. The sequence continues at coordinate 10,131 of QHBW01000053.1, read as the reverse complement.
CGGCGAGGCCGCGCAGAACCATCTCGCTTGCCGCCTTGCTCGCAGCGTAGAAGACGCTAGGGCGCAGGGGATGGTCCTCGGAAATCGGGACCGCTTGTGTTGGGCCGTACGCGGACGATGCCGATGAATAGATGATTTTCCTCACGCCCGCCTCACCGGCGGCCCTGAACACGTTGAACGAGCCGCGGATGTTGGTCTCGAAAGCCAGCGAGACCTCGGCGTTCGCCTGCGTGAGCGGAAGCACGGCGAGATGGATCACGTAGTCCACATCGGCACATGCGGCAGCGACGACGCCTTCGTCCGCGATATCTCCGACCTGCAGATCGCATTCGATCCCACTGAGCCGCGGCGAGTCGGCCACGTCGAGCACCCGTACTCGTGCCCCGGCCTCGGCGAGCGCGCGCACTGTTGGCACCCCAACGAAGCCGCCCCCGCCCGTGACTAGAACCTTCGCCGAGCTCAGGTCAACTGCGGCCATCGACATCCTCCGTCCCACTCGAATTCAGCGCTGGCAGAGCCATGAGCGCATGGCAAGCAGCTGCAGCGGCCGACCGTCTGCCATGAGCGCGCCGTGGATTGTAGCCCGGCGACGCGGCTGCCCTCGCTAACGTGGCGAGGCGTGTGCGGAGCGATTGTAACCGTCTCGGGTGGCGCATCAGCGGGCCGCCTGGCGCGGATCTCAGCTGCGCAGGCGGATCGATGAACACGAAGCTGCGCATCCTTCATGCCCCGGAGGATGTCGGTGGCCACGCATACGGCCTGTCTCGCGCGGAACGGGAGCTGGGGCTGCGGAGCGACGTGGCAGTGCTCGGCGAGGGAAGGTTTGGCTACGGGGCGGACCTGCGCTACGACCCGGAGCGGACGCCATGGTCGCGTCTAGCCTCACGGGTCAGGCTGCTGCGCCACGCCTTGCGCGATTACGACGTCATCCACTTCAACTTCGGTCAGAGCTTCGTGCCGCTCCAGGCCGCTGGAATCGGATTCAATGATCTGCCACTTATAAAGCGGGCCGGCAAGACAGTGCTCGTTACGTTCCAAGGATGCGACGTCCGCCCAGCTGCCAGCTGTTTTTGCCGCCGCGCATCGTGCCGTCGAGAAGACCGCTGCCGTCAACCCAACGCTCGCCGGTTTATCCGTGACGCGGATCGTATCTTTCACCTCAACCCTGATCTGGGGCAGTGGCTGCCTGGCTCACGCTTTCTGGCCTACGCGAACGTCGATCCGTGGGCAATTGCTCCGACGCCGCCGCTGGGGGAACATGACGAGATCGTGGTCATGCATGCGCCCACCGACCGGGACGTGAAGGGGACGGCGTACGTCCAGGCTGCAGTCGATGAGCTGCGCAACGAGGGATTGGCGATCCGACTCGTCCTCATTGAAGGGGTCCCGCGATCCGAGGTGCTTCGGCGGCTGTGCGAGGCCGACGTTGTCATCGACCAGATGCTGATTGGCTGGTACGGCGGCTTCGCCGTTGAAGCGATGGCGCTCGCGAAACCGGTCGTCTGTCATATCGGTGAGGACAATCCGTTTGGTTATGAGCTGCCGATCGTCCGAGCTTCGCCGCCGACGCTGGTGGAGCGCCTCCGGGAGCTGGCGGCCGACCGCGACGCCAGGGCACGCATCGGTCTGGCTTCACGCACCTTTGTCGAGCGCCACCACGACCCCCGGGCGATCGCCGCCGAAGTGTTGGAAGGACTTCTCGACGAGCAGCCCGGCGCTGATGTACGCGGCTGAGCGCGCTCAGCTAGGAGATCCGCGCTCCGCCTCCATGACGACCTCGTGGCAGAGCTCCAGCACCCTTGTGACGAGCGGCGCGCCGTGATTGGCTTTCACCCACTCGCGAGCCTGATCCCCTAGCCGGAGACGGAATTCTCGATCGTCGATGAGACGCGCAAGCGCCGCGGCGATGGCCTCCGGATCTGCGACGTTCATCACGGGCGGGAATGGCTCGTAAACGCCCCCGAACCGGTCTGGGTCGAGGGCGACCAATAGCGGTCGCGCGCAACTCATCGCTTCGAGTGCGGAGCCGCCATATGAGCCGACCGTGAACTGGTCGGCCACGACATCGGCGGCCCGGTAATGGCGGCGAAGGCGACCCTTCGACATCGCGCTCGGTAGCAGTCGAACGCGATCCGCAATGCCGAGCTCGACGATCAGCTGCTCGGACCGCGCGAGGTCGGCGCCCCAGCCGGCGCATATCAGCACTACGTCCGAGCGTCCCTCCGTGGCCATCGCGAACCCGCGCAACAGCCGGTCGGAACCCTTCCAGAACCAGTCCTGGCGCGAGGGCACGAACACGATCAATCCTTCCCGGTCGCCTAGCAAACGCCGGCGCAGCTCTGGTTCAGCCCCGGGCGCATACCTCTCGGTGTCAACTAAGAACCCCAGATACACCGACTTGCGGTCATGGCCGAGGCGCGCGGCGAACGGGAAGAAGCGCGGGTCGGCAAGCATCAGCCGCCCCGCCCACTCATAGCCGAGGCGCTGGAGTTGAGCCTGCGCGGCCAGCTCCGCGCGTGGGCCCGGAAGTGGTACGGTCGCGTGGCCCTCCCAGTCGCCGGTGTCGAAAAACGGAAGCATTGTGATGTCGCCACCCCACGCAATGGCTAGGCAGGGCGTCTGTGCAAGCGCAGCCCAAGTGGGACCCATTCCGTAAGCGATCACACAGTCGTAGCGTCTGAGCGTTCGGATCACCCACGCCCGCTCCAGCGCCATCCGACCTCCGCGCCAGCCTGCTGCTCGAGCCGCCGACCGCGTCGCCTGCCCGATCCCAAGCACTGCCGGCAGGCCGGCGATCGCTCGCAGCGAACGTCTGTCGGATACCGGCCGCGGGGCTTGTAGCACCCACTCCGGCAGCCGGCACTCGGGAAGCACGGCATCGACGAGCTCGTCGGTAGGTAACTCGATGTCGAGCTCCTCCCAGCGCGGATCGCTCATCGCGTACTGATCGAGCGGGTCCGGAACGAGGTCCACCGCGTGGCCCAGCCCGTGGAACACCTTGGCCTGGATGTATGCGCTGTTGGCGAGGTTGTCGAAGATCGCGATGCGCATCGGTTAGCGCCCGACAGATGTCCGTCAGCGCGGCCTTGTTGCCCGGACGCTGATGCCGCTCTCGATCACGTCGAGGTTGTCAACCTCTAGGCCAGCGTCGCGGCACCACTCGAGCACCTCGTCCTCGGTGTGGCGCGATCGGTACACCGGGCTGTACCAGTCGTAGTTGACCATCACACTCTGGTGCCAGCCGAGCTCCTCGCTCCAAAAGCACTTGAGCATCGTCCAGTAGATCAGCCGCTGCACGTCGTGCTCGCCGGGCTCGATTCCCAGCAGAGGCACGCCCCGCTCGAGCTTGATCTTGGCGTCCAGGCGCGCCAGCTCGCGGCCGAGCTCGGTGATCTGCTGGCTGAACTCCAGACAGTCGTCAACGGGCAGTTGCGCGGTCATGTCAATGATGTGATCATCGGCGAGCTCACGCAGTGGCGCCTTCCGGCGATATACGTAGACGGCGAGCTGACCATCTGGTGCGACCAGCCGGGCCATGGTGTGGAATGCGCGGCGACAGTCAGGCGTGTGGTGAAGTACCTGATCGGCGACGACGAAGTCGAACGTTCCCGGCCGGAAGGGGGGATTGAGGATGTCGCCCTGGACGTAATCGAGGTTCCCGTGCTGCGCATGGCGCCTCCGGGCCGCTGTAACGCTGTCCGACAGATCCATGCCAACCACTCGCGCGTCGCGGGCCAGTCGTGCGCAGCGTACTGCGCACAGTCCCGGCCCGGTGCCAGCGTCGAGAATGCGGCGCCTGCCGGTCAGCAACTCCGAGAACCCATCCTCGTTCTCGAGGCCGAAACGCTGATCGAACCAGCGGTACTGGAACTCGGCGAGCCGGTCCGTGTCCTCCTCGCGATACTGGGCCCACTTGGCTCCGAAGCTACGCTGCGTCGCGCCCGCGTCGATCTCTACCGACGAGTCCCGGCCAGGCACCATGCGAGGCACGCCAGCGCGGATCGGGAAGCGGCGTCCGTCGGTCGCAATCAGGGCTCCGGAGATGATTTCGGAGTCCTCTGCGCCCCCCTCGAGAGTGAGTGGCCCTCCGCCGCCGGGGTCGACAAGGATCTCGAGAAGAGCCGGGTGCATCGAGGAGGTCGGCAACCTAGCAGCCGTGCCTTTGGGAAAGACCCATGGGAAGCGCTTCGCCCCCCCAGACATGCTGTATGATCACTTCCCACACGGCGCCTACGGCGTGGTAGGAGTGATGATCGAGGACGAACCGGCGCCCGGCCTCGCCGAGACCCCGTCGCCGCTGCGGATCCTCGATCAGCGCGCGCAGCTCCTCTGTCACCGTGTCGACGTTGGCGTCCACGATTGGAAGTCCCCTGCGCTTCAGATCGGCGCGCACGTCGTCGGGTAGCCAGCTCAGAGCGGAAAGCACTGGCCGCCCGGCCGACATTCCCTCAATGGCGAACATCGCATAGCCGGCGATTAACTGCTCCACGACGATGTCGGCTTGCAACACGGCCGTGCGCACCTCGGAATTTGGCCGCCGCTCGAGCAGCTCAAGACGTACGCGTAGCCCCTCGCTGCACAAGTGGTCAATCGCTTCGATCAGGCGCTGCGTCCCCTTGATGTGACGGTGGTTGGGGGCGTGAACAACCACCACTTCACCTACGTGGCCGTTGGCATCCCCAAGCGGCTGCGCGGGCCGCCATTGCGCGACGTCGATCGCAAGCTGCGTTGGCCAGAGCACGTCCCACCGCGGCAGGAACCCGTACTGATAATTGCGAACGATCAGGTTCGCCCAGCGAGCAAAGCTCAGCACGCGCCGCCGCGTGCGCATGCCGTAAACCGCGATCTCCGGGTAGTCACGGAGCAACGGCTCCTCGGCGACGTCGAGGTGGCCCGGCACCGCGATGTCGCTTCCGTAGGGTGAGGCCACGATCCGCTTCCCGGCCAGGCGGAGCAGCGGCAGCTCGATCCGGCGCAGCGCAGTTACCTGCAGAAACCCGCCGTCGAAGAAGGAAAAGTAGACGTCGCTGACGCACAGCACCCAGAGGAAGACGAGATAGGCGCGAAACGGCTCAAATAGGAGTCCCGCCGGGAGAAAGTCGTCGTAGTGGAAGTCGAAGTCGGAGCGCTGATTGATTGCGTAGTACCCGAAGACACACGTCCTGCTCGTAAATCCCTGCGCACGCAGTGCCTGCGACCAGTACTTGATCGAGATGATCGGTATCGGACCCCATATCAGTCTGGGGCGCAGACCTCTGCGGCGGCGTCTGAGGGTGGGGAATCGAGCGACGATCACCGCGACAACTATCACGGGAAGCATCGGGATCGCCACGACGCCTCGCACCAGCGAGCGCAGGATGGCACCGGGTCTCGTGGGGCCGCTCGACGGCACCGCGCAATCCTACGCGCCGCTCCTTGCCGGATTGCAAACACGGGGCGGGGATCAGCGGAGCGCCGATATTCTGCGTTGGGTGTGTGGAATAGGCGGCATCGTTGGCGCGCGTGCTGAAGAGCACGTGCTCGCTCGTATGGCAGAGGCGATGGCGCACCGCGGCCCCGACGGCCAGGGCGTGTGGACTGATGACCAAGCCGGTCTCGCGTTTCGCCGGCTGGCCATCATCGACCTCGACACACGCTCGAATCAGCCCCAACATCTCGAGCATGTTCACGTGGTCTTCAACGGCGAGATCTACAACTACGTCGAGTTGCGCGAGGAGCTGCGTGGTCGGGGCCATCGGTTTCACACCGAGGGCGACGCGGAGGTGCTGCTCCACGCGTGGGCCGAGTGGGGCGAGCGCGCCCTCGAACGCCTCAACGGGATGTTCGCCTTCGCGGTCTGGGACTCTCTCGAGCGCTCGCTGACCCTTGCTCGCGATCCATTCGGCGAGAAGCCGCTGTACTGGACCGCGCGGGGAGGAGGCCTGGTCTTCGCGTCTGACGTGCGCGCGCTGGTTCAGGTCCGTCCCGCGCTGGGTAGGCCTGACGAAGGCGCGCTGGCTCCGTTTGTCGCACTGGGCTTGCTGCCCGCGATCGATCGCAGCTTCTTCTCGGACATCTCGAGGCTTCCCGGGGGCCACGTGCTCCGCTGGAGCGCCGGCAACGTGCATGTCAAGCGGTACTGGCAGCCGCGCCGCCTCGAGCCTCCTCACTCCTACTCCGAGGCGGTGGAGCGCCTCCGCGAGCTGCTCGTCGACTCGATTCGACTCAGGCTCCGCGCTGATGTGCCGGTCGGCACGTCGCTCAGCGGCGGCATCGACTCTGCTGCCGTGGTGGCACTCTCAGCGCAGCTGGCTGGGGACCACCGGCGACACGCATTTACCGCCTCTTTCCCAGGGTTCGCTCGCGATGAGTGGGATCTCGCGCACGAGGTCGCAACCCAGGCGGAAGTGTTGCAACACCACGCAGTGCAGCCGACGGCCGCTGAGCTCCTCGATGACCTCGATCGGCTGGTGGTCGATCAGGAGGAGCCGTTCATGACTACTAGCATCTACGCCCAGTGGCGCGTGATGGCGGCTGCGCAGGAAGCCGGCGTCACGGTGCTGCTCGACGGCCAGGGCGCCGATGAGCTTCTCGGTGGCTATGACGTCAGCGGCGGATTCGCGTTGGCCTCGATGGGACGACGCGTCGCCCTGCGAGGGCTCGTCGACGGTCCGCATCGAGGGACTCGTGTCAGGGCGCTGCTCACCGACCCACTGCCGCGGGTGCTCGCGCGGTGGTATCGGCGACGCTCGCTCGCGAGCCCCTACGCGTCGCGGGACGCGATTGCCGCCGCAGCGGCAGTAGAGCCGCCGAACGTCGACGGGGGGTCGCCGCTGCATCGGGAGCTCATTAGAGAGGCATTCCATACAAGCCTTCCGGGTCTTCTCCGCTTCGCCGACCGTGATTCGATGGCGCACTCGCGCGAGGTACGCCTGCCCTACCTCGATCCGAGGATCGCTGAGTTTGCGCTCTCTTTGCCCCCGGACTATCTCTACCGCGAGGGCACCACCAAGCGCATCCTGCGCGACGCGGTACGGGGACGGGTTCCGGCGAGCGCGCTCGAACCACGCGAGAAGATCCGCTTCGAGACCCCCGAGGAGGCTTGGTTCTCAACGCACGAGTACATCGACCGCGCCTGCGAGGTGCTGCTCGACGCGTCCGTTCGCAGCCGAGGCCTCTACAACTCCGCGGCCGTCGAGGCCGACGCACGCGCGGGGAAGTGGCGCGACACCGGCGCTCTGTGGCGAGCGATGAACACCGAGCTGTGGCGTACCGCTTTCGTGGGGCGTGGCCGCCGCGTGCTCGAGACTATCGCTGAATGACCTCGCGGCGGCTGCTCTTCGTTACTTACTACTACCCGCCGCAGCCAGGCTCGGGCACTGGCCGAGGTGATGCAATGGTCAAGTACCTGCGACGACTCGGCCACGAGGTCACGGTGGTCACGGCCGCGCCCCCGGGCCAGTCGCCGTCGACGCACGCCGGTGTCGTGCGTACCGCCAGCCTCAACGCCAACCCGATAGTCCGGAGAGCGTTTCTGCGGGGTTCCGAACGAGCAGGGGGTGCTGCGACACAGCGGTTGGCTTGGGGCACGATGCCCGCGCCGCTCTGGAAGCTGATCGTTCCGGATCCGTGGCTGGTAACTTGGAATCCCGCCGCGTTGCGCGCCTTGCGGAGGTTGTTGCGGGAGCGCCGTTTCGACTGCGTGATCACGAGCAGCCCGGCCGACAGCACGCACATGCTCGGGTTCGCACTGGGCCGCGACCGCCCTGCTTGGGTGGCCGATTTCCGCGATGGCTGGTGCTTCGAGCCGCTTCGTCCGCCCTTTCCGACCCAAGCGCAGCGCCGTCTGGATGCGTGGATCGAGCGGCGCGTTGCCACGCGGGCCGACGGCGTCGTGTCGGTGACCGCGCCGATCGTCGAGTACTTTCGCGATTATCTCGACGTGAACGCGGCGCTGGTCACCAATGGGTGGGACCCCGAACTGGAGCCCGACCGTCCCGATGGCGACGCCGCGCCCGGCGGGTCCTTCACCTTGGTCCACACCGGGGCGCTGAGCGGCCCCCGAGGCCGCGATCCGCGGCCCTTCCTAGATGCGCTGCGAGGGGTGATCGATGTCGACCGAGCGCTCGTCGGGCGTATCCAGCTGATTGCCGCGGGGCGCTCCGAGCACGATGAGCAGCCGTTGATCGATCAAGCGGGCCTAGGCGAGGTGGTTCGCCTGGTAGGCCACGTGCCGCGCGAGGAGGCACTGGCACTTCAGCGATCGGCGGACGCTCTCGTGCTGATCACGTCGCGCGACCGCTGCGAGGCGACCGGCAAGCTGTATGAGTACATGGCGGCAGGACGTCCGATCATCGCGCTTGCGGAGGGCACCGAGGCGGCTCGCATCATACGTGAGACTGGGGTGGGAGTGGTCACTGCGCAAGACGACGTATCAGACATCGTCGCGGCGTTGCGCGCGGCGCTCAGGGGCGAGCTCGAGCGCCGGTATGCACCCCGCCACCTCGACCGCTACGCCTACCCCGGGCTCGCCGAGCAGTTCGCCGAGGTCGTCGAGCAGGCGATTGAGCGTCGCCAGCGGGTCAGGCTGCAAACCGGCGGTAGGCCCGGTGCTGCGTGAGCGCCGCTCGCCAGCCGCGCAACGCCGACCCGAGCTCGACTTTGTGACGCCGCAGCGCCGTTTCCGCACGCAGCCCTCGCCACGCACGTAGGCCCGCGAGTCGTCCCCGCAGAGGGGCCAGCGTCCGATCGGTCAGCGCCACATAAGCGATGTAGGCCAAGTCGTACGCGACGATCCCGGGAAGGGCCCGCACGAGCTGCCGGGTAGTGGCGTTGCGGGCCAGCAGCCACACGCGGTTGCGTCCCACCAGCTCGTACTTGAGGCTCGATCCCGCACCGGAGCTGCTGGAAGCACGGTGGTAGGCGACTGCTCGGGGCTCGTAGACAGAGGTCCAGCCGGCGGCTCGCGCCCGCCAGGCAACGTCGACATCCTCGAGGTAAGCGAAGAAACGCTCGTCGAAGCCGCCGATCTGCTCGAGCATCGCCACGCGGTACAGCGCACAGGCCCCGCTCGGACCGAACACCTCGATGGCTTGCCATGCCTCACCAACCGGGCTGCCAGCGAGGCGCTCGGTGGCGACGCCGAGCGAATCGACCTCGATGCCAGCCGAGTTGAGTCGCCCGGGATCCGCCTCGAAACGGACCTGGGCAGCGACCGAGCCGATGCGGGCGTCGCTCTCACCGGCGGCAATGAGCGCCGCCAGCGCGTCGGGCTCCAATCGGGCGTCGTCGTTGACGAGTGCCACCCAGTCGCCGGCCGCTGCCGCGATCCCTCGCTGCACGGCCCCTGCGAAGCCGATATTTGAGCCCGGCTCCACGAGACGAGCTTGGGGGAAGCGGCTTCGCACGATGCCGGCCAGGCCTCCGTTGTCGACCACGATCAACTCCGCCTCGCCGGGAGTGCGATCCCCTGCCGTGACAACCGACTCGAGGCACTCGATCAACGCTTCGCGCTGGCGATACGCGACGACGAGGATTGAGAGGGCCGGCATTCGCGCCGCAGCGTACCGGCGGCCGGAGCGGGCCAGTCGCCAATATCGTCCGGATGGTGATCTCGGTCGTAATCCCGGTCAAGGACGGAGGCGCCGATCTCTCGCGCTGTCTCGGGGCCATCGAGTCGCAGGTCATCGGTGACGAGGTTGAGGTCGTCATCGTCGACTCGGGGTCAACCGACGGCAGCGTCGAGCTCGCGCGTGCTCACGGGGCTTGCGTTCGAGAGATCGCTCCGCACGAGTTCAGCCATGGGGCTGCACGCAACGTCGGCGCGCGCGCGGCGACGGGCGACCTGCTCGTCTTCATCAGCCAGGACGCCTACCCCGTCGACGAGCATTGGCTCGAGCGCCTCACCCGCCCACTGCGCGCGCAATCCGACGTCGCTGGCGTCTACGGCCGGCAGTTGCCGCACTCAGGGGCTCGACCGCCCGAGGTTTACTTTCTGGACTTCCTCTACGGGCCACGGGCGCGTCGGCAGCGGGCCCCGGCGGTTGCTGACTTGAGCATGGAGGCGACGCTGTTCTCCAATGTCAACGCCGCGATGTCCCGAGCGATCTGGGAGCGCTTCCCGTTCGTCGAGGACATCATCATGAGCGAGGA
>QHBW01000090.1 GCA_003244205.1 Solirubrobacterales bacterium | reverse complement strand
CGTCCAGCGCCTCAAACGCCATCAGATCGAACTGATTGAGAATCATCGGCTCTTGCATTTGGAACGCGGTGCCGCGCGGCCCCGTGAGGCGCTCCCGATGGCCACAGAGCCCGTTTCGATGAACCCGTTCGCCTTCGCCTGGGCGGGTGCCATGGGAGAGCTAGAGCTTCTCCTCTAGCTCAGCCGCCTGTTCGTCGTGACGGCCGGCGCTTTGGCCCTCGTGAGAACCCTTCTGCTCGGCTTGGGTGGCGCGCGAGCCGAGCTCCTCGGCGCGGGCGACCGCCTTCTTGGCGCTGGCCGCCTGCTCGGTGGCTTCTTGACGCAGAGCTGCGGCTTCCGGGGCCAGTTCTTGAGCCCTCGCGGCGTGGGCGTCCGCCTCTTGTCGGTGCCCGGTGGCTTCTGAAGCAAGCCGCTCGCGCAGGGCCTGCCTCTGCACCGCACGGCGTCGGACATAGAGCGCCACAAGAGCCAAAACGATCAGCGCGGCCACGACAATGGCGATGATCACAATTGCCGACATCAGAACCTCTTTCCTCGTTCCTCTCTAGGACTCGCCGCTCGACGGGGTGAAGAACGCGAAGAACCCACCGCGCAGTTACCTGCATCAAGCGTACCTGCACCTACGTCACCTGTGGCAAGGACCGGCTTGGGCTCCATCGCACGGACGACCTCGACGTCCGCCTGGTAGACAGCCAGCACCCTTCGGCGAGCCGATTTCGCTGTGCTCGCGAGTTTCGTGACGTTCTCCGCGCGGCAGCAGGTCGGGTCGGCGCCGGCTGAATCCTGGACCACCTACGCCGGTTGAAGCTGGACCACCCAGGCGTCGTCAGATGGTCTCCCCGCCGGCCCGGTCATCTCTGATCGAGATCACGAAGACTTGGTAGTCAGCTGCTCTTCAACGTGCCGGCAACGGTTGTTGAATTCGAGTCCGACCTCATCCGCTTGAGGACCGGTGGAGTCACTAGAGTCGCGACTGGACGGGTCTGATGGCCTACCTTCGCGGGCTCGGACGGGTGGCCGATAGCACCAGTCCGTACAGCAGGTGGTCGGCGGCCAGCGCCAGGCGGTCGAGAAGGCGCACGCGCTTGGCCTGGCTGAGGCCCAGGGCCGGCGCGATCCCCAACTCGAACCCCAACCACACCACCAGCCCGTACAGCGGTCCCGCCCACGGACGGCACCGCACCTCACGGGGCAGCGCGCCAAATGCCGCGCCGCCGCCAGCACCGAAAGCCCAGTGGGCGGCCTCGATCAGCCCCCGGCGCTGCTCGCGCGGCGCCCGCCGCAACAGGGCTCGCAGGCCGCGGGCACGCTGACGGCTGAGTGCCTGGGGTGGAGTCTGTTCTACCAGCCCGAGCTCGGTCGTGAGCACACGCATTCCCGTCATGGCCATCGCGCCAACAGCCCCGCGCCCGGCGCCGCCGAGCATGTCACGCACACGGGAGCCAACGTTCATTCCTGCGACGACGCCCGGGTCATCTCCAGGGTCATACGGCCAGATTACTCCGTTCGCGGGCTCCGCCCAGACGTAGGCCCCGGCGTTGCAAGACCTCGCCGTCAGCCGCGTGGGGTCACGACACGGTCGCGCGCCTGCCTGGGAATTGCTTGACGTGCGTCGGGGCCCCAGCGGGCGGCGGGTGCTGCTGTGAACCAGCTCGTGAAGCGCGTGCTCGGCGTCGCGGGCCTCCTCGATCAGCTCCAGCGCGTCGACGTGGTCAAGCGTCGAGTCGCCGGCAAGCAGCGCGGCGATGATCTGATCTCGCTGACGGCGCACCTTGCGACATCACGCATACGCTCGCTCGTCGGCGGTGGGTGTGGACGGCTTCTCGCAGGGGCGCGCTGCCGATGCCATCGTGCGAGAGCCGCTCACCGGGTTGGTAGCCGCGCGAGCGTGGACGGCCAGGAGCAACGGACGAGGGATCGGGGTGGGGTCGGCGAACTGCTGGGCTCACGGTGGCAGACGGTTCTCCCCACGGTGACGACGATAAGGAGGGAGCGGGTGTTGCTCCCAGTTGTCCTCGGCCTCTCGCGGCCGCCGCGCGCTCCGCGCCGACCGGATTCTCGAGACGTCTGGAGCGAGCTACGCACGACAGGGCTAGCCGGTCTGGCGCGTCGCTGATCGGTCAATGCTCGTGCTCCAGCTCCTGGCCGCGCTTCTGCAGTGTGTGACGCTGTTTGGGCGTTCGTGGCGGAGCCTGGCTCGGGGCGCGCAAAGCCGTTGGCGCTGCCTGTGGCGAGTCGCGTGTGACGTTCTCGGACGTCCTGGGCGTGGGTCAGGGTCTGGCAGGAGTCTGCGTGGTGGCAGACAGTTGCCTCCGTGAGCGGGTCGGGGATTTCGCCGCGACCGCGAGTCAGTGCAGGCGGTCGACCCGCCGGAGCCGGCGAGGATCCGGCGGTATCCTCCGCCAGGTCTTAGCCGTCGTAAGGACCGGTAGCTGGTCGTCGGGCAGGTTGTCCGCGTAGAGCGCGAGCGTTTCGCCCAAGCCAGTGGCAGCTGGCGCGATGATGCCATGCAGGCCATGTGCGTGCGCGGCGTCGCCCACGCGCTGGCAAGGACCATGCGAGCCGATGAGGTCTTGATCATCGAGCCCGACGAGCCTGCGCGCGTCGTTGTCGCGCAGGTCAAGCACGTCGGTTACGGTCACCCTGCAGCGCAGGAGGCGGCGTGGCCCCACAAGGTCCGCGGTCATGCCTTCCACGCCGTCGACGAGCAGCCGGTAGGCCTCAGCGATCACCGACGCTGTGGGCCGGCCGAGGTAGACGACCGCGGAGGCTCCAGGCGCTCCCCAGCGTCCGCCTGCATTACTCGGGCGCAGGTCGTGGACCGTGGGCGTGACGTGCCGCTCGAACGTTCCCCGCACCCGTGTCGGTGTCGCGCGTTCGATCGCGGCCGCGAGGCGGCGGTCCGATAACGGCACGCGCTATGCGGCGCCGCTGCGCAGTCGCTCGACCGCGTAAAGGACCGTCTCGAAGTCGCCGGCGCGAAGGAGATCGATCGGGCGACGACCGTCGAGGCCTCGGTTGCGTCCATGCAGCCAGATGTCGACGCCCTCGCGCGAGTAGACGTCGCTCAGCTGCTCGACGATGTAGGCAACCTCGAGCAGGCGGTCGCGCGTCTGGCCCTGCGGTCGGTGCGTGCCGGAGGACCAGTGCTGGACCTGCCGGTCCTTGACGCCGGTGACCTGAGCGAGCTCGGCGGTGGTCAAGGCCGAGTCGCGAATGCGATCGACGAGCGCGCGATACTCGCGCGGCTCCTGCAGGGTCTGGGTGGCGGCCATGGGAACAATCCTCGCTTCTGAGCGTACGACATCACAAACGACAGTGCAAACGACATAAGGTTATCAGCAGTCGACGCCGCGAACCACGGTCTAGCCATCTGTGCGCTCGCTGGCCTCGCGATCGGGCGCAAGGTGAACAACTCGCCGCTCGTTTCGACGACGCCGCCGCGCGCGTCGGGCAGAATCGCGACCTCGCCGGCGATGCAGCGGCGGGGACACGAAGTACGGACACGGCGCATTCATCGGCAGTTTTCGGGACACATCCGGGACACGAAACGCTCGAGACCCGACTCCGCCCACGAAAAAACCCCGCCTGAGCGGGGCTTTTCCTATAGCGGGGGCGGGATTCGAACACATATCCCCGACGGTCGCCTACCGGTTCGTCGAGGTGGTCGAACTGCTCCCATAGCGGCCGCGGACTGTTCGCGTGTAGCCGGCGCGCTAGCTGCTCACATGGTTTGGATCAAAAGGTCGCGAGACGGTCGCCTTTGTCCAAACGCCGGTGGAGCGTCGATGCGAGCGTCGGCATATCCAGCGGATCGTGCGCGACGTCGCTCAGCGCTCCGCTCCGCGGGTGGACGCAGAGCTCGCGGTCGCCGTAGCGAGCCTCCGTGCTGGTACGGAGCTCAATTTCCGTGCTCCCACAATTGTGCAGACGCACCCGGCGCGCGTAGCGTTTCTCGCACACGCGGTCGCCGAATGGCGGCGGCACCAAACGTCGAGATAAGGGAGGCACCGTATGAGCGTGGACGTCGACATCGCAGCGCCAGAGCGCTCTCGCCACGTGAGCCGCTGGGATCGGCTCGCGCCGCTGAGTGGCGCGGCGTTTTTCGTCCTCCTCTTGGTCTCCTCCATCTCCGGCGGGGAGACGCCCGGCGACTATGCCTCCGGCGCGACGGTGCTGTCGGACTTCAGCGCGCACCCGACTGCCCAGAAGCTCTCGAACCTGCTCGCCGCGCTGGGGGTCGTCTTCCTGGTCTTGTTCGCCGGTCGGCTGCGCGCGTGGCTGCAGGCCGGCGGGGCGGACGCTCTCGCGTCGGCGGTGTTCGGCGGCGCGGTCGTGCTCGCGGTGGGCGGCGCGGCTCGCGCCGGAATCGGCTGGGCTCTCGCATCCGGTCACGACAGCCTCGAGCCGAGCACGGCGCAGGCGCTCAACGTCCTGTTCGCGAGCCACTACCCCGCCATCGTCGGCATCGCGATCTTCATGTTCGCCGCGTGGGGCTCGATCCTGCGGACCGGCGCGTTGCCGCCGTGGCTCGGCTGGGTTGCGTTGCCGATCGCGCTTGCGGCCGTGGCGCCGCCGTCCCTCTTCCCCCTCATCGCCACGGGCCTGTGGATAGCGGCCGCGAGCGTCGTCATGTATCGGCGCGACGGCCAAGCGCCGCGCACGGCCTGAGGGCGACTGGAGCCGGCGCGAGCGCCCTCTTATCCTTCATCCATGACGGCCGCCCGCCAGATCACGCGGATGGTCGGGCTGCTCACCGTGGTGGTCGCGGTCACCGAGGTAACGGTCGTCACGGTGGCCGGGCGACTCGCGGATCGGGTGTATGTCAGCGTCGCCGTGTGCATCGCGCTCGCGACGACCGCGCTGGCGATCCTGCTCGCGCGGCGGCGACCAGCCAACCTCGTCGCGCCGCTTTTGTCCTCGATGGGCTTGCTGGCCGGGCTCGTGGCCTTCAGCGACACCTACTTGCCGGCGAGGACGCGTCATCCGTCGCTACCCGACCTGCCCGATGTCGCATCGGCGCTGCTCAGCGTCACCTGGATCTGGCTGTACGTCGCGGTGGCGCTGCTGATGCTCGTCTTCCCCGACGGGAGGTTGCCCGGCAGGAGCTGGCGGTGGGTCGCGGCCGGCCTCCCGGCGGTGGGACTGGCAACCCAGGTAGTGATGGTGACGTCGCCCGGGACCTACGACTCGCCGTACGAGGCGGTGCGGCACCCGTTTGGCGATCTGCCCGCGGACCTGGCGACGGCTGCGAAGGCCCTGCTGTTCCCGACGCTCGTCGTGCTGCTCCTCGCCTGCGCCATCTCGCTGTGGGTTCGGTTCAAGCACGGCGACGATGTGATGTGTCGCGACATCGGAGACTGATGTCGCGGGACATCGTAGATGCCGTTAGCCGCGTGCTTGTGGCTGGTGGTCGCGGCTTGGGTCGAGCGTGA
>QHBW01000081.1 GCA_003244205.1 Solirubrobacterales bacterium | reverse complement strand
GATGGCGTTTGAGGCGCTGGACGACGCCGGACGGGCTGATCTGGAGCAGGCGCTGGTCGACGTTCTCGAGCGTTTCAACACCGCCGAGGACGACACTTGCCTCGCGCGCGCTGACTATCTGCAGGCTGTGGCGGTGCGCGCCTAGCGTCGTTCGGGGTTTTGACGGACCCCCTGAACTCAAAACCGCTCGCGAGATCGGCATGCCGCGTATGATCGAGCAACTCAACGAACTCCAAGAGCAGCCTACCGCCGCCGCCCCACCGAGCTGAGTGCTTGCGCCTAGCGTGCGCCTGCTCGCCGACGATGTCGAGCGTCCCGCCGGCGCCACCGTCGCTGCTCCTTCCGCGCAAGAGCAACAGTCCTACGGGTCGGTTCGACGCCGCGCTGAGTGTCGAGATGGTGGGAAAGCACCACTCCGGTCCAGAGTGTCGCTCTGAGCTGAAAGCAGAAGCACGATGGACTCCCGCCGAGGCGCCCCCCTCGGACGAAACGGGAAAGCCTGAGACCGGCCGAGCAAGCTGTCTGAGGCTCCCGCAAGCGTCCGTCGGAGCGGCAGCGAGGCGCACGACCGCGGACGGGCAGGCCGCCGGCCCGCCAGCACCGCGTGGACACCGAAGCAGGTCTCGGGCGGGACAACCCGGCAGCCCTGAGGTTCGCCAGATGCGAGCGCCCGAGTCCCGGTCCGCCGCGTGCTCGCTCCGGACGCGTCCAGGTCTGTCGCGGCGTCCGATTTGACGATGTGTGATGCCTGCTTCGCCCGGGCTGAAGCGCAAGTGCGCGCCGTGGCCGGCGGGATCGCGCGCTCCCGCCGGCCCGGACTCGGCGATCCGTCAGAGGTGCAGCCCCGCTGTCGCGGACATCATCGGCGCCCGCCGAGTGTGGACCGCGGCGATGATCTCCTCGATGTCGATTCCCTGGAGGTAGATCGAGGTTGTGCCCAGGTTGGAGTGACCGAGCTGGCGCTGAATGACGTTGAGCGGCACGCCTTCGCGCGCGAGCTCGACCGCATGGGCGTGGCGCAGCTGGTGAGGTGCAAAGCGCCGCCGCACGCCAGCCTGAGTTGCCAGACGGCGAAACTCGACGCGAACCCCGGCGGCTGACCACGGCCGTCCTCGGGTGGGGCCGTCGATGACGCAGAACAGCGGCCCGAGCGGAAGCTCCGCGCGAACGTCTATCCAGGGCCGTAGCTGCTCCCAGCCCCAGGTGTCCATGCCGATCTCGCGCCGCCGCCCGCCCTTGCCGCGACGCACGAGCACTGAGCCGCGGGCGGGGTCGAGGTCTGCTTCGCCCAGGGAGAGAGCTTCCTGGATGCGTAGCCCGGCGCGCCACAGCACGGCGATTAGCGCGCGCTGTCTGTAGCCGTGGCGGTCGTCGGCGGATTGGCGCATCACGGTGATGATCTCCTCGACCGTCGGTGGGGCGGCGGGGTACTGGCGGCCTTTGTTGCGCGGCGAGCGCCCTGCGTGATAGCCGGGCAGGGTCGCCGGTGAGCGACGCCGGCCGGTCGCGTCGAGCAGTGCGGTGGTGGTCATGGGATCTCCTTCGGTTGAGCGCGTACTCGTCACCGTGTGGCCTACCGATCCCACCGCAGCGGCGCGCTACGCTGGAGGCGTGAAGCGTTCGGCGCCGAGCACCGTTCCCGGGCACCGAGAAACCGCTGCTCAGCGACGCGCAGCGCGCGGAGCGCCTCAACCCTGCTCGCGCAACGGCTTCGTCCCGACGGACTGGATCACGACGCACTCGCCGCGGTCGAGCAGCTAAACGGCAACGAGCAGTAGCGCCGGCGGTGGAGCCGCGGGCGCTGGCGTGGAGGCCCCTTCCGGGGCGTTGTGGCCCTTGAATCCGTGTCGCTAGCGACGCTAGACTCGCCTACGTGACGACCAAGGACCGCCTGCATGAACTCGTCGACGAGCTCTCCGAGCCCGAGGCAGACGACGCGCTGCACTACATTGCCCAGCGCCACGATGATCCACTGATTGCGGCGTTCCGCGACGCGCCCGAAGACGACGAGCCGCTCACCACGGCCGACGAGCAGGCACTGGCCGAGGTACAGGCCGACCGGGCCGCAGGAGTACCCCGGATCCCCTACGCGGAGATCAAGCGCAAGCACGGACCTCGGTGACCGCGGATGCGTGGTCGGTCGAGTTCGCACGTCGCGGCGAGAAGGACCTTGAGCGACTCGACCCACAGGTCAAGCAGCGCGTCCTCACCGCGATCGACCGCCTCGCTGGCGATCCGCCGAGCGCTGCGCTGCGGAAGCTGACGGGTCGCCCGGAGTCGCGCCTGCGAGTCGGCGACTGGCGCGTGATCGTCGAGCTCGACCTCCCCGCGCACACGATCGTCATCCAACGCATCCTGCCGCGCGGGCGCGCCTACGAGCGCTGAGCAGGGCTTCGATCGCGAACACGACCAGCCGCGGCGCGACCTGACGGGCAACTAGGAATGGCACTCTCGTTCTCCTCTGTGAGGGGCGTCCTCGCCGCCCGCCAAACGGACGCGGGCATACCTCACTCATCGCCTATGGCGGTACAGGTGAGGACCAGCGACGGTCCCGGTCCCGGTGATCGTGCCAGTGATTCTGAAGATGTGCTTCTGACCGCAGGAGGATGCCGAACGACGGCACGCACCTGACGCTCCCAACCCGGCCGCGGCGACCCCGGCGGTGAATGCGCGACAGTCGCGCGACAGTTCTCGCCCGATTCAGGCGGTCCTGAGCGGTCTTGAGCGGCAGGTCCCGAGCGACGCGACGAGCGCCCACCACCGCCGAATCCCCAGCACCGGCATGGAATGGCCCGTAATAACGGAGGGGGAGG
>QHBW01000015.1 GCA_003244205.1 Solirubrobacterales bacterium | reverse complement strand
CCTTGAGGGAGTAAGACCCCTGGTAGACCACCAGGCGATAGGCCGGATCTGGAAGGGCGGTAACGCCCGAGGAGACCGGTACTAATGGGTCGAGGGCTTGACGGTTTTGATGCCCGTTCTTGCCGATGTCTGCTGTGCAGTTCTCAGGGCCCGCGAGGGTCGTGGTTTCCCCATTTTCCGGTGGCTATGGCGAGGGGGAAACACCTCTTCCCATTCCGAACAGAGCAGTTAAGCCCCTCAGCGCCGATGGTACTTGGCTCGCAAGGGCCCGGGAGAGTAGGTCGCCGCCGGTTCTTCTTGCTAGGACGCCCCCGCGAGGCGGGCCGTCCTAGTGTTGCGCCCGGCGTCCGTACGAGGCCCCGCCGTGCGCGTGGTCCGCAGCGCTCAGCGCTGGACGACGCGCGGCGTGTGCACGCGCTTGAGGGTGGCGCTGGGGCGCCCGATCGGACACAGACACACTTGTGCGCTGGGCGTTACGGCGCCGGCGCGGTGGCGCGCGCGGGGCTGCAGGCGGCGGCGGTGGCGCCGGTGGGCATCGATGCGGCGCTCCACGGGCGACGGTGGGGCAGGAATCTCAGCCGTGCCGGGCGCCTCGGCGAGCACGTCGACAAAGCGGGTCAATGTCTCACGGAGGTCGCGCAGGAACATGTGTTCCCAAGCTAAGGGGCGCCTCGGACGGAACGGGCGTTTGCAGACGCTCTGCACGAACTCTTGCATCGACCTCGGCGGGCCTACGTCTCTTGCCCCTCCAACCCGAGCGCGTCGGCGTGGGGCTCGAGCGCCGCGATCACGAACGCGACGTGCTCGTCGAACTCCACGCCAAGCGCCTCGGCGCCCTCGCGCAGCTCCTCGCGGTTGACCGGGGCGGCGAAGCTGGGCTGCTTCATTTTCTTCTTCACTGATTTCACCGTGAGCCCGCGGATTCCGGCCGGACGCACATAAGCGCACGCGGCCAGGAAGCCGCAGAGCTCGTCGACGGCAAAGAGTGCCTTCTCCAGCGCGGACTCTCGCGCCACGCCCAAATAGCTCGCGTGGCTGGCGACGGCGCGCACGACCGCGGGCGGATATCCGAGGCGCTCGAGCTCAGCGATCGCGAAGCGTGGATGCTCCTCCAAGGACGGATGGCGCTCGTAGTCGAGATCGTGGAGCAGACCGGTCTGTCCCCAGATCTCCTCGTCCTCGCCCAAGTGCCCCGCATAGGCGCGCATCGCCGCCTCCACGGCCAGCACGTGGCGACGCAGCGACAGCGACTGAATCCACTCGCAGAGCAGGTTCCACGCATCCGCTCTCGAAAGGGGGAGCGGCATGGCTGTTACCCTAGCCGCCCGGCGCTTCGCCTCGGACGCTCGCCGGATCGCCACCCGAGCACCCATGCAGAAGTTCGTCATTGAAGGCGGCGTTCCGCTCTCCGGCGCCGTGACGCCCGCAGGCAACAAGAACGGCGCTCTGCCGATTCTCGCAGCCGCCCTGCTCTCTTCTGAGCCGGTCGTCGTGCGCAACGTCCCTCGCATCCGCGACGTGGACGCGATGGTGGCGCTGATCGCCGATCAGGGTGCCAGCGTCGAGTGGCGTGGCGACAACGAGATCGCGATCAACGCCGCTGATGCCGAAGGGACGCCTGTCGACGCTGCGCTTGCGGAGAAGATCCGCGCTTCCTTCCTGCTCGCTGGGCCGCTGCTGGCGCGTTTCGGACGGGCGGAGATGCCACCCCCGGGTGGCGACGTGATCGGACGCCGCCGGCTCGATCCCCACCTCGATGCCTTCCGCGCGCTCGGTGCGACAATCGAGCACGTCCACGACGTTCACCTCGTGGCACCGCCCAATGGCCTGCGCGCCGGCGACGTCTTCATGGACGAGCCCTCGGTGATGGCCACCGAGAACGCGCTGATGGCTGCCGCGCTCACACCTGGGATCACGCTCATCGGCAACGCCGCCTGCGAGCCCCACGTGCAGGATCTCGCGCGCATGCTGGTCAAGATGGGCGCCGACATCCAGGGCATTGGCTCCAACGTGCTGACCGTCGCCGGCAAGAGCGAGCTCTCTGGCTGCGAGCACGACATCGGGCCCGACCACATCGAGATCGGTTCCTTCATGGCATTGGCGGGCGTCACCGGCGGCGAGCTACGCGTCCGCGGCACGATCCCCGACGATCTGCGCATGATCAGGCTCGTCTTCGAGCGTCTGGGCCTGCATTCCGAGCTCGACGGCGCCGATGTCCTCGTTCCCGGGGATCAGTCTCTGATCGTGCGCCGCGACGCGGGCGAGCACACCGCCAAGGTTCAGGATGGCCCGTGGCCCGCATTCCCCGCCGACCTCACGAGCATCGCGCTTGCTCTCGCCTCCCAAGCCAGCGGAGAGGTGCTGATCCACGAGTGGATGTTCGAGAATCGCCTCGTGTTTGTCGACAAGCTGATCGGCATGGGGGCGCGCGTGACGATCTGCGATCCGCACCGGGCACTTGTGGGCGGTCCCTGCCGGCTACGCGGTGAGCGCCTGGAATCGCCGGACATCCGCGCGGGCATGGCAATGCTGATGGCGGCATTGTGCGCGCAGGGGCGTTCGGAGATCGGCAACATCCGCCAGATCGACCGCGGCTACGAGCGCATCGACGAGCGGCTGCGCGAGCTCGGCGCCCGCATCGAGCGGGTGGCGACCGAGCCCGTGCTCGCCTAGGGCGAGCGCGCCGTGGGGACATGATCCACCCGATCCCCAGCGGGACACGGGACGTCCTGCCCGACGAGCTGCGCGAACTACGCGCGATCGAAGAGCGCATCCGCGCGGCCTTTGACGACGCTGGCTACGGCGAGATCGCCACGCCAGCGCTCGAGTTTGAGACCGTTCTCGCCCGCGGCAACGTCGCGGCCACGCACCCCAGCCACCGCTTCCTCGACGAGCACGGCACGGTGTTGGTGCTGCGCTCCGACATGACGCTGCCGATTGCCCGCGTTGTCGCCACCCGCTACGCAACCACAGAACCACCGCTGCGGTTCTGTTACGTCGCTCCCGTCTATCGCACGGTCAGGCCTGCGCGAGGGCAGGCGCGCGAGCTGCGTCAGGCCGGCGTCGAGCTGATCGGATCGGGCGCCCCGGACGGGACTGCCGAGGCGCTCTCGCTGCTTTGTGCGACGCTCGATGCGGTCGGACTTGGGCGCTACCGGATCGGACTCGGGGACGCCTCGCTATATCCGTCCCTGCTCGATGGGCTCGGGGTTCCCGATGATGCCCGCGACGAACTGCTGACGCACCTCGTCGCTCGCGATTTTGTCGCGCTCGAGCGTGCTGTCGCGCGACTTGGGATCGGCGGATCTGACGCCGCGCTGCTCGCCACGCTCCCGCAGCTGCGCGGCGGCGTCGAGGTGCTCGAGCGGGCTGCCGCGGGTACCGGCACGAGCGCGGTCGAGACGGCGGTGGGGGGAATCCGGCGAGTGCTCGAGCGCGTCGACGACGCTGTCGCGGCGCGGGTGATCCTCGATCTCGGTCTCAGCGCCGGACTCGACTACTACACCGGCGCCGTGTTCGAGGTCTACGACCCGGCGCTCGGCTCGCCGCTGGGCGCCGGCGGGCGCTACGACGAGCTGCTCGGACGCTTCGGACGACCGCTCCCGGCTGTCGGGTTTGCGCTCGACCTGGAGTTCCTCCACCAGGCGCTGATGCGCGAGGAGCAGCTGCGTGACTCCGGGGAGGGCGCCGGCGCGATGGAGGTCGAGATGCCGGCTGCGCGTGCGCCGCGGACCCGGCGGTCGGGCCGATGAGCGCCAACGGCCTAACGATCGCGGTACCCCGCGGCGCCCTGTTCGCCGAGACGCTCGATCGCCTCGATGCGCTCGGCGTGTCCACCGCCGAGGTGCGCACCAACGACCGCAAGCTGATCTTCCGCGACGCGGGTCTGATCACGATGCGCCCGTCCGACGTGCCCACCTACGTCGAGGCTGGCGCCGCCGACCTGGGGATCACCGGCAAGGACGTGCTCGTGGAGCAGTCTGACCGCGCCGTCTACGAGCTGCTGGATCTCGGTTACGGGCATTGCGAGATGGTGCTGGCCACCCGTGCCGGAGCAGATCCGGCGGCAGAGGCGCTGCGCCGGCTCGGGGTCGTCCGGGTCGCCACCAAGTACCCCAGGACGGCGATGCGCCACTTCGAGGCCGCCGGACACCAGGCCGAGATCGTGGAAGTCAAGGGTTCCGTCGAGCTCGCTCCGTTGACTGGCCTCGTGGAAGCGATCGTCGATCTCACCGCGAGCGGGACCACGTTGCGCGAGAACGGGCTCGTCGTGCGGGCCACGATCGCCGCGAGCACCGCCCGGCTGATCGCCAACCCCGTCGCCCACAAGCTGCGCGCGGCTGCCGTAGACGAGGTCGTCAGCCGCCTGCGCGAGACCACCTCCGCGGCCGGCACGCAAGCCTCGAGGACGCGATGATTCGGATCGAACGCTGGTCCTTGGAGGAGCCCGCGACCGAGCGTGCTCGTGTCCTGGCGATGGAGGCCAGGACGCTTGCCCCGGGCCCCGAGGCGGTCACGGCGGCTGTCGCGGAGATAGTCGCCGCCGTGCGCGACAGCGGCGACGCGGCGCTGCTGGAGCTCACTCGGCGCCTCGACACCGCGGGCGCCGAGCCTCCAGCGCTCCGCGTCGACGCCGCCGAGCTCGAGCAAGCCGCCGCAGCGCTCGACGCCGACCTGCGTGCCGCGCTCGAGCGCGCGGTCGCCAACGTGGGCACGGTCGCTGAGGCGACGCTCGCCGCAGCGCCTGCCGACGGCGAGGTCGTGCTCCCCGAAGGTCATCACATCCGCGTCCGCGAGCTGCCAGTGGCCAGCGCCGCGGTCTACGTACCGGGGGGTCGCGCGCCGTATCCGAGCACCGTCGTGATGGGCGTCGTGTGCGCGCGCGTGGCCGGGGTGCAGCGCGTCGCAGTGTGCTCTCCGCCGGGTGTTGATGGCATCGCGTCCAGCGTCCTGGCGAGCGCTGCGCTGTGCGGGGCCGACGAGGTCTACCGCATGGGCGGCGCCCAGGCGATCGCCGCCTTCGCGTACGGGACCGCTTCCGTCGCGCCGGTCGACGTGATCGTGGGCCCAGGCAACCTGTATGTCCAGGAAGCAAAGCGCCAGCTCTCACAGCGGGTCGGCATCGACGGCTTCGCCGGCCCCAGCGACCTGCTGGTGCTAGCCGGCGCGCGGGCCGATCCGCGGCTGGTGGCGCTCGATCTTCTCGCCCAGGCCGAACATGGCCCCGAGACGCTCGTCGCTGCCGCGAGCGCCGAGCGCGACGTGCTCGATCGCGTCCAGGATCACTTGAGCGAGCTTGCGCAGACGCGCCCGAGCGCAAATCCGGCGGCTGCGCTGCTGGTCGACACCGCCGATCCGGAGGCCGCGCTTGCTTTTGCGGAGGCGTTCGCGCCCGAGCATCTCGAGCTCGTCGGCGCCGAGGTCGAGGCGTTTGCGCCGCGGGTGAGGCGCGCGGGCTGCCTCTTCGTCGGTGGAGCTGGCGCAAGCGCCTTTGGCGACTATGTCGCGGGGTCCAACCATGCGCTCCCCACCGGTGGCGCCGCGCGCTTTGCCAGCGCGCTCTCGCCCCAGCACTTTCGTCGCCGCATGGCCGAGGTGCGCATCGACGACGGCGCCGCCGGACCGCTGGCGCGCGCCGGCGCGACGATTGCCCGTGCCGAAGGCTTCGTCGTGCACGCCGAGTCGATGGAGGCTCGCGCTGCCCTGCGCGACAATGAGACCGTCGCATGACACGTCGCGCCGAGATCCACCGCCGCACCAAGGAGACCCAGGTCGACCTGACGCTCGCGCTCGATGGCGTCGGGGCGGGTGAGCGCGCGACCGGCGTCGGCTTTCTCGACCACATGCTCGACCTGCTTGCACGTCACGGTGCGCTCGACCTCGACGTGAGCGCGCAGGGCGATCTCCAGACCGGTGCTCACCATACGGTCGAGGACGTCGGGCTCGCTTTCGGCCAAGCGCTCGACGCCGCGCTTGGCGAACGGCGTGGAATCGTGCGCTACGGACACATGGTCGTGCCTATGGACGAGGCCCGCGCCGCCTGCACGATCGACATCTCCGGGCGCCCGCTGAGCGTCTTCGAAGGCGATCTACCGGCTGGGGCGATCGGTGCTTTCGACCACGAGTTGGCGGAAGAGTTCCTGCGCGCCGTCGCCCAGGAGGCGCGGCTCACGCTGCACGTGGAGCTGCTCGCAGCCGGCAACGCCCACCACATGATCGAGGCCGCCTTCAAGGCGTTTGCCCGCGCGCTGCGCGCCGCCACCGCGGTCATTCCGGGCGACGACCGCGTCCCGTCCACCAAGGGCACACTGACGGCGTGACTCCCGCGACCCCAACAACACCAGCCCCTGCCACGATCGCTGTCGTCGACTACGGCATGGGCAACCGGCGCTCGGTGGAGAAGGCTCTCGACCACGTCGGCGCCAGCGCACGCATCACGCGCGACCACGGCGAGCTGCGCGCCGCGGACGGCCTGGTCGTTCCAGGGGTCGGCGCTTTCCCCCGAGCGATGGCCAACCTTCGCGAGCTCGGCCTCGACGATGTGATCGCCGAGCGGGCGGCGCAGGGCATCCCCGTGCTGGGCATCTGCCTGGGAATGCAACTGCTGTTCGAGCGCTCGAGCGAGCGCGGCGGCGCTGAGGGTCTCGCGCTGCTCGCCGGAGAGGTGGCTGCGCTGCGCCCCGGCGCAGGCAAGCTCCCCCACATCGGCTGGAACCTCGTCAGCTGGCGAGCGGAGAGCCGGCTCACCGGCGGCCTTCCCGAGACATGCGCCTTCTACCACGTGCATTCCTTCGTCGCGCGGCCAGCCGACGAGGACGACGTGCTCGGCATGTGCCAGTACGGAGAGCGTTTCGCCACGGCCGTGGCGCGGCCGCCGCTGTACGGCGTCCAGTTCCATCCGGAGAAGTCCTCTCTGCACGGGCTGCGGTTGCTGGAGAACTTCGCCAGCGTGTGCGCACCTACGGGATCGCGAGTGGCCGTCCGCGCGTGATCCTCTATCCCGCTATCGACATCCACCGGGGCGAGGCGGTCCGGCTCACCAAAGGGGACTTCGACCGGCGCACGGTCTACGCCGAGGACCCGGTCGCGGCGGCGCGCGCGTGGGCGCAGGCGGGAGCCCGCTTCCTGCACGTCGTCGACCTCGACGGCGCCCGGACGGGAGAGCCGGCCAATCTCGACAACCTCGCGCGCATCGTCGCCGAGGTCGGTGTTCCGGTCCAGTACGGCGGGGGGCTGCGAACCATCCCGGCGGTGCGCGAGGCGCTGCGGGCGGGAGCGTCGCGCGTGGTGCTCGGCACGGCCGCCTACACCGAGCTGGACCTGCTCGACGAGGTGGTCGCAGCCTATGGCCCACGGCTCGTGGTGTCCGTCGACGTGCGCGGCGGAGTCGTGTCGACCTCGGGGTGGACGCAGACGACGCAGATGCGCGCGGAATCCGTGATCGAACGCCTGATCGCGCGCGGAGTGCACAGCTTCGTCTACACCTCGGTGGATCGCGACGGGATGCTCGAGGGTCCCGATCCCGACGAGGTCCGCAGGGTTGCGGCGGCGGTGCGGGGACGCTTCATCTACTCCGGTGGGATCGGCACGCTCGCCGACCTGCAGACGCTGCGCGATCTACGCCAGATCAACCTCGCCGGCGTGATCGTGGGCAAGGCTCTCTACGAGCACCGCTTCAGCGTCGCTGAGGGTCAGGCGGTGCTCGAAGGGCGCGCGGGCGGTGAGCGGGCCGAGGCGGCGTGCACTACCGCCGCCTGATCCCCTGTCTCGACGTCGATGGCGGTCGTGTCGTGAAGGGCACGAAGTTCATCTCGATCCGCGACGCCGGCGACCCGGTCGAGCTGGCGTGCCGCTACGACGCCGAGGGAGCCGACGAGCTCGTCTTCCTCGATATCACAGCCACGCACGAGAAACGTCAGACGCTGGTGGAGCTGGCTCGGCGAACCGTCAACGACGTCTTCGTGCCGTTCACGATCGGGGGCGGAATTGCTTCAGTCGAAGACGCCCAGGCCGTGCTCGACGCGGGCGCCGACAAGGTATCGGTCAACTCGGCCGCCGTCGCACGTCCAGCGCTGCTGGAAGAGCTCGCCGAGGTGTTCGGCAGTCAGTGCATCGTGCTCGCGATCGATGCGCGCAGACGGCAGGGCAGCCAATGGGAGGTGGTGGTCCGCGGTGGGCGGACGGCGACAGAGCGCGAGGCGGTGGCGTGGGCCAGCGAGGCAGTTGAGCGTGGCGCGGGCGAAATTCTGCTGACCTCGATCGATCGCGATGGCACCCACGACGGCTATGACCTCGAGTTGACGTCGGCGATCGCGGGCTCCGTCGGCGTCCCTGTGATCGCATCGGGCGGCGCGGGCGACGCCGGTCACCTCGTTGCGGGCCTGCGCGCGGGGGCCGACGCAGTCCTGGTGGCCTCGATCCTCCACGACGGCGACCACCAGATCCCCGAACTGAAGCGCAGCATCGCCGCGGCCGGCCTGCCGGTTCGGGTCTGACCACGGCCAGCGCCAAACTCCTGCGCATGCGCCCGGACCTGCTCGACCAGCTGCGCGCGCGCATGCCGGCAGCAGCGCCGGTACTCGAAGCCCTCGAGCCGGCCTCCGCGGCCTGGCTCGTCGGTGGCACGGTGCGTGACTTGCTGCTCGAGCGCGAGCCCCGTCCGGAGATCGACATCGCGATCGCAGACGATCCCCAGGAGCTCTCCGAGCGGCTCGCTCGTGAGATTGGGGGAACAGCTCGAACGCACGGGCGCTTCGGGACCGCGAGCGTGTTCACCGACGGCCTGCGGGTCGACGTGGCGCGGACCCGCGCCGAGCGCTACTCCAAACCGGGCGCGCTCCCCGACGTGCGCCCGGCGCCACTGGCCGAGGACCTGGCCCGCCGGGACTTCTCGGTCAACGCGATCGCGCTCGGTCTTGACGGGACCGTGACGGCGGTCCCGCACGCGCTCGAGGATCTCGCCAGCCGCCGCCTGCGGGTGCTACACGCGGCGAGCTTCCGCGATGACCCGATCAGGTTGCTGCGGATGGTCCGCTACGCGGCTCGGCTCGGCTTTGAGGCCGAGGAGCAGACGGCCCGCTTGGCGATCGAGGCCGCACGCAGCGGCGCGCTCGTCACTACGTCCACGGATCGCATCGCCGCCGAGTTGGCGCTCGTGGCAAATGAGGACACGGCGCCAGGGGCGCTGCAGATCGCCAACAGCTTCGAAATTCTCACCGGAATCGGGGCGATCGCAGCCTACGACGCCGGCATCTTCGAGACCGCGCTCGAGCTCCTCCCCGACGACGGGCGCCGCGAGTCACTCGTCGTCGGCCTCCTGGCCCGCGGCCTGGATCCCCGAGCCGGCGAGCGCTTCGTCGAGGCCTGTTCGCTTGACGCGCCGCGCAGGGACGCCGCCCTTGCCGTCTGCCGCGAGGCCGACGTGCTTGCTGACGGCCTTGCCCAGGCGCCCGAGCGTCCCTCCGCGTGGGCCACCCTGGCGCGCGGCCGCCCGCTCGAGGCCGTCGCCGCGGCGGGCGCGCTCGGGCCCGTCGAGCGGGCGCGGCGCTGGCTCGAGCACCTGCGATCGGTGCGCCTCGAGATCGACGGCAACGACCTCATCAGCGCCGGCGTCGCCGAAGGACCCAGTGTCGGGCGCGGTCTACAACGCGCGCTGGGACTGCGCCTCGACGGGAGGCTCGAGCCAGGGCGCGACGCCGAGTTGCGGGCGGCGCTGGAGGAAGCCAACTCGGGCTAGCCCACGAGGCGTGCTTCGCCGTAGCATCACCGGCGTGCAAGGCACCGCCAACCGCTTGCGCTGGCAAGGCGCCGCGGGTCACTACGAGGTCTACTACCTGACCTTCACCGATCGCGGTAGCGGCTGCGGCGCGTGGATCCGCTACACGATGCTCGCGCCCCAGGACACTGAGCAGGAGCCCAGCTGCGCGCTCTGGTTTGCTGCGATGGATCCCAGCGATCCCGCGGCACGGGTGGCGCGCATGCAGTGCCGGCCGATTTCAGAGCTCAAGTCCACCGCTGACCCCTTCGAGCTGCAGATCGGCGATTCCGTGCTATCGCAGACCGGTGCGCGCGGCGGCTTTGAGGACCTGGCCTGGGATCTGCGCTGGACGCCGTCGCAGGGGGAGTACTCGCACGTCGATGCAGTGCTCGAGCGCGCCCACCTCGCCCAGACGATCCTGCGCCTGCCTCAGGCGGATCTCGAGATCGAAGGAACGCTGCAGTGGGGCGATCGCCGCCTCGAGCTGGCCGGCGCCCGCGGCGGCCAAGCGCACCTCTGGGGCTCCAAGCATGCGCGTCGCTGGTGCTGGATGCACGCCTCCGATCTCGAGCGCCTGTCGGGCGAGCAGCGCCCAGGAAGCTGGGTCGACGCGGTGTCGGTCTACCTCGAGCGCTTCGGACGCGAGCTCGGGCCCTCGACGCCCGTGCTGGGTCGGATCGGCGAAAGCGAGATCGAGTCCACGGGTCCCGTCGCCGTGCTCGCCAACCCCAGCCGGATTGCGCTCACTGGCTGGAGCTTCACGGCCCGCGGCGGCCACGACAAGCTGGTCGTCGAGGTCGACGCGCCGCGCGAGCAGTTGGTCGGTGTCACCTATCACGACCCCGACGGCGAGCTGGCCTACTGCTATCACACTGACGTCGCCAGCGTGCGCGTGCGGCTGCTGCGCCGGGACACCCCGATTGCGCGGTGGAGTGAGGTGGAAACGCTCGTGGGCGAGCGGCGCGCCCAGTTCGAGTACGCCCAGCGCGAGCCCGTGCCCGGCATCGAGCTCTTGGTCACGTGAGCGCACTGCGAGCGCCTGGCGCGCTGGCGAGGACTCTGCCGGACCCGTTTCGCTGGTGGGGCGATCACGTCGCCGTCTCGCTGAGCGGCTCGCGAGCGCTCTTTACGACACGCCGCGGTGGCGTCAGCACGGGCCCCTTCGCCGCGCTCAATCTGGGGCGCTACACGGACGACGACCGCGCGCGTGTGTTCACCAACCGCGAGCGCCTCGCAGCGCTCGCCGGCGTGGACGCCGAGGCGCTCGCCGATGCCCACCAGGTGCACGGCGCGCGCGTTGTCCGTTTGCTGCAAGCGCCACGCGCACGCGATCGCGACGACGATGCCGACGGTCACGCGACCGCGCTGCGGGCGGTTGCGCCGATGGTCTTGACGGCCGACTGTCTGCCAGTGGTGCTAGCTGCCGACGGCGCCGTCGCCGCCCTTCACGCCGGCTGGCGGGGGCTCGCGGCCGGGGTGCTGGAGCAGGGCGTGCGTGCGCTGCGCGAGCTCGGGGCGGGTGGAGCAGTCGAGGTCGCGATCGGCCCCGGTGCGGGTCCGTGCTGCTATCGCGTGGGCGACGAGGTCCGTGCCGCCCTAGGCGAGCCGCCATCCGCATCCCTCGCTGGGAACATCGACCTCAAGGCGGTGGCCCGCCGCCAGCTCGAGGCGGCAGGCGTGACACAGGTACACGACGTCGGGCTGTGCACGATCTGCTCGCCAGAGCTGTTCTTCTCCCATCGCCGCGATGGTGCTCCCGGCGGTCGCCAGGCGGGACTCATTTGGCGCAGCTGATCGGCTCGCTCGACGCGGATCGGGTCCGCGCCAACGTCGCCCGCGTGCGCGACCGCATCGCCGACGCCGCCGCGGGCGCGGGGCGCGACACCGACGACGTCGAGCTGCTGGCCGCCGTCAAGTACGTGCCCGTCGACCAGCTCGGCGTCCTGCGCGACGCCGGTATCGAGCTCGTGGGGGAGAACCGCGCGCAGGAGCTGGCCCGCAAGCGCGCAGAGCATCCCGATTTCATCTGGGACTTCATCGGGACGTTGCAGAGCCGCAAGGTGCGTGAGCTGTTGGAGGGCGTGCGGCTGATCCACTCGGTGGCGACCGACAGCGCGCTGGCCCAGCTCGAGCGCCACGGCGACGGCGAGGCGACCGAGGTGCTTGTCGAGGTCAATCTCTCCGGAGAGGCCAGCAAGGCGGGGGTGGCGCCGGCCGAGCTCGCGGGCTTCGTGGCACGCTGCCCGGTTCGCGTTGGCGGTCTGATGACGCTGCCGCCCCCAGCCGACAATCCCGAGCGAAGCCGTCCCTACTTTGCCCGACTGCGCGAGCTCTCACAGCGCATGGGACTGGCGCGACTGTCCATGGGCACCTCGCAGGACTTCGAGGTGGCGGTGCAGGAGGGGGCGACGATCGTGCGGATCGGCACGATCCTCTACCGCTGAGCGCGAATCTAGTCATAATGTGGCGGCGCCGCACGGCAGGGTTTCGCCGTGCGTGCTCGAACCCCCTGACCCGATGGCACTGCGCGACACCTGGCACCGCACGCTCGTGTACTTCGGCCTGGCCGAGGACCACGATCCCTATGAAGAAGAAGTGTTGCGCGCGACACCGCCCGAAGAGGAGCTCGAGAACAACTACCGCGAGCGACCGAACGTGCGCCGCCTGTCTTCACGGCGCCGGCGCGACGAGATCGACGACATCTTCGCCGACGAGCCCGGCAGCGAACGACGGACGACGTCGCTGCGGCCCGTGGGCGGGGGCGCCGCGGGTCGGGTCGCCAACGGCCGCGCCGGGGGCGACGTCCGGGTGCACTTCGTCGCTCCGCGGAGCTTCAACGACGTGCAGGACGTGGNNATCGACGACATCTTCGCCGATGAGGACGACAGCGTCGCCGCTCGACGCACCACGCCGCTGCGGGCTGTCGGTCCGCGCGGCGCCAACGGTGACGTGCGCGTGCACCTCGTCATCCCCAAGAGCTTCAACGACGCCCAAGACGTGGCCGACAAGTTCAAGGACTCGATCCCGGTGATCCTCAACTTGCAGGGGTCCGACAGCGACCTCGCCAAGCGGCTGATCGACTTCGCCAGCGGACTCACCTACGCGCTCGACGGCGGCATGCAACGGATCGCCGACAAGACCTTCCTGCTTACGCCGCGCAACGTCGAGGTGTCCGCCGAGGAGCGTGCGCGGCTGATCGAGAAGGGCTTTTTCAACCAGAGCTAGGCGCGTCGGGGCGCCGTGGGCTCGCGCTAGATATGGCCTAGCAACAGCAGCACGAGCAGGATCAGCGCGATCACGCCGAGGATCCCACCGACGACCGCGACCTTGAGCAAGAACAGCACGATCGCAACCACGATCAGCAGACCAACGAGACCTCGAATCACCGCATTCTCCCTTTAGTTTGAGCAACGGCATCCGATTGGCCGTGCGCTGCGGAGTCTGCCCCGATTCGCCGGCGCCTAACCCTTCTGGAGCCGGGCTGGGAAAGCAAGACGCAAGCCCGCTAGCCTCACGCAGGTGCGTGTGGGGCTGATTGGAGCGGGCAACATGGCGCGTGCGATGGCGCGCGGGTGGGGGGAGCCAGTGCTCTGCACCGACCACGGCTCAGGGCGTGCGGCCGCGCTCGCTGCCGAGCTCGGCGGCGAAGCGCCCGCGTCGAACGCCGAGCTCGCCGAGAGCGCCGATGTGGTCGTCCTCTGCCACAAGCCGGCCCAGCTCGAGCAGGTCGCCCGAGAGATCCAGGGGGTGAGCACCGTCGTCTCGGTCCTCGGCGGCGTGTCGTTCTCGGCGTTGCGCGCGGCTTATCCGAGCGCCGGCCTCGTGCGCGCGATGCCCAATACCCCCGTGGAGGTGCGCCAGGGCGTGATCTGTTGGGCGCAGGATGAGCTCGACGCCGACCTTGCAGCAGCGCTGCGCGATCGCTTCCGCGTTCTCGGCGCCGTCATCGAGCTGCCGGAGCCGCTGCTGGATCTCGCCACCGGCCTGTCAGGAGTTGGTCCCGCCTACCTCGCCGTGGTAGCGGAGGCGATGTCTGACTCGGCCATCAAGCACGGCCTGCCGCCGGCGCTGGCGACGGAGCTCGTCAGCCTGACGCTCGCAGGGACCGCGGCGCTGCTGCGCGCGCGCGAGGGCGACACCCTTGCCATCCGGCGCGAGGTTGCCTCCCCCGGTGGCGTCACCGTGCGCGGACTGGCCGCGCTCGAGCGCGCCGGCCTGCGCGCCGCCTTCCTCGACGCCGCCGACGCCCTGGCATCGCACCGGCCGTGACCGTGGTCCCGGCCGAGCTCGCGGGCGCGGCGCCGCTTGCCGTGACGCGTGCCGACATCGCCAACTACGTGGCGGCGGTGATCGACGTCTACACCGTGATCGTCTTTGCCTACGTGATCATGAACCTCGTCTTGTCGTTCGGCGTGCGCGTCCCCTACGCGCGCTGGTCGAGCGCGATCCTGGGCTTCCTGCGAGACGTGACGGAGCCCTACCTGAGGATCTTCCGCCGCTTCCTCCCGCCGATCCGACCGCTTGACCTCAGTCCGCTGGTCGGGATCATCGTGCTCCAGGTGGTGGGAAATCTGGCGGTCTCACTCATCCACGGTTGATGGCGGCGACGGGCGCCGTCTCACCGCCGTCGCGGGCGCTCCTGCGCGCCATCGTGGTGGTCGCGTGTGTCGTTGCGCTCGACCAGGTCACCAAGGCCCTGGTCAAGTCGAGCTTGACCGTCGGAGATGTCCGGCACGTCTTCCCGGGGCTCGAGCTCGTGGACGCGCGCAACCGCGGCGTCGCGTTCGGGCTGTTCGGTGGTGGCCACGCGCCCGTGATCATCCTGATCGTGCTGGCCGTGGCGGTCCTGCTCGCCTACTTCCTCAGCCATCTGGACCGGCCGCTGCTCTGGCTGCCCACAGGCTTGCTCATGGGCGGCGCGCTGGGCAACCTCGTTGACCGCGTTCGCGGGGACGCGGTTGTCGACTTCATCAAGCCTGTGCTGTGGCCGGCGTTCAATGTTGCCGACGCCGCCATCACGGTCGGGATCGTGGTGCTGCTCGTGGTGACCCAGCTCGGCACGAGGCGTGGCTGAGCGCGAGCGCGTCGGCGTTCCCGCGGCGGCCGCCGGCGAACGCCTGGACCGCTTCCTCGCCACAGCGCTCGGATCGCGTGCCCGTGCTCAGCGGCACATCGAGGCGGGGCTCGTCACAGTCGACGGGGGCGCCCAGCCAGCCCGCCACCGTCTCGCCGGCGGCGAGACGATCGCGATCGCGCAGGAGCCTCCCCGCGCGCGCGCCGAGGACGACACCGAGCCGGCCTCCTACATCATCCGCTACGAAGATCCCCACCTGCTCGTGGTCGACAAGCCCGCCGGCGTGGTGGTTCACCCCGCGCGTGGCCACCGCGGGGGGACACTCGCCCAGGCGCTCGCCGGCCGCACCGCCGGTGGCGCGGATCCTGCGCGAGCCGGCATCGTCCACCGGCTCGACCGCGACACCTCGGGACTGCTCGTGGTCGCCCGCTCCGAAAACGTCCATCGCGCCCTGCGCGGGCTGATCGCCACACGGGCGCTGGAGCGTCGCTACAGCGCGCTAGTCGAGGGCCATCCCCCGGCGAAGAGCGGCACGATCGACGCCCCTCTTGGACGCGACCGCCGCAGACGGACTCTGATCTCGACCGACACCGACTGCCCCAGGCAGGCCCGCACTCACTTCGAGCTTGCCCGCATGCTCCCGACCGCGACGCTGCTCGAAGTCCGGCTGGAGACTGGCCGCACGCATCAGATCCGCGCCCACCTCCGCGCCATCGGCCACCCGGTCGCCGGCGACCCCGACTACGGCACCCCAGGCCTCTTCGGCCTTCCCCGCCAATTCCTGCACGCCACCTCCCTGCGCTTCCCGCACCCCGTGAGCGGAGAGGAGATCTACGTCGAGTCTCCGCTGCCTGACGATCTGGCGAGCGCGCTCGATGTCGCCGCGCGCAAGCTCTAAAAGCGGCGAGGCGACCCGTCCACAGCCGCCCCGCCGCACCGTCATGGCGATCCGAGCCACCGGAGGTAGGGAAGGGGAGGCCCGAATCACCGACATCGGCGGGTCGGACACGCACCAGGGGAAGCACACGTCCGACCCGTCGAAGCTAAAGAACGCAGGACGCAAAGGAAACTTGCGTAGACTCAAACGACTTTCGTCAGTCAACCCCGAACCGTGCGGCGGTCCCGCGGATCCTGCCGGCGCCTCGAGCGCCGGTCCCGCGACCAGCGACCGCCGGCGGCCTGTACCGCAGCACAACAAGGAAGAAGGCATCGCAGTGGCTTCAGTTGGCATTCGTGAACTGCTCGTGGCCGGAGTGCACTTCGGCCATCAGACTCGCCGGTGGAACCCGAAGATGCGCCGCTACATCTTCGGTGAGCGCAGCGGCAACTACATCATCGACCTGGAGCAGACCGAGGCGCTGATCGCCGAGGCCCAGCGCTTCGCGTCAGATCTGGCGCACCGTGGCGGCACCGTGCTCTTCGTCGGGACCAAGAAGCAAGCCCGGGACGCGATCCAGGAGGCCGCGACCAACGCCGACATGCCCTACGTCAACCAGCGCTGGCTTGGAGGCCTGCTAACGAACTTCCAGACGATCTCGCAGCGCACCAGACGGCTTCACGATCTCGAGCGCTACGAGACCGAGGGCCAGCTCCAGCTGCTGCCCACGCGCGAGCGCATCGCGGCCGAGGCCGATCTCGCCAAGCTACGCGCGAATCTCGGCGGGGTGAAGGACATGCAGCGCGTGCCCGACGCCATGTTCGTTGTCGACCTCAAGACCGAGGCGATTGCCGTGCGCGAGGCCCAGCGCCTACGTATCCCGATCATCGGCCTTGTCGACACCAACTGCGACCCGGACGGGATCGACTTCGTCATCCCCGGCAATGACGACGCGATCCGCTCGTGCGCTCTCGTGGCCAGCGCGATCGGCGCCGTGGTCGCCGAGGGACATGGCGTCTTTCGGGCCGAGGAGGAGCGCGCGCGTCGCGAGGCCGAGGAGCAGGCGCGTCGCGAGGCCGAGGAGCAGGCGCGTCGCGAGGCCGAGGAGCAGGCGCGCCGCGAGGCCGAGGAGGCAGCGGCCGCCGCTGCCGCGGAAGCTGCTGGCGCGTCGGAGCCTGCGCCGCCCGCCGCGGTGCAAGAAGAAGGCACCGCGGCTGCCGCGCAGGCACCGGCGTCCGCGCCCCTGGCACCGGCAGAGCCCGCAGCGGCACCGGAGCCTGCCCCCGCACCGGAGCCTGAGGCGGCTACTCCGGTCGAGGAGCCAGTTGCGCCTGAGGAAGGGAAATGAGCGAGGTCTCCGCGCGCGACGTCAAGGCGTTGCGCGAACGCACGGGCGCCGGGATGATGGACTGCAAGCGCGCTCTGACGGAGTCCGACGGTGATCTGGAGCAAGCGATCGAGTGGTTGCGCCTCAAGCAGGGCAAGCGCGTCCAGGACCGTGGCGAGCGGATCGCGCGCGAGGGTACGGTGCAGAGCTACATCCACTCAAATGCGAAGACGGGGGTGCTCGTCGAGGTCGATTGCGAGACGGACTTCGTAGCGCGCAACGAGGACTTCGTGGCCTTTGCCCGCGAGGTGGCCATGCACGTCGCAGCGTCGGCCCCCCGCTACCTCGCCGATGAGGACGTCGACCCCGAGGCACGACAGCGCGAGCTGCGGGTCTTCGAGCAGGAGGCGAGCGACAAGCCCGAGCAGGCGCGTGCGAAAATCGTCGAAGGCAAGCTGCGCAAGTGGCTGGAGGAAGTGGTCCTGCTAAACCAGATCCACGTCAACCCCAAGCACGAGAGCAAGACGATCGCGCAGATGCGCGACGAGCTCGCCGCCAAGACGGGTGAGAACGTGGTGATCCGGCGCTTCGTGCGCTTCCAGGTCGGGGAGTAGCGGTGGCCGGCGCCGACGCGCAGTCGGCCGAGCGACGCGCAATACCGCTTGTCGCAGCCGACGCCAAGCCGGTCTTCCGCCGGGTCCTGCTCAAGCTCTCCGGCGAGGCGCTGATGGGGAACCTCGACTACGGGACCGACCCGGAACGACTGCGAGTTGTTGCGGGCGAGATCGCCGACGTCCAGGATCGCGGCGTGGAGATCGCAGTCGTGGTCGGCGCCGGCAACATCTACCGCGGCATGGCGGGAGCGGCCGCCGGCATGGATCGCGCGGTGGCCGACTACATGGGCATGCTCGCGACCGTGCTCAACGCGCTGGCGCTCCAGGACGCGCTCGAGCGCGCCGGCGTCCACACACGCGTGCAGTCGGCGCTCTCGATCCCCGAGGTCGCTGAGCCCTACATCCTGCGCCGAGCGATGCGCCATCTCGAAAAGCAGCGCGTCGTGATCTTCGCCGCGGGGACGGGCAACCCCCACTTCACCACCGACACGGCGGCCGCGCTGCGCGCCACGGAGATCCACGCCGAGGTCATCCTGATGGCCAAGCACGGCGTCGACGGTGTCTACTCAGCAGATCCCAACGTCGTCCTCGACGCCGAGTTCATTCCCAGGCTGACCCACATGGACGCGATTCAGCGCGAGCTTCGCGTGATGGACAGCACCGCGTTGACGCTTTGCATGGAGAACGATCTCCCCATCAACGTGTTCGACATGGACACCGAGGGCAACGTCCTGGCCATAGTCTTGGGCGCGAAGGTCGGGACGTTGGTGGCGAGCGCATGAGCATCATCGAAGACCTCCTGACAGATGCCCGCGGTCGCATGGGCAAGTCGGTGGAGTCAACACGCCACGAGTTCGGCAGCGTCCGCACCGGGCGGGCCAGTCCGGCCCTGCTGGACCGAATCAACGTTGACTACTACGGCACGAGCACGCCGCTCAAGCAGCTGGCCACGATCTCCGCGCCCGAGGCGCGCCTGCTCACGATCCAGGCCTACGACAAGAGCTCGATCAAGCAGATTGAGAAGGCGATCCTCGAGTCCGACGTCGGGCTAACACCATCCAATGACGGCTCGATCATTCGTCTCTCGATTCCCGAGCTGACCGAAGAACGACGCAAGGAGCTCGTCAAGGTGGTCCGCCACATCGCCGAGGAGGGGCGTGTGGCGATCCGCAACATCCGCCGCGACTGCATGCACGACCTGCGCGAGCTCAAGGAGGCTGGCGAGGCGGGCGCCGATGACGAGCATCGGGCGGAGTCCGAGCTGCAGAAGCTCACCGACGAGCGCGTCCACGAGCTGGACGCCGTGCTGAAGGCCAAAGAGGCTGAGATCCTCGAGGTCTGACGCGGGCTCGAGGTCAGCCGAGCTCGAGCACGACCTTGCCGAGGGCTCCACGCTCGTCGATCAGCCGCATTGCATCGGCTGCGCGTGCGAGCGGGAAGCGCGCCCCGACGATCGGCCGCACTACGCCGGAGGCGACGAGGCGATCGATCTCGGCCCCGATCTCGCGGCTGAGGTGGGGCTTTGAGAGCACGTAGGCGCCCCAGCCAGCGCCGACAACCGACGTGTTGCGCAGCAGCAGGCGGTTGACCTTGACCTCCGGGATCGCGCCTCCAGTGAAGCCGACGACCACGAGCCGCCCGTCCTCTCGCAACGCACGCAGGCTGTCGAGGAAGCGATCGCCTCCAACAGGGTCGATGACGACGTCGACCCCGCCGTCTGTAAGCGCTTGCACCTGCTCGCGCCAGGCGTCATCGGAGCGCACCACCACGTCAGCTCCGGCTTCGCGGGCGACGTGGTCCTTCTCCTCGGTGGAGACCACGGCGACGGTGCGGGCTCCGAGGCCCTTGGCAACTTGGAGCGTGGCCGTTCCAACTCCGCCGGCGGCGCCGTGTACCAGCACCTGCTCGCCCTCGCGCACGTGGCCGCGCAGCTTGAGCGCGAAGTAGGCAGTGTGGTAGTTGAGGATCAGCGCCGCGCCCTGAGCGAAGTCGAGTTGCTCGGGCAACGCGAAGGTCAGCGCCGGCGCTGCCACCGCGCGCTCGGCCATCCCGCCGATCATCGTCATCGCCGCCACGCGATCGCCCGCTGTCACCCCGCTTCCCGGCGAGGCCTCGATCACTACTCCTGCCACCTCCGCCCCCGGGACGAAGGGGAGTTCGGGCTTGAACTGATAGAGCCCCCGCGACTGGAGCACGTCGGGGAAGGAGACCGCCGCCGCCCTGACGTCGATCACGACGCCCTCTCCCGGGGTGAGCAGGTGCTCGGCGGATGGGTCCGGGAGCTCGATCAGCTCGAGCGCGTCGGGGCCAGTCAGCTCGGCGATGCGCACGGCCTGCATGCGGGCAAAACACTATCCATCGGCGCGCTGCAGCGCCACGACCCGGGTCACGCGCTGAAGTAGGCAGTATGCAGGCGGTGTTTCGCGGTCTCCCAGACAGCCAGGGTCCATAGGCGTGGCCTCGGCCCTAACGCGGGCGCGCTACGTCGCGATCATCACCGACGGCAACGGGCGCTGGGCCCGGAGTCGCGGACGTCCCGTCCTCGACGGCCACCAGGCCGGGGCGGACGCTGTCAAGGCGCGCTTGCGCGATGCCGTCGACCTCGGGGTGCGCGAGCTCACCGTCTATTCGTTCTCCACGGAGAACTGGTCGCGCTCTGAGGCTGAGGTCTCAGGCCTGATGGCGATGTTCGCCGACCGGATCGACCGCGAGACGCCAGAGCTGCACGAGGAAGGGGTGCGGATGCGCTTCGTCGGGCGCCGCGAGGATCGCATCTCCTCCGAGCTGCGCGAGCGCATGAGCTGGGCCGAGGGACTGACCGCAGGCAACGGCCGGATCACGCTCTTCGTGGCCTTCAACTATGGCGGTCGCGCCGAGATCCTCGACGCCGCGAGGCGCTACGAGGGTGGGGGGGAGGAGGCCTTCCGGGCACTGTTGTACGCGCCCGAGATGCACGATCCGGACCTGATCATCCGCACGTCCGGTGAGCAGCGACTCTCCAACTACCTGCTGTGGCAGTCGGCGTATTCCGAGCTCGTCTTCAGCGACGCGCTGTGGCCGGACTTCTCGCGCGCCGACTTCGAGGCGGCGCTGGAGGAGTTCGAGTCACGCCGGCGGCGGTTCGGCGGGCGCTGATGGCATCGCGTGGACGCAGCGGCGCAGGACGCATGCCCGCCAGCAGACAGCGGGCTCGGAGAGCGCGGCGGAGCAACCAGCGCTCCGATCTGAGCGCGCGCATCCTCGCTGCGCTGCCGGCGATCGCCTTTGCCATCTTCATCGTTTACGAGGGGGGATGGGTGTTCGCGATCGGCGCCGCGGGACTCGGCTGCGTGTGCCTGCACGAGCTCTACGCCCTCTACCGGCGCACCCGCCCCACCCGCCTGGCGGGCTTCTTGGCGCTGCTCGCGATGGTGGTCGCCGCGCACGTGGGCACGCCGCGGCAGATCCTGCTCGTGCTGGCGATCGCGATCCCGCTGACGTTCGCGCTCACGCTCGCGGCCCCCCGGCGCGGAAACGCCACCGCGTCGATCGCGGTGACGCTGCTTGGCGTGCTCTGGATCGGGATCGCGGTCAGCCACGCCGTGCTGCTGCGCGATCTGCCGCACGGCGGTGGCGTGCTCGTCGACGTGCTCGTCGGCACGTTCATCGGCGACACCGGCGCATACCTCGGCGGGCGCGCATTCGGTCGGCGCCTGCTGGCACCGACGATCTCGCCGCACAAGACGCTCGAGGGCCTGGGCATCGGCATGGTCACCGCCGTGCTCGCCGTCTGGTTCGCCGGGCTCTACCAGGACTGGCTGCACAGCGGCCGCGCCGTCCTGCTGGGGATCGGCGTGGCGATCGCCGCGCCCCTGGGCGATCTCTTTGAATCGCTCGTCAAGCGCGACGCCGGCAGCAAGGACACCGGACGCCTATTCGGTCCGCATGGCGGCGCGCTGGACCGCCTCGACGCCGCGCTCTTCGCGCTCGTGGCGGGTTACTACATCTGGCGCCTGATGCTCTGAGCGCACAGCCTTTCGTCTGCCGCGCGTTGGCTTACACGAACCTTAGCCACGCCGTGGGATGCTCCGAAGCCATGGTCGGCGCTTGCCCGACTGCGCACACTCCTGACAGAGGATCATGCCCGGCAGTACTCAGCGTCACACGAGCCGCCTATTCGTCGTCGTCCTGCTGATCCTGTGCGTGGCAGCAATCACCACTGCGATCCTGATGGTCGGACCCAGCTCGCAGACGGCCCCGGCAGGACGCGTTGCTACCGCGGCGCGCGGCGTGGTGCAGAGCAGCGTCTCGGGCAGTGGCAGCCTCGCGCCGGCAAGCGAGGTGGGCCTCAACTTCCAGTCGTCGGGGACGCTGCGCGCACTCGAAGTCTCCCCCGGCGATCGGGTCGTCGCGGGGCAGGCGCTTGCTCAGATCGACTCCGCTCAGGCGCACTCGGCCTACATCGGGGCGCAGCAGACGCTGACAGCTGCGCAGGAGCGCCTGACAGCGGTGGAACTCAATCCGTCATCGGCATCGTCGGGCGGCGGTAGCCCCGCTTCGGGGTCGAGTAGCAGCAGCTCGGGCTCGGGGTCGGGCTCGGCCGGGAGTGCACCCAGCGCGGCGGTCGCGACCACGAGCAAGCCAACGACTACGACCACTACGACTCACACTCCGAGCAGGTCACCTCGCCCGCCTGCCGCCCCCAGCCCTGCCGCCAAGACCGTCACCACCAGCAGCACAAGCACCACGAACAGCGCTGCGACAGCCGCGACCGATGCCGCCAACATCGCCTCGGCGCAAGCAAGCGTCAACAGTGCCGAGGCGAGCCTGGAAGGTGCTCGCCGGACGCTCGACGCAACCACGCTGTATGCACCAATCTCGGGAACGGTCGCGGCCGTCAACAGCGCGGTGGGAGATGCGGTCAGCGCAGGTGGCAACGCGTCGAGCGCAGCGGCGCCGTCGGCATCCTCCTCGTCATCGTCGTCGGGCTCAAGCTCGGGCTCGGGCTCCAGTGGTGGCGTCAACGGCTCGGGCAGCAGCTCGTCGGCGAGCTCCGCTAGCAGCGCGCTGATAGCGCTGATCGACACGAGCTCGATGCAGCTGATCGTCCCGCTGACCGAATCGGACATCCGCAACGTGAGGACCGGCCAGCCGGCCACCGTCAGCGTCAACGCATTGCCCAACGTCGAGCTCGCCGGACACGTGGCATCCATCAGCCTGCTTCCCACCACCAGCAGCGGGGCGGTCAGCTACAACGTGACCGTCCAACTCGACCAGCGCGCGAGTGGGCTGCGCACGGGGATGACCGCCTCGGCGCAGATCGTCGTCAAACAGGTCAGCGACGCGATCAACGTGTCGACTTCGGCGATCTCGAGCCGCGGTGGGACCACAACGGTGACGGTTCTGCGCGGTGGCAGGCAGGTAGTCGAGCCGGTCACGGTGGGGATCGCAGGCGACAGCACGACGCAGATCCTCAGCGGCCTCAACAGCGGCGAGCAGGTGATGCTGCCGACGATCACGAGCTCCTCGGCGTCGGGCGGGGCTGGTGGCGCTGGCAGCGGGGGTCGCCTGGGTGGCGGCTTCGGCGGTGGCGGCTTCGGCCTCGTAGGTGGTGGTGGTGGTGGCTTCGGCGGCGGTGGACGTCCTGGTGGCGGGGGGCCCGGGGGATGAGCTCCTCGCGCGTCATCCAGGTCCGCGGCGTCACCAAGACATACTCGCTGGGGGCGATCGCCGTGCAAGCGCTGCGCGGTGTCTCACTCGACATCGAGCGGGGTGACTTCGTCGCGATCATGGGCAGCTCGGGAAGTGGCAAGAGCACGCTGATGCACATCCTGGGTTGCATCGATGTGCCAACAGAGGGGCGCTACCTGCTCGATGGCGTCGATGTGCGCCAGCTCGACGACGACGACCTGGCCGACGTGCGTAACCGCAAGATCGGGTTCGTCTTTCAGAGCTACAACCTCGTCCCGCGGACCAACGCGCTAGCCAACGTCGAGCTCCCGCTCGCATACGCCCGCCTTTCGCGTGCCGACCGTCGACGGCGCGCGACCGCGGCTCTGACGGCGCTCGGAATGTCCGACCGCATGGACCACCTGCCCTCCGAGCTCTCCGGAGGCCAGCAGCAACGTGTCGCGATCGCCCGGGCGATCGTCACAAACCCAGCGCTCATCCTCGCGGACGAGCCGACGGGCAATCTCGACTCTCACTCGACCGCCGATGTGCTGCAGGCATTCAGCGACCTCAACGACGAAGGTCGCACGATCGTGGTCATCACCCACGAAGCCGAGGTGGCGTCGCTGGCGCGGCGGGTCATCCATCTCAGCGACGGCGAGATCGTCGCCGACGACTACGGGACGGACGCCACTTATCCCCCTGCACTGACACCGGAGCTGTCGTGATCGAGAACCTGCGGATCGCGCTCGGCGGCATCTTCGCCAACAAGCTGCGCTCGGCGCTGACGATTCTCGGGATGACGATCGGCGTCGCCTCGGTGATCATCCTGATCGCCGTCGGCAACGGTTCCTCTCAGGCGGTGAAGAAGCGCATCGAGAGCCTCGGGACGAACGTCCTGCTCGTCTTGCGCAGCTTTCAGCGAGGCGCTTCCTCAGCGACGCCGACGATCACTCAGCGGGACGCACAGGCACTGCAGGATCCGATCAACGCTCCAGATATCCAGAGCGCCTCGCCGGTGGTGAACGCGGACACCGCCACGCTCGTCA
Source organism: Solirubrobacterales bacterium (assembly GCA_003244205.1). Taxonomy (GTDB): domain Bacteria; phylum Actinomycetota; class Thermoleophilia; order Solirubrobacterales; family Solirubrobacteraceae; genus QHBW01. Next base: position 1,900 of record QHBW01000015.1, on the reverse strand, counting down.
ACCGGGGGACGAGCTACCAAGCGTCGACGTTCGTCGGCACGACGCCGAGCTACCTCAGCGCTCACAATTACAACGTCTCAACGGGAGCGCCCTTCACGATGGCCGATGTCACCAACCGCCGCCCGGTCGTCGTGATCGGCCCGACCGTCGCCACGAACCTCTTCCCCGCCCAGGACCCCGTCGGTCAGACGATCCAGATCAACGGCAGCAACTTCCAGGTCGTCGGGCTCACCCAGGCCAAGGGCTCAAACGGAGCACAGGACCAGGACGACATCGTGATGTCGCCGATCACGGCTGTGCAGGACCACCTGACCGGGTTTGGCGCGATCAACTCGATCACCATTCAGGCCAAGTCCCAGGGCCAGCTCAATGCCGCCCAGGACGAGGTCGCCACGATCCTCGAGCAGAAGCTGCGCACCACGGCCGCCAACCCGGGCTTCCGCGTGATCAATCAGGGCTCGATCCTGTCAGCGTCCAGCTCGACCAGCAGCGTCTTCACGACGCTGCTGGGCGAGGTCGCGGCGATCTCGCTGCTCGTCGGCGGCATCGGCGTGATGAACATCATGCTCGTGAGCGTGACCGAGCGAACGCGGGAGATCGGAATTCGCAAGGCCGTCGGAGCGCGGCGGTCCGACATCCTCACGCAGTTTCTGATCGAAGCCGTCCTCGTGTCCCTGTTCGGAGGCCTCCTCGGCGTGTTGCTCGGTGTGGGGGGGAGTCAGTTCACGATTGCTGGCGTGCAGCCCGTAATTGCCGCGTACTCCATCCCCCTTGCATTTGGTGCGGCGGTCGCCATCGGCCTGTTTTTCGGGACCTACCCCGCAAGCCGCGCTGCGGCGTTGCGTCCGATCGAGGCGCTGCGCTTTGAGTGACCCACATCCCCCACCTCCCCAGCAGAGCTCCGTGCCCGAACCGCATTCGCCACCAGGGACGCTCGAGCACGAGCCGGTCGAGGACGCGTCGGGGTTCGCCGAGGACCGCCAGCCTCATGCGGACGAGCTGCCGGTGCGTCCGCGCCGACGGCTGTTGGCACCGATTCCGCTTGCCCTGATCGGCTTGCTCTTGGTTGCGGTCGGCTTCATCGGCGGCGTAGGAGTCGAGAAAGCACAGATCTCCTCCTCCACTGGAACCGGAGGCGGGGGCGGAGGCGGCCGTGCAGCGCTCGCGCGGCTGCTCGCCGCCGGCGCCGGTGGCGGCGCGCCACGCACCTTGAGTGGGGCCACGGACACCGGCTTGGGCAGGGGTACGGGCGCCCCAACCGGCGGTGCGACATTCGGCTCAGTCTCCACGGTGCAGGGCAGCACGCTCTACGTCACCACCAGCACGGGCAACACCGTCAAGGTCAACCTCGTGGCGGGCGGCACGGTCAGCAAGACGGTCAAGGCGCCCATTCGTTCGATCCATCCCGGCGACAGCGTGATCATCCAGGGCACGCCGAAGCGCGACGGCAGCATCTCGGCCACGACGATTCGCGACAGCGCCAGTGCGGGCACGGCAACCGGGGGAGGGGGTGGAAGCGTGCTCAACTCGCTCTTCGGCGGAGGAGGCGCCGGCGGCGCGGCCACGGGAGGCGGCGGGGCGGGCGGCGGCGGCGCAGCGGGGGGAGCTGGCGGGGCCGGCGGCGGGCCCCCAGGTGGCCCCGGAGGCGGCTGATACGCGTGACTCCGACTACGAACCCGCATCACGTCTGACTGCTACCAAATAGGGAAAAGGAGCAACCCAATGCCCAAACGGCGACCCAACTCCGCCCCGAGCAGAACCCGGCGCCCGATCGGCCGCTCGCTGTTTGCGGTTGCGGGCATGCTCGTGCTCTTGATCGCCGGCTGCGGCGGATCGAGCTCGAACTCCTCTACTGCGGCCGCGGGCTCGGGGATCGCGAGCGCCACAGGTCCCGGCGGCG
>QHBW01000063.1 GCA_003244205.1 Solirubrobacterales bacterium | reverse complement strand
GAGGCGGCTTGATCGGAACTGCTGAGCTCGATCACGCCGCGCTTCACCGCCGCCTGCCAGTTGGGGGGCTTGAGGAGCTTGAGACCCAACGCGGGATAGTTCGCGGAGGTGGTCTTGCTCTGCTGATTCCCCGGGCCGGAGCCGTGGTTGGCGAACAACAGCCAGCCAAGGAAGCTGCCGATCAGCAGGGTGGCCACCCAAGGCAGCGCGCGGACCGCCGAGCGACGGTTGGCCAGCGCGCGCAGGCGCCCTGTGCGCCCGCGGCCTGCGGATCTACGCCGCGACGCCCTGGTGCTCTCGTCCTCCGACATTCGCCCGCCGATCATAGAGTCCGCGGGAGCTGCCACTGGCGCCCGCTGCGGCGTGCCGCTCTAGACTGCCGGCGATGTCGCCCGCGGCGATTACCGTAGAGCCATGACGCAATCCACTCGTCCCCCCCGCCTGCCGCTCCCCCGCCTGGCGCCTGCACGGCTGCTCGGCCCGCTGATGCTGGCCCTGCTCGTGGCCGTCCCATCGGCGAGCGCGGCCCGGCCGAGGTGGGTGACTGTGCAATCCCTCCACCACGCCCGCGAGTTTCACACCGCGACACTGCTGGGCAACGGACAGGTCCTGGTTGCCGGCGGCTACGGATTCTCCGGATTCATGTCCAGCGCAGAGCTCTTCGATCCTAGGAGCAAGCATTGGCGAGCGGCACAAGCGCTGAAGGTCGCCCGCATCGGCGCCACCGCAACGCTCTTGAGCAGCGGCAACGTGCTCGTCGCCGGCGGCGCGAACCTGAGCAACAGATATTTGAACGACGCTGAGCTGTTCAGCCCTGCGTCGGCCTCATGGGTATCCGCGGCGCCCCTCGTCGCTGCCCGCGACAACCAGACGGCAACGCTGCTACGGGATGGCCGGGTCCTCGTCTGCGGTGGTCTGTCTCGCCTCAGCAGGGCGGTTCGCAGCGCGGAGGTCTACAACCCCGCCACGAACAGCTGGACCCCTGCACCATCGATGAAGATCACGCGCGAGCACCACACCGCCACGCTGCTGCGGGACGGCCGTGTCCTGGTGGTCGGTGGCGAGGATCAGGTGGCGGGCAACTTCCCCTTCCGCAACAGCGTCGAGATTTACAACCCGACCACCAACTCCTGGTCTGGCGCGGCTTCTATGCACAGCGCGCGGGCAAACCACACGGCCACATTGCTGAGAGATGGCCGCGTCCTCGTCTCCGGGGGTGGTGAGCGCCAATCGGGTTTCACATCCAGCGCCGAGATCTATAGTCCCAGCAAAAACCGCTGGACGCGCGTCGCGCACATGCGAACCGCGCGCGGTTTCGACACCGCGACCCTGCTTCTCAACGGGCGTGTGCTGGTGACCGGAGGATTTGGCAACTTCGATGCGCTGGCGAGCTCCGAGATCTATGACCCGAAGAGCAATCGCTGGATCAGCACGGCTGGCTTGCGCACTCGGCGGGCTCATCAGACCGCGACGCTGCTGTTCAATGGCGATGTGCTGGTCACCGGAGGCGCTCTCTACTCGGGAGTCGTTCTCTCCAGCGCAGAGCTCTACCTTCCCAGCGGCCACTAGCCCGCAGCTCGCTGAGCCGCGGCGGGTCCGGCGCGCGGCCGCGGGACCCGCTGTAGATTCTGCCGGCATGAGAGCAGGGGGGAGGTTGCTCGCGGGTCTAGCGTCGTTCGCGGCAGTCGCGCTGTGTGCGCCGGCGCTCGCTGCCGCGCAGACCCCCCCGGTCGCGAGCTTCCCGAGCTACGGGAGCTTTCGCTCGGTTCTGGCCCAAGGCGAGGGCCAGACCATCAACCCGACTGACCTCGCCGCCTTCGAGGCGGCGGGCACGGTGCCCGACAGCTTCACCAACCAGCAACCGCTGTATGTGGGGATCATGCCCCACGCCGCCACGCTCACGCCGGCCCAGCTCGACGTCTATTACAAGGGCACGAACTTCGGATCGATGCCCGGCGGGGTGGCCTCGGAGGAGGATCCGCGCGCGGGCGTGAGGATCTTCCGCGACAAGCAATTCGGGATGGCGCACGTCTATGGCAGCAGCCGCGACGACGTGATGTTCGGCGCCGGGTACGCCATCGCCGAGGAGCGACTGTTTTTGATGGACGCCCTGCGGCGCACCGCCGAGGGCAATCTGGCGGGGCTGCTCGGGGCCAGCGCCGCCAAGGGAGACGCCCAGCAGCTCACCGACCAGGACTTCTCCCCCCAGGAGCTCACCGCCCAGTTCAACTCGCTGGGACAGAAATTCGGCGCGGAGGGCGCACGCGCGCAGCGGGACATCCTCGGCTACATCGACGGGATCAACGCACGCATCCAAGACGACAAGAACGACCCCACCAAGATGCCGGCCGAGTACACCGCCTTGGGCGCCCAACCGACCCGCTGGACGGCGGCCGACACGGCCGCGGAGGCCGTCCTGCTGGTCACCCAGTTCACCGTCTCCAACGGCGACGAGCAGGTCAACGCGATCATGCAGCAGGCCTTCCAGCGCCGCTTTGGAGCCAACTGGCTGGCCCCATACCGCGATTTGAGAAACCAGGAGAACCCGGCCGCGCTGACGGTGGCCAAGGTCCCGTTCCTCTCTGACCGCCCCGGCCCGGTCAAGGCAGGACTCAACGCGATCCCCGACGATGGCTCGCTCACGCCACGTAACCCGGAGGTGGTCGGCCCCGACGCCGCCAAGATGGCCAGCGCGCGCGCCGCGCTGCCGGCCTGGGCCGCGGCGCTGGAGGGGCTGCGCCACGCCCTGCCGCCCGTGGAGTCAAACGCCGTGATGGTCTCCCCGAAGCTGTCGGCCACAGGGAGGCCGTTGGCGGCGATGGGGCCACAGGTGGGCTACTACTCGCCGCAGATCTTCTCCGAGATGGAGCTCCACGGCGGCGGCATCGACGTCTCGGGGGTCACCTTCCCGGGCGCCAGCCCCTATCCGCTGATCGGGCACGGGATCGACTTCGCCTGGAGCGGCACGAGCGCCAACGGCGACAACGAGGACACCTTCGTTGAGCGGCTGTGCAACCCCGATGGCTCGCCGCCGACCCGCGCCAGCACCCACTACCTCTACAAAGGGGTGTGCACACCGTTTCTGATGCGCGACCAGACTGTCACCACCCCGGTGGCGCTGACCTCGCCGTCGCTGCCTGAGACGATCACCGATCGAACGATGCGCTCCGTGCACGGTCCGGTGTTCGACTTCGCCACCGTCAACGGTCAGCCGGTGGCGCTGACGAAGGCCAAGGCGGTCGACTTCCACGAGCTCGACGCGGTGATCCCGTTCATGCGCCTCGCCGAGAACCAGCCCAGCGACGCCCGCTCGTTCATGACGATCATGGGCGCCTTCCCCGGGACCGAGAACTGGTTCTACGTCGACAACCGCGACGTTGGCTGGCAGCAGTCCGGGCGCTACCCGCTGCACGCGCGCGGGACCAACGTCGATCTGCCCTCCTGGGGCGACGGCCGCGCGGACTGGCAGGGCTTCGACCCCACCACCTACACCGCCAGTTACCTGCCCGACAGCCACCGCCCGCAGGCTCTCGACCCTCCCGACGGGTTCATCATCTCCTGGAACAACAAGGAGGCCCCCGGCTGGGTCAAGGGCCCGTCGGAGTGGGGCGGTGGCCCGATCCAGCACGCTCTGATCCTCCAGGACCGGCTGTTTGACCAGGTTCGCGCCGGCGGCGGCAAGGTGGATCTCACCGGTCTCGCGCGCAGCGTCAACACGACCGCCACCACAGATTTGCGCGAGCACGACGTCTACCCGCTGATGCGGTCGGTGATCGGAAACGTCAGCGGGCAGGACGCCCAGCTGGTCGGGCTCTTGGACGCGTGGTATGGAGCCGGCAGCCAGCGCCTGGCCCCCGATGCCAGCAACGTGTACGCCAACAGCGCCGGGATCGCGCTGATGGACCAGTGGTGGCCGCGGGCCGTATCGGCCACCTTCGAGCCCACGCTGGGAGCCGACCTCTATGGCAGCGTCGTGCACAACGTGCTGGATCCGTCCATCCCCGGCGTCTTCGGCGGCTACGGATGGACGAGTGCCGTGTGGCAGGACATGCGCGACCTGTTGGACTTCCGGGCGGCTGTTGCCCGGCGCCGTCACCCCGCCTCCAGGAGACCAGGGTCACGGCGCCGGCGAGTGGCGAAGGCTGTTCGCTCCCCGCGCAGGCACCACCGTGCGCGTGCGCCCGAGCACGGCTATTCGACGGTCGTGCCCCGGCCGGGCGCCTTCACACGCTTCTACTGCGGCGGCGGCTCGTTCGCGCTCTGCCGGCTGGTGCTGCTGCACTCCCTCGAGGACGCAGCGACGGCGCTGGTCGCCAAGTACGGCCCGGATCCCTCGCAGTGGATCGTCTACGCAACATGTCCGCAGACCAATCCGCCGTCCTGTGACCAGGAGGTCCCCACAACCGCAGGTGCGGTCGCGACACCGCCCTTCCCCTGGCAGGATCGCGGCACCTTTCACCAGCTCGACGAGCTGACGGGACACCGCTGAGCGCGGGCGTGCCGCAAAGCTCCTCCCGAGTGCTCGTCCGTCTGTGCGTCGCCGGTCTGATTGCCGTCACGCTGGTCGTCGTCGGCCCTGCGGCCGGGGCCTCAGCGCGGCCGGGATATGTTCGCTTGCTGGCTGGTCATCTCGTCTATGCGACCCCCAGCCCCGGAGCTCACAAGCAGGCCTTCCTGCCTGCCAGCGACCCATATGGCCAACCCGACGTCGTCTGGATCTCGGGCGTCAAGCTGATTCGTCGCGTGGGCTGGATGCACGTGCACCTCGCAAACGGGATCGGCTGGATCCTCGCGGCGAGCACGGCTCGCGCGTCACAGCCCCACAGGGGGCTGGCAATCGAGCTCGGCCGGCTGATCAGCAGCGTCGGGGGCCGCTCGGGCGCGGTCGTCGCCGCGGCAGATGGCGTGCCCCTCTACGAGACCAACAAGGACACTCCGGACGTCCTGGCCTCAAACACCAAGCTCTTCACGGCGGCCGTGGGTCTGCACGTGTTCGGGCCCGCGATCGCCCCCTTGCTCGAGCGCATGCTTCCTCCTTCCGACAACGTCCTGGCCCAGAACCTCAGTGACCGCGTCGGCGGCGGATCATCCGCGCGAGGCGCCTACCTCGCGCAGCACTACGCGCTCGCCCTCGGTGCGATCGTCCATCTCGTCGACGGCTCCGGCTTGGATCTAGGCAATCAGGCGTCGCCGTTGCAGATGGTGCGCTTCCTGCTCGCCCTGCGCGGGCAGTCCAACTTCGAGCTGCTGCGCAGGGCCTTGCCCGTCGCGGGCCGCAGCGGAAACCTGAGCGCGAGGATGCGCGGCTCGCCCGCCGCGGGGCACTGCGCCGCCAAGCCCGGGACGCTCCAGGGCGTCAGCACCCTCTCGGGCTACTGCACGACGCGCCAGCAGGGCGTCGTCGTCTTCTCGATCCTGATGAACAACGTCGACGTCTTCAGCGCGCAGGCGGCGCAGGACCAGATCGCCGGCGCGATCGTCACCGGGCGCTGAGCCACGCCACCACCTCCTCGGCGTGGCGATCGGGCGGGAAGACGGGGTAGAAGACGTGCTCCACCCGCCCGCCTCGCAGCACCAGCGTGAGGCGCCGCAGCAGCGTCTGACCGGCTGCCTGGAACGTCGGCAGCGCCAGCGCCGTGGTGAAGCGGAGGTCGGCGTCCGAGAGGAGCGCGAACGGCAGGCGCAGGCGCTCGACGGCCTCGCGCTGATATGCACGCGACTGGGTGGAGAGGCCGAAAACGCAAGCACCGGCGGCGAGCAGCTCGCCGTGGTGGTCACGGAACGCACACGACTCCGGCGTGCATCCGCGCGCGCCGGGGATCAGGTCCCAGTCGTCGGTGAGCGAGGGCTCGCCCGGACGACCCGTGCGCGGGTATGCATAGACGACCGTACGCAGCGCCGACCCCGCCGAGGCCGCTGGGTCGGCTCGATCGAGGCGCACGCGCCGTCCGTCGCTCGCGAGCATCTCTACGTCGGGCACCACCATGCCGCGGAGCTGATCGGCCGCTCCATCATCGACCGGCTGCGGCAGGTGCGGCGGCAAGTAGGTCGGGTCGATCACAACAGCGGGTCCGCCGCCGCGGCGGCGCGCATCGCCAAAAGGGCATCGTCATGGAGATCGCGCTTCGTGCGGGCAAAGACCTCGCTGGGGAGCGCCGCCATCTCGCCCGCGACCGCGACCGCGCGGTCGACCACGCGCGCGGGCTCCACCGCCTCGTCGAAGACGCCGAGCGCCAGGCACTTGTCGGCGTCGGTCAGCGCGCTACCCAGCGCCAGGACACGAGCGGCCTGCGGGGTCAGCTCGGCGCGCACGACGCCGATCGCCGCCTGCGGATAGGGCACCCCGACCTTGACCTCGGTGAGCCCGTAACGGCCATCCGTCGAAGCGACGCGGTAGTCGGCACAGAGCGCGAGGACAAGACCTCCGGCGATCGCGTGGCCCGTGACCGCGGCAACCACCGGGCAGCTGAGAGCGTAGGTGCCCAGAGCCATCGCGTTGATCCGCTCCACCATCCGGCGCCGATCATCGGGGCCGTATCCTGGAACCGCCTTGAGATCGGCACCCGCCGAGAAGCACCCCTCGCGGCCGGCGATGACGAGCGCGCGCGTCGGTTGTGCCGCTAAGCGCTCCAGCGCCTCGACGAGCTCGCCGAGGAACTCCACGCTCATGGCGTTCATCGGCGGGCGATCGGCCGTCAGCACCGTCACCCCGTCGGACTCGCGCGTCGTCACGAACGCCATCGCCGTAGCCTACGGCTGCGCACCATGCAAAGCCTGCTCGGCACATACCTCAACGACCACCTCGCCGGCGCCACCGCAGGGCGTGATCTAGCGCGCCGCGCCGCCTCGAGCAATCGCGGGGATGGGCGCTACGGACCGCTCCTGGCCGAGCTCGCGCGCGAGGTAGACGAGGACCGCGATGCGCTGCTGGCGATCATGCGCGCGCTGGACGTCGGCACCGACCGCCTCAAGCTTGCCGGCGGCTGGGGAGCGGAAAAGCTCGGCCGCCTGAAGCCCAACGGGCGGCTGTGGAGCTACTCGCCGCTGAGCCGCGTCGTCGAGCTGGAGGTGCTCTGCCTCGGCGTCACGGGCAAGCTCGGGCTATGGCGCTCGCTCGCGGCGCTGGCGGCTGAAGACCCTCGTCTCCGCGCCGACCAGATCGCGGCGCTGATCGCCCGCGCCGAAGCCCAGCTTGCCAGGCTCGAGCCTCACCGCCTGCGCGCCGTGACGAGCGCGCTCGGGGGCGACTGAGCGCAGCGATGTCAGCGAGAGGCGCACGCGTGGCGGCGGTGGCGATCGTGCTGTGCGCGGCGGCGATCTTTGAGAGCTCGTCGGCGCGCGCGAGCCAGCTGGTCAGCTGGACGCTCACGAGCCGCTATGTCGACCCGGCCAAGGCGCAGTTCAACGCGCCCCCGCCGGGCGTCCCAGCCCGAGCGCCGGCGCTGCGCGTGGACGTCTTGCTGCCGGACGGCTACAACGGCATCCGCGCCTTCCCGCTGCTCATGCTCCTTCACGGACACGGCGATGCGTTCGACTACTGGGTCAACCCGCAGAAGGGCGACCTGCTCGACATCGCCCCTCACTTCCCGGGGATCGTCGTCATGCCCGACGCGGCGCAGGGTTGGTACACCGATTGGTGGGACGGTGGCGCCCGCGGTACCGATGGGCGGGCGTGGGAGCGCTACTTCCTCGACGAGCTGATGCCGATGGTCATGAGCCGGCTGCGCATCCTCCCCGGGCGCTCAAACCACGCGATCGCCGGCCTCTCGATGGGCGGCGAGGGCGCGATCTACCTCGCCGAGCAGCTGCCGGGCTACTTCGGCGCAGCGGCGAGCTTCTCGGGCGTGCTGTCACTTCAGCGTCCCGAGTGGCCGATCGGCTTTGGCACCCAGGGACAGCAGTTCCAGCAGGTCTTCGGCGATCCCCAGGCTCAGCGCTTCTACGTCACCGGTCACAACCCGACGGCGCTGACCGACAACCTCCGCTACACGCGCCTGTTCGTGCGCGCGGGGGATGGGCTCGCGCTGCCCGTCTTCCCCAACGAGCTCACGAACCTGGCCGGTGCCGTCAGCGAGGTCGAGCTTGCCGCGCACGCGATCGACTTCGTCACCGAGGCGAACGCTCGCGGTGAGGACGTGACCTATCAGCCGACGACCGGCGTGCACGACTGGCCCTACTGGCGTCTCGCGCTGCAGGCCGCGCTGCAGTGGGGCTTCTTCAAGCCGGTGACGCAGGCACCGCCGTCGTGGACCTACGCAACGGTGCGCAAGAGCGGCCGCGCGTGGGATCTGTCGTTCAGCTTCGCGCGGCCCCCTGACACGGTCGAGACGTTCGTACGCCAGGGGGACAGGCTGAGCGCGACCGGATCGGGCGTGGTGACGATCACGGGCGATGGCAGGCCGCCGTTCACGGCCGCGGTGCCGTTCAGCCGTCTGCTCCCGGCGCCGCTTTCCCGCTCCACCGGCCGGCATCGGCGGCGTCGTGCGAAGCGCTGTGTGCGGGTTGTGGGCCGCGGGCGACACGCCCACCGCCGGACCGTGGCCTGCCACCGGCACTAGCAGCACCCTCCGGTCTCAGCAGCGCCAAGGCGGCTCAGGCCATCGGCATCGAGCGATGCCGACCGGCGCCGGCCTCGACCGAGCGCACCACGCCGGCGAGCAGCCGCACGCCCTCCTCGAGCTGGTCCGGCGCGAGCATCGAGAACGACAAGCGCATGTGCGTGGCGCGCGCTCGCTCAACCAGCATCGTCGACCCCGGCGTGAAGCTCACGCCGGCGGCGAGCGCCTGGCGGTAGAGCTGCGCCTCGTCGACCGCCGAACGCAGCGTCAGCCAGACGTGACCGCCACCCGCCGGCGGTGTGAACAGCGCGAGGTCGCCCATGTGGCGGCCGATCGCGGCAAGCAGTGCGTCGCGGCGCTCGCGGTGCATGCGTCGGGCGAGCTCGAGTTGGGGCTCGTAGTGGCCGTCGGCGAGGAAGCGCGCGACGATCTGCTGCGTCAGCGTCGGGCTGTGGGTGTCGTCGTTGCGCTTCTCGACGATGATGCGGTCGAGTACCGGCCCGCTGGCGGCGATCCAACCGCTGCGCAGCCCCGGACTCAGCGTCTTGGAGAGCGAATCAGCGGCGATCACGTGGTCGGGGTCGAGCGCGCGCAGCGAGGGGGGTCCCGTGCCTTCGTAGCGAAGGTCGGCATAGACGGAATCTTCGAGAATGAAGAAACTGTGGCGCTGGGCGAGCTCCACCAATCGCCGCCGGCGCTCCTCGGAGAGGTCGGCGCCGGTGGGGTTCTGCAGGCGCGACTGGATCGCGAGCAGGCGGATCTCGTGGCGCGCGAGCAGATGCTCGAGCGCGTCGATGTCGAGACCGTGCTCGTCAATCGGCACCGGCAGCAGCTCGGCGCCGGTCACCCCCAAGGCCTCGATGACCCCCATGAAGGTCGGCGACTCGCAGGCGACGGCGTCGCCGGGCCGCAGCACCGCGCGCGTTGCCAGCGTCAGCGCCTGGCGGGCGCCAGTGGTCACGAGGATGCAGTCGGGATCGTCGCTGCTCCCGCGCCGGCGCCCCAGCGCGGCAAGCTGGACGCGTAGATCGGTGAGTCCCTCAACAGGGGCGTAGTGGAAGCTCGCGGGACCCTGTTCGGCGAGCACAGCCGCGGTCGCGTCGCGCAGCTGCTCGAGCGGGAAGAGCTCCGACGGCGGATAGCCCGCCGACAGCGCGATCAGGTCTTCGCGCTCGACGTGCTGGGCGAGGTCTCCGACCATCCGTCCGGCGGCGCTGTCGCGCTCCTCCGGCAGCGCATAGGTCTGCCACGCGCTGGCGCTCCCGCCGCCCTGCGCGCGGTCGCGGTGCAGCGCCGCCGTCTCGCGCACGAAGGTGCCGCGGCCGACGCCGGAGACGACGAGCCCCATCTCCTGCAGGCGCTTGTAGGCGCGACCGGCCGTGAGCTGGTTGATGCCGGCGGTTTCGGCGAGCGCCCGAGTGGGGGGGAGCTGCGCCCCTGGCGCTAGCTCGCCGGTCTCGATTGCCGCGCTGAAGGCGTCCACTAGCTGCTGAGTGATGGAGCGTTCGCCGGCACGGTCCAGAGCCATTAGCTGATCTTGGAGCATGGTCAAGCAATATGATAATGCATGACCTTGACGGATGCAAGTAGGTGGGGTAGGATCGTTGCATCCTCCAATTCCGGCCCATAGACCTACTCCCCCGTCCACATTGATATACAGCAATGCTTGATCCTCGCCTGAACAAACTCTCCCTCGATGCGCACCACGCGCTCCTCCGCCGCGAGGCCGATCGCCACGGCCCGCGGCTGTTTGAGCAGCCGGGGAGCGCGCGGCCGCCCAGCGTCGTGGTCACCGTTCGCCTGGCGGCGGGGGATGATCTCGCGACGCTCGGCCGGCTAGCCGAGCTCGACTGCAGCCGTCCGCTGTCGGGCCCAGTGCTGATCGGGGAGATGTGCGATCGACCGGTGGCGGCGCTATCGCTTGACGGCGGCGACGTGATCGCCGACCCCTTCGAGCACTCTGAAGAAATTATCCAGCTGCTGCGACTACGCGCGCGTCAGCTGGATCCGCCTGGCGCGGCGCCAAGCGTCAGACGGCTGCGCCGGGCACTGCTGCCGCGGGTCTGGCGCTGGCGAGGCGCGGCCGCTTCGTAGGGGTGAAGAGCTCGCTCGCGGGGTAGCCTTCTGCGCGGCAAACGGAGGAGACAGCACGATGACCGATGGCGAACACAGCACCGACACCGACGCCGCGGCCGACCCGGCGGAGAAGAACCG
>QHBW01000068.1 GCA_003244205.1 Solirubrobacterales bacterium | reverse complement strand
TTCAGCGTGTAGAAGTGGATGCCGGGCGCGCCGCGGGCCAGCAGCTCGGCGCACTGCAACGTGGCGTAGGAGACGCCCAGCTCGACCACGGCCTCGGGATGCTCGGCGCGCAGCTCCAGCTCGTGCTGGAGGGCCGGCGGGATGCAGGCGCCGCACATCGAGGTCATCCGCTTGATCCCGGCGATCGTGGTGATCGGCATGATCCCCGGGATGATCGGCACGTCGATGCCCGCCGCGCGCGCCTGATCGACGAAACGAAAGTAGTCCGCGTTATCGAAGAACAACTGGGTGATCAGCACCCGCACCCCGGCGCGCACCTTCGCCACGAGGTGCTCGAGGTCGGCCTCGGGGCCGGCTGCCTCTTGGTGGACCTCGGGGTAGCAGGCTCCCACCACGCAGAACGGGTACTGCGCGGCGGCCACCAGCTCCGCCAGCTCGGAGGCATAGCTCAGCCCTCCGGGCGCGGGCTCGAAGCGCTCCTCGCCCTGCGGCGGGTCGCCGCGCAGCAGGAGCACGTTCTCGATCCCGGCCGCCTCGATCTGGCGCAGCGAGTCGTGCAGGTCATCGACGCTCGCGCCCACGCAGGTGAAGTGCGCCATCGCCTCGAGCCCGAAGCGCTCGCGCAGGTTGGTGACGATCTCGATCGTCTTCTCGCGCGTCGAGCCGCCCGCGCCCCACGTGACCGAGACGAAGTTGGGCTCGAGTGTGCGCAGCTCCTCGAGCGCGGCGTAGAGGTTGCGCTCGCCGTCCTCGCTCTTGGGGGGGAAGAACTCGAAGGAGAAGACCGGCTCCTCGCCGGACTCGAGGATCGAATCGATGCGCATCTGGCGCATCAGAGTAGGCGCTCGGACGTTCAGCCCCAGGCGCTCTACGGCGCCACCCAGCGCGCAGGCTCGCCCTCACCATCGCCGTCCAGCTCCCGCGCCTCGCCGCGGGCCTCCAGGTGGCGCAGGTACGCGAGCGTCTCCGACAGACGCGAGGCGGCGATCGCCGGATTGAGTCGCTCGCTGTAGACCAGCGGGACGATCTCGAAGGCAGTTTGCGGCTGCGCATCGTCGCTGGAAGCGCCCTGCAGAGCTGCGCGCGTGGCAGCGACGCGCTCGGCCACCAGCTCCTGGTTCGCGCGCACGTGCGCGCGCACGTCGGCAAAGGGACGCGCATGGCCGGCGAGGCACAGGCGCGCGTCGAGCGCGTCGACCTTCACGAGCGAGTCGCCGAATTCCGCGACGGGGTCGGGCGTCCAGCCGTAGTCGTAGTAGAGCGACACGCGCCCCAGCAGGTGATCGCCGGAGATCAGCAGCCGGCGTTCTGGCTCAAACAGGCACACGTGCGAAGGCGCATGGCCCGGCGTTTCGTAGACGGCCCAGCGTCCGAGGTCGGTGTCGACCTGCACGCCCTCGACCAGCTCGCGGTCGGGCTCGACCAGTCCCGTCACGCCGAAGTTCGTCTCGCGGCGCTGGGCGGCGTAGCGGCGCAGCGGCTCCTCGGGCACCCCGCTCTGGCGTGCCACCTCCAGGCGCCGTTCGAGCGCCTGCTCGGGATCGGCCGCCTGGGCGAAGAGGTGCGCGTGGTTGGGGTGCATCCAGAGCTCGCAGCCGGTCCGCTCCAGCACCGTGGCCGCCTGGCCGTAGTGGTCGGAGTGGGCGTGCGTGCAGACGAGCAGGCGCACGTGCTCGACGCTGAGGCCGACTTGGTTGAGCGCGCGCTCGAGGTGGGCGATCGAGCCAGGCTCATGCATGCCGGTGTCCACGAGCACGATGCCGTCGCCGGCCGCCAGCGCCCAAGCGTTGCAGTGCGGCACGCCGGGCCAGGGCAGCGGCAGCCGTAGCCGCCACACGCCCGGCAGCACCCGCTCGCCGCGCCCGACCTCGCGTCGCTTCTTGGTCTCTGGCGAGCGAGCATATTTGGCGATCTCGATCGGAGTCATAGACTCCGACGCCATGGCCAAAGCCACCAAGACCGCCAGCACCCCGGAGGCCGTCGCGCTGCGCTACTTCCAGGCGCTCGCCGACCACGACCTCGACGCCGCGACCGCGTGCTGGGCGCCCGATGGTCTCGATCACATGTACGGGACCGCCGAGCTCGTCGGTCCGCGCGCCGTGCGCGAGTTTTTCGCGGGCCTCTTTGCCGCCATCCCCGACTTTCGCTTCGAGGTCCTGGACACCACCACCCAGGACGACCGCACCGCGGTCCGCTGGCGCGCCACCGGGACGTTCGCCGGCCCCGGCCACTGGCAGGGGATCGCCCCCAACGGCGCTCGCCTCGATCTCGTCGGCTGCGACGTCTGCGTCGTGCGCGACGGCCTCGTGGTCGAGAACCACGCCTACCTCGACGGCATGACCACCGCCCGCCAGCTGGGCCTGATGCCGCCCCAGGGGTCGCCCGTCGAGCAGCGCATGACCAGCGCCTTCAACGCAAAGACGCGACTCGCCGGCAGGCTTGGCAGCGCCGAGCCCGAGCGCGTCGCCGATGACGTCTGGGTCGTCCGCGGGGGCTTCCCCGGAAAGACGATGAACGTCTACCTGATCGAGGACGAGGGCCAGGTCACGATGTTCGACGCCGGCGTCAGCTCGATGAGCCGCGCGCTGGCGGTCGCCGCGACACGCATGGGCGGGCTCAAGCGCATCGTCCTTGGCCACGCCCACGCCGACCACCGCGGCGTCGCGCCCTCGTTCGAGGTTCCCGTCTACTGTCATCCGCTGGACAGGGAGGACGCCGAGGGCGACGGCGGTGCCCATTACTTCGACTTCTCAAAGCTAAACCCGATCGGCAAGCTGCTGCTGCCGCGGTTGCTGCGCTCCTGGGACGGCGGGCCCGTGCAGATCGCCGGCACGGTGCAAGAGGGCGACGAGATCGCGGGCTTCCGGGTGGTCCACCTCCCCGGCCACGCGCCGGGTCTGATCGCCCTCTTCCGCGAGTCCGACCGCGTGGCGCTGACGAGCGACTGCTTCTACACGCTCGACCCCCAGACCGGGCTGAGCAAGGGCCCTGCGCGCGTTCCGCACGCCGCCTTCAACCACGACACCGAGCAGGCGCGCGAGTCGATCGGAAAGCTTGCGGCGCTCGAGCCCTCGGCGGCATGGCCTGGGCACGCCAACGCGATCACCGGCGAGGTGCGCGGACAGCTCGAGCGCGCCGCCAAGGCCACCTAGGGCCGGCGGACCGCAAACGACGATCGGGAGACACAACGGTGCTGATCACGACGATGAACGACATTCCCGGCTACGAGGTGACCGAGGTGCTCGGAGAGGTCTTCGGATTGACCGTCCGCAGCCGCAACATCGGCTCCAACATCGGCGCCGGATTCAAGTCGCTCGTCGGCGGAGAGCTAAAGGGCATGACCAAGAACCTCGTCGCCAGCCGCATCGAGGTGACGGAGCGCATGGTTCAGGAGGCGGAGGCCAAGGGCGGTGAGGCAATCATCGCGATGCGCTTCGACACTTCCGAGATGGGCGGCCAGTGGACGGAGATCTGTGCTTACGGCACCGCCGTGAGGGTGCGCAAGGTTTAGCTCGCCGATTCAATTGGGCCGCCGCAACCGCCAGCGCGAGCGCGCATCCGAGCGCCTGCGCGCGCCCGAGTCCGAGTATTCCGACGCCGCCGGCAACGTGCTGACGCTCCGCGGCGCGCTCAGTCCCCCCAGCCGCCGCGCCTACGCCGACGCGCTCGCCGGGTCGCCGTTGTCTCAAGACGACGCCTGGCAGCGCGCCACCGAGCTGCTGTTCGAGCGCTTGGCGGCGCGCTGGACGGTCGCCGGAGTGGATTACGAGCACCCCAAGGACCTGCTCAGCCGCTACCGCATGGCCTCCCAGGACGAGCGCCATGCGGTGCGCGACGCGCTGCGCGCGCACTGCGCCGAGCATTTCCCCGAGCTCCAAGCTCCGTAGCGGCGCGCGCCCTGTCAAGCCGGACCCGGCCGGACCGCCTCCTCGCTACCTTCCGCAGACGATGCGCCGCACCAAGATCGTCGCCACGATCGGCCCGGCCTCGCGCGAGCCCGAGATGCTCGTGCGCATGATCGAAGCCGGCCTCGACGTCGCGCGCTTGAACTTCTCCCATGGCACTCGCGACGAGCACGCCGAGACGATCGGGCGCATCCGCGATGCGGCCTCGCGCGTCGGGCGCCCCGTGGCTGTGCTCCAGGACCTTCCCGGTCCCAAGCTGCGGATCGGCCCGCTCCGCGGCGACCTCGCCGAGCTCGGCGTCGGCGACACCGTCGTGCTGCGCTGCGGCAGCGACGAGATCGGCGACGCACAAGCGCTCTCGGTCTCCTGGGCGGGGCTGGTCGAGGCGGTCAGAGCCGGCGACGTGGTCTATCTCGCCGATGGCGCCGTTCGGCTGCGCGTCGAGTCGGTCTCCGCCGGGGACTGCGAGGTGCACACCCGGATCGAGGTCGGGGGCGCGGTCGCCTCGCGCCAGGGGCTCAACGTCCCTGGCGCGCTCGACGGGCTCGCCTCGGTCGCCGAGGAGGACCTCGACCTGCTGCGCTTCGGCGAGAAGATCGGCGTTGATCTCGTCGCGCTCTCCTTCGTCCAGCGCGCGCGCGACGTCACCTCCGTGCGCGAGCACACCCGCCTGCCGCTCGTGGCCAAGATCGAGAAGCCCCAGGCGGTCAGCGACATCGAGGAGATCCTGCACGTCGCCGACTGCGCCATGGTGGCCCGCGGCGATCTTGGCATCGAGCTGCCAATCGAGGAGGTGCCGATCGTCCAGAAGCGGGTCATCCAGCTCTGCGGCGAGCTCGCGCGCCCGGTGATCACGGCTACCCAGATGCTCGACTCGATGGTGCGCTCCTCGCGCCCCACGCGTGCGGAGGTCGCCGACGTCGCCAACGCGATCCTCGACGGCACCGACGCCGTCATGCTTTCCCAGGAGACCGCGATCGGCGCCTATCCGGTGGGCGCGATCGAGATGATGGGGGCGATCGCCGAGCAGGCCGAGCGCGTCGCCCCCTATGACCGCTGGATCGAGCAGCGAGTCCGCCGGGGTACGCGCGACCCCGCCTACATGATCGCCCACTCAGCCTGCGAGGCGGCGCGCGAGCTGGGACTCACGGCGCTCGTCATCCCGACGCTCTCGGGGCGCTCGGCGCGGCTCGTCTCCGCCCACCGTCCAAACGTGCCGATCTACGCGCTCTCCCCGGGACGCGAAACGGTACGCCGCTGCGGGCTGATGTGGGGGGTGCAGGCTGAGCACATGGCCCGCCACGAGGTCACCGAGGCGCTGATCGCCGATGCCGCCAGCCGCGTCGTCGAGCTCGGCTGGCTCAAGCACGGCGACCGCGTCGCCATCACCGCCGGGTTGCCGAGCGGCCGCCCGGGGACCACCAGCCTGCTGCAGATCCAAGAGGTCTGACTACCCAGCTACCGCCCGCGCGTAGAAGCGCGCCTCGGCCTCGCCCAGCTCGCTGCGCGGGGGCTCGTCGTACATCCATTCGCGCGAGATCGCATGCCAGTTGGCACGGGCATGCAGCTGGGAGAGCACGGCGAGCGTGAGCAGCTCCATGCGGCGTCCAAAGAGGTGGTCGGGCGGGAGCGTCTCGTGACGCATCTGGGCGAAGTAGTGCGAGCGCGGATCGGAGATGTCGATCGCCACCCGCGTGGCGATGTCGGGCGTGAGCTCGATCTCCTCATCGGTCGTGTACCACCACGTCGAGCCACGGAACTGCTCGATCAGGCCCTCGGGCGCGAAACGTTCGGGCGCGCGCAGGAAGCCGGCGCCGGCGAGCAGGTCGCGTAGCCGTTCCCCATCGCCCTCGACCCCGGCGCGCTGACACTCCAGCTCGAGCTCGACGGTCCCGGGCGGCATGCGCTTGAAGAGACCGAAGTCCAGGAAGGCGACCCGCCCGTCGTCCATCAAGAGGAAGTTGCCGGGGTGTGGATCGCCGGAGAACTGCCCGTGGCGGTACAGGCAGCCGAAGAAGAAGCGGAACACGATCTCTCCCACCCGATCGCGCGTGGCGCGGTCCCGCTCGCGCACGCGCTCAAAGCCGAGACCCTCGACGAAATCGGAGACGAGCACGCGCTCGCGGGACAATCGGGGAACGACGTCGGGAACGGCAATGAACGGGTGCCCACGGAAGATCCGAGCTAGCGCACGCTGGTTGACGGCCTCGAGCTCGTAGTCCAGCTCCTCGTCGATGCGCGCGCGGATCTCGCCGCCGATCGCCTTGGGGTCGAGACCGGGGGCGATTCGCTTCACGAGGTGCAGGATCAGACCGAGGTTGGCCATGTCGGCGCGCACGGCCTCGGCGACCCCCGGGTACTGGACCTTGACGGCCACGTCGCGCCCGGAGTGCAAGCGCGCGCGGTAGACCTGGCCGATCGAGGCGGCGGCAATCGGGTCCTCGTTGAACTCCTCGAAGATCTCCTCCACAGGGCCGTCCAGCTCTGACTCGATCACCTTGCGCATGTCCTGGAAGCGGACCTTTGGCGCGGCGTCGCGCAGGGCGGCGAGCTTGCGCTGGAAGTCCTCGCGATACTCCTCGGGCACGAGGCCGACGTCGAGGAAGGACAGCACCTGCCCGATCTTCATCGCCGCCCCCTTCATCGTCCCCAGGGCGGCGACGATCTGCTCGGCAGCCTCGACCTGGCGGCGCTCGAGCGCCTTCGCACGGCCTTCATCCGTGCGCGCGACGTTGGCGGTACGAGTGCCGAGCTGGCGCGCGGTCTGACCGGCGGCGAGCGTTCCGATCTTGGCCGTGCGGCGGATGCGCGAGGTGGGGATCTTGTCGCGGGCCATCAGCCCGCCCAATGCTACGGGCGCTGCACCTGCGATCCCGGGATGATGTCGTCACGCCCGTCGGGCCAGCGCACCCACGCCTTGTGACCGCCGTCGTAGTCGCGCGCGAACAGCACCAGCGTGGCCGGCTCGCCGAAGGCGGTGCAGGCTTCGTCTCCCTCGGGATCGAGGCCGCGCCAGATGCGCACGAACGGGTTGTGCTCCCACTCGGCGGCGATCGTCGTGGGCTCGGTGTGGCCGGGGCGCACGCGCGTCTCGGGATCGAGCTTCATCAGCTTGTCCATCACCGATGCGCGAAGGTCCTCGTAGCTCGTCGAGGCGGGCGCGCGCACGCCGCCCACGGACCCCTTGAAGAGCGTGTCGCCCGTGAAGACCTGCTCGTCGTCGACGATCAGCGCGAGCATCCCCGCCGTGTGGCCGGGCGTGTGCAGCGCGCGCACGCGCAGCTGCCCGATCGCCAGCTCGACGCCCGGCTCGAGATCGCCGGTGCTCGCAGCGACGTCCTCGCGTTCGAGCGGGTGCGCGAGCACCTGGATTCCAATGAAATGGCGCGTCAACGCGTCCAGCTCGGCCACGTGGTCGAAGTGACGATGGGTGAGCAGGACGTGACTGGGCTCGAGCCGGTGGCGCTCGACCGCCTCGATCAGCGGCGCCACCGGCCCTCCGGCGTCGATGAAGACACCGACGCCGCCCGCGCGGTCGCCGACCAGATAGCTGTTGGACGTGAAGTCCGGGTGCATGGAGCGCTCGAGGATCATGCCGGCGGACAGGCTACCGGCGCCGCTCTCGACGTAGACTGCGCGCGTGCCCCTGATCCACACCTGCTACCGCATCACCGACATCGACCGCTCGGTGGCTTTCTATGAGGCGCTGGGGTTCGAGGAGGTCGGGCGGATCCCGATCCGCGATGAGGCGATCAACGTCTTCATGAACCAGCCCGGCGACGGCGATATGCCGCGGCTCGAGCTCACCTACAACATCGGCGTCGACAGCTACGACCTCGGCACCGGCTATGGCCACATCGCGATCACGGCCGACGATCTCGACGCCTCGCTCGCGCAGCTCGAGGCCCAGGGCATCCAGCCAGAGAAGCCTCCGTACACGATCCGCGAGGGCGGCTCGCGCCTGTGCTTCGTGCGCGACCCTGACGGCTACCGGATCGAGCTCATCGAGCGTTCGTGAACGCGGAGCCCGAGCGGCGAAGCGCCGTCATCGACCTGGGCTCGAACTCCTTTCGCCTCGTCGTCTTCGGCGCGGTGCCCGGCGCCTGGTGGCGACGCACCGACGAGATCTACGAGCCCGTTCGCATCGGCGAGGGCCTCGGCGAGGCGGGAGCGCTGCGCGCCGAGGCGATGGAGCGCGCGCTGCGCACGATCGAGCTCTTCTCGCACTTCTGCCGGGCGATGGGCCTCGCCCACAACCAGGTCGACGCGGTCGCCACGAGCGCGATCCGCGACGCCACCAACCAGGGCGAGTTCATCGAGCGTGCGGAGACGATCTCCGGGCTCCAGCTGCGCGTGCTCTCCTGGGCTGAGGAGGCGCGCTATGCCTACGTAGCCGCCGCCAACTCGAGCACGCTCAGCGACGGGCTCGTACTCGACCTCGGGGGCGGCAGCCTTCAGCTAGTGGCGGTGCACGATCGCGTCGACGTCGAGCACGGCTCGTGGGCGCTGGGCGCTGTGCGCATGACCGAGCGCTTTCTCCCCGACGCCGACCCCCCCACCAAGAAGCAGCTGCGCAGCCTGCGCGCCCACGTCTCAAAGCAGCTCGCCGGCGAGCCCTGGGTGCGCGAGGCGGCTGCCGGCGGACGCATGGTCGCGCTCGGCGGCAGCATCCGCAACCTCGCCGCCGCCGCCCAGCTCGCAGCCGGCGAGCCCTCGCTCGGCGTCCAGGGCTTCCAGCTCTCCCGTGGAGTGCTCGGCGAGCTCTCATCCCAGCTCGCCGCCGAGCCAGCCGAGCGGCGCGGAGCGAGGCCCGGGATCAAGCCCGAGCGCGGCGATCTGATCCTCGCGGCGGCGATCGTGATCGAGTCCGTGCTCGACCTCGTCGGCCTCGATCAGCTCGAGGTGACCGAGTTCGGCTTGCGCGAGGGTGTCTTCCTCGCCCAGCACCTCGCGCCCGCGGATCCGCCGCTCGTGCGCGACGTGCGCGAGGCTAGCGTGCGCAACCTCGCCGCCCAGTACGCAGCCGAGCCGCTGCATGTGACGCATGTCGCCGAGCTGGCGCTGCAGATGTGGGACGCGCTCGCCGCCCGGGGCCTGCATCCCGGCGATCCCGTCGAGCGCGAGCTGCTGTGGGCAGCCTCGCTGCTGCACGACATCGGCCAGACGGTCGACTACGACGACCACCACAAGCACTCGCGCTATCTGATCATGAACGCGGGCCTACCCGGCTACCACCCCCGCGAGGTCGCGCTGATCGCCCAGATCGCGCGCTACCACCGCAAGGGCACGCCGGCGCTGGGTTGGCTGGAGCCACTGGCGGCGCCCGGCGACGAGCAGCTGCTGACGCGCTGTGCGGCGCTGCTGCGGCTCGCCGAGCAGCTCGAGCGACCGCGCGACCAGGTCGTGCGCGAGGCGCGGATCGCGCTCGACGACGGCCACGTCGAGCTCGAGCTCGTCTCCGAGCAGGACGTCAGCCTGGCCCGCTGGGCCGCCTCACGTCACCTCGACCTCTTCGAGCAGGCCTTCGGACGCCCGCTGACGCTGTCTTAGGGGTCGTGGCGCGGTTCCCGCCCGTGGCTGTCGTGGTCGTCCCGCTGCGGGATCCCCGGCCAACCGGGGGTGAGCGGGGCGGCCGGGAGCCCCGGCGCGACAGGCACCTCGATCGGCTCGCGCCGTGTGATCTCCTCGGCGACCTCCTCCTCGATCCCGAACGCCGAGCCGTCGCAGTCGATGCGAAAGCGCTTGGCGGCGACGCGCTCGTCGGGGAGCACGGGAATGCCCCAGAGCTCGTCCCAACCGAAGAGCTCGTGGTTGCCGGGGTTGAGCAGGATCGCCTTCGGCGTCATCGGGCAGCTGGCGTTGTGATGATCCAGACCGGCGCGGATGTGGGCGAGCATCTCGGCTTCGAGCGACGGCATCGAGCTCGCGATTCTAGGCCGCCCGTGGTGCGCCGGCGCGCGCCGCCACGAGCTCGTAGAGGCGCGCGATCGTCGGGCAGTCGATCCGGTGTCGCGCGCCCGCGCGCATCACCGCGCCGGGGATTGCGTCGAGCTCCGGTGGACGCCCGGCGGCGATGTCGCGCTGCATCGAGGAGCCGAGCGTCGCGTGGACCGCGTCGAGCTCGACCATCACCCGCTCGACGGGGATCGCCGCGCCCTCCGCGGTGGCCACGGCGCACGCCTCGCGCACGCAGCCTTCGAGCGCAGCGCGCGTCTCGGGATCCTCGCGGATCTCCCCTATCGGCCGGTCCCAGGCGCTGGTCGTGCAGGCGATCGCGTTGAGACGCACGAGCTTGGACCAGAGCACGGCAGCCTCGCTCTCTCCCACAGTCGCGGGCACGTCCGCGCGCTGCAGCGTCTCGGCCAGCCGCACGAGCGCGGGGCGGCGCTGCGGGTCATCGTGAGCGAGCCCAACGGCAAGGAAGGGGCTCGTGTGGACGACCACGCCCGGCTGCGGCCGGTCGGCCTCGATCCGGATCGTGCCGGCGGCGACTCGCTCCCCGAAGCGCCTGCGCAGCCAGGGGAGATGGTCGAGGCCATTGAGCAGGGGGACGACGAGTTGCGGATCGGCGGCCGGCGTTACCCGTTCGACAGCCTCCGCGAGGCCGACCGCCTTGGTCGCGACGATCAGCGTGTCGACCGGCTCTCCCAGCCGCGCCGTCGTGCGTGGCCGCGCCGTCCAGTCGCCCAGAAGCCCGCTCGTGACTCGTAGTCCGTCGCGGGCGATCGTCTCAGCGGTCTGCTCGCGCGCGACCACGATCAGGGGCACGCCCACGCGGTCGAGCGCGGCGGCGAGGAAGCCGCCGACCCCGCCCGGGCCGAGCACGGCGATCTTCACGCCGGTAGCGCCGGCTCGCCCGTGAGCGGATCGACGAGCACGCCGGGGTTGAGGATCGCTCGCGGGTCCACCGCCGCCTTTGCGGCGCGCAATGCCGCGGCGAACGGATCCGGGCGCTGGAGGTCGTACCACGGACGGTGGTCGCGGCCGACCGCGTGGTGGTGGGTGATCGTGCCGCCGCCGGCGATCACGGCGTCGCTTGCCGCCCGCTTGATCACCTCCCACTGCTCGAGCTCCTCGCCTCGGCGCGCCGGGGCGAGGATCGTGAAATAGGGGGCCGCCCCGTCGGTATAGACGTGGGTCAGGCGGCACGTCACCGCGCCCGCGCCGCACTGCTCGGCCACCGCCGCGCGCGCGGCCTCCAGCGCGGACTCGATGAAGCCCGGGGCACGGTCCCACGTGATCGCGGTCTCAAAGGTCTCCGAGAGCACCCCCATCGCGACGAAGGTGTCGCGCAGGTAGGGCGCGCGCAGGAAGGCCTCGCGCCAGGCGCCGGCGGCCCCGGAGCGCGTGGAGCCGGGCTCGCCCTCCCCGCCGTGCTGCGCACACAGCTGCAGCGCGCGTTTCAAGCCGGCGTCCACGGGATGGTCCGCCGACTCGAAGCCGAGCACGAGGATCGCCGCGCTGCCGTCCCCCGCGCCGGTGGTGCGCGCCTCCGCTGCGTCGATCAGGCGGCAGTTCGCCGGGTAGAGGCCCGACTGCGCCACCGCCCTGGCACCCTCGAGGCCATCGGCGAAGGAGCCGAAGCGCACGGAGGCGCCAGCGCGATGCGAGGGACGCCGGCGCACGCGCACCCACGCCTCCGTGATCACCCCGAGCGTGCCCTCGGAGCCGATCAGAAGGCGGTCGGGGCTGGGACCGGCGCCGGAGCCGGGGAGCCGGCGCGAGCTCCACACCCCCGACGGAGTGAGGGCGCGGACCGACTCCACGAGGTCGTCGATGTGGGTCTCCAGCGTGGCGAAGTGCCCGCCGGCGCGCGTCGCAATCCAGCCTCCGAGTGTCGAAAGCTCAAACGACTGCGGGTAGTGACGCAGCGTCAGCTCGTGCGCGGCGAGCTGGGACTCGAGCGCCGGGCCGCTGGCTCCGGCCTGAATCCGCGCCGCACCGGAGATCTCATCGACCTCGAGCACGCGATCCAGCGCGCCCAGGTCGAGGCTGACCGCCCCGGCGTAGGCCGCGTCGATGCGCGGCTCGACACCACCGACGACGCTCGTTCCCCCGCCGTAGGGGATGACCGCAGCCCCGGCGGCGTCGCACCACGCGAGCACCTTCTCCACGTCACCCTCGTCGCGCGGCCGCGCGACGACGTCGGGGACCGCCTCGAAGCGCCCGCGGAAGGCCAGCACGACGTCGCGGTAGCTCTTGCCATAGGCGTGCGAGGCGCGTGCGTGCGCAGCGTCGTCACAGATCCCCGCCAGCTCTCGCGGGGCAGCCAGCCGTGGCTCGGGCAGCGAGACGTCCTCGAGCGCCACGGGCGACTCGGGCTCGGTGGAGCCGAAGCCGAGATGCGCAGCGATCGCCGTGCATGCGCCGCGCAGCTCGTCGTCTGTCGGCTGCTCGTCCTCGTAGCCCCAACCCCAGTGCTTGCGCCGGCGAGCCGTCACGGCGCGAGTGTATGGCGCCGCCTCGCGGCGCGCCCAGCGGCCCGACGGCGCGCGTTAGCCTTGTTTGAATGCCCGCCCGTCCGGAGATCCTGGCGCTCGGCCCCTGGTCGGCCGACCAGGTGCAGACGACGTGGCTTGCACAGAAGTTCGAGCCCGCCGGTGAGATCGACCGCGCCGCCGACGCGGCGGTGGCGGAGCTGCGCGAGCGCGGGTCGCCGAGCCACGATGGTCTCAGCGCTCGGCTCGCCGGATATGAGTCGGGACCGGACCGCCTCAGCCTCGAGCTGCAGCCCTCGCGCTGGTCGCTGCGCCTCGTCGATGACACGGCCGACAGCCTCTCGGTGCTGTGCGTCGCGCGCGCCGCCGACGGGCGCTGGCTCGCCGGCAGGCGGGCCGCCTGGCTGGCGTCGTGGGCCGGACGCTGGGCGCTGGGCGCCGGCGGCTCGGTCGAGGTGGGCGAGAACCCAGCGCACACGCTCACGCGCGAGCTCGCCGAAGAGTGGTCGGTGAGCGCGGAGCGCCTCGACGTCGTCGCGCTCGCACGTCTTCCCAGCACGCTCGTGATCCTGGTCGGCGTCGCCTGGCTGCCCGCTGGCGCCGAGGTCGTACCCGACGCCGAGCACGACGAGTTCGCCTGGTGGCCCGCCGACGTGGATCGCTGGCCCGAGGAGGCCGACGAGCCGCTGCGGCGGATGGCGACGATGCTGGCGGCGCGTTGACCTCCTTCGGCTTTCTGCGCGCGCTGTCGTTCACCAACTCCACGGTCTTCACTGGCCTGCTCGCGGTGTGGGCGGCGGGCAGCGCCGAGCCGGCGACGTTCATCCTTGGGCTCAGCCACGGACTGATGTGGATCAGCCTCTCGTGTCTCTCGCTGCTCGCCGTTCGCAGGCGGACGATTCCCTTCTGGCTCGCCGTCCTCGTCGCGGTCATCGGCGGTCTGGGCCCTTACGTCGGCAGCGCCGGCTTCGTGCTAGCGCGCCGCCACGGCTGGGGGGCGCCACCCAGCGCAGGCGACCCCGCGCCCCCACGACCGAGCGCGCTCGCCGGTTAGCCGTGCGTTAGGCGCCCGCAAGCTGCCCGGCGGCCGGCGGGTGCAGCGGAATCGCTGCGCTAGGGTGGATCACCGAAACGATGGCGGTACAGACCACCAGTATCCAGGTCCTCATGCCGCAGATGGGCGAGTCGGTGAGCGAGGGCACGGTGCTCGAGTGGCACAAGCAGGAGGGCGACAGCGTCGCCGCCGACGAGACGATCGTCGAGATCTCGACCGACAAGGTCGACGCCGAGGTCCCGGCACCGCTCGCGGGGACGCTGCTGAAGATCCACGCCGCCGAGGGCGACGTTGTCGAGGTGGGGTCGCTGCTGGCGGAGATCGCGCCCACCGACGGCGCCGCGCCCGCCTCGGAGCGCCCGGGCGATGGCGCCGCCGCGGCGCCGAAGCCTTCTTCTTCCAGCCCAACCACCGGCGGTACTGCTGATGCGCCCGCCGCCAGCGGTGACGCCAATGCCTCCCCCGTCGCTCGGCGCGCGGCCGCCGCCCACGACGTCGACATCGCCGCCGTCACCGGCACGGGCGCGCGCGGGCGCGTATCCAAGGCCGACGTCCTCGATCACGTGCACAACGGTGGCGCGACCCCGGCGACGCAACGCCCGCGTGACAACGGCGCTGCGGCCGCCGAGGCCGCCCCCGCGGGTGCCCAGCCGATCCGCGGCGCCGCGGCCGTGCTCGCGCGCTACATGGACGAGAGCCGGCAGATCCCCACCGCGACGTCGTTTCGCACACTCACCGTCACGGTCCTCGATGGCAGGCGCAAGCAGCTCAAGGCAGCGGGACGACGCGTCTCCTTCACGCACCTGATCGCCTACGCGATCGCTCGTGCCGCCAGCGAGATCCCGGTTATGGCCCACCACTTCCTCGAGCTCGAGGGCAAGCCGGTCCGTGTCGACGACGGCCAGGTCAACCTCGGTCTCGCTGTCGACGTCGAGAAGCAGGACGGGACGCGCACCTTGATGGTCCCGGTGATCCGCGACGCGGGCGCGCTTGCGTTCACCGATTTCGTCGCCGCCTACGACGCGCTCGTCGAGAAGGCCCGCACCAACACGCTGATCGCCGACGATCTGACCGGAGCCAACATCTCGCTCACCAACCCCGGCGGGCTCGGCACAGTCGCCTCTGTACCGCGTCTGATGACGGGCCAGGGGACGATCGTTGCGACGGGCTCGATCGCCTATCCGGTCGGTCTCGACGGCGTCGGCGCCGCGATCGGGGCCGAGAAGGTCATGACGATGACCTCGACGTATGACCACCGCATCATCCAGGGCGCCGAGTCGGGGCGCTTCCTTGCGCGCATCGAGGCGCTGCTGGGGGGCGAGGAGGGCTTCTACGAGTCGGTCTTCGGATCGCTCGGCGTGCTGCTGGGCCAAGCGCCCGCGGCGCCACGCCCCGCGGGGCTGCCGGCCGCTGCGGCGGGTGCCCCTGCTGCCGCCGACCAGGCGCCGGGGATCCCCGACGAGGAGTTGATGCAGGCCGTCCAGGCCGCGACCTCGCTGTTGAAGGCCCACCGCATGCATGGCCACCTCGCCGCCCGCCTCGACCCGCTCGGCACCGCGCCCGAGGGCGACCCCGCGCTCGACCCCGAGCCCCTCGGCCTGACCGACGAGCTGATGGGTCGCATCCCCACCCGCATCCTGCGCTGTCGCGTGCCGGGCGAGACGCTTGCCGATGCGCTGCCGCACCTGCGCGAGACCTACTGCGGGACGATCGCGTACGAGATCGAGCACATCGCCTCGCACCGCCAGCGCACCTGGCTGCGCGAGAAGATCGAGTCAGGCGCCTACCGCACGCCGATGTCGCCCGAGGAGCAGCGCGCCCTGCTCGCGCGGCTGATCGAGGTCGACTCGCTCGAGCGCTTCATGCACAAGGCCTACCTGGGCCAGAAGCAGTTCTCCCTGGAAGGGCTCGACATGACCGTGCCGATGCTCGACGAGATGATCCAGCTCGCGGCCGGCACGGGGGCGCGCGAGGTCGTGATGGGGATGGCGCACCGGGGTCGCCTCAACGTGCTCGCCCACAACCTCGGGCGACCGCCTCAGACGATCTTCGCCGAGTTCGAGGGGGCATCGTCGTTGGAGGCCGTCACCACGATCCCGCAGGGCGGCACAGGCGATGTCAAGTATCACCACGGCGCCGAGGGCTCCTACCCGCTCGCCGACGGCGGATCGGTGCTCGTGCGCCTGGAGTCCAATCCCAGTCACCTCGAGTTCGTCCACGCCGTCGTCGAGGGCGCGACGCGCGCCGCGCAGACGTCGCGCCAGGGTCCCCACCCCCACGCCGATCACAACGGCGCCTTCCCGATCGTGATGCATGGCGATGCTTCCTTCCCGGCGCAGGGCGTCGTCGCGGAGTCACTGAACCTGCAGGGACTCGACGGCTATCAGGTCGGCGGCACGCTTCACCTCATAACCAACAACCAGGTCGGTTTCACCACCGATCCCGAGGAGGCACGCTCCACGCGCTGGGCGTCCGACCTCGCCAAGGGCTTCGACGTGCCGATCATCCATGTCAACGCCGACGACGTCGCCGCCTGCATCTACGCCGTGCGCCTCGCCTTCGCCTTCCGTCAACAATTCGGGCACGACGTGCTGATCGACCTGATCGGCTACCGCCGTTTCGGCCACAACGAAGCCGACGAGCCCGCCTACACGCAGCCCGAGATGTATGCCGCGATCAAGTCGCACCCGCGCGTGCGCGAGCTCTATGCGGCGCGCTTGATCGAGCAGGGCGTGGTCACCTCCGAAGACGTCGAAGCGCAGCTCGAGCAGGCCTGGCAGGAGCTGTCCGCAGCGCACACCGAGCTCAAGGACCGGATCGCCGAGCTCAGCGAGGAGGAGACAGAGGAGCAGACCACCGGCGAGTACCAGCTCGACCGCACGCCGTCGCCCGATGTCACCACAGCCGTCCCAGCCGAACGCCTGCAGGAGCTCAACGATGAGCTGCTGCGCGTCCCCGAGGGCTTCACCGTTCACCCCAAGCTGGTCAAGCAGCTCGAGCGCCGCCGCCAGGCAGTCGGCGCCGACGGAGGGATCGACTGGTCGCACGCCGAGGCGCTCGCTTTCGCCTCGCTGCTGACCGAGGGGACGCCGATCCGGCTGACCGGCCAGGACTCCGAGCGGGGGACGTTCTCCCAGCGTCACATGGTGCTCCACGATGCGCGCACCGGGCAACGCGTGTGTCCGATGCAGAGCCTTCCTGGAGCCCGCTCGACGATGGAGCTGCACAACTCGCCACTGTCGGAGATCGCGTGCCTGGGCTTCGAGTACGGCTACAGCCAGGAGGCGCCGGAGACGCTCGTGCTCTGGGAGGCGCAGTTCGGCGACTTCGCCAATGCCGCTCAGGTGATCATCGACCAGTTCATCGTCTCGGGGCTGGCGAAGTGGGGGCAGAGCTCCCGTCTCACCCTATTACTCCCCCACGGCTACGAAGGGTCGGGGCCCGAGCACTCCTCGGCGCGGCTCGAGCGCTTCCTCCAGCTCGCCGCCGAGGGCAACATCCGCGTCGCCAACCTGACGACCCCGGCGCAGTACTTCCATCTGATCCGCCGCCAGGCACGCATCGCCAAGCAGCGCCCGCTGATCATCATGACCCCGAAGAGCCTGCTGCGCCTGCCCCAGGCGACCAACCGCCTGGAGCACTTGTCAGAGACGCGATTCTTCCCCGTTCTCGGCGAGCCACGCGTCGACGAGGCGAAGGTCACCCGGCTGCTTCTGTGCACCGGCAAGATCTACTACGACATCGTCGGCCACGCGGACCGCGAGAACAACGAGGCCATCGCCGTCGGGCGCATCGAGCTGCTGTATCCCTTCCCCGAGGGACAGGTGCTCGAGCTGATCGGCCGCTTCCCTGCGTTGCGGGAGGTCGTGTGGGTGCAGGAGGAGCCGCGCAACATGGGCGCGCGCGCACACATGTTCCCGCGCCTGATGCAGATCCTCTCCGACGAGTTGGACTTCGGCTACATCGGCCGGCCGGAGCGCGGCTCGCCGGGCGAGGGCTATCCGGCGGCGCACGTGCAGGAGCAGAGCCGAATCATTCGCACAGCGCTGGACGTGACTGATCCGGTCTCACAGTATCCGAAGAAGACGCCGGGCGAGCGCTAGCGGTGTGAACGCTGCGCGCTCCCGCGCGTGGCCTTTTATGTGGCTTCAGCGCGAGATCGGGTTGGCGGCTCGGCCGCGCGGGTTTCATCTCGTGACTTCGGAGGTGGTCGAGGCGCTGCCGGAGCTCGGCGAGCTGCGGGTTGGGCTTTGTCATCTGTTCCTGCTGCACACGTCGGCGAGCCTGGCGGTGAACGAGAACGCGTCAGCGGATGTGCGCGTCGACTTCGAGCGCTGGTTCAACCGGGCCGTGCCCGAAGGCGCGCCCTATTGGACACACACGCTCGAGGGCGATGAAGACATGCCCGCGCACATCAAGGCGGCGCTGCTCGGTCCGTCGCTGTCGCTGCCGGTGACTGCGGGACGGCTCGCGCTCGGCACGTGGCAGGGGATCTACCTCTGCGAGCATCGCGACCACGGGGGCGCGCGGCGACTGCTGGCGACGCTGTGGGGTGAGCGCTAGGGCCTGGCTGGCTGGTGATCGAGGCCGGCCGGGCCGGATCGCTAGGGGTTCGTGACCTCGACGAACCCGCTGCTGTTGGTGATGCGCAGGTTCACCGTTCGCTTCTGTCCGTTGATCGTGGCGGTGCACGTGTACGTCTTGCCGGCTTTGGCCTCGACGCCGGAGGGGCAGGAGATCGATTGGGCGCTCGCGCCGAAGCCTTGCGCGGTCGTGCGCAGGAGGCTGGTGGCTTTGCTGGATTCGATCACCGTCGTCCCGCAGCCGGCCACGACCACCGCCACGAGCGCGACTGCTGTCAGCACGCTTCGGGGCAGGCTCCGGAGCGCGCGGCGAGGCGCGCGGATGCTCAGCGTCCCTTCCACACAGGGTCGCGCTTCTCGGCAAACGCGACCGAGCCCTCGCGGGCGTCCTCGGAGGCCATCACCGGTCCGGCGATCTCCCCCTGGCGAGACCAGAACTCCTGCTCGCTCCAGTCGGACTGCGCGACCAGGATGCTCTTGGCGGCGTCGACCGCGAGCGGGCCGTTGCGCGCGATCGTCGCGGCTAGATCGAGCGCGCCGTCGAGCGCCTCGCCTGTGTCGGTCAGGCGGTTGACGACCCCGAGCTCGTAGCCGCGGGCGGCGTCGACGGGGTCGCCGGTAAGCGCCAGCTCCATCGCGACGTGGTAGGGAATCCGGCGCGGGAGCCGCAGCAGCGCGCCGCCCGCCGCCACCAGCGAGCGCTTGACCTCCGGGATGCCCAGCCGCGCGCCGCGGGCCGCGACGATCAGGTCGCAGGCGAGCGCGATCTCGAATCCGCCGGCGACGGCGAACCCCTCGATCGCAGCGATCAGAGGCTTGCCCGCTGGGTGCTCGACGATCCCCGCGAAGCCGCGGCCCTCGACCCACGGGCGCTCGCCGGCGACGAACGCCTTCAGGTCCATGCCGGCACAGAAGTAGCCACCCGCGCCGGTGATGATCCCGGCGCGCAAGCCGTCGTCGCTGTCGAGTTCGTCGAGCGCGGCGGCCACGCCCTGGGCGAGCGCGAGGTTGACGGCGTTGCGTGCTTCGGGACGATTGAGCGTGACGACGAGGACGCCGTCGCGGCGCTCGGTGAGGACGGCTTCGTCGGACTCGGTGAGGACGGCTTCGTCGGGCATCGGCGGCAGAGAGCCTAATCGACGAGCGCCGGCGGAGTGCGCTCATCGTTAGGGCCAATATGTCGACCTACCAATGATCGGGACCCGGACCTAGGGGGGCTCCCGCGGCCGCCGGCGTCCCGCGCGCGCCACAGGCTCGCGACGTCCCCGGGGCTACGGCACGGCCGCGCACCGCAGCCCCCCAGCCCCTTACCGCACGGCCGCGCACCGCAGCCCCGCGGCCGCGATCGCCTCAAGCACCCCTGGCAGTGCCCCGAGCGTGCGCCGCCAGGACTCCGGCGCCGCGTACCAATCCGCGTCGTGGAGCACCAGCACGTCGCCTTCCGTGACACCCTCGGTCAGCCGCGCGACGATCTGCTCCGGCCGCGCGCGCGCCTCCCAGTCGCGCCCCCAGCGGGTCCACAGCTGCGGTTGCCAGCCGCGGCGGCGCGCCTCGATCAACGCGGCAGCGTTGAACACACCGTAGGGCGGGCGGTAGAGCCGCGGGGCCACACCGCTGGCGTCGGCGATCGCTTCAAGCGCGCGTTCGAGATCGACCCGCGTAGCGCGCGGCCCAACCCGCAGCAGGTTGCGGTGGCGATCGCAGTGCAGCGCCACTTCGTGCCCAGCGGCGGCGATCTCTTGCGCGAGCGCGGGGAACCTGCGCACCTGTTCGCCAACAAGAAAGAACGTGGCGCTGGCGCCGGCTTCGGCGAGCAGCTCCAGCACTGCTGGCGTGGCGTGCGGGTGGGGGCCGTCGTCGAACGTCAGAGCGACGCTGTCAGCAAGCGGCGTCCGGTCCTCCACACCAAGCGGCCGCCGCAGCGGCGTCCACGGCTGCGCCAGCGCCGGCAGCGCATGCGCGAGCAGCGCTGCTCCTATCAGCCCGCCCCCCACAAGCACGCCCGTTGCGGCGCTGGGGGATCGGCGACTAAGGTGACCGTTGCCCATGACAACGTCGCTCCTGCTCGGTGTGTGCGCGGCCGTGGCGGCCTCCGGACTGTACAACTCCGGTGTCGCGCTTCAGGCGCTCGACGCGCGCGAGGTGCCAACTGCCCAGGGCCTCAAGCCCTCTCTCGTCGGCGCGCTGGCACGCCGACCGCGCTGGCTGCTGGGGACGCTGCTCAGCGTCCTGGGGTGGCCGCTGCAGACCGCCGCGCTGATCGCCGCCCCGCTCACGCTCGTCCAGCCGGCGCTCGCAACCGGCGTGATCATCCTGCTGCTCGTCGGCTCGCGGATGCTCGGCCACCACCTCAGCCGCGGCGACCTCATTGCTGTGACCGCGATCGTCGTCGGGGTCCTGGGCATCGCCATCGCAGGACCGAGTGCGCCTAACCATGTCCCCTCGCATGTGCTGCTCGCGGGCGGGCTGGGGGTGGTGGGGCTCGCCGCACTGACCCCCTATCTGCTGGGACGCCGCGGCAAGATCTCGAACCTCGCCGCCTTCGGCGCGGGCGCGGGCTATGCGTGGTCGGGGGTCTCGACCGACCTGGTGGCCCGCGCCTTCCATCACCAGCACTGGCTTCCCTGTCTCGGATGGGCGATCGCGACCGGCGCCGCGTCGGGGCTCGCGCTGCTCAGCGAGATGACCGCCCTGCAGACACGACCGCCCACGCGCGTCGTGCCCGTCGTGTTCTCCGTCCAGGTGATCGTCCCGGTGGCGCTGGCGCCGCTGCTGCTGGGAGAGGGCTGGGGCAGCGGCGCCAACGTCGCGCTGCTCGTGGGCTCGCTCGCTGTGCTCGTTGTGGCGACGTTGCGGATCGCCTCCTCGCCGATCGTGGCGAGCGTGATCACCGCCGGTGAGAGCGGGCAAGCCCTGATTTCGCCCGAGGCCTACAACACCGCCGGCGCGGTGGACGCTGCGCAGCGCCCGTCGTCGGCTCGTCAGGAGGGCAGCAGGGCGTCGAGCGGTGCGGCCGAGAGGCCCGAGCCGGCGAGCTGAGTGCGGGTGCGGTCGAGCGCGGTTCGCGCAACCGTCAGGTTGTCGCGGGGAACATCGAGCACGACGACGTCACCGGGGTGAAGCGGCCGCGCGGAGCCTCCGCCGGGCAGCAGCTGGCGCGGCGCGACCGCGTGGCCGCCGGCGCGGCTGGCGACGAAGTAGTCGGCCAGCGAGAAGGCGCCCCTGGGACGCAGGTAATAGAAGGAGTGGTGGCGCAGCCCGAGCGCGTGGCAGACCCGGCGCAGCTCACCGCCCACGAGCATCCAGCGAATCGCGCCGCCGTGGAGCTCGGGCAGTCCGTGGGCGCCGGCCCCGCGCAGCGCGGAGATCATGTGCGTGTTGTTGTCGACGGCAAAGGAGGCGTCCATCCCCTGCGCGCGGAGCTGCCGGCGCAGCGGACCGATCAGGTCCGCGGGAGCCCGCACCACGAGCGCGACCTCGCGGATGCTGGTGCGCACCGAGGAGATCGAGTGCAATCCCAGCGCGCTCGGGGAGACGAACGTCCACACCGGCGTGAGCGCCACAGCGACACTGACCGCGAGGCGGGGAACAGCCAGTCGCATGCGCGACGGAGAGCGCACGCGGATGCGCGCACCGGCCAGCAGCGCCGCCGCGGCAGGAAGCCCCGGATCGACCGGTCGTACCCGCGCGCCGCCGCCGGCGAGCGCGCGCCCGAGCGCCTCGTGCAGCTCCGCCGGGGAGTGCGCCACATCGACGATCTCGCGTTTGGCCATCTCGCGCGCGTTGACGCGGATGTGGGCGATCTGCGCGCCGTAGACCACCACCGGGCAGCCGCGAGCGCGCGCCTCCAAGCAGGTCACACCGGCGGTCGAGTGCACCATCGCGTCGGCGGCCGCGAGCAGATCGTTGATGCGACTCGTGAAGCCGAGCACGCGCACCCGAGGGTCGTCGCCGAACGCCGCAGCGAGCGCCTCGCGAACGTCCTCGTTGCGACCCGCGAGCACGACGATCGTAACGTCGTCCAGCGCCAGCGCTTCGCGGATCGAGCCCTCGAGATCGCCCACGCCCCAGCCCCCGCCGGAGACGATCACGATGCGGCCGTCGCGCTCGAGCCCGAGTGCGTCGCGCGCGTCGTCCCGGTCGCGCGGTGACTGGAAGGAAGGTGCCACGAGCCCGCGCGCGACTCGGGCGGAACCGCGACCCGCGATCCGCTCGACCTCGGGGATCGACTCCTCGTAGGCGAGCAGGTGCATGTCTACACCGCGATCAGCCCAGAAGAAGAGGCCAGCGAGGTCCGTGATCGCCGCGGCGCTCGGGACGTTCAGCCGTCCGCGCCGGCGCAGCATCCCGAGCACGATCGTGACCGCCGGATAGGTGGAGACAACGACGTCTGGGGACTCGCGTTCGATCGTTGCCTGCAGTGCCCGCGAGCCGATTGAGCGCAGCAGGAAGCGCGCGAGCCAGCGCGCCGGGGCGAGGTGGTGCAGCAGCCAGTAGACGATGTCCGCCGACCATGGCGCGACGCGCAGCTGAGCCTCGTAGCCGTCCTGGACGACGCGACGGATCAGTCCGCCCATCGCGGCTAGGCCGTCGACAATCTTCACGTCCGCAGTGGGATCGTGCAGGGCCACGTCCTGTGCGAGCGCGCGAGCCGCCGCGGCGTGACCCTCGCCAACATTGGCAGACAGGATCAAGACCTTCCGCGGGCGCGGACGCTCGACATGAGCCCCGCGCGTTCGCAAGCTTGCACGACGCGGCCACGTCCGGAGCCGGGCGCCGAGAGCCATCGAGTGCATTAAAGCGGACATAAGGTTGCGCGCGGGTTGCGACAGAGCGCGACTTGGCTCCAAGGCGGCGATTCCCTGCATTTTGAGCGGCCAGAGCTGGCGCGTAGACGCTTGAATGCTGTGCTGTGGGGGACGCTGGGCGGGTCGTCAGGCCGGGGGCGGGTCAGGCCGGGGGTCAGGCCGGCCGGCAGGCCGGGGGCGTCAGGCCGCGAACAGCTGCAGCTCCGGCGCTCGATCGCCGCGCAGCGCTTGCAGGTCGATCTCGACGCAGCGCAGGCCGCGGGCCTCGGCGAGCACCCTCGCCTGCGGCTTGAACGACTGCGCCGCGAGCACCCCGCGGCAGTCCGCCAACGCCGGATCGTGCTTGAGGCGCTCGAGGTAGCGCGTGAGCTGTTCCACCGCTTCGATCGTCGCCAGACGCTTGATCTCGACGGCGATCCAGGCGCCAGCCTCGTCGCGGCACATGAGATCGACCGGGCCGATGTCGGTCGGCCACTCCCGGCGGACCAGGCGAAAGCCCTCGCCGCAGCACTGCGGGCGCTCGGCGAGCAGCTCCTGGAGGTCGCGCTCCTCGCCGTCCTTCTGCAGCGCGGGAACCTCGATCGGCGGCCCCATCTCATGCAGGGCGTCGGAGAGGACCTCGGCAACGCGGATCTCGAGCTGCTCCTCGCCGCGCAGCTTGCGCACAACCAGGCGCTCGAGCGGCTGGCCATGCTCTTCGATCACGGTCGGCGGGCTCATCCAGTTCTGCGGGCGCACGCGCTGGCCGCCGGAGTCCGACCACACCATCACGGTGCCGTCGGCCTTGATCATGAGCAGGCGGATGGCCTCCGCCAGGTGGGTGGCGAGACGACCGCTGTAGGCAATCTCGCAGCGGGCGACGATCAGGCGCATGCGCTGGAAGCTAGCCGCCCGTGGCGACGGCTCCCGTCCCTCTGGCCGCCCGTGGCGGCGCACCGGGCCGCGGGCGCCGCGCCGCGGCCACGCCGCGGCCGCGCCGCGGCCGCGCCGCGGCTCCCGGCCGGGGGTGTGGTCGGTTGACGACAATTATTGGGGTCAAGGCGGCACACCCCTGGCCGGGGGACGCGGTCCGCAGGGTCCGCGCGGACCGCGCGCTCGAAGGCGCAGTCCGCGGGACGAAAGCGCCGGGCGATCCAGCCCCCAACGCCCCCCAGCCCGGGGTCCCCAGCCCCCGCCCCCAGCCAACAACCGCCAAAAAACTCAGGCAGCCGTGCGCTGTGCCAGCGCCCGCGGCTCGGCCTCGAGCAGGCGCGCGCGCAGATCGACCACCTCGGGATCGTCGCTGAGCCCGAGCGCGCGCTCGCACGCCGCGAGCGCTTCGCCGATGCGGTCGGTACGGGTGAGCGCGTGCGCCAGCCGCGACCACGAGACCTCCTGCTCGGGATCCAGGGCGATCGCCTGCTCGCAGGCCGACACCTCGCCGCCGACGTCGCCGAGCAGCTGACAGACCAGCGCCAGATCGAGCAGGCCTTCGACGCTCGGCTCGATCAGGCGCGCGCGCTCGTAGGCGGCCAGAGCCCTCGAGCGGTCGCCGAGGCGCAGCCGCAGGCGACCGACGCGCTCCCACGCCGAGGCGTCGCCGGGGCCAAGGCCGGCAGCGCGGTCGGCCGCCTCGGCCGCGAGGTCGATGGCGCCCATGTCCTCATAGATACGCGAGGCGAAACGCTGCGGACCGGGTCGCCCGTCCTCCAGCCGCGCCCAGTCGCGAACCGAGCGCGCCGCCGCCTCCAGCTGTCCGGATTGCCAGAAGGCCAGCGTCAAGAGCCGCAGCACCGTCGCATTGCTCGCGTCGGCGTCGCGCGCGTAGATCAGGCGCTTGGCCGCGATCGAGTACTCGCCCTCGGCCAGCGCGTGCTGCGCGGCGACGAGGAAGCGCTCAGCTCGCTCCCCAGCGGGATCGGGGGTGGAGAAGTCCACGAAGGAGAGCGATCCCGCCGGGACGGTCCGCACGCCAACTTGGAAGCTCATGCGTGCCCACTGCTGGATGTCATCGTCCTCGCCGGAGAAGTAGATCCCCGAGACCGTGCCCACCCCCCATTCGGGATAGGAGAGGCAGCGGGCATAGCGATGCACGACGGAGTGCTCGGGGACGCGGTCACCGAAGGGGTCGTGGCGCGCCCGATCCTCGGCGCGCTCGCGTGCGCGGCGCTCGGCCTCGTAGGCGCGCCGCCCCTCCTCCGCTCGCGCCGCGCGCGCAGCGGCGGCGGAGACCTTGACGGCGGTGCGCGACACGCTTCCGCCGCGCGATCCCTCGGCGAGCCGCTCGAGCTGGTCGGCGGCCTCGTTGATCGCCTTGAGGTGGCGCTCGTGCTCGTGGCGGCGCCCCGGCGGCGCGACGTCGGGATGCCAGCGCTTGGCCATGCTCCGGCGCGCGAGCTGGACGACGCGCTGATCGAAGGGAGGCTCGAGCTCAAGCAGCAGCAGCGCCTGTTCGACGTCGAGCACCTTGACCATCGCCAATCAACGGTAGCGCGGGAGCGCGGATCGGGCACCGGCCCGGCGCGGCAGACGACGCGGGCGGCCGGATGGCCGCCCCTATCCTCAATCGCTGCGATGTCGACCCAATACGTCTTCACCATGCACCGCCTCTCGCGCGTACACCCGCCCGACAAGGAGGTGCTGAAGGACATCTCGTTGTCGTTTCTGCCCGGAGCGAAGATCGGCGTGCTCGGCTACAACGGCGCCGGGAAGTCGACGTTACTGCGGATCATGGCCGGCGCCGATGTCGACTACCGCGGCGACGCCGCGCTCGCGCCCGGAGCGAGCGTCGGCCTGCTCGAGCAGGAGCCCGCGCTCGACCCCGACAAGGACGTGCGCTCCAACATCGAGGAAGGCGTGGCCGAGCAACGCGCCCTGCTCGACCGCTTCAACGAGCTGTCGATGCACTACGCCGAGGACACGGCAGAGGAGTTTTCGCGCCTGCAGGAGCGCATCGACGCCGCCGACGCCTGGAACCTCGATACGACGCTCGAGGTCGCGATGGACGCGTTGCGCGTGCCCGCGCCAGACGCCGACGTCGGCTCGCTGTCGGGCGGTGAGCGCCGGCGCGTGGCGCTCTGCCGGCTGCTGCTTGGTCAGCCCGACCTGCTGCTGCTCGACGAGCCCACCAACCACCTCGACGCCGAGTCGGTCGCATGGCTCGAGCGCCATCTGGCCGAGTACGAGGGCACGGTCGTGGCCGTGACCCACGACCGCTACTTCTTGGACAACGTCGCGGGCTGGATCCTCGAGCTCGACCGTGGGCGCGGGATCCCCTATCGCGGCAACTACACCGGCTGGCTCGAGCAAAAGCAGGCCAGGCTCGCCCAGGGCGAGCGCTCCGAGCGCGCCCGGCAGCGCACGATCGCCTCCGAGCTCGAGTGGGTGCGTACGAACCCCAAGGGACGGCGCACGAAGGCGAAGGCCCGCCTCGCCAACTACGAGGCGCTGATCGCCGCCGAGCCCAATGTCAAGCTCGACGAGGTCCAGATCCACATCCCCGCCGGTCCCCGGCTCGGCGATGTCGTCGTCGAGGCCGAGGGGCTGCGCAAGGGCTACGGCGACCGCCTGCTGATCGACGACCTGAGCTTCTCGCTCCCGCGCGGCGGGATCGTCGGCGTGATCGGCCCCAACGGCGCCGGCAAGACGACGCTCTTTCGCATGATCGTCGGCGACGAGGCGCCCGATGGCGGGAGGCTGCGTCTGGGCGACACCGTCGAGCTGGCCTACGTCGACCAGAGCCGCGACGCGCTCGATCCCGCCAAGACTGTGTGGGAGGAGATCTCCGGCGGCGAGGATCAGCTGCAGGTCGGCGAGCGGCGCGTCGCCTCGCGCGCATACACCGCGTCCTTCAACTTCAAGGGCTCAGACCAGCAGACGAAGGTCGGAAAGCTCTCGGGCGGAGAGCGCAACCGCCTGCACCTGGCCAAGCTGCTGCGCCGCGGCGGCAACCTGCTGCTGCTCGACGAGCCCACCAACGACCTCGATGTGGACACGCTGCGCGCGCTCGAGGATGCGCTGCTGTCGTTTGCCGGCTGCGCTGTCGTGATCTCCCACGATCGCTGGTTCCTCGATCGCGTGGCGACGCACGTACTCGCCTTCGAGGGAGACTCGCGAGTCCGCTGGTTTGAGGGCAACTTCGAGGGATATGAAGAAATGCGCCGAGCAGAGCTCGGCGCAGAGGCCGACCGGCCGCACCGGATCACCTACAGGCGACTGGTTCGCGGGTAGTCAGCGCTCTCGACGACGTCTGATCGCCTCGAGCGCCGCGATGTCCAGGAGGTCCTTGGGGCGGCCGGCCGCCCGCTTCATCGCCAAGAGGTCGTCGATCGAAGCGACAAGCACGCGCGTACCGGCGAGCTCAATCCGGTCGGCGCGCCTCCGCAGCGCCGCGTAGTCGGGCGCCCCTGATGGAGCGACGAGCAGGTCAAGCTCCCCCTCGTTCGTCGTCAGGGTGAGGATCTGCATCCGGCGCAGCGTGTCCGCGTCGGGCACGAAGGGGACGTCCTCGTCGATCCCTCGCAGGCGTGCCTCCAACGCAATCAATAGCTCGCCGAGGGCGTCGAGGTTGCGCGCATCGGGCGCGTGGCAGATATCGATGTCGCGGGTCAGCCGGGCGTACCCCTGCGCGACGACCGCGAGTCCTCCGACCAGCACGTAGTCGACGCCGGCGTCTGCGAGTCGCTGCAGAAGGCTGGTGGGGCGAAACTCAGGCCAGCTCGCCACGTGCCCGCTCCCCTGCGAGCGCGACGTTCCGGGCGGCGACGTAGAGCGACTCGGCGGCCGCGATCCGCTGTCCGGGCGTCAACTCGAGCTGGCGACGAATCAAGCCCTCGTCGACCGCCGAGATTTCCGGGGATACGACGAGCTCCAGCCGATGGCCTGTCGCGCGTAGCGCCCGCTCAAAAGTGGCGACCGTCGGATTCGCCGATGGTCCCTCGAGCTTGGCGACCGCCGACTGGCTCGTGCCC
This sequence comes from Solirubrobacterales bacterium, assembly GCA_003244205.1. GTDB lineage: Bacteria > Actinomycetota > Thermoleophilia > Solirubrobacterales > Solirubrobacteraceae > QHBW01. The sequence continues at coordinate 53,635 of QHBW01000068.1, read as the reverse complement.
AGACGCTGGGCGAGCTGCTCCTGGGTGAGGCGGCTGGATCGGCGCGCTGCCCGAATCATGGCGGCCGGACTGGCGGACCTCATCCCAGGCATTTTAGCTCATGATAGATGAGCTATCAGGTATGATTGAGCGTGCGCCGCCCAACGCCGCGTCGAGCAGCGGCCACAGCGCACTCGCGTCGGCGGCGACGCCGTCGGCGTCCGCGAGCTGCTCGACCGTGTAGCCGCCCGTAGCGACGGCGAGCACGCGGACCCCGTCCGCGCGCGCACAGGCGATGTCGCGCGGGGTGTCGCCGATCAGCACGGTGCGCTCGCGCGGCCAGGGTGCTCCCTGCTCGCCGCCCGCGCGCGCCCTTGCGATCGCCGGGAGCTGGGTGCGGTCCTCGGAGTCGGAGCCGAAGGCGCCCTGACCGACGACGAAGTGGTGGCCGATCCCCGCGCGGTCGAGCTTCAGCCGCGCGATCGGCTCGAGGTTGCCGGTGAGCAGCGCGAGGTGGACATCGGCCCGCGCCGCGAGCTGCCCGAGCAGCGCCGGGATCCCCGGCGCCACGGTATGGGAGAGGTCGGGCTCGCAGCTCTTGCTGTAAGCGCGCATCCAGGCCCTCGCGAGCGCGTCCGCGTGGGCGTCGATCGTCGCGGTCGTGATACCCGAGCGCCCGAGCAGATCGCGCGCGATCTCGACGTCGGTGCGTCCGGCCGCCTCGATCTCGTGGCGACGGGCGTCGCGAATGTCGAAGACCTCCGCGAGCGCGGTGTGGAGCGCCGCCGCGTGGGCACTCGCCGCGCGCTGCAGCAGCGTGCCGTCGATGTCGAACAGCAGCAGCGTGGCGGGCGACGCGGTCTGCGCCGACGCGCTCACCGCTGAAACGAGGCGTCCGCTTCGAGCGCTTCCGCGAACGCGGCGATCAGTCGCGCGCACGCTTCGACGTCATCGAGCTGGACCATCTCCACGGGCGAGTGCATATAGCGCAACGGGATCGACACGACCCCGGTGGGAATGCCGGCCCGGGCCAGTTGGATCGCGTCTGCGTCGGTCCCGGTGGAGCGCGAGGAGGCCGCCAACGTGTAGGGGATCTCCGCAGCCTCCGCCGCTGCGCAGAGCCGCTCCACGACGTGCGGGCTGAGCGTCGAGCCGCGCCCGATCACGGGACCGGATCCGAACTTATGCTCGCCGAGCTCCTTGGCCTCGACTCCGGGAGCGTCGGTGGCGAAGGTCACGTCAACGGCGATCGCCACCTGAGGATCGAGCGCGAAGACGGTGGTACGCGAGCCCGCGAACGTGATCTCCTCCTGGACGGCCGCCACCGCTGCCACCTCCGCGGCCGCTTGCTCGCCCTCGGCCACGAGCCGCGCCGCCTCGAGCGCAACGTAGGCACCGAGGCGGTTGTCGAGCGCGCGCGAGACGATGCGCCCGTTGGGAAGCTCGACCGGCTCGCCCGCGATCACGGCCACGTCGCCGACGCGCACGAGCCCACGGGCTTCATCGCCGTCCTTGGCCCCGATGTCGATGTGGAGGTCACGCAGCTCGGAGACCTTCTTTCGCTCCTCCTCGCGCAGCAGGTGGATCGGCTTCTTGCCCACCACGCCTGGGATCGCGCCGGCGCGCGTGGCGACCTCGACGCGCTGGCCGACGAGGATCTGGGCGTCCCAGCCGCCGACGCCCTCGAAGTAGAGGAAACCCTCGTCGGAGACGTGGGTGACGATCAGGCCGATCTCGTCGATGTGTCCGACGATCGCCAGCCGCGGGCCGCCGCTGCCCTTCACGCGCGCGACCGAGGAGCCGAGCGTGTCGCCGGAGACCTCGGCGAATCTGCGGGCCGCCTCGCGCCAGACGGTCGCGGCAGCGGTCTCGTAGCCCGAGGGCCCGGGGGCGGTGAGCAACGCGCGCAGGAGATCGGGCGTGGGCACGGCGGCCGAGGTTAGCGGCGTGTGCAACGATCGGGGAATGTCGACGGCGACCGCGCCAGTGGCTTCGCCGGCGCCGGTCGCGGCGCTGCCTCCGGGCCCGCGCCTGCCACGGCTCGTGCAGACGCTGGGGTTCATCTTCGCGCCGGTGCGCTTCATGGAAGCGGCGCGCCGACGCTATGGCGACATCGTGACCTTCGGGACGGCGTTTGACCCCGAGTTCGTGATGGTCTTCGAGCCCAATCTGGTGCGGGCCGTCTTCCAGGGATCGGGGGACCAGCTTCGCGCCGGCGAGGCCAACGCTGTGCTCGAGCCGATCGTGGGCCGCCGCTCGGTGCTGCTGCTCGACGGCAGCGAGCACCTGCGTCAGCGCCGGCTGATACTGCCGGCGTTCCACGGCTCGTCGCTCGCCGGCTACCAGCGCGTGATGCGCAGCGCCGCCGACGCCACGATCGATGCCTGGCCCGTGGGAGAGCCGTTCGCGCTGCTGGAGTCGATGCAGTGGCTGACACTCGACGTGATCGTGACCACCGTCTTCGGCGTCGAGGGCGACGAGCGCCGCGAGGAGCTCAAGCGGCGTGTGCGCGCCGCGCTCGAGCCGGTCTCGCGCGGCCGCGGGTCGGTCGCGCTGATGCTGCTGCGTGGACGCCTCGGCGCCGGCGGCGCGATCGCGCGATTCGAGCAGCGACGTCGCGAGCTCGATCAGCTGATCTACGAGGAGATCGCCCGCCGGCGCGTGGCTGTCGACGTGGGAGAGCGCGAGGACGTCTTCTCGATGCTGCTGCGCGCACGCGACGAGGAGGGACATTCGCTGAGTGACGGGGAGCTGCGCGACGAGCTGATCACGCTGCTGGTCGCGGGGCACGAGACGACGGCCACGGGCCTCGCGTGGACGTTCGACTTGCTGCTGCACAACCCTCGTGTCCTTGCCCGCCTGCGCGACGAGCTCTCGCGCGAGGACGGCGACGACGCCTACCTCGATGCCGTCGTCAAGGAAGCGCTGCGCTTGCGACCGGTGGTGCCCGGGATTGGGCGGGTCGTGCGCGACGCGCCATTCCAGCTCGGCGAGTACGTCATCCCGGAGGGAGTCGAGATCAACCCGTCGATTGCTGTCATGCACCGGCGTGCTGATAGCTACCCGCAGCCCGATGCCTTCCGACCCGAACGCTTCCTCGAGCACGACGCGCCCGACACCTACACCTGGATCCCGTTCGGAGGCGGAACGCGCCGCTGCCTGGGGGCAAGCTTCGCGCTGCTGGAGATGCGCACGGTGATCCGGCGCGTGCTCGAGCGCGCGCAGCTGCGCCCGGTCTCCGCGCGCCCCGATCGGATGTTGCGGCGTGGCATCACGCAGGTGCCCAGGCGCGGTGTGCGGGTGGTGCTCGGACGGCCGCCGAAGACAGGTTGATCTGCCTCAGCCCGCGCTCGGGACGCGGAAGAGCGTTGCCACGCGGGTGGCGAACATCAGATCGCCCTCGATCCGCAGCCGTCCCGTCATGAAGAGCGCGGGGCCGGTGGCGCTGCCGGTGACCAGTCGGATGAAGTCCACCGGCTTGACGCGGAGGGTCACGCGCGGCTCGCGGCTGGGGACGTCGGAGAGCGAGCAGGCACCGTTCTCGATCACCAGCTCGTAGTGGTCGTAGCGGCCGTCGGGGCGGTCGAGGATCTTCCAGTGAACGACGGCGTTAACGCCGGCGGCGCGCTCGGCGACGAAGTGATCGGCCATGCGTCCGAAGATCTCGTCGAGGATCATCGAGCGGCCGTCGCTCGCCATCGCCTCGGCGAGCTGCTCGTCGCTGGCGTTGGCCACCATCGCGGCGAGCTCGTCGGCGGACGGAGGGGCCGGCGCGTCTGACTCGGTCGCGTGGGACTCGGTCGCGTTGGACTCGGTCATGGTCTCTCTTCTCCTGTTCGTTGCTACCGACAGTAGGAAAATGCTACCATGGGTAGGAAGTGGTCGCCCTGCTGTCTCCCACCGCCTCCCCGGCGCGCGCCGCGCACCTCGGCCCGCAGCGTCGTCGGCCGCTGATCCTCGACGCGGCCTTCGAGGTCTTCATCGAGCACGGCTACGAGGGTGCTTCGATGGCGGCGATCGCCCGCCGCGCCGGCGTCTCCAAGCCCGTCGTCTATGCCTGCTTTCAGTCCAAGGGACAGCTCTTCACCGAGCTGCTGGAGCGCGAGGAGCGCCGCATCCTGGGCCAGATCGCCGCGGCCTTGCCCGCAGAGCCCGGCGCCGATCCCGAGCGCACGCTGGTCGAAGGGCTGACGGGGTTCCTGCGCGCCGTCGCCGAGTCCCCCGACGCCTATCGGGTGATCTACCTCGCCCAGAGCGACCCGGTCGCTGCGCGCGTGCAGCGCGGACGCGCGATGCAGGTCGACGCGGTCGCCGCGCTGGTGGCGGCCTGGCTGGGATCGCGTGGCACGCCCGAGCCGGACAGGACCGCACGCCTGATGGCCCACGCCCTGGTGGGAGCCGCCGAAGCGGCGGCGCGCGCGCTCCTCGTCGAGCCTGATCTCTGGGACGCTGAGGAGATGGGGCAGACGCTCGCTCAGCTGATCGCCCGAGGACAGAACGCCGTCTGATGCCCGCCCGAGCCCGCATCCAGTCGCAGCGGCGCGTTGCACCGCCCTCCCAGGACCCGCCTCGGCATGAGCCGAGCCGCCCGGCCGGCCTGCGCGAACGAGGCGCGGGAGCGGTCACCGGCGCGGCCTCGCTCGTCGTGCTGATGGCTGTGGGAAGCGTCGCGCTGTGGATCGGCGCGCCGCTCAGCTGGTTGTGGCTGGCGTCGCGGCTGCAGCACGGACCCAACCCCAGCTTTGGCCCCTATCTGCTGGTCGCCTTCGGGATGCCGACGACGATGTTCATCATTGGCAAGGGACTCGCCGCACTCGACCGCGCCTTCGCGGACGTAACGGGCTATGACCCGATCGAGCAGCGCGTCCCGTTGCCGTGGCTGAAGAGCATGCGCGGCGAGCGGGTCAGCGGGCGCCGGCGAACCGTGCTCGACGTCATCATGATCGTCAGCGTTACGGTCGCGCTGGTCGTTGGGGCGATCTGGTTCCTCTTCTTCGCGCACTTGAGCAACCCGCTGCCGTAGAGGACCGCGGCCTGTCGCTCACTCCGCCAGCAGCTGGCGCAGCACGAACTGCAGAATCCCGCCGTGATGGAAGTACTGCTGCTCCTTGGGCGTGTCGATGCGCACTCGGACCTCGAATGACTTCTCGTCGGCCTTCACGGTGAGCGTTCGCGGAACCTCGTCGCCGTCGCCGATCCCGTTGACGGTGAAGGTCTCCTCGCCGCTCAGCCCGAGCGACTCGACTGTGTCATCGTCGCCGAACTGGAGCGGCAGCACCCCCATGCCCACCAGGTTCGAGCGGTGGATGCGCTCGAAGCTCTCGGCGATCACCGCCCGGACACCGAGCAGCGTGGTCCCCTTCGCCGCCCAGTCGCGCGAGGAGCCCGTTCCGTACTCCTTGCCGGCGAGCACGACGAGCGGCACCTCCTCCTCTGCATAGCGCATCGCGGCGTCGTAGATCGACATCTCCTCGCCGTCGGGCAAGTGTCTTGTCACCCCACCCTCGGTCCCCGGCGCCAGGCGGTTGCGCAGGCGAACGTTGGCGAAGGTGCCGCGCATCATCACCTCGTGATTGCCGCGCCGGGACCCGAAGGAATTGAAGTCCTTCGGCTTGACACCGCGCTCTTGGAGGTAGAGGCCGGCGGGTCCGTCGCGCTTGATCGAACCGGCCGGCGAGATGTGGTCGGTGGTCACCGAGTCCCCCAGCACTGCCAGTACGCGCGCGTCCTCGATGTCGCCCGGCGGCGAGGGCTCGCGCTGCATGCCTTCGAAGTACGGCGGCTGACGCACGTAGGTCGAGTCCTCGTCCCAGGCGAAGCGGTCACCTTCCGGCACCGTCAGCGCGCTCCAGTGCTCGTCGCCGTCGAAGACCTCTGCGTAGCTCTTGGTGAACATCTCTGAGCGCACCGCCTGCTCGATCGAGTGCCCGACCTCCTCGGCGCTCGGCCAGATGTCCTTCAGGTAGACAGGCTCGCCCTCGGCGTCCTCGCCGAGGGGCTCGTCGAGGAGGTCGATGTCCATCGTCCCGACCAGCGCGTAGGCCACGCACAGCGGCGGAGAGGCGAGATAGTTCATCTTCACGTCGGGGTTGATGCGGCCCTCGAAGTTGCGGTTGCCCGAGAGCACCGACACGACGGCGAGGTCCTCGGCCTGCACGACGGCTGCGATCTCTTCCGGGAGCGGTCCCGAGTTGCCGATGCACGTCGTGCACCCGTAGCCGACGAGGTTGAAGCCGAGTGTCTCCAGCGGCTCGATCAGGCCTGCGCGCTCGTAGTACTCCATCACCACCTTGGAACCGGGCGCCAGCGACGTCTTCACCCAGGGCTTGGCGCGCAGTCCGCGCTGCACGGCGTTGCGGGCGAGCAGCCCGGCACCGAGCATGACCGAGGGATTTGACGTGTTCGTACACGACGTAATCGCTGCGATCACGACGTGGCCGTGGTCGAGCTCGGTCTGCGTCCCATCGCCGAGGGTCACCTGCGCCAGCGTCGAGCGCCGCTCGGCAACCTGAACGCCACCGGTCCCGCCACGCTCGCCCCCGCCGCCCCCCCGCAACCGCGCGCCGTCGCCGTTAGCGGGCGCCGAGTCCGAGCGCGGGTCAGAGGCGGGGAAGCTGCCGCTGTCGGAATCGCCGTCGTCGTCGCCGTCTTCGTCAGCGCCCTCGACGTCGGGGTCGGCGTCGGGGAGGAAGTCCTCGAGCGCGAGCCGGAAGGCCGCCTTGGACTCCGTCAGCGACACCCGATCCTGGGGGCGGCGGGGGCCGGCAAGGCTGGGGACAACCTGCGCGAGGTCGAGCTCGATCGTGTCCGAGTAGGTCGGCTCCTGCTCGCTTTCGTGCCAAAGCCCCTGCTCACGGGCGTACGCTTCGACGAGCTCGATCCGCTCCGCTGGGCGCCCCGAGAACTCCAGATAGCGCAGCGTCTCCTCGTCGATCGGGAAAATCGCGCAGGTCGAGCCGTACTCCGGGCTCATGTTGCCGATCGTGGCGCGATCGGCGAGCGGCACGTTGATCAGCCCCGGCCCGTAGAACTCGACGAACCACCCGACGACGCCGCGCTCGCGCAGCATCTCGGTGACCGTGAGCACGAGATCGGTCGCCGTAGCGCCCTCCGGAAGCTCGCCGTGGAGCTTGAAGCCGAGCACCGGCGGGATCAGCATCGACATCGGCTGACCGAGCATCGCCGCCTCGGCCTCGATCCCCCCTACCCCCCAACCGAGGACGCCCAGCCCATTGACCATCGTTGTGTGGGAGTCGGTGCCGATCAGCGTGTCGGGGTAAGCCTGCCCGACACTCTTGTCGTCGGGCGGATCGGCAACGAAAACCACGCGGGCCAGGTACTCGAGGTTGACCTGGTGGACGATGCCGGTGTCGGGCGGCACGACCTTGAACCGCTCAAAGGAGCTCTGTCCCCAACGCAGGAAGGCGTAGCGCTCGCAGTTGCGCTGGAACTCGAGCTCGGCGTTGCGCGCGAAGGCGTCGCGAGAGCCGAACGCGTCGACTTGCACGGAGTGGTCGATGACCAGCTCCGCGGGCACGAGCGGATTGATCTTGGCCGCGTCGCCGCCCATCTCCGCCATCGCATCGCGCATCGCGGCGAGGTCGACCACCGCCGGCACGCCGGTGAAGTCCTGCATCAGCACGCGAGCTGGCGCGAACGACGTCTCGATCGACGGCTCGGCGCCGGCATCCCAGCTCGCGAGGCTCTCGATGTCGTGCGCGCGGACGTTGACGCCGTCCTCGTTGCGCAGCAGGTTCTCGAGCAAGATCTTCAGCGAGAAGGGAAGGCGGGCGACGTCGAAGCGCTCTTGCAGGGCATCGAGGCGAAAGATCTCGTGGTCGCGCCCCCCAACCGCGAGGGTGGCGCGGGCGTCGAAGGAGTTTTCAGACATGGCGGAAGTCTCGCATCCCCGGCTCCCCGCCGGGATCCTTCGCCGTGCGCCGCATCGCAAGCGCGCAACGGTCAGAATGCCGGAGTCATGGATTCCTCCGTCGACCTCACGCGCCGCGGCCTGCTCGGTGCAGCCGCGGCCGGCGCCGCTGGGCTCGCGCTTCCCGCCGACAGCGAGGCCGCAAGCAAACGCGGACGCAAGCACAAGCGCAAACGGCACGCGCTCGCCTCGCGCAACGCCGACGTGGTCGTGGTTGGCGCGGGGCTCGCCGGCCTCAATGCGGCACGCCAGGTAGTCAAGGCCGGGCGCTCGGCGATCGTGCTCGAGGCGCGTAACCGCGTTGGCGGGCGCACGCTCAACTACGACCTCGGGGGCGGCAAGGTGATCGAGATCGGCGGGCAGTGGATCGGTCCGACCCAGGACAACGTGGCCGCGCTCGCTTCCGAGCTGGGTGTCACCACCTACAAGACCTACAACGACGGCAACTACGTCTTTCACCGAAACGGGGTCAATACTTCCTACACGCCGACGGGTCCGCTTGGCGCAATCCCGCCCGACTACGTCGGCGCCGCCGACGCCGAGCAGGCGCTGCTGAAGATCGACTCGATGGCATCGTCGGTCCCCCTCGAGGCACCGTGGACGGCGTCGAGCGCGGGCGCATGGGATGCCCAGACGTTCGAGACCTGGAAGGACGCGAACCTACTCACCGACGACGGCAGGTTCCTGCTCGATCTCGCCACCGAGGCGGTGTTTGCCGCTGAGCCGCGCGATGTCTCGCTGCTGTGGTTTCTCTTCTACGTCCACTCCGCGGGCAATGCGGCTAACCCCGGCACGATCGAGCACCTCATCAACACCGCCGGCGGCGCCCAGGAGAGCCGTTTCCACGGAGGGTCGCAGCTGATCTCCCTGACGATCGCCCAGCAGCTCGGCTCGCGCGTGGTCCTCAACGCGCCCGCGCGCCGGATCGAGCAGAGCAGCTCGGGGGTGAGGGTTGTGAGCGACGCGGGGTCCTTCAGCGGCTCGCAGGCGATCGTCGCAATGGCGCCGACGTTGACCGGACGGCTCGACTATGCCCCGCAGCTCCCGGCGCCGCGCGCCCAGCTCGTCCAGCGCATGCCGCAGGGCTCGGTGATCAAGTGCGAGGCGATCTACGACCGTCCATTCTGGCGCGACGCCGGTCTGGCGGGCCAGGCCACCTCCGATCTCAGCCCCTGCCGCATCACCTTCGACAACACGCCGCCGGACGGCTCGCCGGGAGTCATGCTCGGCTTCATCGAGGGCGCGGACGCAAGAGCCTACGGGCGCGTGCCGGCGGCCCAGCGCAAGGCCGCCGTACTCAACTGCTTTGCCGCCTACTACGGCGCCAAGGCGCTGAACCCGGTCGGCTACGTCGAGATGAATTGGAGTGAAGAGGAGTACACGCGCGGCTGCTACGGCGGCTTCACCGCGCCCGGGGTCCTGACCGACTACGGCGAGCAGATTCGCGCTCCCTTCGGACGCATCCACTGGTGCGGCGCGGAGACCGCGACGGTCTGGAACGGCTACATGGACGGCGCCGTCAGCTCGGGCGCGCGAGCCGCGGCAGAGGCGCTCGCCGCGCTGTAGCGCGTCCGCCAGCCGCCTGCGCTCGACGGCGGGCGACCAGCTCGATCACGATCAGGGTGAGCGCCACCGGCACGGTTGCCGGGAGCTCGTCGCTGATGAAGAAGAGCAAGTCGAACGCTGCCGCCAGCGCCAAACAACAGAGCACCGGCCACCAGCGCTCGCGGCGCTGCGCTGCGAGCACGCCGCCGAGCAGCGCGGCGATGAAGAGGTCACCGTAACCCATGACCGCGCCGCCGAACTGGGCAACCTGCAGGCGCGGCAGACCGGCGCCGGGCGCGGCGGCGTTGAGCACGGCGTTGGGACGCTGGAGCTGGTCGGCGATGACGAGGGCGGTGTCGATCGCCGCCATCGCGAAGATCCCGAGCTTCAGCCAGCGCAGTGGCGCGACCGCCGCCAGCAGACGGCCGAGGGTCACGCAGCCCAACGCGCTGAGCACGAGCGCGGCGGCGTCGCCCGTCAGCGAGCCGCGCGCCGCCCATGCGAGCGCGAGCAGGGGCAGGGCGAGCGCGGCAGCGCCTGGACGCGCGAAGCGCCCCGCCCAACCGAGCGCGATCGCCGCCAGCGGCGGCGTCGTCCCCAACGCGAGGTAGGTGAGCGCATGCGCACCGTCGGGCGCGAGTTGGAGGCCAAAGACCACCGCCGCGACCGAGGCCGGCGGGATCAGCGCCCACCAGCGTCCCCGCGGGACCCGCAGGCCAGCGGGCAAGCCAGCGCCTGGCGCCGCGACAAGCGATGCCTGCACGGCGAGCAGTGCAGCATCGGATGCTACGAAGGGTAGGGCCACGCGACGATGGTGACGGACGGGTGGCGGGGTCGCGCCGCCGGAGGTGTAGTTTGTGCCGTCGGCGCCGAGCGCCTGGCCCGAAATGGCGACGATCAACGCAATTTTCAAGCGAATTTGCGTCGCTGTACTCGCCTTCGTGGCGGCCTCCCCGGGCTCCACGGCAGTGGCCCACAGCACGGCTCGACGCCCTGCTCCGCGGCCACCGATCACCCACGACTTCATTGCGATCGGCACCCGCCGCAAGGCCGAGACGGTGGCCTACGCCGAGCGCCACTACGGGATCCACAGCTTCATGCTCGTCGGGCCCCATGTGGTCGTCGAGCACTTCACGGGGTCTGACACCTATTCATCGGCGCACAACACCTTTGCGCCCGACGTCCCCGATTCTGAGCTCGCCGAGCTCCCCGGCTTGTGCGCGCAGTTCATCATCGACCGCAGCGGCCGTATCTTCCAGCAGACACCCGTTCGTTTCATGTGTCGTCACACAGTTGGACTCAACTGGACCGCAATCGGCGTGGAACACGTCGGGACCAGCGACGCGGAAGTCCTCGCTGACCACCGCCAGATTGCCGCGTCGATCGCGCTCACCCGCTGGCTGCAGACCGTCTACCGCATCCCGACGGCAAACGTCATCGGACACAACGAATCGCTTTCGAGCCCGTACCACTGCGAGCACGTTGCCGCGCTGCGCGGCCAGACCCATGACGACTTCAACCATCGTGACATGCGGACCTATCGCGGACTCTTGGGGCCCGGCCCGGCGGGTTCCCAGCGGGGCCCCGGCGCCAACCTGAGGGGCCGCTCATGTGCGGGCGGCTAACCTCTCGCGCCCCGTGGTCCACGTCTTCGTTCCCCTCGCCTCGGCGATCAGCTACTTCCAAGCGGTTGTCCTTGGCTTCCTTCAAGGTGTGACCGAGCTGTTCCCGGTGTCGAGCTTGGGACACACCGTGCTCTTTCCCACGCTCTTCGGATGGCACGCGGTCGTCAAGTTCCAATCCCAGTCGGAGTCCCCATGGCTGGCCTTCGTGGTGATGCTCCACGTGGGTAGTGCGCTGGGCCTGCTCTTCTACTACCGGCGTGACTGGGTCGTGCTGATCAAGGGGCTGTTCAGATCGTTGGCGAAGCGGCGCGTACAGACCTCCGACGAGCGGCTCGTGTGGCTGCTGATCGTCGCCTCGATCCCGACCGGCGTGCTCGGCCTCGCGTTCGAGCACAAGTTCCGCACGCTCACGGCGAAGCCGCTGGACGCGGCGATCTTTCTCGTCGTCAACGGCTTCTTGCTGCTCGGCGCCGAGCGCTTCCGGCGCCGAGCAGAGGTGCGCGAGCTCGCCGTTCGCGAGGGCGCGAAGCCGGATGGCGGGCGCCAGCTGCGAACGCTCGAGTACCGCGAGGCGGCCGTCATCGGTGTAGCGCAGTCAAGCGCGTTGCTCGCGGGGATCAGCCGCGACGGCGTGGTCATGGGAGCTGGCCTGGCCCGCGGGCTGGACCACAGCGACTCGGCGCGGTTCGCGTTTCTGCTCGCGACGCCGATCATCCTNNATGATGGCGCCCACGATCGTGCTGGGCGACGGGCTGCCCGAGCTCGTGGTCGGCAGCGCCGGCTCCAACCGCATCCGCTCCGCGATCCTGCAGACGATCCTCCGTGTGATCGACGATCGGCTGCCCGCGGGCGAGGCGGTGCGCGCGCCGCGCGTGCACTTCGAGGACGGGGTCGTGTACGCCGAGCCCGGGATCGACACGGGGTCGCTGCACCGAGCCGGTCGTCCGATCAGCCGCTTCGGCGAGCTCAACCTGTTCTTCGGCGGCGTGCAAGCGGTCGCGCAGGAGGCCACCGGCACCGGTGCGTTCTCCGGCGGTGGGGATCCGCGCCGGGGCGGCGCCGCGATCGTGGTCGAGGGGCAAGCTTGAGGCCATCGTGCGACGAGATCGTGGCGCGGGAGCCAGATTGAAGCCGCCGTGCGCGGCGCGCTGGCTGCTCGCCGCCGCCGGCGCCGTGGGCGCCGTCACCATCGTCGCCTGCGGGCTCAACGTGCAGGCCGCGGACCTGTTCCTGCTCACCCGTACCGGGCAGGGCCGCACGCTGACGCTGCTGGTCAGCGACGGCGGCACGATCCGCTGCGACGGCGCCGCGCCGAAAGCGCTCTCGGACCCGTTGCTGATACGGGCGCGGGTGCTGGCCGCGGACCTCGACGGGGACGCGAGGGCGACGCTGCGCATACTGCCCGGCGCGGGCAGCGTGTCCTCGTATGCGATCAAGCTGCAGAACGGGTCGATCAAGTTTCCCGACACGGCGGCGCAGCACCGTCACGAGCTCGCAGAAGCCGAGCTGTTCGCGGTCCAGGCCGCCCATGGGCCATGCGGGCTGGGCTGAGGCTCCGGCCGGCATTGGGGAGGCTCGGCTCGGCTGAGCGCTCTGACGGGGGAGGGCCTGCGCGGGGGAGGGCTGGCGGCGGGGGAAGCGCTGGCGCCTGCGCACCCGGCGAGGGGGCCGGATAGGGTTCTGCGCTCCGTGTACGCGCTCGCGCTCATCCACCATGCCACGAATCCGGTCAGCACCTTTCAGGCGATCGTGCTGGGCATCCTGCAGGGCGCCTCGGAGCTGTTTCCGATCTCGAGCCTCGGGCACACGGTGCTGTTCCCGAACCTCTTCGGCTGGCACACGCTGGTGGCCTGGCAGTCGCAGTCGGAGTCTCCGTGGCTGGCGTTCGTCGTGATGCTCCATGTCGGTAGCGCGATTGGCCTCTTGATCTACTTCTGGCGCGACTGGGTCGATATCGTCCGGGCTTTCTTCCGCACGCTGGCAACGCGGCGTATCGAGACGCCGACCGAGCGGCTCGCCTGGCTGATCATCGCCGCCAGCATTCCGGTCGGACTCCTGGGCATCGCCTTCGAGCATCCCGTGCGCGTCGCGCTGGCCAAGCCGATCACAGCGGCGATCTTCCTGGTGCTCAACGGGATCATGCTGATGGGCGCCGAGCGGCTGCGCCGGCGCGCGGAGGTGCGCGCGCTGGCCGCGCGTGAGGGCAGGAACGCCGCCGGCGGCCGCCGGCTCGACACGCTGCAGTACCGCGAGGCGGGCGTGATCGGAGTCGCGCAGGCGACGGCGCTGATCCCCGGCATCAGCCGCGACGGGGTGGTGATGGCCGCCGGACTCCAGCGCGGGCTTGACAACAGCGACGCGGGGAGGCTCGGCTTCCTGCTCGCGACGCCGATCATCCTCGCCGCGGGTCTTTTCAAGCTGCCCGATCTGCTCGGGCACCTCGGCGACGGGATTCGCGGTCAGGCCGTGGTGGCTGCCGCCGTCGCCGCGGTCACCGCGGTGTTCACCGTCGCCTGGCTGGTGCGCTACTTCAAGAGCCGGACGCTAACGCCGTTCGCGGCCTACTGCCTGCTGTTCGGGGTCGCAATGGTGATCTACACGCAGACGTAGCGCTAGCGTCTCGGCGCAGATGAGCATCGACCAGACGCTGAGCATCCTCGTGGTCGACGACGAATCGGCCCTGCGAGAGACGCTGCGCGACTCCTTCGCGCGGCAGGGACATCAGGTCCTCGCGGTCGCGGATGGGCGCACGGCAATCGATCGCGCGAGCACCGATCACTACGACGTCGTGCTGCTCGACGTCGCGCTCGGCCCCGGCCCCGACGGCTATGAGGTGTGCCGCACACTGCGACAGCGTCGCAACGTGGTGCCGATCATCATGCTCACGGCGCTCGACAACGAGGCCGATGCCGTGCTCGGTCTCGAGGCCGGCGCCGATGACTACGTAACCAAGCCGTTCGGGCTCGCGGAGCTACGCAGCCGCATTCGAGCGGTCCTGCGCCGGGCGCGCAGCTTCGCGCTGGGCGACGAGGTCTTCACCGCCGGCGAGCTCGTGCTCGACCGCGCCACGCGCGAGGTACGGCTGCGCAACGAGACCGTTCACCTCACCTTCTCGGAGTTCGAGTTGCTCGCCCGTCTGATGAGCGCGCCGGGGCGTCTTTTCAACCGCCAGGAGCTGATGCGGGCGATCTGGGGCGACAGCGCCTACCGCGACCCCCGTGGCATTGACGTCCACGTGCGCCATCTGCGCGAGAAGCTCGAGCGCCAGCCCGACAAGCCCGAGCTGCTCATCACGGTGCGCGGGGCCGGCTACCGACTGGGTCGGTGAGATGGCGCGCGTGGAGCGCACGCTCTCGCGTCTGGGGTTGCGCTGGCGACTCGTGGCGGCACTGGTCCTCGTCAGTGGCGCCACCCTGGGAGTCGCCGCGCTGACCCTCCTCTCCCCGCTGGAGAGCCGTCTCAGGCGCGACGAGCTCGCCTCCCTAGTCAATACCGCAGCGTCGTTCCGAACGGAGTTCAGCGACCTCACCCGCTCCGACATCACGGGCCTGACCCCTCGCTTCCGCGGGCTGGTGGACGACCTGCGTCGCCGCACGCGGGCGCGCATCGTGGTCGTCGATGGATCCGGTCAGCGCTTCTACGACACCGACCCGATCGACGCGTACTTCCCCGACGCAGCCCAGGCGATAGCCAGCAACACGATCATCCGCCATCAGCCGAGCGACGGAGGCGAGACGCCGGCGCGGATCGCGATGCCTGTGACCGTGCGCAACAGTGCGCGTTTCGTCGTGCTCCTACGCAAACAGCTCTCCGACGCCGCGGCCGCGGCCAACACCGTCACGAGAGCATTCCTGTTCGCTGCCCTGACCGGCCTGGGGACCGCCCTGCTGCTCGGCTTCGGCATCGCCACCACGCTGCTGCGAAGGCTGCGCCGGTTGCGCCAGGGCGCGCTCGCCCTCGCCGAGGGCGGTCTCGTCGGCGAGGACGGCGCGGGGACGCCGGGGTTCGACGTCGCCGGACACGATGAGATCGCCGACCTGGGGAGGGCCTTCTCCACGATGCACGATCGACTCCGCCGCGAGGAGCAGGCGCGCCGAGACTTTCTCGCCACCGCGTCGCACGAGCTCCGCACACCGCTCTCAGGCCTGCGCGGGATGCTCGAGCTGTTAGAGGAGGATCTCGCCGCTGCCAACCCCGATCTCGAGGATGCGCGCCGCCAGCTGGCGAAGGCCCAGGACCAGTCGCGGCGGCTGGCGACGCTGGCAGCCGATCTGCTCGACTTGAGCCGACTCGACTCCGGCATCGATCTGCGCGTCGAGGCGCTCGAGCTGGGCGAGCTCTCGCGGGCCGTAGTCGCTGAGTTCGAGGCTCGCGCCGGCGACCGCCGCCTGATTGTCCAGCCGGACTCTGGGAGCGCTCATTGGGCGCGCGGTGACCCTGGCGCCGCCGCGCGGATTCTGCGCATCCTGCTCGACAACGCGCTCCGCTACGCCCCTCCCGGCAGCACGATCGAGATACTCGTCACCGGCTCGGACGCGCGCGCCGAGCTGACGGTGATCGATCACGGACCGGGGGTCGCTGCCGAAGCGCGCGAACGCATCTTCGAGCGCTTTCAGCGGGGAGAGGACGGCGGGATGGGCGGCGGGTTCGGGCTCGGCTTGGCGATCGGACGCGAGCTGGCGCGGGCGATGGGCGGCGAGCTCTCGCTAACGGAGACCAGGTCCGGCGCGCGCTTGCAGCTCACGCTCCCGCGGGCCGCAGGCGACGACCAGGCGTGGGACACCGGACCAGCCCCCAAGCAGGAGCGCCAGCCCACGCAGGAGCCGCTGGCGAAGCGCTAGCCCTGGCGGGCACGCCACGCGAAGGCCAGCGTCATCGCGAGGTTGCCGACGCCGGCGAGCCGCAGGCCCGCTTTCGCTCCCGGTCGGGAGACAGCCGGGCTCGAGGCCCACAAGGCGTCGGTCGCCAGCTCGGTGGCGCGCAGCCATGCCAGCGCCCACCAGTCGCGCTCTCCACCCCGCCGCCAGGCGGTCAAGTGGGCAGCGGCAAACGTCAACCAGATCGGACCGCAGCGGCGAAACAGCCACTCAGCATCCGCGGACGGCGGATCATGGCCGAGCACCGCGAGCGTGGCACGCGGCGTAGTCAGGGCACCGATCCCGAGCGCGATGTCGAAAGCGGCCATCCCGCGATTTAGGCGCTCAACGGCGTCCTTCACGACGTGAACCGTATCGTCTCCGACGATGCGCGCCGCCGCCCTCATCGTGCTCCTCGCAGCCGCCATGCTGGCGGGCTGCGGCTCGTTGCACCACTACGCGCCCGGCGTCGTGGACGACACGCTCGCCGGCGTGCTGACCTACGGTCCGCACGCTCCCAGTGGTGCATATCGCCTTGGCGGTGGGCCCGGCAGCAGCCCGCGTGGATGCCGCACCTCGTCCAACGGCGCCGGTCGCGAAGCGACCGCGGCACCGGGGGTCCGCTTCGCCTGCGAGGAGGACTTCGACGCCTACGGGACCGCCGACTACATCGCCGCCGGCTATCAGGTCAGCGCCGCCCAGGACCAGTGCTGGCAGGCGACCCTGAGCTACGTCTTCTTCGTCCGCCGCGACCGCCACGGCCCCTCCCCCGACCTTGCCTCGATCCCCCTGATCGTCGCCGGCTGCGGGCTGCCGATCGTCTAGGGAGTGCTGCGATCCTGACCGGCATGTGGAAGGACATCTGGACGGAGCTCGAGGGCTCGCTCGCAGTCCTCTCGCCGCTTGGCCCCGAGTACGAGGCTGAGCTCTTCGCGGCGGCGCAGGATCCCGAGATCTGGCGCTGGCTGCCCTTTGGTCGTGTGCCGGACGGCGATCGGTTCCATGCTTGGATCATGCAAGCGCTGGCCGACTCCGAGGCCGGGCGCGAGGCGGTCTTTGCGATCGTCGACCGTCGGCGTCAGCGCGCCGTCGGCAGCACGCGCTACCTGACTCTGCGTCCCGCGCATCGCGGGCTGGAGATCGGCTGGAGCTGGCTGGCGCCGTCGGCCTGGCGGACCGGCATCAACGTCGAGGTCAAGCTACTGCTCCTGCGCCACGCTTTCGAGCACCTCGGCGCGGTGCGTGTCGAGTTCAAGACCGATGCGCGCAATCAGCGCTCGCGTGCTGCGCTCGCCGCGCTGCCGGCACAGTTCGAGGGTGTCCTGCGCCGCCACATGGTTGTTGGAGACGGGCTGCGCGACTCTGCGTACTACAGCGTGATCGCCGACGATTGGCTCGACGTCGAGCGCGCTCTGCGGGAGCGGCTTCGTCGCCGCTCCGTCACCCCTGCACGCTGACGCGGGAACTTGGTTTTGTGCGGCACCTCCTTGCTGTGCTTGTCGTCGCGGCCGACAGCTTTGACCGTGATGCGTATCCCTTGTCGTTACCCGTCGTGACAGCGCCCGCCTTCCCGCCGGCGTACCGCAACTCCGCGGTCCCGGACGAGTTCAAGCCCATTAAACCAACTCTTGGAGGGGCAGATGATGCGTGGCTCAAATGCTGGTCGGTTGTCGCTGGGCGTTCTACTGAGCGGCCTGGCTTTGGTCGCGGGGCTAGCTGGCTTTGCTGTCGCCAATTCGTCCAAGCACCGGATCACGCCGGTCACACGGTCAACGGCGGGCGCAACACTGCTCGGCCGTGTGATCATGGCCGACAAGAAGCAACTAATCGACGCGAAGTTCGTGACTGTACCTCCGGACGGGACCCCAAACGCAATCTCCAACAAGCGCATCCTCGTCAATTCCAAGAAGCTCGGCGCGTTCCCGCTCGAGGGCTCCTACTACGCGATCATGACCAACGGGTGCGCGACATTGGCCGACCACCAGAAGGACGCTGGACTTCCAGGTTGCCGGGATAACGGTCTGCAGATCCGCGGCGCGCGAGACGTCACGATCCTTCGGCTGCACGTCAAAGTTCCCAAGGGTGCCAACTGCCTGTCGTTCCGTTTTCGGTTCCTCTCGCAGGAGTTCCCCGACTTCGTTGGACAACAGTTCAACGACGCGTTCATTGCCGAGCTCGACCACAGCACCTGGGATGCGAGCAACGGATCGCAGATCGTGGCGCCCCGTGACTTCGCCCGCGATGTCAACGGCCATGTCGTGCAGATCAACAAGACCGGTCTGGACAGAATGTCAGCCCTGAACTCTCAGGGTACGACCTACGGGGGCGGCACGCGTATCCTGCGCGCCTCGACCCCGGTCAATCCAGGTCGTCACTTCGTGTACCTGTCGATCTTCGATCAGGGCGACCGTCAGTACGACTCGGCTGCCTTCGTAGACAACCTCACGATGAGCAAGCGCAGCCCGTGCAAGTCGGGCCTGTCGTAGCTAGCAGGCACTAGCAAAGAGTCACAGGCAGCCTGCCCCCGGGGGCAGGCTGCCTGTCCTTCATGGCCGGTCGCATCAAGTCCCCTGGCGGCAGTCGGTTGTCGCTGGGGGCGCCGTGTGCGGACTCGAGAACAGTGAGACTGAGATCGCGTGGCCACCCGCCGCGTGGTGTGCCAGCTATGACTGCGCTGTGAGAGCGAGCGCTGGCTGCGCGGTGACGGGCGCCGTGCTGGGCTTCGGTCGTCCTGGAGTGAGCAGGGCGGCGCGCGTGGACCTCGCTGCGAGCGCGCACTGCGCGTAGGCTCCAGCTGCCCCATGACTGAACTCGGGCAGACTAGGGCGCGATTGTTGGCGTCTTGGAGGCCGTCTGAGCGGCCCGGTGCCGTCGCGCCAGCCGCGCCGTCAGCGGCCAGCCGACCGCGCACACGACTAGCAGCCCGATGCTCGACCACTGTGCGTTGTTGAGCCCAAGCGCAAGCTGTGGGCTGTCCAGGCGGTAGAAGAACTCGACGAGGCGGCCGGCCGCGAACAGTGTCATCACCAACCACGTGAGCTCCAGCGGCCGTCGCAGACGGTGGCGCAGCGACCACACGATCGCGAAGATCAACAGGCCTAGCAGCGATTCATACAGCCCGCCGTTGTGATATGCGAAGTGGGGATTTGGTGTGAGCGCGTTGGGATTGCTGTTGCGCACGGCGAGGAAGAAGTCACTGCGCGGCCCGTAGTGCTCGCCGTTGATGATGTCCCCGATCCGCCCGACGGCGATGCCGATCCCGAGCCCCGCGGCCACGACGTCCAGATATGCCGCGCTCAACCCGCGACGCAGCACATAGGCCACGATCAGCACCACCGCGAGGATCACTCCGCCGTCGAACGTGAACCCGTGCGAGCCGAGCAGTCGATCGGGTCGCACGATTCCGCCCGGGTCGTGCTCGAGCAGATAGAAAATCCGCCCACCGACCAACGCGCCGATCGTGAGCATCAACACGATCCCATAAAGCGGCTCGACGCTTATCCCCCGCTCACGGGCGAAGCGAGCCGCGAACAGCGCTCCGACAGCGATACCAATCGCGATCGTCACCCCGTGCCAAGCGATCGACAGCGGCCCCAGGTGAATGTAAGGGTCGATCCCGATCGTGATCACAGCTGTGCTCATCGTCGCGCCATGCATGTTCGCACTGCGCCGACCCGTCGTTGGTTGGACTACTGGCCCGCGGTAAAGCCGAAGGAGTAGCGCGTCGGGAACGACCCAGGCCGGCCGAAGCCGACGAGGATCAGATCGTGAGGCTGCATGACGTAGGTGACTGGGTGGGTGATCGGCTTGCCGTTCGCGTAGGCGCGCAGGACGTTGCCACCCACCGCCGTGTAGCCGCCCAGCTGCGTGTCGGTGAACTTCACCCCCCAGATCGTGAAGAACTGCCCGAGCGTGAACGGATACTGCTGCGCCGCCTCGATGTGGATCACGCCGCTCGTGTCGTGCGTGTGCAACGGCGCCAAGAACTGCCCCTGCGGGTCGATGCCGATCTGCGCCGGCACCGGAGCCTTATGACCGTTGACGTAGACCACGAGCTCGGCGTGCACGTGATATGCCGCGTCGCTCTGCGCGGGGAGGTTCAGCGCCTGTAGGCGTGTCGTGAGCTGCGTGGTCTCGGGCGCCCACGGCACCGCCGTGGTCTGCAGGCCGGCTGTGGAGCCAACTCCATGCACCTTCGAGGATCCCCCGCCGCTGGCGGCGAGGATCGCGACGACGGCGGCGACCACCACCACGCCGGCACCGAGCGCGGCCCGCGTCATCAGGCGCTTGCGGCGAGCAGCGGCGGCAGCCGCTGCCTCGGCCTCGAGGCGCTTGTGACGCTTCTCCTCCCATTGCTTTTTGCGGTTTGCCACTCAGGATTCCATTGCCACTTGCGAGCGGGCATCGTACTAGGGCAGAGCGATGGCCTAGTACTGTCGCGTCGTGTCGCATCGCTGCTCCTCAGTTCCAGATCCCCTGCGTCGTAGGCGGCCTTCATGGCCTTGGTGAGCTGAGCGCCGATGCTGTTGCTGCTTGGGTTTGCGGTGATCGCTGGCGCGGGGACGGGGGTGACGCCGTGCGTGTTGCCGGTCCTGCCGGGGCTGCTCGCGGCGTCCGCGACCGGCGGGCGGCGGCGGCCGCTGGCGATCGTCGTGGGGCTCGTCGTGACGATGGTGTTGATCATCGTCGGTGTCGCGTCGCTGCTGGACGGGCTCGGCTTGGGCAATCAGCTGCTGCGCAACGTCGCAATCGTGGTGCTGGCGCTCTTTGGCCTTTCGCTGCTTGTGCCAACCCTGAGCCGGCTGATCGAGCGTCCGCTGGCGTTCCTCTCACGCTACGGGCCCCGCTCGCGCGGCGACGGTGTGTGGTCTGGCCTCGCCGTCGGCGCAGCGCTCGGCGTCGTCTGCGCGCCGTGTGCCGGGCCGATCCTGGGCGCGGTCATCTCGGTGAGCGCGACGCAGGGGGCGTCGAGCCGGGTCGTCGCGCTCGCGATCGCGTTCGGGCTGGGTCTTGGGACGACGCTGCTGGTGCTCGCGATCGGCGGGCGGCGGATAGTCGCGCGCTTGCTGCGCGCCGGGCGCCAAGTCACCGCGCAGCGCGTGCTGGGAGTATTGATGCTGCTCACCTCCTTCGCGATTTACCGTCAGCTCGACATTCGCCTCACAACGGCGCTCGCGAGCGACCTGCCGTCCTTCTTGACGTCGCCGACGGGCGGGCTGGAGAGCTCCGGTGCGATCCGTGCGCAGCTCGACAACCTCCGCGGCCGGGCGAAGTTCGACACCGCGGCGGCGACGCCCGCCCAGCGGCGCGCGGGCGCAGCTGCGGCCGTCGCGATTCCCGGCGTGCAGACGCCGCCACTCCCCGATCTCGGCGCCGCGCCGGAGTTCACGGGCACCCAGCGCTGGTTCAACACGCCGGGTGGAAAGCCGCTGACGCTCAGCTCGCTGCGCGGACAGGTCGTACTCGTGGACTTCTGGACATACACCTGCATCAACTGCATCCGCACGTTCCCCTATCTGAAGGCGCTATACGCGAACTACCACGATGCCGGGTTCACGATCATCGGCGTGCACACACCCGAGTTCTCCTTCGAGCACGACGCGAGCAATGTCGCGGCGTCGATCGCTCAGAACGGGCTGCGCTATCCCGTCGCCCAGGACAACAACTACTCGACCTGGACCGCCTACGGCAACCAGTACTGGCCCGCCGACTACCTGATCGACGCCAACGGCAACGTGCGCTACACGCATTTCGGCGAAGGCGACTACGCAGCCGGCGAGGCGGCGGTGCGCGAGCTGCTCGCCCAGGCTGGGCGCGCGGGCGCGCTGGGCGCGCCAGCGCACGCCACCGGCGAGCCAACGGGGAGCGGGCTCACGACTCCGGAGACCTATCTCGGCGCGCAACGCGCACAGGGCTTTGTCCCTGCGCCGCCGACACGCGGACAGCACCGCTACGCGCAGGCGCGCTCATTGGCGCTCAACTCGTTCTCCTACGGGGGGCTCTGGCAGATCGCCAACGACCACGGCACCGCCATTAGTGGCGCAAGCATCAGTGCCGAGGTCCAGGCCCAGAAGATCTACCTCGTCCTCGGATCTGAGCGCAACCGGCCGCGCACGATCCGCGTACTGCTCGACGGTCGACCACTGCGGCCCAGCGAATACGGCGCCGATGTTCGCGCCGGAGTGGTGATGGTGTCCCACCAGCGCCTCTACAACCTCGTGTCGCTGGGGTCCGCGGCGAGGCATCGTCTTACCCTCGAGCTGAGCTCGGGCGTCTCGGGCTACGCGTTCACCTTCGGTTAGCGGTGCAGAACGCCATCAGCATCGTGTGCCGGGCGCTGAGGATCCCCCTCAGCGCGTCGGCATGCCGCTCGGCCATCGCTCTGGCAGCTCATGGGCGAGGAATACGAAGGCTTCGACTTTTCAGCACGCAGACCGAGCGTGATCTCAAAGTCTTCGTCCTCGAGCCCCTCTAGCGCCAGCCGAGGAAGCGGGAGCGACGGGACTCGAACCCGCGACCTCCGGCGTGACAGGCCGGCGCTCTAACCAACTGAGCTACGCCCCCGAGATGAGGGCTCCGCAGTATAGGTCGCCAAAGGTCCGCTACCCGGGGACGCGAGCCCGACCTCAGCGCTTGAAAACGGCAAAGAAGTCGCGGTCGTCCGGCGACAGGTAGCGCGTCGCGGGACGGTCCATCGACGGCAGCAGGTTGTTGGGATCAAGCGCACCGGCGTGCCTGTACGTGATGAAGCTGACCCAGTAGGAATTGATGTCGAGCTCCATCGCGCGCACCGCGCCGGCGCGGATCAGCACCTTGGCCAGACTCCCGACCGTCTGGTTGTCGGCCGCGACGTAGAGCAGGTTCCCGCGCCGGTCGACGCCAATCCCAGACCGCCACACGCGGATCGCATTGCCCACCGTGGTCCCCCACTCGGGACCATTGCCGAGGTTGGGGTTCGGACGGCCGCCGTTGACGATCAGCGGGAGGTTCTGGCGGGCAAAGCCGATGTAGGGCGCCACATGTGTCGCGCCGCCCGGCCAGGCGATGATGTTCACGCGCCCATCGTTGTAGCGCAGCACCGTTGCCATCCCCGGTCGCATTGGTGCGTAAGTCACGCCATGGAGCGCGAAGCCACCGCCGCCGGAGTCGCTCAGCTTGAACCCGCTGTTGAACGTCGCCAGCAGGCGCCGCCGAGCCGACGCGGGGACATCCATCGTGCCCCGGGGCACCGCCACCGATGGCTCCTGGCGACCGGGATACAGCGACACGGCGGTCCGCGAGGTGTCGATCCAGGCGACGCCGGCCACCAGACGGGGGTAGTCGGGCTCGCCGCGGAAAGTAGTGACCAGCAGCGGCGGATAGCGCCCCGCCGACGGGCTGGTCGCGCGCCACACGCCCTCGCCTGCAAGCGCGGGATGGATCACCGGCCGTATGCGCGGCGGCTGGTACGGCTGCGCTACGGCGAAGCGGGGCGACAGCGCCGTGCCGGGCTTGCCGACCGAATAGCCGACGCGCGGCAGCGCGCGCAGCCCGGGCCCGCCCTTGCTGGGGGCGGTGAGCGAGTAGTAGATCGACTCGATCTCGGACACCAGGCCAGCCGCGCCGTGGTCGCGCAACCACTCGACCGAGCGCACGCCGAGGCTCGAGTTCGATGGCCGCAGCATCGCGGCGGTGTAGGAGACGAGCACGGCGAGCACGACGACGAGCGAAGCAATCATCGCGATCCGCCGGGTTCGCAGCCCAAGGCCGGCAGTCTCGTGGGCCGAATCCCCGCGCGGCTGCAGGTCTGCGCTGTGAACTGCCATTGTTCTAGCCTAGGGATCCCGTTCAGGCTCCCTCGCAGTCCTCCCCCTTGTGATGAGAGGATCCTCACGCTTTGCTGCCCTTTTTCCAAGGGGTCGTGACCTACTCTCGGCGAAGTCCAGGGTCACCCCCCCAAGAGCCCAGTCCTCGTCGCCATTAGCCCCACCGACGCCACAACCACCGTCCCCGAGGGGCACGTTCCGCTCGTCGCCCCTCGCCCCCACGATCGCGGCGTCAGGCCGGAATCTGAGGCGCCGGCGCAGCCGGCTGCCGGCCGGTCGCTCGTGCGCGCGCTGATCGCCACCGCGCGGCCGCGTCAATGGACGAAGAACCTGCTCATCCTCGCCGCCCCCGGCGCAGCCGGTGTCCTGACCCATCCGCGGGTGATCGGCCAGGTGGCGCTCGCGTTTGCCTCCTTCTGCCTGCTGGCGAGCGCGACCTACTTCGTCAACGACGTACGCGACCGCCACGAGGATCGGCTGCACCCCAAGAAGCGTTCGCGGGCGATCGCCGCGGGCGAGCTCTCGCCGGCCGTCGCCTTCCGTGCGGCCGCGGCATCCTTGGTTCTCGGGCTCCTGCTCGCCTGGATCGTGCGCCCAGAGCTTGCGGCCGTCGGCGCGGGCTATGTCGTGCTCACCGCTTCCTACACGCTGTGGTGGCGTAGGCTGGCGCTGCTGGACGTGGGTGTCATCAGCGCCGGCTTCGTCCTGCGAGCGCTGGCCGGCGGGATCGCCACCGGAGTACCCGTGTCGCACTGGTTCGCCCTCACGACCTCGTTTGGCGCGCTCTTCGTCGCAAGCGGCAAGCGCCACGCCGAGCTGCTCGCCGCCGGCAGGACGATCGGTAGCCGCCCGAGCCTGGGCACCTATTCCCGCGGCCTGCTCAGAGCGCTGCTCGCGATCGCGCTCGCCGGCGCGCTTGCGTCCTATTGCGTCTGGGCCTTCGCCAAGTCGGGCCACAGCCCGTGGGGAGAGCTCACCACGTTGCCGTTCGCGCTCTGGCTGCTGCGCTACGCGCGACTGCTCAAGGACGGCGCCGGCGAGTCACCCGAGGCGGTGGTGTTCAGCGATCGCCTGCTGATCCTCGCCACGGTCCTGTGGCTGGGGCTCTTCGTCCTCGGCATCTATGCCGGTCACTAGCGCGCTGCCCGAGGCGCAGCGCGCGCTGAGTGGATGGGGGCGCACCGCAGTAGAGCTCAACCGAGTCGTGCGTCCGCGTACGGCCGGGGAGCTGTCGGGCGCAGTCAGCGGCGGCGCCAGCGACGCGATCATCGCCCGCGGCTGCGGGCGTAGCTACGGCGACGCGGCCCAGAGCCGCGACGGGCTGGTGATCGACATGACCGCGCTGCGCGATGTCATCGCGTTTGACAGCACCAGCGGTGAGCTGCACGTCCAGGCGGGGGCAACGGTGCGCGAGCTGCTCGCCCTCACGCTGCCGCGCGGGTGGATGCTTCCAGTCGTCCCCGGCACGCAGGAGGTCACGCTCGGCGGCGCGGTCGCTAGCGACATTCACGGCAAGAACCACGAACACGACGGCACGATCGCGCGCCACATCCTCTCGTTCACCCTCCACACCCCCGGCGCCGGGACGCTCGAGGTCGATCGCGATCACGATCGCGAGATTTTCTCCGCGACCGTGGGCGGCATGGGTCTCACGGGCGTGCTCGAGAACGTGTCGCTGCAGCTGCTCTCGGTCTCCTCGCCGACGATGCTCGTGGACAACGATCGCACGAGCGATCTGGAGCAGACGCTCGCGGTGCTCGACGGTGGCCGCGAGCGCTACCGCTACTCGGTTGCCTGGATCGACGCGCTCGCAGGCGGGAGGGGCCACGGACGCGGCGTCGTCATCCGCGCCAATCACGCGAGCGCCGACTCGCTCGCCGCGAGCGACGAGCGCTCGGCGCCCAGCGGAGCACGCGCCACGCGCGTCACCGTGCCCGAGCGCTTCCCGGCCGCGCTGCTTCGCTCCGCCACCGTGCGCGCCTTCAACGAGCTTCACTGGCGGCTGGCGCCCAAGCACGGGCGTGGGAAGCCCACCGGCGTCGAGCCGTACTTCTTCCCGCTCGACGTCGTCGGCGAGTGGAATCGCCTCTACGGAGACGGCGGACTGTTGCAGTACCAGATCGTCGTGCCCCCGGGGCAGGAGCAGGTGCTCTCGACTGTCCTGGAGCGGCTGCGCCAGCGCCACGTCCCCGTCTACCTTGCCGTGCTCAAGCGCTTTGGCCCCGGCAGCGAGGGAATGCTGTCGTTCCCGATCGACGGCTGGACACTCGCGCTCGACCTGCCCGCCGCGACGCCTGCCGTCGGCGAGACGCTCGACGAACTCGACGAGCTCGTCGCGGGCGCGGGCGGGCGCGTGTACCTGGCCAAGGACGCGCGCCTCAGCGCCGGCCACCTGGCGATGATGTATCCCGAGCTCGAGCGCTGGCGGGCGGTGCGCGCGCGGCTTGATCCCGCCGGTGCGATGCGCTCCGACCTCGCGGATCGGCTCGCGTTGACCAACCCCCGGGCGTCAGCATGAACAACGCCGCCGGTGCCCCATCCCTGCAGCGCATCCTGCTGCTCGGCGGGACTTCGGAGATCGGGCTTGCGATCGTTGGCGAGCTGGCGCGCCAGCAGCGCTCGGCCGCCGTCCTGCTCGGTCGCGACGCCACCAGCCTCGCGCGCGCGGTGACCGAGCTCGAGGGAGCCGATGACGGATGTGACTCCGTCACCAGCGCGATCGTCGACGCGCGCGACGCGCAAGCGCATCCGCGCGCGATCGCCGCGGCGTTCGAGCTGCTTGGCGGGATCGATGTCGTGGTGGTCGCCGTGGGGGTGCTCGGCGAGGCCGGGGCTGACGCCGCGCTCGCGCATCCGCAGGCGGCGCTCGACGTGCTCGAGGTCAACTGCGTCGGCGCCGGCTCGCTGCTGCTGGCGGCGCTCGAACGCCTGCGCGCGCAGGGCTCGGGCACCGCGGTCGTGCTCTCTTCCGTCGCCGCGGAGCGTCCGCGCAAGGCCAATCCGGTGTACGGCGCCTCCAAGGCCGGGCTCGACGCCCTCGCCCAGGGGATAGGCGATGCGCTCCAGGGCTCGGGTGTGCGCGTGATGGTTGTCCGCCCCGGCTTCGTCCACACGCGCATGACGCGCGGGCTCCGGCCCGCTCCCTTCGCCACCGATGCCGGCGCAGTGGCGCGCGCCACTCGCCGCGGGCTCGAGCGAGGCTCTCACACTGTCTGGTGTCCGGCGATCCTGCGCCCGGTGATGGCGCTCATTCGCCTCTTGCCCCGACCACTCTTCCGCCGGCTCGCGCTGTGAGCGTGCGCGGCCGCGACTACTCGCTCGCGATCGATGCCGGCGCCGGACTGGCGATCGCGATTCTGATCATCGTGATCGGGCCGGGCCTGGCGATCGTCGGGCTCGGCGCCCTGCTCCTGCTCGCCACCTGCGCTGTCACGTTCGCGATCGGACGCCGGCGGCGGCGCAAGGCCGAGCGCCCCGACGAGCGGACCGCAACTCCGCGCGTAGTCGAGCGTTAGCTCCAGAGCGCGCCCCTCGCTGCGGAAGACTCACGTCCGGTGCTTCCGCAGGGCGCAATCCATGGGGACCCCGGTCTCGAGACTGGGGTCCCCGTGCGTTTAGGCTGTCGCGCATGGCCGTCGCTCCGCCGCCTCCACTGTCGTTCAACCCCGCTCGCCGGATCGCCACGCACCTGCGCGACGAGCGGCGCTCGCGTCGTCGCGCATCGCTGCCTCCGGGCGAGCTGAGCTTCAGCCTCGCCCGCACCCGCCGCTTCGCAGCCGACCCGCTGGGCACGCTGCTCGACTTCTACCGGCGCTTCGGGCCGGTGTTCACCGTTCGCGTGCTTCACCTTCCCGTCGTGGTGGTCCTCGGCCCCGAGGCAAACCGCCACCTGTTGATCGAGAACGCGCGCAATTTCCATTGGCGCGAGGGCAGCATGGGCGACCTGATCCCGCTGCTCGGCGATGGGCTACTCACGATCGACGGCGAGCCCCACCACACCGCGCGGCGAATCATGCTGCCCGCGTTTCATCACGAGCGCGTCGCGGCCGCCGGCGCGACGATGCTGAGCGAAGCGCAGCGCGCGCTCGACGAGCTCGATGTCGGCGCGCGCGTTGACCTCTACGCCTTCATGCGGCGGCTCACACTACGGATCGCGATGCGCGCGCTGTTCGGATTCTCCGAGCGTGACGAGCGCGCGATGGCGGAGACCTTCGAGCGCGCGCTGCGCTTCTACTCGCGCGACTATCTGCTGCAGATCTTGCGCGGACCGGCGACCCCGTGGGCCGCGATGCGCCGCGCGCGGCGCGAGCTCGACGCCGTGATCGATTCCGAGGTCGCCCGCCGACGCGCCAGCGACGAGCGCGACGGGGGCCTCTTGTCACTACTGCTCGACGGACACGACGAGGCGGGCCGGCCACTCCCCACCGACCAGATACGCGACCAGGTAATGACGCTGCTCTTTGCCGGCCACGACACGGCAACCTCGACAGTCACTTTCTTGATGTATGAGCTTTCGCGCCACCCGCGCGCGCTCGAAGCTGTCGTCGCTGAGCAGGATCGCGTGCTGCCGGGCGGGCGACCCCCCACCGGCGCCGAGCTGCTCGAGGGACTGCCGCAGCTCGAGATGGCGCTCGACGAGACGCTGCGCCTGTGGCCGCCGGCGTGGGTAGGCCCGCGACGCGCCGTTGACGACTTCGAGCTCCATGGCCATCGCATCCCCGGGGGCAGCTTCGTGGAGTACTGCTCGTGGGCGAGCCATCGCCTGCCCGACGTCTTCCCCGACCCCGAGGCCTTCGTCCCCGAGCGCTTCGCGCCAGAGGCCCGCGCGGCGCTCCCGAAGGGGGCCTACGTGCCCTTCGGTGGGGGCTCGCGGATGTGCATCGGCATGCGCTTCGGACAGGCCGAGGTGAAGGCGATCGCGACGCTGCTCTTGCAGCGCTTTCGACCCGAGCTCGACGCGGGCTATCGGCTGAGGGTGCGCCAGATGCCGACGCTGAGCCCGCGCGACGGGCTGCCCGTGGTGCTTCGCCCGCGCGCCGGCTGACTGACCGCCCGGCTGCGCTCAGCAGCTCGCGCCGACGGGCACACCGGAGAAGAAGCGGGCCACCGCGGTGTTTATGCACTGGGGATCCTGCTCGAGCACGACGTGGGTGGTGGCCGCCATCACCATCAGCTGCGCACGCGGCAGCTCAGCCGCGACCGACTGGGCCTCCTCGACCGGGGTGAGCGCGTCATCGGCACCCTCGAGCAGCAGCGCGGGAACATCGGGCAGGGCCGGCAGCGCCGGGAAGCCGCCAGCCGACGGCCACGGCGCGCACAGCGAGCCAACCCCGTACTGCCAGCCCAGCGAAGCGGTGAACGGCGCGAACGTCGAACCCGCCCCCACCAGCCACGCGCCCGTCTCCGCCAAGCGCCTGGCGCGCAGGTCGTGCACGCTCCAAGGCAGCACGCTGTCGTCACAGGTTGTCGCCAGATAGAGGGTGCGGCTCTGGCGACCGGCGGTCCCCGCCCGCAGATCGGGAATGTAGGAGGAGACGTCGTTTACGAGACCGCGCGGATCACCGCGCAGAGCACGATGGATGAGCCCGGGGATCTGCGGCAGGCCGCGCTTGTTGTTCATGAAGAGGTCGAGCAGCTGCGCCTCCGACACGCTCGAGCCATCCGCGAAGCCGACGTAGCCGTGGTGCTGGCGGCGTATCAGGGCCTGGATGTCGACGGCCGGGTCATAGCCGCACTTGACCGCGCCACACTCGTCGCGCAGGATGCGCACGATCGAGCGCGCGGAGTAGCGATAGAAGGGGTCGGTGTCCTTGGAGACGACCGAGTCGAGGATCAGCGCCTCGACGTGGCTCGGGTACAGGCGCGCGTAGTCGGTCGCTGTCTTCGTCCCGTAGGAAATCCCGAACAACGTCAGCACGGGGATGCCCAGCAGCCTGCGCACGTCCTCGATGTCCGCAGCGGTCTGGCGCGATGAGTAGAGCCCGCGATCGGGGCCGAGCTGCGCCGCGCATGCGCGCACCTGCTGTGCAGTCCAGCTCGAGTTCGACTCGATCTCCGGGCAGTTGAGACGATCGGAGACGCCGGTGCCGCGCTGGTCGAAGACGAGCAGGTCGTGTGTCGCGAGCCCCGGCGCCATCTTGTTGGCGAAGAAGCCCGCGGAGGAGAGCGCGGGCAGGCCGGGACCGCCCGCGAGCCCGACGATCGCCGGGCGCGCCGGACCGGGAGAATGAAGAAAGGCGAGGCCGAGGTCGACATGCCCACGCTGCTTGGCGCGATCGAGGTAGACACGCACCGTCGCGCAGCGCCAATTGCCCGTCAGGCCGTTGGTGCAGGGCGCGAGCGCAGCGAGGAAGCGGGGAACCTGGGCCTGGGCCGGGGCCGAGCCTGCTAGCGCGAGCACGGCGAGCGCCGCGGCGACGAAGGGATGGGTGGGCAGACGGATGCGCACGATCGTTCAACACGCCGGCTCGCGGTGAAGTTGTGGCGGATCGGCGCGCTGTCGTGTCTACGCTGCCCGCATGCACCCACGCCCGATCTTGGCCGCCGTGACGGCGCTGGTCAGCCTAGCCGCATGCGGAGCGGGCGACCAGGCGGCCCGCTCGAGCACGCCCGCGACGAGCACCGACCTGCTCGCTGCGGCGGGGGCACCAACCGCGATCGACGATTGGCTCACCTATCACCGCGACAACGCGCGCACCGGGGACGACCCGGTTGGCCCAACGCTCGCGCACCCGCACGTCGCCTGGCACTCACAAACGCTCGACGGGCAGGTCTACGCGGAGCCCCTCGTCGCCGGCGGACGGGTGATCGTTGCCACCGAGAACGACACGCTCTATGCGCTCTCGCGCGCGAGCGGGCGCGTGCTCTGGCGCAATCATGTCGCCAAGCCGGTTGACGGGGCCAGCCTCCCGTGCGGCGACATCAGCGTCAGCGGCATCACCGGCACGCCGGTGATCGACCGCGCCGCCGGGATCGTCTATGCAGTCGCGTTCTTGGCCAGCGGCCGCCAACACCAGCTGGTGGGCGTCTCGCTCTCCAGCGGCCACTTACGCATCCGGCGGGCGATCGACGCACCTGGGGCCAACCCCGCTACCCACCAGCAGCGCGGGGCGCTCGCGCTCGCGCGCGGGCGCGTGATCGTCCCCTACGGGGGCCTGTTTGGCGACTGCGGCACCTATCACGGCCAGCTTCTGAGCGCACCCGCGGGCTCCGCTCACGGAGCCGTGCGCTCCTACCGCGTCCCCAGCAGCGGAGATGCGGGGATCTGGGCGCCGTCGGGAGAGGCGATTGACGCGGCAGCACACATCTATGTGGCGACCGGCAACGCCCGCTCCGCCAGCAGCGCCGACTTCGGCAACAGCGTCATCCGCCTCTCTGCGGGTCTGGGCGTGCAGGGCATCTTCACCCAGACCGGCTCGGCGTCGCTAAACGCGCACGACACCGATCTGGGATCGGTCGCACCGCTGTTGCTCGGCGACGGTCGCGCCTATGTGATCGGCAAGTCGGGCGACGGTTACCTGCTCAATACGGCGCACCTCGGCGGCGTCGGCGGCCAGCTGGGGACGCTGCACGTCTGCGACAGGGGCGCCTACGGTGGGCTGGCGCTCTCCGCCGGGCTGATCTATGTCCCCTGCGGAGGGATCGTCGCCGTGCGGCCAGGCGCTGGGGGAAGTCAGGCGATCGCCTGGCGGGGGCCGAGCTTCGCGGCCGGACCGCCAATCGTGGCCAGCGGCGCGCTGTGGACGATCGACATCGGCGGCGGACGGCTCGTGGCGCTCGACCTCCACAACGGCAACCCGCTCTACACCGTCGCGATCGGCGCGCCCAACCATTTCTCCACGCCAGCAGCCTCCGCCGGCGAGATCCTCGCCGCCGGCGGCAACCGCATCGTCGCGGTGCTCGCGCGCTGACGCGCCGGCGATGCCCCGCAAGCGGCGCGCTGTGTGCGCGACGTGGTAGATCGCTCGCCGGAGGGATAGACTGACCGGGTTGGGCGGGGAAGTTGACCGCTAAGTCCACACGTCGGTCGGAAACGGCGTCTCAGGGGACTGTGGAGCAATCCCAGGCCCTCGAGTCGTACTCGTTTCAACATGGCCATTTCCGTCGGCGCAGAGCAACCCCCCAGCACCTTCGAGCAACCCTCAGCGCTGGAGTCCCAGGCGCTGTTCCTGCGCCTGCGCGCCAGCGGCGGATCCGATCGTGAGACTCGCGACGCGCTCGTCGCTCGCTTCATCCCGCTGGCGCGCAGGCTGGCGCTGCGCTACCGGCATGGATCCGAGCCGCTCGAGGACCTCGTTCAGGTCGCGAGCCTTGGCCTCGTAAAGGCGGTTGACCGCTTCGACCCCGAGCGCGGCCTCGCCTTCTCCTCCTTTGCCGTGCCCACGATTCTGGGAGAGCTCAAGCGCCACTTCCGCGACCACGGCTGGAGCGTGCACGTGCCCCGCGGGCTGCAGGAGCGCGTCGCCGCGGTCGAGCAGGCCGGCTCCCGTCTGGGCAGCAAGCTGGGGCGGCCGCCGTCGGTCCCGGAGATCTGCGAAGAGCTGCACCTCGAAAGCGAGGACGTCGTCGAGGCGCTGACCGCGGCGCGTGCCTACGACGCGGTCTCGCTCGAGGCCGGGAGCGGCGCCAGCGACCGCGACCTCGACGCCCCCCAGGCGCTTGCCGATCGCCTCGGCGAGCTCGACGAGCGGCTCGAGCTCGTCGAGCTGGCCGCGAGCGTTGCCCCCGCGCTGGCCGCTCTCTCCGCGCGCGATCGCCTGATCCTGCGGCTGCGCTTCATCGAGGACCTCACCCAGCAGGAGATCGCCGAACACGTCGGCTGCTCGCAGATGCAGATCTCCCGCCTGCTGCGCCGTTCGCTCGCGCGTCTGCGCGCTGTCGCGGAGCAGACCGAGCAGGGCTAGCGAGCGCACGCGCCGTCGGCCGCTCCGGTAGGGTCGGCCGGTGCGTCGGGGGATCGCGGTCGCTGGTCTGCTGCTCGTCGTTGCGGCGATGCTGCCTGGCGTCGCCGCGGCCGCCCCGGTCCAGATCGCGATCAGCGCGACCAAAACGGAAGTCGCGTTCGGCTCGTCCACCACAATCGTCGGTCAGGTCCAAGGCAGCACCCCGGCGCCCGGTCAGACGGTCGAAGTCGACGCCAACCCCTATCCCTACTACGGCTGGCACGGGCTCAGCCTGGCGAGCGTGAGGCCCGACGGCTCCTTCTCGGCAGTGGTCACGCCACAGCTCAACACGCGCTACCGCGTCGTGTACGCCGCCGCCGGGCTGGTCAGTCCAACGATCAGCGTCGTCGTCGACGACGCCGTCACCCCCCGCCTGAGCTACCTGCCGCTCGGCCGAGTCCAGGTGTCGATCTTCTCCGCACATCCCGCCGATCTACCATGGGGTGGTCGGCGCGCCTACTGGTTCGTCGCGGAGGGATCCTCCGCTCGCTTCGTGCTGGCGACCATCACGCACACGCGGCGTGTAGGTGCGGGGACCAGCATGACGGCAGTGCTGCCGGTGAACGCCGGGCGCTTCCGCTACCTCGAGTGCTTCACGGCCCCGTCGCGCTACGAGCTCGCGCTCGGGCTGCCCTCGGCGCACCCAGCCTGCCCCCAGCGCGACTTCACCGCACCATCCCCTCCTGCGGGCGTGCAATCGGCGACAGACTTCCAGGGGATCGGCTTCGCGCCCGCCGGCTTCCCGTTCGCCGGTCGTATCGCGTCCGCGCGCCACTATCTCCAGGGCCGCGCCGGCGTGACCGGTTTCGCCGTCGTCGACAGCGAGGGCCGCCTCAGCGGATGGAACATGCACCGCACGTTCGTGTCCGCCAGTGTGGTGAAGGCGATGCTGCTCGTCGCCTATCTGAACATGCTCTCCAGCCAGCACCGGGGGCTCGACGACCAGAGCCGCTCGATCCTCTTTCCGATGATCAATGTCTCTGACAACTCCGCCGCAACCTCGGTCTGGTCGATCGTCGGCGACGGCTCCCTCGACGCCCTCGCGCGGCGAGCGGGGATGACCGACTTCTCGATCTCCGGCATCTGGGCCAACGCGCAGATCAGCCCGGCCGACCAGGCGCGCTTCTTTTTCGAGATGGATCAGCTGATCCCGCCGCAGTTTCGCGGCTACGCGAGATTCCTGCTTTCGACGATCGTCGGCTATGAGAGCTGGGGTATCCCCGCCGTCGCGCGCCCTGCGGGTTGGACCGTCTACTTCAAGGGCGGCTGGCGCGGGACTGGGCTGGGGCAGCTCGTCCATCAGTCCGCACGTCTGCAGCGCGGGCCCACGACATGGTCGCTGGCGGTGATGACCGATGGCGACCCGTCGATGAGCTACGGGATCGACACGATCCAGGGCGTCACGGCCCGGTTGCTCTAGAGGCTCTCGCCCCAGCGCTCGGCGAAAGCGAACTCCTCCAGTGGCCGGCGCGACAGCTTCGTCGGCCAGGGCGCTGCCGGAGAGCCGACCGCCACCAGCGCGGCGACCGCGATCCCCCGCGGCAGCCCGAGCAGTGTGCGGACGTCCTCCTCGGCCGCGGTGATGATCGTCGTCAGCGATGTCCCCAAGCCCTCCGCGCGCGACCCCAGGAGGATGTTCTGCACGAACGGATAGATCGACGCCCCCCCGACGATGCTCGGGCGGTCGAGGACGCGGTCTACAAGCGCCAGCGCCGCGAGCTCGGCACAGACGACGAGATGCAGAGGAACATCGTCGAGATGATGGGCGAAGTCGTCGGCGTTGCGCAGCATCTGCAGGCGGCGCGCCGAGACCCCCTCCACCGGTGCGGGCGCGTCGAGCAGCGCACGCGCGCCGGTGGCCTGCGTGTATGCCTCCCAATGAGGGACATAGAGCTCGCGCAGGCGGCGGCGTCCCTCGGGGCTCTCGACTGCGACCACGCGCCATCCCTGGCGGTTGCCCCCCGAGGGCGCGAAGCGTGCGTTGTCGAGCACGCGACGCAGCACGTCGCGCGGGACGGGATCGGGCTTGAAGCTGCGCATCGCCGGGGTGCTGCGCATCGCCTCGTAGAGCTCCATCGCGTTCGCCCTCCCCAGCGGTTGCCTCGAGGCGCCGGCTCAGCGCCAGCGGTCGCCCTCGTCGCTCGCGGCCCGCTCGATCTCCTCGAGCGTTGCGTCGGTGCGACGGCTCTGCACCATCGCCTCCAGGGCCGCCGGGATGCTTTCAGCCCAGATCCGTCGCACCACCGCAACCTCGTGGGTCGCGCGCGAGCCGTACTCGGTGTAGTCGATCGACACCAGCGGGCGCCGCGCCGGCGGCGCGTCGGAGGGGACCGGGGCGCCCCACCCGTAGAGCGTGATCTGCGCCTGCCAGCCCTCGCTGCAGAGGTCCTCCATCGCCGCGCGAGCAACGAACTCGTCCTGCACGGGCGCAACCACGCGCCGTGAGCGCCGGCGGGGCCCGAGGACGTGGGCGAGCAGCCACGTCGTCAGCCCGGCGGTGAGGAGGACCGCGAACGCGACGATGTCGCCCGCGCCGATCGCCGGGTGTGACCTGTCGGGTGGGAACTGCAGCGCTGGCTCGAAGAGATCGACGAACGCGGTCATCGTGCTCCCAGGGACGCTACTCCTCGACGCTCGGCGGTCAAGGCTCGAGGATGCTCATCACGTGCTACTCGTAGACGGGCTCGAGCTGGCTCCAGACCCGGGGATCGTGACCGGGGATCACGAGCGCGTTGGGATGCTCGACCACGAAGCGGTGGATCTCTGCGAGCGTCTCGCGATGGGTGCGCTTGCTGTGGGCCATCGGGAAGGTGAGCTCCTCCCGAAGTTGACGCTCGTAGTGCGCGGCGTCGACATAGAGCAGAGCCTCGCGAGATTGCAGCCGCAGGAGCACCGACTGGTGTCCCGCCGAGTGCCCAGGTGTTGACAGCAGGCGCACGGAGCCGTCGCCGAAGAGGTCGAGCGTGCGCGCGAACGCTCCGTATGGCTGGGCCGTCGCATAGTCCGCCAGCTTCCAACGGCCGGACCGGGCGAGGACCGGTCGGTAGTACCCCTTGAGGATCGATCTCCTGGCCGTCGCCACCTCCCACTCGCGTCGGTCGACGATGAAGTCGCCCCCGGGGAACTGGCCTACCCCTCCGGCGTGGTCATCGGTGTGCAGATGCGTCATCACCACGGTCCGTATCGCGTCTGGATCGATGCCGCGGTCGGCGAGCTGCTCTCGCACCGTGCGCTTGGCGAGCCGGTAGCTGAACAGCACACTGCCGAAGAGCCGCCCCATCGTCTTCGCGGGGTCCGAGGCGGCGGAGGGGTCCAGCCCCGTTTCCACGAGAATCGGGCCGGCGACGGGGTGCTCCACGAGGTACACCGGCACCGGCAGCCAGGTCGTCTTGGGCTGCAGGAAGGTGAGCAGCTCGCGCAGCGCCGCTGCCGGCCCCTCACGAAGCTCCCCCAGCCAGGGACGGATCTGCATCTCTCCGCTGACCAGCGGATGGAGCCGCACGGCGGCGCCTTCCGCGCCGCCCTCGAGCGGCAGCGCCAGAATCGTGGGTGCGATCGCGGGCCTCCTTGTCGGGTCGGGTGCCGGAGTCAGTTGTAGACAGGCGACAGCGCCTGCCACGCCTGTGGGTCGTGGCCGGGCACGATCAGCGCGCTTGGCTGCTCAGCGGCGTAGCGCCGGATGCGAGCGAGCGAATCGCGAAACGCTCCTTCGTTCCAGACGATGCCCGGCATTAACTGCTCCTCGATCGTCCGCTGTGTATAGGCGGCGTCTGCGGCCAGCAGAGCCTCGCCCTCGCGCAGGCGCACGAGAACCGACTGGTGTCCAGGCGTGTGGCCGGGAGTCGCCAGCAGTCGCACAGAGCCGTCGCCGAACAGGTCGATGCTGTTGTCGAACGGTCCGCAAGCGGGTGCGTCCAGGTCGGCGTAGTCGATCGTCCGCCAGTCAAGCGACCGGTCCAGGTGAAGACGGCTGTACCCGCGCGCAACGGCATTTCGGGCGGTTGCCGCTCGCCACTCGCGGGAATCGACGAGGAAGGTGGCTCCGGGAAGCGTCGGAACGCCGCCGGCGTGGTCGGTGTGGAGGTGGGTCATCACGACCGTGCCCAGCTCGCCAGGGCGCAGCCCGCGCGCTTCGAGCTGCCGGGAGAGAACGTGCTCAGGAGCGACGCGGAACTCGTAGAGCAGTCGTGCAACCGGTCCCATCACCGATCGCGGCCGCGTCCCAGCGTCGGGGTGCAGACCTGTGTCGACAAGCAGCGGGGCAGCACTCGGATGCTCGATCAGGAACACCGGCGCAGGGATCCAGACCCGCTCGGACTTCCGCGTGGCGATGCCCACCGCTCGCAGCCCGGCGAGGGGTCCCTGAGCCCTGTGAAGCAGTGCGATGGGCGCGAAGACTTCCCCGGTGAGCAAGGGGTGCAGGCGCACGGTGGCGCCGGCGCGGCCGCCGGGAAGCGGCAACACGGCGGGTGTCGAAACGTCAGCCATGAGCTTGCGCCAGCTCGCCTAACCGCTCGAGCGACTCAGGCACCCCCTCGCGGGGCGACGGGAAGCCGAACGCGAACCCGGTCTCCCGCAGCGCCGACGGGTCGTCGTGGGCGTCGAGCGTGATCGATTCCGCAGCGACCCTGCCGGCGACGAGCGCGGCCAGCCATGCGGGCACCGCGCCCGGGTGCTTGCGTCCCATCAGCTCGGCGGTGAGGTTGAGGAGATCGCGCTGGGTCGTGGCTGAGCCGTCCGTCGCGAGGAACGCCCTGCTCGCGACCTGGTCGCGCGGCAGGCCGGCAAGGTGCACGAGCGCGCCGGCGGCGTCGCTTACGTGGACGAGCGGCAGCCGATTGGAGCCGCTGCCCACGACGCGTGCTCGGTGCTTGCGCAGACCGTCGACGATCACCTCGGCGAACGCTTTGCCGGGGCCGTAGACGAGCGCGCCGAAGTAGACATAGGTCGCATCAACTCCAGAGCCCTCGATCAGTCGCCGCACCGGCACGCCGATCGCAGAGAACGCGCGTGCATTTGAGCGCAGCGGCGACGCGGCGGTGATGCGGCCGCGCTGGTCTGGCTGAAGGTCCTCCGCGCCGCTGACGCAGAACAGCAGCGGGCGCTCTGCTTCGGGAAGCGCCGTGATCGCCTCAAGGAGTCCGGCGGTGAACCGCTGGCGGTGCACCGACATGGTCGCGACAGCCCGACGAGTCAGCCGCTTTGGGAACTTCGGTTGGAGCAGGTCGATGAGCACGTCGGCGCCGCGCAGCTGCTCGCGCCAAGCGTCCGGGGTCTCTGCGTCGCCGGCGATCGGCTCGGCGCCCAGCGCGCGCAGGCGCGCTTGCGCCTCGTCGCTGCGCGCAAGCGCCTTGACCTCGAAGCCGTGTACGACGGCCTGCGTCACGACCTCTCGGCCGATGAACCCGGTACCGCCCAGAATGAACACGGAGGGTGTCACGTGGGCGCCGCCACAGCCGACCAGGCGGCTTGCATGATGGTCTCGTCGTGGCGCTCGTCGCGGAGAGGATCAAAGGACCCCTTGGCGACGAGTTGGGAGACGATCAGGGGCCGCAGCAGGCAGCCGGCAAAGATCGCGGCAAGCAGTTTGGGGTCGCCCTGGCGCACCGTGCCGGACTGCTGACCTTCGACGATCAACCTCTCGAGCACCCCGACCGGATAGACGAAGTCGGCCGGCAGCGCGGGCATGAAGGTGTGCTGGCGCAGCAGAACGAAGGTCATCGCGGCGGGATTCGCCCGGTACAACGTCAGCGCCGCACTCAGACAGCGCCGGAGCCGCTCGCCGATCGGCCCGTTGCCGCTCGCGGCCTGCTGTAGCGCGTCGGAGTAGGTGCGCATGAAGCGGCCGTAGAGCTCTCGCGCCAGCGCCTCCTTGGACGGGTAGTGGCGGTAGATGGCGCCGCCCGTGACTCCCGCGCATTCGGCGATGTCCTTGACGCGCGTGCCGTCATAGCCGCGCTGCGCGAAACAGTGCAAGGCGGCGTCGAGGATCTTGTGCTCCTGGCTGGGACGAGGCATGATCGATGCGGCCGCTGCTGGGCCGGTCAGGCAAAGTAAATATACACTGATTTACTTTGGTCCGGGAAGCGGGGCGCCCGGTGATCGGGCGTCGGCCACAGCGACGAGGTCAGCGAGCGTAGACCGCGAAGAAGTCGCGGTCATCCGGCGCGAGGTAGCGGCTGGCGCTCCTGTTCATGTCGGCCAGCAGGTTGCTGGGCGACCCAGCGTCGGGGTGCGGATAGGTGATGAAGCTGACCCAGTAGGAGTTGATATCGAGCTGCATCGCACGGACGGCGCCCGCGCGGATGAGAATCTTGGCCAGCGATGCAACGGTCTGGTTGTTGGCGGCGGCATAGATCAGGTTGCCTCGCGCGTCGACCCCGATCCCCGATCGCCAGACGCGGACGGCGTTGTGGACGGTCACACCCCACGCCGGTCCGTCGCCCAGGTTCGGGTTCGGCAGGCCCTGGTCGACGATCAGAGGGAGATTCTGACGCGCGAAGTCGACGGCCGCCGGCAGCTGGTCCGCGCGGCTCCATGTGCGTATGTCCACTCGCCCGTCCGTGTAGTGCAGCAGGGTGGCTAGTCCAGGCTTCATCGGAGCGTAGATGCGGCCGCCCAGCGCAAAGCCGCCGCCCCCAGAGTCCTGCAGCTTGAAGCCACTGTTGAACGTAGCCAGCAGCCGCCCGCGCAACGAATATGGCACCTGCATCGGACCCCGGGGCAGCGATACCGAGGGCTCCAGACGACCGGGGTACAGAGCGATCGTCGTGCGTGCGGTGTCGATCCACGACACGCCGGCCACCATGCGCGGATAGCTTGGATCGCTGCGGAACTGGGTGGTTTGGATCGGCGGACTCGCACCCGTCCAGCTCTCGCTTGGCAGCCAGATGCCTTCGCCTGGCAGTGCCGGCGCGATCAGCGGCGGGATGTTGGGCGGATGCAGCGCCCCGGCACGCGCGCCGCCCGAACGGCGAGGCAGCGAGCGCAGCCCGGGACCGCCTTGGGCAGGAGCGGTCAGGGAGTAGTAGATGTCCTCGACCCCAACCGCGATGCTGGCAGCACCGTGGTCGCGCAGCCATTCGAAGGAGCGAATGGCGAACGTGGAGTTCGACGGCTGCATTGTCGTGGTGACGTACGAAATCGTCGTTGGAACCAGGCACAGGAGCAGGCACATCACGACGATCCGCCGGCAGCGCCGCCACGGCGCAACGCGTCGCGGGGGCGGCCGCCGCGGGGCGACCGGCATCGGAATTGGCAGGGCCACCGCCATGGGTATCGGTTCGCTCGCGGACACAGATTGAGAGGACCCCGTGACCAGTGAGCCCTTCGAGGCAGGCTAGACGCCCCCTCCGACGCATCGGGCCGAGTGAGAGTAATTTCATCTCTGCGGCCAGCCTGAGGCTTAAGCGTCCCTTAGGCTGCGCTGCGCAAGATGGGCGCCGTGAACTGCCCCCGCTGCCCCGTTGCGAGCCCACGACCCAGCCCATGACTCCCGATCCCGCCTATCTGCCGTCTGAGCGCTCCGCCGCTCGCTCCGCGCCACCAGTCGAGCGCCAGCCCGCGGCAGCCCAGCGTGATCCGATTGGCCGAGCCCGCAGCACCGAGCGGCGGCGGCGTGAGCAGCGGTTTCGTGAGCGCAGGCGCGACTTGCTCGCCGATATTGCGCTGGCCTGTGTCCTGGCGATCACCGCATTGGTGATCGCGCCCGGACTCGGCGTGGTCGCCCTAGTGAGCATCCCCGTCGCCCTGGCGCTGATCGGCAGCGTGATCGCTGAGCGCGCCTTGCGTCGGCGGCGTCGAGCGCGACAGAGGTCGCCACTGCGGTAGCGATGGGAGCATTCTCACCTCCCCCTTAGCTGCCTTGCCACCCACGATCTCACCACAGGCGCGTGAGCGCATTCTCATGCTGCCATTGGTGCAAACAGCGTCACACTGACCCATATGCCGATCCGCGTGCAGCGCTTGCGCATCGGAGCGAGCCGTCCATTGGCTCACGGCGGCTGCGCGCTGGGACGCAGCGCGCGCCAGCTGGCCAGGCTGGACGCCCGGGACCGCGAGTGGCTAGTGACGATCCGCTCGCGGCTGCTCGACGGCGCCCCAGAACCGCCGGCCGGGCGCTTCAACGCAGGTCAGAAGATCAACTTCGTCCTTGTCTGCATCCTGCTCGGCGTGCTCTACATCTCAGGGGTAGAGACGATCGTCGCCGGAACCCACCACAACCTGATCTTCGGCGGCCACAAGCTCGCCACGATCGCCGCTTGTGGGCTCGTCGCAAGTCACCTCTACATGGCGGTCCTCAATCCTGCTACCCGCCACTCGCTGCGGGGAATGCTCACAGGCAAGGTCGACCGCGCATGGGCGCGCGAGCACTACCCACGGTGGGAGCCCTAGCCTCGCGCCTACCGCTGGCGCTCGCCTGCGCGGCGTGCGTCGCCGCCGCTGCCGGCTGCGGGGGCTCGCCAAAGCACGTTGGTGCCTCGCACGGTGCCCTGCCTTCTCCGGCGGGAAGCAGAGGAAGCTCGCCGGCCGGCTCACCGGTCACTGTTCCCAGCAAGCCGCCACCGCCGCCGTACCCTGTCGTGCTCCGAGCCGCCACACGCTCCATCGGCCCCCGCTTCACGGCGGTCGTGCAATGGCGCGGGCAGACGGCGGTCCGGATGGCCAGGCTGCACTCCGGCGTCACGCTCCTCTCCTTCGACCAGCAGCTCCTCCGCCTCGCGCTACATTCGGGCACGGCCGACCCGGGCGGCTCGGGGTGGCGCTACGGACCTGCGATCGTGGGAAAGGAGCGCCGTCGACTCGTCGCGGCATTCAACGGAGGCTTCAAGTTCTCCGCCGGGGCCGGCGGCTTCATGTCTCGGGGTCGGGTTGGGGCGTCGCTGCGTAATGGTCTCGGGTCGATCGTCACGTATGCAGACGGCCATACCGACATCGGCGCCTGGAAGGCAGGGCTGCCGCGAACCGGGCTCGCGATCGAGTCGGTCCGCCAAAACCTCACCCTCCTGCTCGATCATGGCCGCGTCGCGTCGACGACCGCTTGCCGGCTGTGCTGGGGCGACTCTCTCGGTGGCGCGATGGACGTCGCACGCTCGGCGCTCGGAATCACGGCCGATGGACAGCTCATCTGGGCGGCAGGCGAGCACCTCTCGGTAGCGACGCTCGCCGACGCTCTGCGACATGCCAGGGTCCTCCGCGCGGTCGAGCTGGACATCAACCCCGCTTGGGTCGCCGGCTACCTCTACCGCCATCACGGCAGCGGCAAGCCACTGGGCGTCGTGCCGGTCGTGCCAAACCAGGTCGGCGTGTCGGGCTTCTTCCTCCAGCCCGACAGCCGCGACTTCTTCACGATCCTCACGCGCTGATCCCCGCCAGCCCGATTCCGGCGCCGACGCGCCGCGGGGATCAGGCTTGTTGGCCGATCCAGGAGAGGATGGCGCGAGAGTGGGTGATGATCGTCCCGTCGGGCAGCTTGAGCGCCGGCAGCTTCGTCGCTCCGGTCGCCTCGCGCAGCTCGTCGCGCGAGCCCTTGCGCAGGAAGGAGATCGGACTGCCGTGAGCAGCGATCACCTTGTCGTACTCGATACCTGCGGCGCGGAGCGCCTCCTGCACGCGGCGACAGGGATGCAGCCGCACGCCACCGTCATCGCCGTGGCAAACGAACAGCGTCGGGATCTCGGCCATCTTCGTCCTTCGCTTCGTGGGCTGAGCAGCAGCCTAGCGCCGCTGCTTGGGCGGCAGCGAGCTCGCGTACGCTACGCCGCGAGCTACCCACCGCTCGAGTTGGCGCTTGGTCCGCAGACCATCGGCGTCAACCCGCAGCCACCCTTGCATGACCCGTCCACGCATCTCGAAAGGGTGCGCGTGCGGCTTGCGCTGCAGCGCATCGCTTTCGGCGGGATCGCAACGAAGCAATAGACCGCCCCGGCCGCTCGCGCTAACAGCCATGTGGCCGCCGATCAAGAACGCTAGGCCACCGAACATGCGCTGCTCGGTAAGGCCGGCCTCGCTTGCGACCAGCTCGCGGATACGGTGAGCGAGATCCTCGTCGTAGGCCACCCGCGAATTATCGCGATCCCTACCGCTCCACGATCGGCCGCAGCTCGATCGCGCCGCCCCGGCGAGCCGCCGGGATCCGCGGCCGGGCAGCGGCCGGTCCGGCAAGCCCGGGTCGGATCAGATCACGTGTCGCGGCGACGGAGCAATACCGCTGCTATCGCCAGTGACGCGGCGGCGTAGGCGCAGAAGGCGGCGAATCCGGCCCACGGCGCGAGCGTGTGAGGCTCCGGATTGATTGTCCAGACGGCGCCGCCCGCATTGCTCGGCAGGTAAGGGTTGATCGCATCCGCCCAGCTGGAGGGCAGCAGGGAGACGATCGGCGGCAGAACGAACACGATGCCGGCGAGCGCCGCGATACCCCCGGCCGTGTTCCTGATGATCGCGCCCAGACCCAGGCCGAAGAGGCCCATCACCATCAAGAACAGGGCACTCCCGACCAGCGCGCGGGCAACGCCGGGATGCGAGAAGGCAATCTGGATGTGCTGTCCGGAGAGGATCGCCTGTCCGGCGAAGAAGACGATGAACACCGCCGGCAGGCTGACCGCGAACACCACCGCGCCGAACACGCCCGCCTTGGCCCACAGCACCGGCAGCCGCTTGGGAACCGCCGAGAACGTGGAGCGGATCATGCCCGTCGAGTACTCGCCGGTGATCACCAGCACCCCGAGCACGCCGATCGCAAGCTGCGCCAGCGCCACGCCCGCGAGGTTGACCCGCAGCGGACGGAAGTGCAGCCGCTCGTCCGCAGGGAGGTGCGGCCAGCGCGACGCGAACACGACGCAGGCGAGGATGCCAATCCCAACGATCATGCCGAGCGCCACGAACAGCGCCCAGCGCGTCGAGCGCACCGATCGCAGCTTGGTCCACTCCGACAGCGCGACGCGCGCCTGGGTGACGCGTCCTTCGCCGCTCGCGCGCTGCCTGTCGGGAGTCGCGGCTGCGGTCGCGACGCTCATGCCAGAGCCTCCTGCCGGGCGATCGACGCGGGTGGCGGGGTGGCCTGAAACTCGACCGAGTCACGCGTGAGCTCCATGAACGCCTCCTCCAGCGAAGCCTGCTGCGGGCTCAGCTCGTGCAGGACGATGCCCTTCGCCGCGGCGACCTCGCCAATCTGCTGCGACGTCAGCCCGCTGATCTCCACGAGCGAGGGCTCGATGCTCTCGACGGTGACGTCGGGGCTCGCGAGCAGGTCGCTCAGCGTCGTCGCCTGTGGCGAGCGAACGCGCACAACCTTCTTCGATGCCTTGCGCAGGAATTCGGCCACCCCGAGATCGGCGATCAACTCGCCCCGGCCGATCACGATCAGGTGCTCGGCGGTCAGCGCCATCTCGCTCATCAGATGTGAGGAGACGAACACCGTGCGCCCTTCGGACGCCAGGCGCTTGAGCAGATTGCGGATCCACTGGATCCCTTCCGGGTCGAGGCCGTTCACCGGCTCGTCGAGCATCACGGTGCGCGGATCGCCGAGCAGCGCCGATGCAATACCGAGGCGCTGGCCCATGCCGAGCGAGAACTGCCCGGCGCGCTTCTTGGCGACGTCGCGCAGCCCCACCATGTCGATCAGCTCATCGACGCGGCTGCGGCGGATGCCGTGCGTTTGTGCCAGCGTGACCAGGTGGTTGTAGGC
This sequence comes from Solirubrobacterales bacterium, assembly GCA_003244205.1. GTDB lineage: Bacteria > Actinomycetota > Thermoleophilia > Solirubrobacterales > Solirubrobacteraceae > QHBW01. The sequence continues at coordinate 9,267 of QHBW01000068.1, read as the reverse complement.
CGACCGGCCAGTGTGAACCGAGCGCGCCTCGAGCAGCGCACCGACCTCGTGCAGCGGCGCGGGATGGTCGCGATAGAGCTTGCCGTTCACCAGGGCTCGCCCCGAGCTCGGGGCATCGAGGCCAAGGACCAGCCGCATCGTCGTCGACTTCCCCGAGCCATTCGGTCCCAGAAAGCCCGTGACTACGCCGGGTCGCACGGTGAAGGTCAAATCGCGAACCGCCACCTTGTCTCCGTAGCGCTTCGTGATGTTCGTAACTTCAATCACTCGCCCGGCTCCTTGTCGGCATCGAGGCCCTCGCTGTCGCAAGGAAAGCATGGGCGCGTAAGGACCGCGTGTGGTTGCGAGGGCCGGCGACCTGCTACCGAACGGCCCCGATCTCGCGGTAGTAGTCAATTGCGCCGGTCTTTTCGAGATCCTCGAGCAGGATCGCCTCGATGTCGAGCGTCACGTCAATCTGGTTGGAGACGACCACGCCCCCGCCGGGGAGGCTGTCTTGCCAGGCGACGTCGAAGTCGTCGCGCTCGATTCGCGTGCGTGCCTCGAAGCCGATCCGGCGCATCGTCCCGCGGTTCTCCTCGCCTTCCCAGAAGGGGCTGGCCCACTCTCCGAGGTAGGACACGTCGAGCGGCACTGAGCGCTTGTTTGCGCGGATCGTGAGCTCGGCGTCTGCGCGGAACCGCGCGTGACCGACGCGCTCGGTGAAGGCGCCGGTGAACGTGATCCTCGGATGGTTCTCGACGTCGAAGAAGTCGGCGCTGCGCAGGTGTGCGTCGCGGTCGGGCTCACCGGTCCAGATCCTGGTCGCGTCGATGTGGCCTTGAAAACGCGTCTGCATGCAGTCGGCAAGGTCAAAGTCCAGCTCGCCGCGCACGTCCTTGAAGAGCCCGCGGACCCAGGTGACCATCATGTGGCGGGCACGGAACTCCGCTTCAGAGTGCCCTGGCTCAAAGATCCACTTAGCCATCGTTCACGCGGTGGGTTCGGCGTGGACGATCAACGGGCGTCCACCAAGGTCCTTCCAGCGAGACCGGATTGTCACCTCGCCGCTGTCACCCACGTAGCGAATAGTCGCCACGCTTTCGGGATCAGCGACCTCGACGCTCAGCACCTCGGCCGACGGGACTGGCTGCGGCAGCGCCTGGGCGAGCTGGGGATGGTCCAGCCAAGCGCGGGGTCATCGCGCGCGGCCGGCTCGGGCAGTGCGTCCAGTGGCAGCTCGAGGATCGTCGCTAGACACGCCGCGAAGGTCGCCGCCTCAAACGACCACCCATCTTGAGGGAGCGCGACCTCCTTCACGAATGGAGGTGATATCAGCAAACCTAACCGTGCGGTAGCTGGCCTGGCGCTGGCGTCTTCTACAGCCTGCGAGCGACGTACCTAGCGAAGATGCCATCACGTGAGTAGTCGGTGTCCTCGATCCGGAAGCCCGAGCGCTCGATCATGGGCTCCAGGAGCCATGTGAATGTTGAGTGCTCATCGCGGACGTGTTCCTCGAGCTCGGCGCGGCTCCAGTCTGTCTCTATACCCGTCCCGCCGGTCGCACACCAGCTCTCGATCCGCTCCTCTGCCTCGTCGGGCTGGAAGCTGTAGACGACGTCCCACAGGCGCAGCACAGCTCCCGGCCGCATGAAGCGGCCGAGCCGTGCCAACGCCTGCGACTTCCAGAAGTCCGGGAGGTGATGGAGGGCGTACCGGGAATACGCGAAATCGACAGGCTCGCCTGAGTGCTCGTACGTGAGAAAGCCCGCAGAGACGCACTCGACATTCCTGTGGCTTGAAGCCTCTACCTTCTCGCGGAGGCGCTCTTGCATGACTGGCGAGACGTCCACTGCAACCACGCGGGAACAGATCGGGGCGACCGCAAGCGTGAACTGGCCGGTTCCGGCGCCGAGATCCAACACCGTCGACCTCGCGCCGAGACCAAGGCCTTGGAGAAGCCGGACCTCGCCGAGCGCGCCGCCGTCCTCCTTGGCGTCATAGCGCGACACGTGGACGGCATCAAGGTTCTCCCGTCCAGCACTGGCCCGCTCGTCGAGGAGCCAGCCCAGGCTCTGAGGCGCTCTGTCTCCCACGTGATCAGACTGGCAGAACTCCAGCTGCACTTCGGGTTGCGGTTGCGTTCGATTCTCAAATCCCGGCTTGAGAAGCCGCCGCGACGATGACTTTCGCCGGGTTCAACGGTCTCAATGGCCAGTGATCTAACCCAAAGGAGGATGTCGTGACCAGCACCAAGACTCGCATCAAGAAGATCGGCACGGTAGTTGTCCCGGTCTCCGATCAGGACCGTGCGATCGAGTTCTACGTCGAAACGCTCGGCTTCGAGAAGCGCACCGACGTACCGTTCGGCAACGGCTACCGCTGGGTCGAGGTGGCGCCGGCCGACGCAGTGACCACGATCGCGATCGTCCCGCCGCCCCCAGGCAAGCCAACTGGCAATGTCGAGACAGGCATCGGCCTGCATACCGACAACATCGATGCTGACCACGAGGACCTCAAGACCCGCGGTGTTGACGTCGATCCCGAGGTCAGCCGCATGGGCGACCCAGTCCCGCCGCTGTTTTGGTTCCGCGATCCGGACGGCAACAGCCTGATGATCGTCGAGAGCCGCTGAGCTCCCGCCCGCAACGGCCTCGGGCTCGACGTTTGCTCTGAGCCCGAGCGCCGCGGCGGGAGGCGTCCGTGATTCGCGCGCGCGAACCGGCCTGAGTGAGGGCTGCGCCGCCTGACACTCGGAATGGCGGCTGATCATCGCCACCCACAACCTGCCCTAGCTCCACAAGCACCACACGGCGCTTGCAGCCGCCTGACCGGGCTTTCACATGGCCGATCGCGCCAGCGATCGTCAACGCAGCCGGTCACCAACGCCGGCCGCGACACCCCCGCCGAGCCTTTGTGCAACAGCCACCGTCGGGATCGGCAGCGGGACCTCGGGCGGACGCTCGTTGGTCGTCCAATGTGGGGACCTCAGTTCACCGCACGGGACGCGACTGCTTGCACTGGCGAGTGGTCGTGTGCGCTGCGGCGCGGTTGCGTTCGGCGACCGCGGCCGGCGTCACCCGCGACACCGGCCGCGTGGGTCGGGCTCTACCGGCGCCGCGCGCGACGCACGTGATCGTGCCGCGAAAGCTTGCGGCAGCCGATGTAGGTGCGCGTGCTCGTGACTACGAAGCCCCGGCTCGTGTTGGTCACGATCCTCACGGTGTAGCGCGCCTTCGGCAGCTGCGTCAGGGTGACGGCGACGATGTTGTGGCCGCGGACGGTGCGCACGCGGCGACCGTTGACGTAGACGACCGCCCGCGTCACGCGGCCGCGCGCGTGGAACAGCAGCGGGATGCGGAAGCCGCGCTTGTCAAGGCAGCTGACGCCGCCGACGTTCGTCGGTTCGGGCCACACGCTTGGGTCGAGTTGGAGGTTGTAGAACCCGCTGGTCGCGTCTGTGTACCAGACCTCCCGCCGGGCGGGGTCGAACGCGGGTTGTGACATCGCGAAGTCCGCCGCCGTCGCGCCAGGATTGGATGATGCCGTCGGTGGAGAGATGTAGTAGGCGACCTCGCGCGGGTGTAGCGGGTCCTGGATGTTGAAGATCCGCAGTCCCGAGTTGATGAACGAGCACGCGACGATCTCCGGGTCGACCTCACGCGGGATCGCGCAGTAATGCGACGCATAGTCCAACCCCGGCGAGGGGAGCGGCGAGGGATCGCTGTCGGCGGCTGTGTGTGCCGCGGTCATGTTGACCGCGAGGCGGATGTTCGACGCGACCCGCGGGTGAGCGGGATCGGAGATGTCGAGGATCCGCGCCCCCCCAACGGTGTCTGCCATCGTCGCGGGGTTGAACCGGAACGCGAACTCGTCGAACTCGAGCAGGTAGGGCTTGCCGCCGATCTGCATCGGGTTGGTGTTCTGGGGGATCGATACCGTGTTCCACGTCAGTCGGCTGATCTCGCTGACCATGGGCTCGGGCACGCGCGCCTGGATCTGACGGACGTTGAGGAGCGTGATCTCGCCGTCGATCGGATTGGTGTCATAGAGCGTGTTGCCGTCGTCACTGACGTTCAGACCGTGCGCGAATTCGTTGCCCTGCCAGATCGTTTGCGGGGTCTTCGGATCCCTCACATCGACCGCCGCGATGCCTTCCCCTCCACCGATCCAGAACGTGTTGCCATCCGGCGAGAAGCCGCTCTCGTGGCCGAACCGCGCCGCGAGGTAGGTAGAGTCCAGCGCCGGGTTACGACAATCCTTGCTGACGTCGTAGATCGACATCAGACCGGGCAGCGAGCCGCCGTTTCCCATGTCCGCGGCGAGCAGCCCACGCCGTGCGTTCAAATTGAGCGACTCATGAGGCGCGAGCATCGGCGGCGACGTGAGCGTCGCCGTCTGAATCGGACGCGCCGGATCGGACACGTCGAGCACGACGACTCCCGATGACGGCCCGAGGGCGGCGCTGAAGACGTTCAACGCCGAGACCAGCGACGTGTCGTAGAACGCGCACGCGTGGCCCGTATGGTCGACGTAGCGCCAGACGCGGAAGCCGCCCGGGGTTGCGTGGTGGCCCTCCAGCTTGACGTTGCACGTCCATCCTTGTGCCGCGGCAGGCGAGTTGATCGCCGACGCCGGGACACGTCCCTGCTCCCCCGCCAGGGGGCGCGAGCCGGCGCCACACGCGGCTGGCGGCACGGCTTCGAGCTGGGGTTCGGGGTTCTCCTGCGTCGGCACCGGTGTCGGCGTCGGGAACCCGGTCAACGACAGCAGCCCCTGTAGATCGTTGGTCGGAAGTGTCGGCCCGCTCTGTGCCACTCCTCGCGCCGGCACGCCAGCGACGAACGCCGCCGACACCGCGGCCACTAGCAGCAGGACAGCCAGGCGATGGCGAGGCCCGACCGACCGGCACAACGCCCGCGCCGCAAGACGTCCCCGGTCCCCGTTTCGGGTCACGTCGGCCGGACCCAGAAGTTGAGCTTGCACGTCGGCGAGCCGAAAATCTCGGAGTTACGACGCGGATACGCGCCTGACCGCGCTCGTTGAGCCGGATGCCGACGCGCTACTCGCTCACCGTGCAGCCAAACGCAAGCTCGCAGGCACCCCGACCCGCCGGCTTCGCCGCGCCTCGCGGAGTTGCGCTCGAACACCGCCTGCGCCCGCTCGAACCGAGCGCCGGATAACCCCTGGACCGTGTGCACGGCGTTCGCCGACCTCTCCAATTGATCGTCCCGACGACTCAGACTCTATCTGGCGTCGCGACGCCCCCCGTTACACGACGCTCGCCCGTCCCGCGTTGCCGCGAGCGCCCCCGACCCGTAGCCGGCCCCCGCCCTGCAAGACGCCTGCTCCTCACCGCCTCCTTGGACGGCAGCGCTCGAATGTCCTCCGCAGTCTCCGACTCGCGACATCGGCCTGCTGTCGGCCTACGCAGCTGCCCCACGCCAGGCCCAAGATAGCCACCCACCCAAGATCAAAGGTGGTCCACTTTTCGGTTCTCGCCGATCGAGCGGGGTCGGCGCTGCGTGATCCCGTTGGCTGCATGCTAGGAGCACTCGCTCCCCGAAGCCATCGAAGCTCGGCAGTCCGTAGGCGCGTCGCTTGATCACCTTGACCTTGTTCGTCACCGTGACCGACTGATCAAGTAAATGGGCAGTGTCGGACTCGAACCGACGACCTCCTGCGTGTAAAGCAGGCGCTCTGACCAGCTGAGCTAACCGCCCGGGCAGAGGATGGCAGCCGCGAGCGCGCGCCGCCGCTCCGGTCATGGCAGCCGCGCCGCGTGGCGCTCAGGCACCTATCGGCGTGCCGGCGGCCGCGGCCGCCGGCTGGCTCTCGGCGTCAGTCACCGACAGCGCCGTCACGCTGACGGTGATTCCGTTCAACACGGCGTTGCCCGATACCGCGTCGACATCGCGCTCGTCGGCGAGCACGTTGGAGTTGACCCCCGCGTGCGCGTCGGCCACGCGTTGGGTGCCTCCCGCATGACCCCAGCCGTGGGGGATGCTCACAACACCGCACACTCGGCGAACTCGCTCCGCGCCGGGGGCCCGAGCGGCTGCTGGACCTGATGCTGCGCTGCGGTCCTTACGGGGACGCCTTCGGCGCGCGCGACACCGGACTCTCGCTGGCGGCGCTCGAGGCCGCCCCGCATGGCGTCGACCTCGGGGCGCTGGAGCCCCGCCTTCCCGAGGTACTGCGGACGGCCAGCGGCCGAATCGAGCTTGCGCCCCAGCCCTTGGTCGACGACATCGCTCGTCTGCGCACGGCGCTCGCGCGCCGGCGCGAGCCCGGCGACATCGTGGCCGCGGGGGAGAATCCGGCGGCGAGCTCCTCCACGAGCTCGACTCCCTCGCAGAAGTCGATCGCCCCGCCGCCGCACACCAGCCCCTGATCGAAGAGGACGTGGACCATCGCGAACAGCAGCAGCGCGTCGGTGCCAGGACGAATCGGGATGTGCTCGTCGGCCTCCTCGGCGGTGCGCGACCGGCGCGGATCGACGACGACGATGCGCCCGCCACGGCGGCGGATCGCCCGCAGTCTGCCGCGCATGTTCGGCGCTGTCAGCAGCGACCCGTTGGAGGCGAGAGGATTGGCGCCGAGAATCAGGAGATGGTCGGTGCGATCGACGTCGGGCACCGGGACGCTGAGCCCCGTGCCGAACATCAGCGCTGAGGCCATCTGCTTGGGGAACTGGTCCACGGTGCTGGCCGAGAACGCGTTGCGGGTACCCAGCGCCCGCAGCAGCACCGGCTGGTAGAGCAGCGTGGCGAGGTTGTGAGCGTTCGGATTGCCGAGGTAGGTCCCCACGGCGTTGCGATCGCCGGCGGCCAAGATCGCGCTCAGCCGACAGTCGATCTCGGCGAAGGCCTCGTCCCACGACACCGCGGCGAAGGATCCGTCCGGCTGGCGCAGCAGCGGCGTGCGCACGCGGTCGGGATCTTCGTGGAGCTCCTTCAGCGCAACGCCCTTAGGACAGATAAAGCCCGCCGAGTAGACATCCTGGGCATCGCCGCGAACGGACAACAGCTCATCCCCGCGCACGGTCAGCTCGAGCCCGCAGGTTGCCTCACAGAGCGGGCAAGTCGCGTAGGCGACGCGGTTCTCCAGCATGGGGGCGGAGGCTACTGCAGTCCCGCCTCTGTCTCGCAGGCCGGCGAGCTGCGTTCGGCGAGGATCGAGTCGCTGCGCGCGCTCGCGGCGATCAGCGTGCTCGTGGCCCACGTGTTCGGCACCGCACACCACTACGACGGGGGCTATCTGACGGCGAGCTTCTCACGGCGCCTGCTCTACGGCGGTGGCACCGGGGTCTACCTCTTCTTCGCGCTCACCGGCTACCTGCTCTTCTGGCCGTTCGTGCGCCGCTACTTCGGCTCCGGCGACGCCGTCGACCTGCGCCGCTACGCGCTCAACCGCGCGCTGCGCATCCTGCCCCTCTACTACGTCGTGCTCGTCGTCGCGATGCTCGTGCAGGCCGACGGCGGGACCTTCGAGGAGTGGGTGAGCTTCCTGCTCTTCGGCCAGAACTTCTCCTCCGCCACCGTCGCGAGGATCGACGGGCCGATGTGGTCGCTGGTGGTGGAGCTGCACTTCTATGTCCTGCTGCCACTGCTGGCGGTCGGCGTCGGGCGCCTTGCGCGGGGACTGGCGTCGCGGGCGGCGGCCGCGCTGATCGCCCTCGGCGCAGGGAGCCTTGCGCTGCACTGGGTGAAGGTCGCCGGCGTCCACCACGCCCCCGATCTGACTTGGCAGTACTCGCTGCCGGTGATGTTCTTCTATTTCGTTCCAGGGATGCTGCTCGCCCTGCTGCGCCTGAGCTGGGAGCGTCAGCCACCCTCTTGGCTGCGCGGTCCGCTGGCTCGCGCCGATGCCTGGCTGGCGATCTCGCTGCCCGTGTGGGTATTGGCGATCGACGACGCGCGCCGCATCGCGCTGTGCGCGCTGGCGTCGTTTTTGACCCTTGGCTCCTGCGTGCTGCCGCTGCGCCCGGGGCGGGCGATCTCGCTGCTGAAGTGGCGGCCGCTGGCGCTGATCGGGATCGCTTCCTACAGCCTCTATCTCTGGCATCTGCCGATCGTCTATTGGTTGCACCCAACCGCGGTGAGCGGGTTCGGCCCGCTGCTGGCGGTCTCGCTGCCGCTCTGCATCGCGGTGGCCGTCGTCAGCCACCGGCTGGTCGAAGCACCGTTTCTGCGCCTGCGCCGCCGCTTCAGTGACCGCGGAGCGCCCGTCGCCGCTGCGGCGCTGGCGCCGCAATGATGCCGGCGTGCTCGGTGGCGGACCGTCAGACCGCTGCCGCAAGGCGCGCGGCGGCGAGCTCGCGAGCCGCCTGCAGCGGCGTCTGGCCGCGCTCCTCAGCATGCGCCAGCACGTCGCCGACGACGTCCTCGAGCTGGCCGACCCTCCGCTGCGCCTGGGCGCGGTCATAGCCCTCGAGCTCCAGCGAGACGTCGATCAGGCCGCCGGAGTTGACCAAGAAGTCGGGGGCATAGAGGACTCCTCGTGCTGCCAGCAGGTCGGCGACCGCGTCGTCGTCGAGCTGGTTGTTGGCCGAACCGCAGACGACGCGCGCGCGCAGGTGCGTGGCGGTGTGAGCGTCGATCATGCCCCCGAGCGCGCAGGGGGCGACGATGTCGACGTCAGCCTTCAGCGCGTCGACCGGAGCCGTCCAGCTCGCGCCCGCGAGCGCCGATGCCAGGGCACGCTTGGAGGCGTCGATGTCGGCGAGCAGGAGCTCAGCACCGTCGGCCGCCAGCAGCCTCGCGAGCGACCCGCCGACACTGCCGACGCCGATGATCGCCACCGTCCGCTGCGCGAGCTCGGGCGAGCCGAAGGCCCGCTGGGCACAGGCGCGCATGGCCGCACGGACCCCCAGCGCGGTGAACATCCCCGGATCACCCGCGCCACCCGTGGTCTCCGGCAGGCCGACGACGTGGGGAGTAACAGCCCTGATCGCGACCATGTCCTGGGTCGTCGTGCCGACATCCTCGGCAGTGATGAAGCTGCCATCGAGCTCAGCGACTACCTCGGCGAAGTCGTGCAGAATCTCCTCGCGGTGATCGCCCGCGGGAGCCGGGCCCGGCGGGAGGCAGATAACTCCTTTGCCGCCACCGAGCGACAGGCCCGCGGCAGCCGCCTTGAGCGTCATAGCACTCGAGAGCCGGAGCACGTCACCCACGGCGGCGTCGGCATCGCGATAGCGCCACATGCGACACCCGCCGAGCGCGGGGCCGAGCCGCGTCGAGTGCACGGCGACCATCACCGGCACGCCGCTGCGCGGTCCGCGGC
>QHBW01000055.1 GCA_003244205.1 Solirubrobacterales bacterium | reverse complement strand
GGCTGGATGCACGACACGCTGGACTACTTCACCCAGGACCCGATCTACCGCCGCTACCACCATCACGAGCTGACCTTCAGCCTGATGTACGCGTTCAGCGAGAACTTCATCCTGCCGCTGTCCCACGACGAGGTCGTGCACGGCAAGGGCTCGCTGTACTCGAAGATGGCCGGCGACCGCTGGCAGAAGCTGGCCAACCTCCGCGCGCTGTACGCCTACATGTACGCGCACCCAGGCAAGAAGCTGCTGTTCATGGGCTCAGAGCTGGCCCAGGAGGCCGAGTGGAGTCACGAGCGCTCGCTGGACTGGCACCTGCTCGAGCGCCCCGAGCACGCCGGCATCCAGGCGCTGGTCCGCGACCTCAACCACCGCTACCGTGAGCAGCCCGCGCTGTGGGAGCTCGACTCCGACCCGGCGGGGTTCTCGTGGCTGGAGCCCAACGGCGCCGACGACAACGTGATCGCCTTCGCGCGCCACTCCCGCGACGGCGAGCGCGTGCTCGTGTTCGCCGCGAACCTGTCCCCGGTCCCGCGGACCGGGTTCCGTCTCGGCCTGCCGCGCTCCGGGCGTTGGCGCGAGGCGCTGAACACGGACTCGGCCTTCTATGGCGGCGGCGACGTCGGCAATCTCGGCGGGGTGCAGGCCGAGCCGATCCCCTGGCACGGCCAGCAGGTTTCGGCCGAGGTGACGCTGCCGCCGCTGGCGGCGATCTGGCTCGTCCCCGAAGATCGGTGAGGCACGCGCTGGCTGAGTATCCGTGGGAGCGTCCGCTCGGCGCGCGCGAGGTCGGCGACGGCCAGACCGAGTTCAGGGTCTGGGCTCCCCGCGCACACTCGATCTCGCTGCTGCTCGGCCAGGACGAGCGCGAAGTGGAGCTCCGGGACGCCGGCTACGGCGTCTACGAGACGGTGGTGCCGACCCCGGCGGGCACCGACTACCGGTTCCTCGTCGACGGAACCCGCAGGCCGGACCCCTGCTCGCGCTGGCAGCCCGCGGGGCTGCGGGGCCCCTCACGGGTGCTCGGCCGCTCGCCGGGGCTCCGCGGCCGGTCCGGAGCTCTGTCGCCTCACGAGCTGGTGATCTACGAGCTCCACGTCGGCGCCTTCACCGACGAGGGGACCTTCGAGGCAGCCGCCGCGCACCTGCGTGAGCTCGCGCAGCTCGGCATCACCGCGATCGAGATCATGCCCGTGGCCGAGTTCCCGGGGGTCCACGGCTGGGGCTACGACGGGGTCTACATCTCCGCCGCGCACTCGGCCTACGGCGGTCCGGCCGGGCTCGCAGCGCTCGTGGAGGCCGCCCACCAAGCCGGCCTGGGCGTGATCCTCGACGTGGTCTACAACCACGTCGGCGCCTCCGGCGCGGCGGCGCTCGATGCCTTCGGCCCCTACTTCACCGACAGCTACCAGACGCCGTGGGGTCGAGCGATCAACTTCGACGACGCGGACTGCGACCCGGTGCGCGAATGGGTGCTGCAGAGCGCGACGGAATGGATCGCCGACTTCGGGATCGACGGGCTGCGACTCGACGCGATCCACGCGATCTTCGACTCCAGCGCCGAGCACATCGTCGCCGCGCTCGCGCGGCGCGTGCACGAGGTCGACCCGCACGCCCTGGTGATCGCCGAGAGCGGGCTCAACGACCCGCGCGTGGTGCGCCCGGTGCACCCGTCGGAGGAGTTTGAACGGCCTGTGCAGGGCGGTCGCGCCCGAGGGGGCGCCGCCGACGGCCGATCCGGAGGCTATGGCTGCGACGCCGCCTGGGCCGATGACTTCCACCACGCGCTGCGGGCGCTGCTGACCGGCGAGCGCGAGGGCTACTACGCCGAGTTCGGCGCCGTCTCTCAGCTCGCCAAGGCCTGGCACCGCCCGCACGTTCACGATGGGGGCTACTCGAGCTTCCGGCGCCGGCGCTTCGGCGCGCCGGCGGGCGACGTAGCGCCGGAGCGCTTCGTCGTCTTCTCCCAGGACCACGACCAGGTGGGCAACCGCGCCTACGGGGATCGGATGCCCGCGAGCGCGCGTCCGCTGGCGGCGTTCTGCGTACTGCTCGCGCCTTTCGTGCCGCTCCTGTTCATGGGGGAGGAGTACGGGGAGCCGGCGCCGTTTCAGTTCTTCAGCGATCACATCGACGAGCAGATCGCCGACGCCACGCGCGAGGGTCGCCGCCGGGAGTTCGCGGCCTTCGCGAAGTTCGACGAGGAGATCCCCGATCCGCAGGCGCCTGAGACCTTCGCGCGCTCGAAGCTGACCCGCCGCCGCGATCCCGAGCTGGCGCGCCTGTACGGGGAGCTGCTGGCCGCCCGCCGCCGCCTGCCGCGCGGGGACGCCGATGAGATCGAGCTCGACGAGCGCGCGGGCTGGCTGCGCGTTCGCCGCGGGGGCTTCGAGCTCGCGTGCAACTTCGCCGCCGACGCCCGCCGGGTGCCCTGCGAGGGCGCCGCCGTGGCGCTCAGCACGCACGGCACGCCCCGCGTCGAGGATGGCCACGTCGCGCTGGCGCCGCTGTCCGGAGCGCTGATCCAGTGAGCGCTGCCTCGATGCCGGAGGTCTGGCCGGGACGGCCCTTTCCGCTCGGCGCCGCCTGGGACGGCGCGGGCACGAACTTCTCGCTCTTCAGCGAGCACGCCAAGGGGGTCGAGCTGTGTCTGTTCGGCGAGGACGGGGAGGAGACCCGCATCGCGCTCACCCAGCGCACGGCGCTGAACTGGCACTGCTACATCCCCGGCGTCGCGCCCGGCCAGCGATACGGCTACCGCGTGCACGGACCATATGCGCCGTCCGAGGGCCACCGCTTCAATCCGGCCAAGCTTCTGATCGACCCCTACGCCAAGGCGATCGAGGGCGTGGTCGACTGGGCGCACGATGCCAACGTGCTGCCCTACGTGCCCGGTGGCGACGACGATGCCGACCTCGAGCTCGACGACGACGACGACGAGGCGGCGATGCCCAAGTCGATCGTGATCGACGACGCCTTCCTCTGGGAGGGCGATCGTGCGCCGAGCATCGCGCTGGCCGACACCGTCATCTACGAGACGCACGTGAAGGGCTTCACGATGCGCCATCCCGGTGTCAGGGAGGATCTGCGCGGCACCTACGCCGGGCTCGCCTCGGAGGCGGCGATCGCATACCTGGTCGATCTCGGCGTCACAGCCGTCGAGCTGCTGCCGGTGCACCACATCTCAGACGAGGCGTTCCTCGCCGAGCGGGGGCTCGCCAACTACTGGGGCTACAGCACGATCGGCTACCTCGCCCCCCACTCCGAGTACGCCGCCGGCGGTCGCCGCGGCGAGCAGGTGAGGGAGTTCAAGGGAATGGTGAAGGCGCTGCATCAAGCCGGAATCGAGGTGATCCTGGACGTCGTCTACAACCACACCGCCGAGGGCAACCATCTCGGCCCGATGCTGTGCTTCAAGGGGGCTGACAACAGCTCCTACTACCGATTGATGCCCGAGGATCCGCACCACTACATGGACTTCACCGGCACCGGCAACTCGCTGAACCCGGTGCACCCCAGCGTGCTGCGGCTGATCATGGACTCGCTGCGCTACTGGGTGGTCGAGTGCCACGTGGACGGCTTCCGCTTCGACCTCGCCTCGGCGCTCGCGCGCGAGCTGTACGACGTCGATCGGCTGTCGGCGTTCTTCGACGTGATCCACCAGGATCCGGTGCTCTCCCAGGTGAAGCTGATCGCCGAGCCCTGGGACGTCGGGCCGGGGGGCTACCAGGTCGGCAACTTCCCCGTCCGCTGGTCGGAGTGGAACGGGATGTACCGCGACACGATGCGCGACTTCTGGCGCGGGCAGGCGAACCGGGGAGACTTCGCCTCGCGGATCGCCGGGTCCTCCGACCTGTACGAGTCCGACGGGCGCGATCCGTTCGCCTCGATCAACTTCATCACCGCGCACGACGGCTTCACGCTCGCCGACCTCGTCGCCTACGAGTCCAAGCACAACGAGCGCAACCGCGAGGACAACCGCGACGGGACCGACGACAGCCGCTCGTGGAACTGCGGCGCCGAGGGCGAGACCGACGACCCGGAGATCGCCGAGTTGCGCGCCCGTCAGCAGCGCAACTTCCTGACCACCCTGCTCCTCTCCCAGGGCACCCCGATGCTGCTCGGAGGCGACGAGGCCGGGCGCACGCAGCACGGCAACAACAACGGCTGGTGCCAGGACAATGAGATCTCCTGGTACGACTGGATCGAGACTCCGCAGGCGAGCGCGCGGCGCGACTTCACTCGGCGGCTGATCGCGCTGCGCCGCGCGCACCCCGTCTTTCGCCGCGCGAGCTTCCTGCACGGCGATGGCGAGCCGGGCGGCTCGGGACTCCCGGACGCGTGGTGGTTTCGCGCCGACGGACGCAAGATGACCCGGCGCGACTGGCAGAGCGGCGAGCCGGTGCTGGGGATGTTCCTCAACGGCGGGGAGATTCCGACTCCCGGGCCCGAGGGGGAGGAGATCGAGGACGACTCCTTCCTGTTGTTGCTCAACGCCCACGGGGAGGACCGGACGTTCATGCTCCCGCGCCGGCGCTTCGGAGCCCGATGGACGCTCGAGCTATCGACCAACGACCCCGGTGCCGAGCCCGGGGCCGCCCATTTTGGGGCCCGGACCGAGGTCGCCGTCCTCTCGCACTCGATTGTGGTGCTGAAGCGGTCCGCGTGAGTCAGCCGGCGGCGCCCGAGCTGCGAGCGACCTACCGGCTGCAGCTCACGTCGGGATTCGGGTTCGCGGCCGCCGGCGCGCTGGTGCCCTACCTGCGCGATCTCGGCATCTCGCACCTCTACCTGTCCCCCTCCCTGCAGGCCCGGCCGGGCTCGGGGCACGGCTATGACGTAACCGATCCGCGCCTTCTGTCACGGGAGCTCGGGGGCGAGGAGGGATTCCGTTCGCTGGTCGCCGTCGCTCGCGGCGCCGGCATGGGCATCGTGCTCGATGTTGTCCCCAACCACATGGCGGCCGACGACGCCAACCGCTACTGGGCGGACGACGCGCTCCGCGAGCGCTTCTTCGACATCGACCCCGTGAGCGGGCGCCACCGGCGCTTCTTCGACATCGATGACCTGGCGGGCGTGCGCCAGGAGGACATGGGAGTCTTCGAGGCGACCCACCAGCTCGTGCTGGGGCTCGTGGACGAGGGGCTGGTGGACGGGCTGAGGGTCGATCACCCCGACGGGCTGGCCCACCCGCGGGGCTACCTCGCGGCGCTGCGCGCGCGCTGCGCGCAGCGCGTCTGGGTCGAGAAGATCCTTCACCCCGGCGAGCGCCTGCGCGACTGGCCGGTCTCCGGGACGGTGGGCTACGAGTTCCTGGCCGACGTGACGGCGCTGTTTGTGGATCCCGCCGGCGAGGTGCCGCTGACCAAGCTGTGGGAGGAGGTCTCCGGAGACCTCCGCAGCTTTGACGAGGTCGCGCTGGAGGCCAAGCTCGAGCAGGCGCGCACGACCTTCATGCCGGAGGTGCAGCGCCTAGCGCGGGAGCTGGGCCCCGACGCCGACCGACTCCTCGACGCACTCGGGGGAGGGGCCGGTGGCGGCCTCGACGCGCTGGCGCGAGCGCTGGCCTCGCTCTCCGTCTACCGGACGTACGTCGACCCGGGTGCGGGGCGGGTGGACGAGCAGGATCGCCGTGCGATCGCTGCGGCGAACGGGATGGCGCCGGAGCTGGCGCAGATGCTGCTGCTGGACCGTGGCGCGCCGGCCGCCTTCGTGACGCGCTTTCAGCAGACGACGCCCGCGGTGATGGCCAAGGGTGTCGAGGACACCGCCTTCTATCGCTACGCGCGACTGCTCGCGTTGAATGACGTCGGCGGCGATCCTTCGCGCTTCTGCCTCGGCGTCGAGGGCTTCCACGCCGCCAACGCCGAGCGCGCCGCTCGCTTTCCGCTCAATCTGCTGACGACGCAGACCCACGATGCCAAGCGCTCGGGCGACGTCCGCGCTCGGATCGGCGTGCTCGCCTCGATTCCCGAGGAGTGGGCTTCACGCGTGTGGCGCTGGTTTGAGCTGACCGCGGGGTTGCGCGAGGACGGCGCCCCCGATGACGTCGAGCGCTACTTCCTCTTTCAGACGCTCGTCGGTGTCTGGCCGATCGCCGTGGAGCGGATCGAGTCCTACATGGAGAAGGCGCTGCGGGAAGCCAAGCGCAACACGAGCTGGGTGGACGAGGACGCCGGGTGGGAGGCGGCGGTCAAGCGCTACTGCCGCAGACTCTACGCCCACCGTCCGTTCCTGGAGGACTTCGAGCCGTTCGCCGCGAGTGTCGCCGCGGTGGGCGAGCGGGCCGCCCTCGGCCAGCTCGTGCTGAAGCTCACCGTCCCGGGGGTTCCCGACGTCTACCAAGGAGACGAGCTGCTCTACCGCGCGCTCGTCGATCCCGACAACCGCCGGCCGATCGACTGGCGTCGCCACCAGGCGCTGCTGTCTCGGCTGATGGGAGGCTCGCCACCGGATCGCGAGACGCGCAAGCTGTGGCTGACGTTGCGGCTCCTGACGCTCCGGGCCCGGCGCCCGGAGCCTTTTGCGGGCAACTACGAGCCGCTGGCGGCGGGGGAGGAGACCTGCGCATTCCTGCGCGGGGGGGAGCTGCTGGTGGTGGTCGCGGTGCGCGACGGCCGTGGCCCCGGCACCTTCGAGGCGCCCCGGGGACGCTGGCTCGACGTCCTACGCGGAGGGGAGCGCTCCTTCGACCGCCGGATCGCGCTCGCGGACGTGCTCGACGAGCATGGCGTTGCGGTGTTCGAGCGCAGCGGCTGAGCAGCGAACCGGCTTGCCTTCGACTCTCGATGGGGGGCGTAGACTCCTCGCGTGGTCACGCTCGTCCAGACCTCGGAGATCCACCGGACGGCGCGGACGGCACCTACCGCGAGGTGATCCCGGTCCCGCGCGGCGAGACGGTGTCCCCCGTCGCGCTGGCTCTCGCCCCGCTCAGGACCGCGTCGCTGTTCGCTACGCTCGGCGAGCAGGAGTAGCAGCGCTTGCGGCTCGGCCGGTTCATGGCGACGAGCTTCAAGACGTCGGCTCGCTAGCTAGTGCCGTGATCGGCTGGCGCGCTCGCAGGCCGTCGATCACGAGCTCGAGGTGACGGTGCCAGTCGAAGCCGGGCACCGTGTGGCCCATCGTCGCGCAGATGCCGCACATCAGCATCGGGATGTCGGCCACGCCGAAGTCCCCGCGCATCGTGCCCGCGCGCTGTGCGCGCTCCACCAACTGCTGGAAGGCCTCGTTCGCCTCGCGGCGCTGTGGCTCGGTGCGTGCCCAGACCTCCTCGCCGGCGCCCATCAGCGCATGCCGGACGGCACCATCGTCGGCCATGAACGCGGCGTTGCGGCGCAGCACGCCCGCGAGCACCTCGAACGGCTCACGGTCCTCCGCCAGCGCCTCCCGAGCCGTTTGCCCGAAGGACTCGAACTTGCTCGCTACCAGCTCGGTGATCAACGCTTCCTTGGTCGGAAAGTGGCGGTAGACCGTACCGACGCCCACCCCTGCGGTCCTCGCGACGTCCTCCATCTGCGCGGAAGCGCCGTCCCGCGCGAACACCTCCCGCGCGCCGTGGATGATCCGCTCGCGATTGCGACGGGCGTCGGCCCGCTGGGATCGCTCGACTTCCTCGGGGATGGTCACGGTCGCAAGTTCATCTCGGCGGGCTTGACAAAATTTTCACCCTCGGGCTCTTGACAAACGGAATCATACTTCCGTATCTTACCCCACGCAACGTAAACGGAACCGGAGGTCAGCTTCCATGTCTTCCCTCGAAACGCCGCGAGCGAAGAATCTCGCTCTGCTGCTGCTGGCGATGGCGCAGTTCGTGATCGTGATCGATGCATCGATCGTGAACGTCGCGCTGCCGTCGATCGGAGCCCAGCTGAACTTCTCGCGCGCCGACCTCTCGTGGGTCGTCAACGCGTACACCCTCACCTTCGGCGGCTTCCTGCTCCTCGGCGGACGGCTGGCGGATCTGCTCGGGCGCCGGCGCATGTTCACAGTCGGCCTGATCCTGTTCGCGCTCGCCTCGCTCGCGGGCGGGATCGCGCAATCGGAGGGATGGCTGATCGCCGCGAGGGCGATTCAGGGCGTCGGCGCGGCGCTCGTCTCGCCGGCCGCGCTGTCGATCATCACCACCACCTTCGCCGATGGCCCCGAGCGCAACCGCGCACTCGGGATCTGGGGCGCGGTCGCCGGTGCCGGGGGCGCCGCCGGCGTGCTCCTGGGCGGCATCCTGACCAGTGGCCTGAGCTGGCGCTGGGTGCTGTTCGTCAACGTCCCGATCGGGATCGCCGCCGCGGCCCTCGGCCCGCGACTGCTCGTCGAGAGTCGCGCCGAGGGCGCGAGCAAGACATTCGACCTCCCCGGCGCGGTGACCGTCACGGCGGGTCTGGCCCTGCTCGTCTACGGGGTCGTCGACGCCGTCAACTCCGGCTGGGGATCCACGGGGACGTTGCTGCGCCTCGGCGCAGCGGCCGTCCTGCTGGTGGCGTTCCTGGTGATCGAGCTGCGCCAGCGCCAGCCGCTGATGCCGTTCTCGATCTTCCGCCTGCGCACCCTCAGGGGGGCGAACATCGTCGGGCTCTTGATCGGCATGTCGCTGTTCTCGATGTTCTTCTTCATCTCGCTGTACCTCCAGAACGTGCTGCACTACTCGCCGATCAAGGCCGGGCTCTCCTATCTTCCGCTCTCGATCGGGATCATCCTGTCGGCTGGAGGCGCCTCCCAGCTCGTCACCCGGGTCGGCTTCAAGCCGCCGCTGGTAGCGGGCATGCTGCTGATCGCGGGAGGCCTGCTGTGGTTTTCACGGGTGCACTCTCCCGGCGGCTCTTATGCCGCGGACGTCCTCGGCCCCTCGCTGCTGGCCGCCGTCGGGCTCGGGCTGGCGTTCGTCCCGGTGACGATCGCCGCCGTGTCCGGTACCGACCCGCGTGAGGCCGGGCTCGCGTCCGGGCTGATCAACACCTCGACCCAGGTGGGCGGTGCGCTCGGGCTGGCGATCCTCGCCACCGTCGCCAACAGCCGCACGCAGGGGCTGTTTCACTCCGGGGTGCACACCGCGGCCATCGCACTGACCAAGGGCTTCGACCGAGCGTTCTTCGTTGGAGCCGGGTTCGCGCTCGCCGGGGCGATCCTGGCCGCGCTGCTGATCTCCTCGCGCGACAGTCGTGAGCACGCAGAAGCGGCGCAGGTCGGTGAGGCCGCGGTGGCGGTGGGCTGAGAGCGACCGGGGTACCGGGGTGCCGGGGTGGGAGGCGACACGCGAGCCCGGCGCCGTCCTGAAACCACTGAACGGGATCAGTCCGCGCGGGCGCCGCGCGGGCGACCGGCTCCGAGGATAATCATAGAATGATCCGCTTTCCGACCGCCCCGATCGCCGCCGCCGGACTGATCCTCGGATTCGGCGTGGCGGATGCGACCGGCTCGCGGCCGCTCGGTGGTCTCGTGCTCGCGGGGTTCGGCCTGACCTGCATCGCGATCTGGCTGCGGCGCGACGGTCGCCGGAGTGCCGTACTGCTCACCACCGCCGGGCTCGGCGCCTTCATCCTCTCTCACATACTCGGGCTCGCGGTCGGCGCGTGGCCGGCGGTGCTGGTCGCGGCGGCGGCAACGGCAACGATCTGCTGGCGCGTCTCGGATGCGCGGCACTTCAGGATCCGGGCCGGCTCCGCCCAGGCCGCCGGGTCGTGAGACGTTAATCGAGGGGCTCGCCACCGCCGCGGCGAGCCCGTCCGCACAGAAGCCAGCGAGCCCGCCCACGGCCTGGGCCCAACGGCGCCATTCTTCTGTGCTGTGATCGAGCGTCTCACGAGCGTCTCACGAGCGTCTCACGGAGCAGTCGCGGCAAGTGCTTCTTTTGACCGAAGAAGAGGCGCGCCCTAAAGCACGAGCAGATCGACCCTGAGCATCTGCTCCTCGGAAGCGCCGCCGCCGGTGAGCAGACAGACCGAGGGCCCGGCGCACGCGGCGCCGGGCCCTCGAGAAGCGATTCGCCTGTAGGACGAATCAGACCGTTGAAGGTCCTTACATCATCCCGCTCATGTCCGGCATTCCGCCGCCACCACCGCCACCGCCGGTGTCCTTGTCCGGGATCTCGGCGACGATCGCCTCGGTGGTGAGGATGTTCTTGGCGATCGAGGCTGCGTTCTGCAGCGCAGAGCGCGTCACCATCGCCGGGTCGATGACACCGGCTGCGACGAGATCCTCGATCTCGCCGGTAGCCGCGTTGAGTCCCTCACCGGCCTTCGCCTTGCGTACGTCGTTGATCACGACCGAGCCCTCGAGCCCAGCGTTCTCCGCGATCTGACGCAGCGGCTCCTGCAGCGCACGCAGGACGATCTTCGCGCCGGTCTGCTCGTCGGGATCGTCGAGTGCGTCGACCTTGATCGCGCTCGACGCCGACAGCAACGCGATCCCGCCGCCCGGAACGATGCCCTCCTCGAGGGCTGCCCGGGTCGCCTGCAGCGCGTCCTCGACACGATGCTTCTTCTCCTTCATCTCGGTCTCGGTCGCGGCTCCGACCTTGACCACCGCGACGCCGCCCGAGAGCTTGGCCAGCCGCTCCTGGAGCTTCTCGCGATCGAAGTCCGAATCGGTGTTCTCGACCTCGGACTTGATCTGCTTGATGCGACCCTTGATCGCGTCGCTCTCGCCGGAACCGTCGATGATCGTGGTGGTGTCCTTCGCCACGACGACACGACGGGCGCGACCGAGCTGGGCGACCTGGGTGTTCTCCAGCTTGAGGCCCATCTCCTCGGTGATCACCTCCCCGCCGGTGAGGATCGCGATGTCCTCCAGCATGCGCTTGCGGCGGTCACCGAAGCCCGGCGCCTTGACCGCGACGCCCGTGAAGGTGCCGCGGAGCTTGTTGACCACGAGCGTCGCCAGCGACTCGCCCTCAACGTCCTCGGCGATGATCAGCAGCGGCTTGCCCGACTGGATCACCTGCTCGAGGATCGGCAGCACGTCGCGCACAGAGCCGATCTTCTGATTGGCGATGAGGATGTAGGGATCCTCGAGGACGGCCTCCATGCGGTCCTGGTCGGTGACCATGTACGGGTTGATGTAGCCCTTGTCGAACTGCATCCCCTCCGTGAACTCGAGCTCCATCGCCAGCGTCTGACCTTCCTCGACGTTGACCACGCCTTCCTTGCCGACCTTGTCGATCGCGTCGGCAATCAGGTCGCCGATCTCATCGTCGCCCGCGGAGATCGTCGCGACGCGGGAGACCTGCTCCTTGCCGGAGACCACCTTGGACTGCTTCTCGATCGCGCCCACCACCTCGATGACAGCGACTTCGATCCCGCGCTTGAGCGCGAGCGGGTTGGCGCCGGCGGCCACGTTCTTGAGGCCCTCGCGCACGATCGCCTGTGCTAGCACGGTCGCGGTTGTGGTGCCGTCACCGGCCACGTCGTTGGTGGCGGTGGCCACCTCACGGACGAGCTGGGCGCCCTGGTTCTGAAAGACGTCCTCGACCTCGATCTCGCGGGCGATGGTGACACCGTCGTTGGTGATCGTCGGGGCGCCGAACTTCTTGTCGAGCACGACGTAGCGACCCTTGGGGCCAAGCGTGACCTTGACCGCGTTGGCCACCGCGTCGACGCCCTGTTCGAGGGCCTTGCGGGCCTCGGCCTCGTACTTCAGTTCCTTGTGAGCCATATCTTCTTTCCTGGAAGGGGTTTAGGACTGGACCTTGGCGAGCACGTCGGACTCGCGCAGCACGAGCAGGTCCTCACCGTCGACCTTGATCTCGGTACCGCCATACTTGGAGTAGAGGACCTCGTCGCCCTCTGAGACGTCCAGCGGCGTGCGCTTGCCGGTGTCCTCGTTGACCTTGCCGTCGCCGACTGCGAGGACCTTGCCCTTCTGGGGCTTCTCCTTGGCCGTATCGGGGAGGACGATGCCGCTGGCCGTCGTCTCCTCCTCCTCGATCGCCTGGACGATCAATCGATCGCCAAGAGGCTTGAGCTTCATGTGGGAAAGACCTCCGATGGGTTGTGAATGCAGATTGCGCCGGGCCTCGTCGAGTCTCCGTGGGCGAGAGCTCCGCCCGACACTCACGAGATCCCCGCTGGCACTCTCGGGGTGAGAGTGCCAACCTACCCGATGATAGGCCATCGGATGCCAAACCCGCAACGTGCCTTGGCACTCTGGTAACACGAGTGCCAGCAGACGGGCGATGCGGGTCGGCGATGACCAGGCTTAGAGCCTTCTCACGCTGGATTTACGGGTGTCTTAGCCCGAGCGTCAAACATATCGAGCACAATGAGTCGCGTGCCCTCCAGCCCCAGCTCGCCGGTCAATCCTGCGCCGCGCGGCAGCCGCGGCCACAGCCCAGCCGCGCGCGACGCCGCCATGCGCCGGGTGCGCAGCGTGAACGGATGGCTGCTGGCCGGTGCCGTTGGCTTGACCGGCGTGCTGTCGGAGATCGCCGCCCAGGCGGCCCCCGGGCGTTCGGTCAAGGGCGCCACGGGGTCGAAGGTCACGGGCACGGCATCGACGACGCAAACAACCGCCACCGCGGGCTCGAGCGCCGCAGCTGCTCGCCGGCGGGCCGCCCGTCGCCATGCGGCCACGACCACGGCAGACGAGCAGGCCCAAGCGACCCAGCAGGCACAAGCGGCGGCCCAGCAGGCGCAAGCCGACCAGCAGGCACAGCTGCAGGCCCAACAGCAGGCCCAACAGCAGGCCCAGCTGCAGGCTGCCCAGCAGGCTCCGCAGAGCTCGAGCGCCTCGAGCGGGTCGGTGTCTGGAGGGTCGTGAGCGCTGCGCGAGCCAGCGTCTCGTGGCGCGCGCTCGGTACGACGGCCAGCCTGGAGGTGACGGACCCGCTCGCCCTGCCCGCGGCCCGCGCGCTACTGGAACGCGAGCTCGAGGCGATCGACCTCGTGGCCAGCCGTTTTCGCAGCGACTCGGAGCTCGCCCGCGTCAACGGCGCCGCGGGCCGATTTGTCCCTGTCAGCGCGCTCTTCGCCGAGGTGCTCGCAGCCGCGCTGCGTGCCGCCCGCGTGACCGACGGAGACCTGGACCCGACCGTCGGGCAGGCGCTCGCGCTGTGCGGATACGACCGCGACTTCGCCCAGCTGGCGCCCACCGTGGAGGCTGCGGAATGGCCGCCGCGATCACCGCAGGTGCGCGTCGAACGCGTCGCTGGCTGGCGCGTCGTCGAGCTTCGCCTCGACAGCGGACGCGTGCGCATCCCTGCCGGGGTGCAGCTCGACCTCGGCGCGACCGCGAAGGCGTTCGCGGCGGACCGCGCGGCGCAGGCGGTCTGGGACGAGCTGTCCGTCAGCGCGCTCGTCAACCTCGGCGGCGACCTCGCAGTCGCTGGGCCTGCGCCATCCGGGGGCTGGCCCGTTCGCGTCACCGACGACCACGCGGCGCCCTTCTCCGCGCCCGGTCAGACGGTCTCGATCCAGAGCGGAGGGATCGCCACGTCAAGCACCACGGTCCGCCGCTGGCACGCTGGCTCACGCCAGATGCACCACATCATCGATCCCGCGACCAGCCAACCGGCGCAGGAGGTCTGGCGCACCGTCAGCGTGGCGGCCGCGTCGTGCGTCGACGCGAACACGGCCAGCACCGCCGCGATCGTGCGGGGCGAAGCGGCGCCCACGTGGTTGGCGGAGCTCGGGCTGCCGGCCCGCCTGGTGTGGGGTGACGGCGTCGTCGTGCTCGCCGGCGCATGGCCGGAGCCTCCCCCGTCATCGGCTCCGCCCCGGTCATCGACGGAGCGGATCGAGGCGGCAGCATGACCCTCGCTGTCGCCTCCTCGGGGCGGGCGCTGTGGTACCTGACCCGCGGCAGCGGCACGGTTGCCCTGCTGCTCCTGACGGTGAGCGTTGTCCTTGGCGTGCTCGAGGTGCGGCGCTTCGAAGGGAGTCGGTGGCCGCGCTTCGTGCTCGACGCCGTGCACCGCTACGCCTCCCTGCTGGCGATCGTCTTCCTCGTCGTGCACATCCTCACGTCGGTGCTCGACGGATTCGCGTCGATCAGCCTGATCGACGCGATCATCCCCTTCCTCGGCAGCTACCGGCCCTTCTGGCTCGGTCTCGGTGCGGTCGCCTTCGACCTCATGATCGCGATCGCGGTCACCAGCCTCTTGCGCCAGCGCATCGGCTACCGGACGTGGCGGATCGTGCACTGGTCGGCGTACGCCTCCTGGCCGGTGGCGCTGCTGCACACCGTGGGCACGGGGACCGACGCAAACCAGGCCTGGCTGCTGGCGCTCAGCGCCCTCTGTCTCGCCGCCGTGATCGTCGCCGTCGTCGTTCGCGTCTCGCGGCGCGCTGGCGTCCCGCCGCTGGCGCGCGGCTGGGCGCTGGGCCTCACCGGCGTCGCCACGGTCGCGCTCGTGGCCTGGATGCCGACTGGGCCGCTGGCCAAGGGCTGGGCGCGCAAGGCGGGAACGCCGCTCGCTCTGCTCACGGCCTTCGCTCGTCCCGCTGCCGCACGCTCCTCCTCCTCGGGCGCGACGGCGGTGTCGGTCCCCTCGACGTCGGGTGGCGCCCAGCAGGTCGACCCCGCGGGCTCGTTCACGGCCAGTTTGAGCGGAAGCATCAGCCAGCAGCAGGCCCCCAACGGGCTCGCGCTGCTGAGGCTCTCGCTGGCGGTCGGTGGGGCTGGCAGCCGCCAGCTCGGGGTCACGCTCGAGGGCACCCCAACCGCGGGTGGCGTCAGCATGTCCAGTGGGCAGGTGACGCTTGGCACCACAGATCAACCATCGATCTATCGCGGCCCGGTGACGGCGCTCAACGGAAGCCAGCTCAGCGCTCGCCTGAGTGCCGCCGGAGCCCCCACGCTTGACGCCAAGATCGCGCTTGCCAACACCGGGGCCGGTGGGGGCACCGTGCAGGGGACGCTCAGCGTTGCGCCTGCGCAGGGAGTCCGATGAACAGCGGACCCAACGACGCCACGCGCCTGCCGCGCCTGCTGCTGCAAGCGCGCGGTGAAGGCACGATGACGCTCGCAGAGCACCTTCA
This sequence comes from Solirubrobacterales bacterium, assembly GCA_003244205.1. GTDB lineage: Bacteria > Actinomycetota > Thermoleophilia > Solirubrobacterales > Solirubrobacteraceae > QHBW01. Next base: position 30,053 of record QHBW01000055.1, on the reverse strand, counting down.
GCTGCGCGGCGAGCTGGCGACCAGCGATCCGCACGCGATCGTCGAGGCGATCGCCGACGCCGGGCTGCGAGGGCGCGGCGGCGCCGCTTTCCCGACCGCCGAGAAAATGCGCGCGGTGATCGCCAATCGCTCGCGCGTGGGCGGGCGTCCGATCGTGGTCGTCAACGGCGCCGAGGGCGAGCCGGTCAGCGTCAAGGACCGCTTCCTGCTGGAGCGCGTCCCCCACCTCGTGCTCGACGGCGCCGCGCTCGTTGCCCGCGGGGTCGGCGCTCGCCGGGTGATCGTCACGGTGCCCGACGGCGACGACGGGCGCAGAGCGCAGCGAGCGGTGGGCCAGGCCGTGACCGAGCGCGCGCAGCACCGGCCCGACGGCGCCTCGGTCGAGGTTGTGAGCGTGCCGGATCGCTTCGTCACCGGCGAGGAGAGCGCGCTCGTCCAGGCGCTCAACGGCGGGCCCGCGGTGCCCACGTTCATCCCTCCGCGGCCGTTCGAGCGCGGCGTCGAGCGGCGTCCCACGCTGGTGAGCAACGTCGAGACGCTCGCGCACGTCGCGCTCATCATTCGTCACGGTCCGGCCTGGTTCCGCGCGCTTGGAACGGCGGGCCATCCGGGATCGTTGCTGGCCACCGTGAGCGGTGCGGTCGAGCGTCCGGGCGTCTGGGAGATCGAGAGCGGAACGCCGCTCGGCGCGCTGCTCGGGGAGCGCTCAGGTTCGCCGCGGGCCGTGCTCGTCGGCGGCTATTTCGGCTCCTGGGTGTCCGGTGACATCGCGATGGAGACCGGGCTCGACAACGAGAGCCTGGCCCACGCAGGCGCCAGTGTCGGCGCGGGCGCCGTGGTGGCCCTGGGCGCGGATGCGTGCAGCGTGTCGGAGGTCGCGCGGGTGCTCGGCTATCTGGCCGGAGAGAGCACCGGTCAGTGCGGACCCTGTGTCCACGGTCTCGCCGCGATCGCCGCGAAGGCGCGCGCGATCGCCGACGGCAGCGCCGACCTCCACGCTGTCAATCAGCTCACGGCTTGGGGCGCCGACATCGCCGGCCGCGGCGCGTGCCGGCACCCCGATGGCGCGGTGCGCTTCCTCTCGAGCTCCCTGCGGGTGTTCGCCGCGGAGTTTGACGATCACATGCGACACGGCCCCTGCGACGCGTGCTTGGCGCCGCCAAGCCTTCCGATCGGCCCAACCCCGGCGCTCACGCGATGAGCGTCCACATCCGCGTCAACCCGATCACCTGCGAAGCCCACGGGCTCTGCGCCGAGCTGCTGCCGGAGCGCATCCACCTGGACGACTGGGGCTACCCGATCGTCGATGGCCGTCCGGTGCCGCGCGAACTGATGGCACATGCAAGGCGCGCCGCCGAGGCATGCCCGACGCTGGCGCTGCTGCTCGAGCGCGAGCCGCGTTAGTTCTGCGTCCCCGCCTGGCCGCTGAGCCGGTGGGCGAGCTCGGGCGGGGGGTCGAGGATCTGGGAGAAGCGCACGACGGTGACGTGGTCGTCGACGGACACCTTGCGACCGTAGATCTGCTCGAGGAAGTGGACGAGCTCCTCAACACGGCGAAACTCCGGGTTGTCGTGCTCGATGTCGCGGGGGGAGAGCTCGCGCACGCGCTTGACCTCGACCTGGTCGATAACGGCCTGGAAGATCCGCTCGCGGGGGGAGTGCTGGTAGCCGACGGTGACGAGTACGCACTCGTTCTTGTAGTACTTCATCGACTTGTCGCCGAGGCGGATCGTCGCGGTCTTGCGCCCGTTGCGGAGCTGGTCGGCGAAGACGGCCGAGTAGAAGTTGAGCACGCGCATCCGGCCCAGCCTATCGGTCGGCAGCGCCTCGGCTGCGCTCCATCGCTCGCCTGACGATCTCCCGTTCCGCGGGATACGTGAGCTCCTCGACGGCCTGCTCCAGCGGCATCCAGCGCGCCTCCTCGACCTCGTGGTCGTGGTCCTCGGTGCTCCCCTCGCGGTAGGCGAACAGATAGAAGCGCACGCGCTTGGGAATGCGCTTGCGCTTGCGCTGATAGGAGTAGCTGACGTCGCCGAGCTCGCCGACCAGCTCGCCCCGGATCCCGGTCTCCTCGAGTAGCTCGCGCTGCGCCGCTTGGGGCGCGCTTTCGGCAGCGCTGAGGTGCCCCTTGGGCAAGCCCAGCACCCGCTCTCCGTCGGCCGCCCGACGTGTCGGGACGATCACAACCACCTCTCCATCGCGGACCACGACGCCGCCGGCTGAGAACTCCTCCCCTCGGTCAGCGGCCATCTTGCGCCGAGAACCCGCTCTCGCGGTCAGTAGACATAGCGCCCGAGCGCCTCGACGTCGTTGACGATCAGCCGTCCACGACCCTGGGCGATGACCCCGGCACGCTCGAGCACGGCAAGGAAGCGGCTCGCCGACTCGCGCGATGACCCGGCCAGCTGGGCGAGCTCGGCCTGGGTCGCGGTGATCTCAACCGGGCCGCTGTCGCCGTCGCTCGCGCTCTCGCTGCGAGCCTGGCGCACCAGCTCAGCCACGACGGTCGCCACGCGGCTCTGCACTGTCGAGAAGGACTGCAGCGCGAGCCGCGAGTTGGCCTCACGCAGCCGGCGGCCGAGGGCGATCACGAGCTTCACGGCGATGTCTGGATGCTCGCGCATCAGTCGTCGCATGTCTGCGCCCAGGATGGCCAGCGCGTCGACGGCGTCGATCGCCTCGATCGTGGCGGAGCGGCGCTCATCGTCGAACATCGCCAGCTCGCCGAAGATCTCGCCGGGCCCGAAGCGCGCCAGCGTCAGCGTTCGCCCGTCGGTGTGCTCGCGCACGGCGCAGGCGTGGCCAGCGCGGATCACGTAACAGGTGTCGGAGTCGTCGCCCTCCCGGAAGACAATCTGTCCGGGTTCGAAGTGGCGGGGCACCGCTACCTCGTAGACGCGCTCGAGATCCTCGCGCGGGAGCGGTGCGAATGCCGGAACGGCGGCGAGCAGGGAGACGTTGTCTTGGGTCGTCGCAGCGATTGTGTGACGAGTATCACAGATCGAGCGTCCACTTCTACACTGCACGCGTGGTCGAGCCGCCAGCGCACATCGCCGCGCGCCGAGCGGCGCAGCGGGCGCAGCTGCGCCGCCGTCGCTTGGTGCTGGCAGGCGTCGTGGTCGCTGCCGGCGCCGTCGTTGTCGCCGCGATCGCGCTGATCGGTGGGAGTGGCGGTGGTCGCGGAGCCAGCGGCGGGTCGGCGGGCGGGTCGTCCTCCGCTAACCCTCTCTCCCGCGGCCGCGCTGGGGCGCGCGCGCAAAACGCAGCGCTGCTCGCCAAAGGCGATGCGACGATCCAGCGCCTCGCTGCGCTCGCGCTGCCGATCTACTGCGGAGGGACGCGCGGCAACGAGCTTGCCTTCACCTTCGACGACGGCCCCGGTCCCTACACCCGCCTGGCCATCAGGAAGCTGTCTCAGGCGCACGAACGCGCGACCTTCTTCGTCGTGGGACGAAGCATGGACAGCTATCCGGGCTACTTGTCCGCCGAGCTGAAGGTGGCGGCGATCGGCGATCACAGCTACACCCACCCGGTGCTGCCCGCCCTCCCCGCGACCCAGATCAGCTCGGAGCTCGCGCGCACCAAGCAGAAGATCGAGCAGGACTCCGGTCAGCCGGTCCACCTCTTCCGTCCGCCCTACGGGGCGATGAGCCCCACCGTCCTGCAGACCGCCAAGAGTCTCAACCTGCTGACGATCATCTGGACCCAGGACTCGGCCGACTCGCTGGGCGCCAACTACGCCGGCATCACCCACAACGCCGAGCAGGCGCTGCGCCCAGGCGCGATCATCCTCTTCCACGAGAACCGCGGCCAGACGATCCGGGCGCTCACCACGCTGCTGCCCGAGCTCCATCGCCGCCACCTGCGCTCGGTGACGCTGCCCGAGCTGTTCGCGACCGATCCGCCGTCGGAGGCCCAGGTCCGCGCCGGCGGTCGGGGCTGCGGGGTCGCCGGTCTGCCGGGGGCAGGGGCGGGGAGCACGGCGGCGGGTTAGTGGAGAGCGGGTACGCTGGAGGCCGGATGGCGTCGCGAAGGCTCATAGCGCTGGTCTGCGCGATCGCTGCAAGCGTGGCGTTGACGCTGCTGGCTTCTGCGTCGAACGCGGCCGCTTTCACCGAGCCTCCTTTCACCCCGGTGGTCGAAGCGCAGAACTACCTGAAGATCGAGGAGCGCCAGACGATCTACGACACCGTCCAGTACCAGCTGCTGCTGCGCGAGGTAAGCCTGCAGAACGCCAGCGCGGCGCTGGCGCTGGCGCTGGCCGATCCCGAGCGCGAGTTCGCCTCGGACCTGTGCTGGAGCGGCATGGATGGTTGCGCCGGGGACGTGCGTCTCTATGACTGGCAGTCCAAGGGCTACGGCATCGTGGCGCCCGTGCTCTTCACCGCGCGCAACGGCGCGACGCTGTCGGGTCACGTCTGGGCGACGAGGTCGGGACCGGCAAAGCGGCCGGGGATCGTGATCACCAACGGCTCGGTCCAGGCCAACGAGCAGCTCTACTGGTTCGTCGCCGAGACGCTCGCGAAGGCCGGCTACGTCGTCTTGACGTGGGACCCGCAGGGGCAGGGGCAATCCGACACCTTCGGCGCATCCCCCGACACCGCGGAGGGGTTCCCGGCGCAGAGCGATGGTCGACCGTTCTTCGACGGTACCGAGGACGCGCTCAATTTCTTCTTCTCCACACCGTCGCATCCCTACGATCCCGTACCGAGCTGCTCCACCGGGACAAGTCACGCCGCCAAGCAGGACCGGCGCGTGAAGGCCGGCCTCGATGCCGCCTACAACCCGTTCTGGCAGCTGCTCGACCCCGCGCGCGTCGGCGTCGTCGGGCACTCCTACGGCGCCGCCGGTGTCTCCTACATCGGTCAGTGGGATGCGCGCGTGAAGGCGATCGTCGCCTTCGACAACCTCGCTGCGCCGTCTGTTGGAGGCGGCATCGCGAGCGAGGGACCCTGCCCGGCCAACCCGCGCGCGCGTGCCCCCGCGGCGATCACCAAGCCGGCGCTCGGTCTCTCGGCCGACTACTTCCTGCCGCCGACCCCCAACCTGTCCGCGCCCAGCCCCCTGGCCAAGTCCACCGAGTCGCTCGCTTACAGCAGCGCGGGCGTGGACAGCGGAGAGATCATCATTCGCGGCGGCTCGCACCTGGACTTCTCGTGGATACCCAACCAGGCCTTCGGTGCCAGCCTCCGCGGCGCCGACGAGATCGACTGGTACACGACGGCGTGGTTCGACAAGTACCTCAAGCGCGATCCCAGCGCCGATGCCCGGCTGCTCACCGACCGCTGGCGCCACGATGGCCAGGAGGCGGCGATCGACCCCAACCACGACGGCAACATGTTCTCCTTCTACTACCCCTCGCGGCTCGACATCGGGCTCGCCGCGGGCGGAAGGTTTGTCTGCGAGGACCTGCGCCCCGGATGCGCCGGCATGTCGGCTGCCGACGGCTATGCGGGCTCCTATGACTTCGTCAACATCGATCGCTCGCCCGACGGGCCCGCTTCGAGCGTCGCCTCCACACTCAGCCCCCAGGGCCTCGCTCCGGCGCTCTGCACCTCGCGACGCACGATCACCGTGCGAATGCCGGCGCGGCGAGGTCTGCGGCTGACGCGGCTGACGGTCTGGTTCGGCGCTCGGCGGATCGCCTCCGTCCGCGGGCGCTCGGCGCGCATCAGGCTGATCGGCCTGCCACGCGGGCATGTGCGTCTGACGCTGCGGGAGACGGGCAGGCTCGGCCGCCGCGCGTTTCGGCGGACGCTGAGGCTGCGGCTGCGCACCTGCCGGTAGCGGCTGGCTTGTGGTGGGCCGGGGGCGCGGCCGCGGGCCGGGGCGGCACGGCGGGAGCTCGCCGGGGCAGCACGGCGGGAGCTCGCCGCGAGGCTTGGGTGTGTCGAGTTGACGGCAACTATATTGTGGTCAAGTCGACACACCCCCCATCGCCGAAGGCGACAAGTGTGGCTTTTATGAGCCCCCCGGCTTCACCGCTCCGCCCGGCTTCACCGCTCCGCCCGGCTTCACCGCTCCGCCCGGCTTCACCGCTCCGCCCGGCTTCACCGCCGCTTGACGCAACGCCCCGCCCGCTGCGACAGTCGGTGAGCGGTCGCCGGGCTTGCCACGCTCGCCAGGGTCACCACGGTCGCCGCGATCGCCGAACAAGCGCGGGTCGTTGGTGATCACGCCAGTGACACCGATGCGCTCGAGCTCGGCGATCTGGGCGGCGTCGTCGACGGTCCACACGAACAGCTCCCCCTGAGCGCCACGCACCGCGGCCACGAGGGCCGGGGTTACCAGCCGCCACTGGGCCATGATCGCGTCGCAGAGGCCGATGCGCAAGGCGCGCGCCGCGCGCGCGGGGAGCACCCGGCGTCCGACGGCCAGCATCCCGTGCGCCGCCGGCATCGACCACCAGCGGGCGGTGTAGTCGCGCCTTACGCGAGGAACCGACCAGCCGAGGCGCAGGTCCGGGTGAAGGCCACGCAGGAGGCCGAGACTGCCGAGGTACATCGAGGAGATCAGCGAGCGCTCGAGCAGCCCTTTGTGAATCAGCTCGTCGATCACGGGTGTCTCGTAACCGGGCAGCTTGAGATCGACGTCAAAGCCGACGCCTGCGAAGCTCGGACCGGCCAGGTGTGCGAGGCCGTCTCTCAGCGTCTCGGCCCCGGCCACGTGCTCGTAGTCGTGGGCCATCAGCAACTCGCGCGTCGCGCCCGGCGCCGGCAGGACGTCGAACTCGATCATGTCGACGCCGGCGGCGAGCGCGGCGTCGAAGCTCGCGCGCGTGTTGCCGGGAGCGAGCAGGTCGGCGCCCTTGTGCCCGATGCGAAGCATGCGGTTGCCCTGGTGGTCGCGGTCGAGCATCTGCGGTCGGCCGCGGGCGCCTCAGGCCCGCAGCATCAGCTTGCGGGGCCCGGTCTGAAAGCCGATTGCGATCAACCGCTCGGTGAGCGGCGAGCTGAGCGCCTCCTCGCCATCGACGCGCTCGAGCGCGAGTCGCGGCACTCGTCCCGCGCGCACGGCCGCAGCGAGCGCTTCGAGCGCCGGGTCCACGCGCGCGTCGTCGGGCTCCACGAGCAGGCTCAGCCCGCGCCCGCCGCGCTCGAGGTAGAGCACGGGCACGGCGCCGGCGAGGACGACAAAGGCGCCGGCGGCTCGCGCCGGTCGGCCACGCCGCTCGGTCCCCCCACCCTTCTGGGGTTCGAGCCCCGGTGGCCACGGTAAGGCCGCGCCATAGGGCTGAGCGGGGTCGGTCGCCGCGAGCACCACCGGCGCGGTGCCGTCGAGCTCCGCCGCCGATCCGCCGCCCGAGCGCAGGCGCTCGACCGCTCCGGGCAGCGCGAACTGCGCCCCCCCGAGACCTTCGACGAAGTACCCGCGGCGTACCTGACCGAGCGTCTCCAGCGCCGACAGCTCGCCGTAGAGACCAGAGAAGCCCCCGGGGATCCCCTCGGCGAGGACCGTCTCGCGCGTGACGATGCCGTGACGCTCGAGCAGCAGCTCGGCGAGCGCCCGCCGCCGCCGCGCAGCCGAATCCGCGTCCACGGCCCCGAACAGCCCCGCTGTCAGCGACCAGCGACCCTGGACGTGCGCCTGGGCACCGGGCCGGCGACTGGTCCCGAACCGCCCTCGGCGCCGCGACCCAGCAGCGCCGGCCCGTGTCACCCCGCGCGCGAGCGTTAGGCGCGGCGCCCGCAGCGGCGCCCACGCATCGTTGGTGACCTCGCCCGCCCACACCAGGTCCCAGAGCGCGCCCTGGATCTCAGCCGGAGCCAAGCCCTCGAGCTCGACCAGCAGGTCGGTGAAGAAGCAGACCCCGACAGCGAGCCGCTCGCGCAGCGCCACGTGAGCTGATCCGTCCAATGCAGCTGACCCGGCGCGCGGCCCCGGCGGAGGACCGAGCAGCCGCGCGTCCTCGCGGAAGTACAAGGCCACGCGTCCGCTGCCGCGCCCCAGTGCTCCGGCGCCGACCCAGACGACCTCGCCGCCCGCGCAGAGCTGGTCGAGCCATGTCGGCGACCACGCGCCCAGGCGACGTGGCAGTACGTCACGCTCCCACACCTGGGGCGTGAGCGCCACGCCCTGGAGCGCCACCAAGGCGTCGCGCAGCCTGTCGATCCCGGCACCGGCAGCGGGCTGGCGATCGACACCCTGCCAACTCGGATAGAAGCGCGCCAGCGCACGCTGGTCTACGGCCTCAACCTCGCGCCTGAGCGTGGCCAGCGAGGCTCGCCGGAGACGGCGCAGCACCTCGAGGTCGCACCACTCCCGTGTGCTCCCGCCCGGTCGCAGCTCTCCGCGCACCAGTCCGCCCGCGCGCTCCGCTTCGCGCAGCGCCGGCCCGAAGTCGATCCCGTAGCGCTCGCGCAGCTCACCCGCCGTGAACGGCCCGTGTGTCGCCGCCCAGCGCGCGAGCAGCCGCCCGAGCGGGTCGGGGACGTCTTCGAGGAAGGCGTCCGGCAGCCCGCCGGGAGGCATCGCCCCGAGCGCATCGCGGTAGAGCCCCGCGTCCTGCGAGGCAAGCCAGCGCGGCTCTCCGCCCACGCGCACGCGCGTGGCGCGGCGCTCGTGCTCGAGCGCGGACACCAACCCGCTCGCGTCGATGCCCGGCAGGACCCGCTCGGCGACCTCGGTCTCGCTGAGGTCGCCGACGCGTCGCAGGACGTCGTGGAGCTCGTCGCGGGTCGTAGCCTGGGTGCGGGGCGAGCGATGCTGGAGGTCGGCTTCGACGGTCGCGAGCGCATCGGGATCGATCAGCTCGCGCAGCTCCTCCTGGCCCAGCAGCTCGCGCAGCAGGTCGCGGTCGAGCGCGAGCGCAGCCGCACGCCGTTCGGCGTTGGGCGTGTCGCCCTCGTACATGTAGGTCGCGACGTAGTCGAAGAGCAGCGAGGACGCGTATGGCGACGGGACCGCGGTCTCGACCTCGACGAGCGACAGCTCGCGTGTCCGCAGCCCGCGCAGCAGCTGCTGCAGTCCCGGCAGGTCGAGCACATCGCGCAGGCACTCGCGATAGGTCTCGAGCACGATCGGAAATTCTCCGTAGCGCTTGGCCACCTCGAGCAGGCTCTGGCTCTTGAGCCGCTGCTGCCAGAGCGGCGTGCGCCGGCCCGGACGCGCACGGGGAATCAGCAGCGCGCGCGCGGCGTTCTCGCGGAAGCGAGCGCCGAAGAGCGCCGACCCCGCGAGCTCGGCGACGACCCGCTCCTCGATCTCGTCCTCCTCGATCAGCACGAGCTCGGCGCCCGGGGGCTCGTCGGCGTCAGGCAGGTGGACGATGATGCCGTCGTCGGACCAGATCGCGTCTGACTCGAGGCCGTGCTGCTCTCGGATGCGCGCACTCAGCGCGAGCGCCCAGGCCGCGTGCACGCGGCCGCCGTGCGGGGAGAGCACGCACAGCCTCCAGTCGCCGATCTCGTCACGGAAGCGCTCGATCACGATCGCGCGGTCGCTCGGGATCACGCGCGTGGCCTGCTGCTGCTCGGAGAGAAACGTCAGCAGGTTGCGCGCCGCGCGCTCGTCGAGGTCGTAGTCGCGCTCGAGCACCTCGACCGGCTGGTCCACCGCCCAGCGGGCGAACGCGCCGATCGCCTCGCCGAGCTCGCGTGGACGCCCGACGGAGTCGCCCTTCCAGAACGGCACCGCTCCGGGGACGCCGGGTGCCGGGGTGACGATCACGCGGTCGCGGCCGATCTCCTCGATTCGCCACGAGGACGCCCCGAGCAGGAACGTCTGTCCCGGCCGCGCCTCATAGACCATCTCCTCGTCGAGCTCGCCGACGCGCCGGCCGTCCGGCAGCGTGACGGCGAACAGCCCGCGGTCGGGGATCGTGCCCGCGTTCGTGACGGCGAGCTGGCGGGCTCCCGGACGGGCGCGGATTGTGCCCGCCACGCGGTCCCAGACAAGCCGCGGGCGCAGCTCCCCGAACTCGGCCGAGGGGTAGCGCCCGTCGAGCATGTCGAGCACGTTCTCCAGCTGCGGGCGCGAGAGCTCGGCGAACGACCACGTCGAGCGCACGAGCGCATGCACGGCGTCGACGCTGAGCGGCTCCTCGGCGGCAGCGACCATCGCGACGAGCTGCTGGGCGAGCACGTCGAGCGGATTGCGCGGAACGACGGTCGGCTCGATCGCGCCCTCGCGCATGCGCCGCGCCACCACTGCGCACTCGAGCAGGTCGCCGCGGAACTTGGGGAAGATGCGCCCCCGGCTCGTGTCGCCGACGCCATGGCCCGAGCGGCCGATGCGCTGAAGGCCGCGGGCTACCGACTTCGGCGACTCGACCTGGATGACAAGGTCGACGGCGCCCATGTCGATCCCCAGCTCGAGCGAGGAGGTCGCGACGAGGCAAGGGAGCTCGCCCGACTTCAGCAGCTCCTCGACGACGAGACGCTCCTCGCGCGCGAGCGAGCCATGGTGGGCGCGCGCGATGTCGGCGTGGGCGCGCGCGATGTCGGCGCACGCGGAGCGCGGATCGTGCCCAGCCTCCGCCGTCGCGGACGCCTCGTCCCGCTCCGCCCGCTCCGCGCGATCCAGCTCGTTGAGTCGCAGCGCGAGGCGCTCAGCCGCGCGGCGGTTGTTGACGAAGACGATCGTCGAGCGGTGCTCGCGCACGAGGGCGAGCAGCTCCGGGTAGATCGCCGGCCAGATCGAGCGGCGCGTGGGCTCGCCGCCGGGGAGCGGCTCGAGCTCAGTCCCGCCGCCGTGCTCGCCCCCCCCGCCGAGCCCGCTCCCGCTGTCGGGCTCGGCCATGGACTCGACCGGCACGTGGATGCGCAGATCGAGCGGCTTGCGCATGCCAGCGTCGACGATCCGGCAGTGACGGGTCGGGCCGACCAGGAAGCGCCCAACCTCCTCGAGCGGTGTCTGGGTGGCGCTCAGCCCGATGCGCTGGAGCGCCGGTGACCCAGCGGAGGCCACCTCGGATTCCAGTCGTTCGAGCGTGAGCGCGAGGTGCGCGCCACGCTTCGTCGAGGCGACGGCGTGGATCTCGTCCACGATCACCCAGCGGGCACCGCGAAGGATGTCCTTCGCCCGCGAGGTGAGCATCAGGTAGAGCGACTCCGGCGTCGTGATGAGCACGTCGGGTGGGTGGCGCAGCATCGCCGCGCGCTCGCGCTGGGGTGTGTCGCCGGTGCGGATCGCGACGGTGATATCGGCCCCGATCCCGCGCAGCGGCGCGCGCAGGTTGCGCTCGATGTCGTAGGAGAGCGCCTTCAGTGGCGAGACGTAGACCAGCCGCGTGCGCCGCTCCGGAGCGGGGGTCGGTTCGGACGCCAGCTGATCGAGTCCCCAGAGGAAGGCGGCAAGCGTCTTGCCCGAGCCCGTCGGCGCCGACACCAGCACATGCTCGCCAGAGGCGATCGCCGGCCAGGCCTGTGCCTGAGCGGGTGTCGGCTCGGCGAACGCCGCTTGGAACCAGTCGCGCACGCGTGGGGTGAAGGCGGACAGGGACATGCGTTGCTCAGGGTACGTGGCCCTGCTCCGCCAGCTCGCGCGCTCGCAACAACACGTCGTCCATCATCGCCGGCGTCAGCTTGCCGGTGAACGTGTTCTGCTGGGACGGATGGAAGCAGCCCAGCAGCATCGGCTCGGCGTCGAGCTCGCTGCCGTGGCCGAAACGCGGCCGCGGCCGCGGAACAGGCTTGGCGAGCGCCCGTAGCGCCGCGTCCCAGGCGAACTTTCCGAGACAGACAACCACTGCCACCCGCCCGAGCAGCCGGAGCTCGCGCACTGCGTAGGGCAGGCAGCGGTCGCGCTCCGCGGGCGTGGGGCGGTTGGCGGGTGGTGCGCAGCGCACGGCCGCGGTCACCCAGCAGTCGTGCAGCCGCAGCCCATCAGCGGCGCTCACCGACTCGGGCTGGTTGGCCAGGCCGGCGCGATGAAGCGCCGCGAACAGGAAGTCACCCGACCGATCACCGGTGAAGATGCGTCCGGTGCGGTTGGCGCCGTGTGCCGCGGGCGCTAGTCCCAACACCAGGATTCGCGCCCGCTGATCGCCGAAGCCGGGCAACGGTCGCCCCCAGTAATCCCACTCAGCGAAGGCCGCGCGCCGCTCGCGGGCGACCTGCTCACGCCATGCCACCAGCCGCGGACACGCTCTGCAGGAGACGACCTCGGCCTCGAGCGCCGCGAGCGTCTCTAGCGCCCCGAACGTCCCGAGCGACCCTCCCGCACAGGCGCTCGTGCTCACCGTGCGACGGAGGTGGGCGCCGGCTGTGCCATCAACGCGACGATCAGGCGGTCGACGACCGGCTCCAGCTCGCGGATCTCGGCCGGCTCTCCGCGCCGGAGCTGTCGCGAGCTCAACTCGGCGATCGCGCCCACGACCGCGTAGGCGTCGTCGCGCGAGCACGCCCGCGCGGCCAGTCCACGGCGGGCTGCCTCGGCGTTCTCGGCGTCGAGCACATCGGCGAACGCGGCGACGATCGCGTCGCGGCGTGCGATCGCACGCGGTCCGGCGCCGACGATCTCCACGAGGAACGTGCGCGCTGCGTCGCGGTGCTCGCCCATGGCGCGCAGGACGGCGTGAACCCCCGCGCGCATTCGCTCCTGGGGATCGCGGCCGGCGGCGGTGGCGGCGGCCACCATCGCTTCCATGACCGTTTCGGCGGCGCTGTCGAAGAGCGCGACGATGCAGTCCTCCTTGTTCTCGAAGTGCTCGTAGAAGGTCGCCTTCGACATTCCCGCAGCGCGGGCGATCGACTCGGCGCTCGCGGCCGCGTAGCCGCGGCTCGCGAAGCTGCTCGCCGCCGCGGCGATCAGCCTGGCACGCTGCGTGGATAGGCGAACCTCGAGCGGAGGAGCATGTCGTCCCCGAGGCGCGCTGAAGCGCTCCGGCATGCAAGCGAGTGTGACAAACCTCTAGGCGTCAGCCGAGGGCGCGGCCGTACTGGCGCTGGTAGTAGTCGCGGTAGGCCCCCGAGCGGATCGGCTCCCACCACCACGAGTTGTCGCGGTACCACGCGACGGTGTGCTCGAGGCCGTCCTCGAAGCGCACACGGGGCTCCCAGCCGAGCGCGCGCACCCTCTGCGAAGACAGCGAGTAGCGGCGGTCATGGCCGGGTCGGTCGGCGACGAAGTCGATCAGCGACTCGTCGTTGCCGGTGAGCGCGAGGATTCGCCGCACCACCTGGATGTTGGGGCACTCGTCGGGGCCGCCGACGTTGTATGCCTCGCCCGCGGCGCCGTGCTCCAGTACGTGGCCGATGGCGCGGTCGAAGTCCTCGACGTAGAGCCAGTTGCGCACGTTGAGCCCGTCTCCGTAAACAGGCAGGCGGTCGGCGTTGAGTGCGTTGAGCACCATCAGCGGGATCAGCTTCTCGGGGTACTGGAAGGGGCCGTAGTTGTTCGACCCGCGGCAGATCAGCGTCTCGAGCCTGTAGGTGTGGTGGTAGGACGCGACGAGCAGGTCGGCGCCCGCCTTGGTGGCCGAGTACGGCGAGGATGGCTGCAGCGGCGAGCTCTCGCTGAAGGAACCCTCGGCGATCGAGCCGTAGACCTCATCGGTGGAGACCTGTAGGAAGCGCACGCCGCGCTCGCGCGCGGCCTCCAGCAGCACGTAGGTGCCCTGGGCATGGGTGGTGACAAAGGCGTCGGGCTCGGCGATCGAGCGATCGACATGGGTCTCGGCGGCGAAGTTGACGACCGCGTCGGTCCCATCGATGGCGCTCCCCACCGCGGCGGGATCCTCGATCGCGCCGTGGTGAAAGCTAAAGCGTGGGTTGTCTGCGACGTCCTCGAGGTTCTCGCGCCGACCGGCATAGGTGAGCTTGTCGAGCACGACGATCTCGTCGTCGGTTTCGCGCAGGCGGACGCGCACGAAGTTCGAGCCGATGAAGCCGGCGCCGCCGCACACCAGCAGCTTCACGCGGGTGCCCCGGAGATCGCCGAGGCTTCGGCGAGGTAAGCGGCGAGGCCGTCCTGCCAGCGGGGCAGCAGCGGGGTGTCTGAGCGCGTCACCCCGAGCACGCTGTATCGCGGCCGGGGAGCGGGGCGGCGCTGCTCGGCGGTCGTACTGGGTGAGACGCGGCAGCTCGTGGCGGTCTGGGCGAAGATCTCTTCTGAGAAGCGAAACCACGTACATGCTCCGGCGCCCGCGATGTGGTGCACGCCGGTGCTCTGGCGCTCGGCGAGCGCGATCAGCGCCTCCGCGAGGTGGCCGGTGAACGTCGGCGAGCCCGTCTGGTCGTCGACGACGGCGAGCTCCTCGCGCTCACCGGCGAGGCGCAGCATGGTGGCGACGAAGTTGCGCCCCGCGGCGCCAAACAGCCACGAGGATCGGACGATCGCGTGAACGCCGCCGGCGGCGATCACGGCGCGCTCGCCGGCCAGCTTGGAGCGACCGTAGGACGACAGCGGGTTGGTGGGCGCATCCTCGCCATAGGGCTCGCGCGCCGCGCCGTCGAAGACGTAGTCGGTCGAGACGTGGATCAGGTGGGCGTTGATGTCGGCGGCCGCGATCGCGACGTGGCCCGCCCCCGCGCCGTTGACGAGCTCAGCCCCCCCTTCGTCGGCCTCGGCGCCGTCGACGTCGGTCCAGGCGGCGCAGTTGATCACAGCGTCGGGACGCGTCCGCGCGAGCGACGCGAGCACGGCGTCGGCGTCGGTGATGTCGAGCTCGGACCGGGTGAGCGCGACCGGCTCGTGGCCGCCGCCGAGCGCCGCGCGCGCGACGTCGTGGCCGAGCATGCCGCCCGCCCCGGTGATCAGGATCCGCATGGGGCGGCAAGGGTAGGGGGTATCGACGTCGCCGAGCGGACCAGCTAGAGGATCCAGATCTCGGAGTTGTCGCCGACCATGAAGCGAAAGGCGCGCGGCTGGCGGGGGCTCCGCCCGATCGAGGCGTCGCGTCCGAGCAACGACGATTCCATGCGCCCGTTGAGGTCCGACACCGAGGACCCCGCCAGCAGGATCGAATGCTCGACCTCCGCCTTGCGCACGACGCAGCGCTCGCCAACCGCTGTGTAGGGGCCGATGTAAGCGTCGGTGACGTGGGCATGGGCGCCGATGATCGCCGGACCGCGGACGGTTGAGCGCTCGAGCACGGCGCCAGTCTCGACGACGATGCGCCCGTCGAGCAGCGAGTCGATCAGCTCTCCCTCCAAGCGTCCTTCGATCGTGTCGAGCACCAGCCGGTTGGCGGCAAGCATGTCGTCGAGGCGCCCGGTGTCCTTCCACCAGCCGCGCACGATGTGGGGTTCCACGCGCAGGCCTGCATCGACGACGTGCTGGATGGCGTCGGTGATCTCGAGCTCGCCGCGGTTCGACGGCGAGATCGCGCGGGCGGCATCGTGGATCGCGGAGGTGAACATGTAAACCCCGACGAGCGCAAGGTCGGTGGCGGGCTCCGGCGGCTTCTCGGTCAGCCGCACGACGGCGCCGTCGCGCAGCTCGGCGACGCCGTAGTTCTGCGGATCCGATACCGGCGTGAGGAGGATGAGGGCGTCGGGGCGGTGCTCGCGGAAGGCGTCGACGAGGTCGACAATCCCGCCTTGGAGGAGGTTGTCGCCCAGGTACATAACGAACGGCGAATCGCCCAGGTAGGGCTCCGCCGTGAGCACGGCGTGGGCCAACCCGAGCGGCGCCTCCTGTTCGATGTACTCGATCCGCAGGCCGAACTGGGCGCCGTCGCCTGCGGCAGCGCGGATCTCCGCTCCCGTCTCGGGGGCGATGATGATTCCGATCTCCTCGATACCCGCCGCTGCCATCGCCTCGATCCCGTAGAAGAGCACCGGCTTGTTGGCAACGGGAACGAGCTGCTTGGCGCTCGTATGGGTGATCGGGCGCAAGCGCGTCCCGGTGCCGCCCGAGAGGATCAGGCCCTTGACGGCGGCGTCGCTCGACCCAGCGGCGGTGGCCATCAGTAGACCCCCCCCAGCTTGCGGTGATCCCAGGTCGCGCGGCTGGACTCGACGAAGTGGAGGGCGACGCGCTTGGTCGCCTGCTTGGCAACCATCTGCTTCACCTCTTCTGCGAGCTCCCCGTCCTCGCCCCTCGCGTAGCGCGTGAAGATCTCTCTCCCGAGCGCGGCGACGTCGTCGCTGTCGCGGTGGATCTCGGCGCGTGCCTTGAGCATCACGCCGCGCAGCTGCTGGTACTCGGTCCCGGTCTCCACCTGCAGCGTGCAGCGCGGATCGCGCTCGAGGTTGCGCACCTTCTGCGAGCGCGCGTACGTCCACGACCACAGCTCGCCGTCGCGCACCACGTACCACAGCGGCATCAGATGAGGCCAGCCGTCTGGGGAGAGCGACGCGCAGATGATCGTGCGCTGCTGATCGAGCAGCGCCGCGACCTCGTCGTCTGAGAGTTTGATCTGCTCGCGACGGCTCATGCCGGCGCGTAGCGTAGTGGCGATGCGCGCGCGAGCGCGAGGGCGGAGTCTCAGCGCGCCGAGGAGCCGGCGGCCTCGCCGGTCACCATCAGCCGTGCGACGGCCTCTGCCACGGCGGTGCGTGCGTCCTCGGGCTCGAGCACCGCGGCGTCCCCGGCTTCCTTGAGCACCTCGCGCACGAGCCAGTCAACGCCGGCGTAGGAGCGCTCGACCACGATCGCACCATCGTCGAGCTCCTCGAGCACCCGGCGCTCCTCGCGCTCCCAGCGCGCGCGCTCGGGTGAGACCCACAGGCGCGCCGTACGGGAGGCCTCGACCTCGCCCGTTCGCAGCCACGCGTCCGTCGTCTCGTCGACGACGTCGAGCTCGGCGCGGCGCTCGAAGCGCTCGTCAGTGACCGCGACGCGCTTCACGCGATCGAGACGGAAGTGGCGCAGGGCGTCGCGATCGGGATCGAAGGCGACGATGTACCAGCCCTCGCGACCGTTGGTCAGCGCATAAGGCTGCACGCGGCGCTCGGACAGCTCGTCCTCGTTCTCCTTGTAGTAGTCAAGCTCGATCACGCGACGCTCGGCCACGGCGCGCGAGACGTCGCGGGCCACGCCGGAGTCGTCGCCCGCGCTCGAGGCCACCTGGAGGCCTGCCTCGGCGGGGTCCTCGCCGAGCGCCGAGACGATCTTCTGTCGTGCCGAGGAGAGCACGCCGGCGGGTAGGTGGTCGCCGAGCAGGTCGATCGCGGCCACGAGCGCCTTGGCCTCGATCGGCAGCAGCCGCGCGGGACGGTCGAAGTGATCGGAATACGGTTGCAGGTCGATCTCGATCTCGCCGGAGTCGCGCAGCTCCACATAGAGCACATACGAGCCGGCGCCGAAGTTGACGATGTTGAGAACCTCGATGTCCTCACGCAGCTCGGAGTCGGAGACCTGCAGCTTGGCGCGCAGCTCGTCGGCAGTGAGCGGATGCCCGGCGCGCGCGGCCCCGATCAGCATCGTCGCAAGCGTGACCAGGCGGGCGAAGCGCTCTGGCCTGATTGCGGCCTCCCGTCGGTCGCTGAGGTCGGCGTCGTCGCCATCGTCCGGTGCCCGCGGCGCTGCTCCGTTGCTGGGCGGCGCGGAGCCCGCGGCCGCGGCGGCCGCGGCCGCTGGGAGCTCGTCGCTGCGATGGCGTCGGGCCAGCAGCTCGAGCCGCTTGTGCATCTCCTCGCTCAGCTGTGCTGGACCGAGGATGCGGGCGTGCTCACCCAGCCCGAGGACCCACGAGACCAGCTGGCGAGCATCGGAGTAGGGGGTCAGGAAGATGCGATCACCGGCGCCGGACTCCGCCTCATGCAGCGCGCCGTAGCGCGCGAAGTGGCGCTCCACCTGCCAGACGATGCGCTCCCCGATCCAGATCTCGGCCTCGCCTGCGGTCTCACCGAGCTGCCACTCGATGCGATCGGCGTAGTCGCGCGGGTCGAAGTCGGTGGGGCGCTGGAAGTCGTGCTCGGCCTTGGAGGAGTAGGAGACCTTGCCGCGGATCCGCGAGAGGCGGAACACCCGTGTCGCCTCGCGCTCGTGGCTGTGTCCGACGAGATAGAACTGCCCCCCCTGGTAGACGAGCTGATAGGGATCCACGCGCCGCGTCGAGAGCTCGTCCCGGGCGAGCGAGTAGTACTCGAAGACGATCGTCTTGCGACGGAAGATCGCGGCCTCGATCTTCTGCAGGCGCTGGGAGACGTCGTGGCCGCCCGCCTCGGGAGAGAGCCCGAGTCGCACCGTGCGCTGCTCGGGTGCGGTCAGCGGGCTCGGCCGCCCCCACGCGATCTGCTGCAGCGCGAGCCGCAACGGCTCGGCGTAGGCGAAGCGACCGTCGAGCAGCTGGAGCGCGGTCTGCAGCGCCGCGAGCTCGTTGTCGGAGAAGTTGATCAGCGGCAGGTGGAAGCGCTCGGGCGCCAGCGAGTAGGTCTCCTGCTCAGCCGCGCCCTCGACCGGACGCTCGACCGTAAGCTCGATCCCCAGCGACTCGAGCTCCGCGCGATCGGCGTAGAAGCGCCGCGCGAAGGCGTCCTCGTTCATCGCGCTGTAGCCCTCGACGTCTGAGCGGATGTCCAGCGCGGTCACGGGCCGGCGCTCGGCCATCAGGTAGGAGATCAGCGAGAGCTGACGGATGAGCTTCTCAGTGTCCTTGGCCACGCGTCCCACCTTAAACGCCGCGGCCTCCAGCGGGGTGCGGGCGCGCGGGTGGCTGCGCTCTTTGCGCTCTTTTGGTGCGTTACGGCTACGCCGCTTCGCGGCCGGCGAAGAACGCTCCCCCGCCGAGCGCGCGATCGAAGCTCGACCAGCGCTCGCCGTTGCGCAGCTCCTTCTCCAGGCGATCGAAGGACCCCAGGCGCCCCCCGAGATTGTCGATCATGTGCACGAGCGTCGCCTCGCGCGTACAGGGGAGCACAGGGCTGCCGTGCTCCAGCGATCCGTGGTGAGCGAGGATGATGTGGCAGACGGCCTCCGCCAGCGCCGTCGGGAAGCCGTCGATCTGCTCGATCGCCTGTCGGACCCGGTAGTAGCCGAGCGGGATCTCGCCCTGCAGGCGCCCGGCGTCGGTGAGCTCGATCGCGCTGCCGGCGAACTCGTAGGCCTCGAGCTTGCCGATGTCATGCAGCAGCGCGCCGGTCACGGCGACGTCGCGGTCGATCCCGGGGAACGTGGCGCTGATGGCGCTCACGCCCTGGGCAACCGAGAGCGCGTGCTCCAGCAGCCCGTGACGGTAGGCCTGGTGGTAATGCTTGGCCGCCGGCTGCTCGCGGAAGCGACCCCAGGAGCTCGAATCGCGCCCCAGAGTCCGGTCCAGCAGCGCGCGCAGGTGAGGCTGCTGGATCGTGGCGATCAGCTCGCGGAGGTCGTCCTCCATCAGGTCGGGACCGCGCGCCGGCTGATCCAGCAGCTCCTCAAGCCGATATTCCCCGGGGCTTGCCACACGCAGCTGCGCCAGCGCGAGCTGGGGTCCGTAGCGCTGGTGGCGCTCAAAGCGTCCCTCCACGTGGACGACAGTTCCGCAGCGGGCCAGCTCGCAGATCGAGTCGACGTCGTCCCAGACCATCGCCGCGAGCGTCCCGCTGCGGTCGCCGAGCGAGAGCCGCAGATACTCGCCGCCGCCGCGCCGGGTGCGGCGTTCGGCCTCGCGTACGAGCAGCGGCTGGGCGACCTGCTGACCCTCGGTGAACTCTCTCACCAGCACAGTGCGACGGACGGTAGAGCGCCCGGCGGACGGCTGGCTGGGCGCCGCCCCAGCGGACCTCGAGGCGCTCCAAACCGGATCGCGTCACCATGTCGACGGTGCCGGGCACCGCGCTGATAACCGGAGGGACCGGTGGGCTGGGCGTCGCCGTCGTCGAGCGCCTGCTCGACCGCGGCGATCGCGTCGTCGTGCCCTACATCGAGGAGCGCGAGCTCGAGCGCATGCCGGACGTCGCGGCGCTCGACCTCGTGGAGGCCGACCTGTTCGACGCCGGGAGCGTCCGCGCGGTGGTCGATCACGCCTCCGGCGAGGAAGGCGCGCCGCTGCACTCGGTGGTGAACCTCGTGGGCGGCTACGACGCACCCGGCCGCGTGCACGAGGCCTCCGTCGACGCCTTCGAGCGAATGCTTCGCCTCAACCTGCGCGCGACCTACCTCGTCTGCCAGGTTGCTGTGCCTGCGCTGGTGCAAAACGGGGGAGGAGCGATCGTCTGTGTCGGCTCGCGCGCCGGCGAGCGACCGTTCGCAGGCGCCGCCGGGTACGCGGTGTCGAAGGCGGCGGTCGCCGCCTTCGTCAAGGCGCTCGACGTCGAGTACCGCGCCGAGGGCATCCGTGCCAACGCCGTGCTGCCCAGCGTGATCGACACTCCGGCCAACCGCACGGCCCAGCCGAACGCCGATTACAGCCGCTGGGTGCGGCCGGCGGAGATCGCCGATGCGATCGCGTTCCTGTGCTCGGAGGCGGCCAGCGCGATCAGCGGGGCGGCCATCCCCGTCTTCGGGCGAGCCTGAGCGCGCTCAGGCCGCTGCTCACGCGGCAGCCTGAGCCTGCTCTCCCACCCGCGACGGCGACGCGCTCGGCGCCGGCGTTGTCGCGTAGTTCTCGAGGTCAAAGCGCCGCGTCCGGCGCTTGAAGGTCACGGTCGATCCGGGCCACAGCGTCGCGTTGCGCCCGGTGCGGTCGAGGTACCAGCTCACGCAGCCGCCATCGGTCCAGACCGTGCCCTGCTCGTGCCGGGCGATCTCGGCGACGAAGCGCGCCTGCGCGTCGGGGCGCGGCTCGATCGTTGTCAGACCGCGGCGCTGCACGGCGCGCAGGCAATCGATGATGTAGGCGAGCTGGCACTCGATCATGAAGACGACCGATGTGTGGCCCAGGCCGGTGTTGGGGCCCAGCAGCAAGAAGAAGTTGGGAAATCCCGCCACCGTCGTCCCCATGTAGGCCTGGGGGCTGCCCTGCCAGACGTCGTCGAGCAGCAGGCCGTCTCGCCCGCGGACCATGCGGGTCGCCGGCATGTCCGTGACGTGGAACCCGGTGGCGAAGACGAGCGTGTCCAGCTCGCGCTCGCTGCCATCCGAGGTCCGAACGCCCTTCGGCGTGACCTCCTCGATGCCGTCGGTCACGAGCTCGACGTTGGGCTGGGTGAGCGCCGGGTAGTAGGCGTTGGAGGGGAGTACGCGCTTGCAGCCGAAGCGAAATGTGGGCGTCAGGCGGCGACGCAGCTCGGGATCTGAGACCTGCGTGGTGAGGTGGCGCCGCGCGATGCGCTCCGGCACCCGGCGCGCAAGCTTCGGATGGCGGAACCACAGCACGAAGCTCTCGCGCCCCCAGTAGATGGCGGATCGCATCGCTCGCTGGGCGCCGGGGAAGCGCCGGTAGAGGCGCCGCTCGAGCCGGCTGATCGGCCGATCGTTGTGCGGCATCACCCACGTCGGCGTCCGCTGGAAGACGTGCAGCCGCTCGACCTTGGGCTGGATGCTCGGGACGATCTGGACGGTCGAGGCGCCGGTCCCGACCACCCCCACGCGCTTGCCGGCGATGTCGTGGTCGTGGTCCCAGCGCGCCGAATGGAAGGCAGCCCCCTCGAAGCTGTCGATGCCCGGGATGTCGGGAAGCTTCGGCTCGCTCAAGCCCCCCATGCCGCCCACGAGAAACTGGGCGCTGAAGGGTCCCTGCGAGGTCTCGAGCCGCCACAAGCCAACTTCTTCTTCCCATTCCGCCGAGAGCACCTCGTGGCCAGTGCGCACGTATCCGCCCAGGCCGTGCTCGTCGGCGACCCGGCGCAGGTAGTCCCAGATCTCCTGCTGCTTGGAGAAGGTCCGCGTCCAGCCGGGGTTCGGTGCGAACGAGAAGGAGTAGAGGTGCGAGGGGACGTCGCACTGGCAGCCGGGGTAGGTGTTGGCCTGCCAGGTGCCGCCGATGTCCTCGGCACGCTCCAGCACGACGAAGTCCTCGATCCCCTCTTGCTTGAGTCGAATCGCCATTCCGAGCCCTGAGAAGCCCGCGCCAACGATGGCGATGCGGACGTGCTCGGGGGGGCCTTTGCTCGCGGTCTGCTCCGGGGCTCCGGAGCCGGTGCCTTCAAGACGCTCGGTTGTGGTCGCCACGGGTCCTCCTGATCGACTGTCGTAGGAACACTTCTGTCTCCAAGTGTACACTAATGTTCCTATGGAGTCACAGAGCGTGAGACCGTACCTGCGAGAGCGCGCGTGGCCCGTGCTCCCGAAGGGGCGCAACGCCGCGCCGCGCCAGTTCGTCTTCGAGTCCCAGCGCGAGCGAATGCTCGAAGCGATCGCGCTGGTCGTCGCCGAGAAGGGCTATGCCGCCGCCACCGTGGCCGATGTGATCGCCCGCGCGGGCGTCTCGCGCAAGACCTTCTATGAGCAGTTCGCCAACAAGGAGGCCTGCTTTTTGGCCGCCTACGACACCGGCGTCAGGCTGCTGATCTCCGCGGTCGAGGCGGCGATCGAGGAAGCGCCTGACTGGCTGGAGGCAATGCGGGCTGGCACCAGCCGCTACCTCGAATCGCTGTCGGCAAACCCGGCCTTCGCGCGCACCTTCTTGGTCGAGATCCTCGCGGCGGGGCCGACCGCGCTGGAGCGACGCGCGGCCGTCCATCGCCGCTTCGCCGAGCTCCACGCAAACAGCCACAGCGCGGCGCGCGAGACGGTGGCGCTGCCCGCGGTCCCGCGCGCCACCCACCGCGCCGCGGTCGGGGCGATCAACGAGCTGGTCACCGACCACCTCGTCAATCGCGGCGCCGACTCGCTGCCCGCGCTGCTGGGAGAGCTGCTCGAGATCCAGCTCGCGCTCTACACGGGAGCGAGCACGGCGGGGGTGGCGGGGCTGCCCGACGCCTGAAGCGCTCAGCCTGCCGCGGGCGCCGCGGGCGAGGACGAGGGCGCGTCGGCGCGCAGCTCGGCCATGCCCTGCTCGCGCGACACCGGCGGGTCGTAGCCCAGCTCCTCGCGCGCGCGGCGATCGACGACGGTGACCTGCTGGGCCGCGAGCGCGATCGTCGTCCGCGTCAGCGGCGGCTCTCCCTTCAGTGGAAGCGCCCGCCAGGCGAGTTCCGCGCCCGCGGCGAGCGCACGCGCAACCGCGAGCGGGATCGAGCGATCGCCCGGCTCGGCTCCCTGGGTGCGGATCATCTCGCCGATGAAGTCGCGGAACTCCGAGGGCGGTCCGTCGGTGAGGAAGTAAATCCCCGCACCCCGTCCGCGCTCCGCTGCGAGGAGCATCCCCGCGACAACGTTGCGCACGTGACAGGTGGACGTCAGGTAGTGACCCCCCGCGAACCAGGCGAAGCGCCCCGATCGTGCAGCGTCGACGAGTGTCGGCAGCAACGTCGTATCGCCGCGGCCCCAGATCAAGCGTGGACGCACGATCACCGTGGCCAGTCCATCCCCGTCCGCCGCCAGCACGCGCTCCTCCGCCAGCCCCTTGGTGTAGCCGTACGGCCGGCACGCGTCGGGCGGGCGCGGGACCGTCTCGTCGACGTCCACGAGCGGTCGGCCGGCGGCGAGCACCGCCTCGGTGGATACGTGCACGAAGCGCGCGACCCCCGCGGAGCGCGTCGCGTCGAGCACCGCCTGCGTACCGTCGACGTTGTCGCGCACGAAGTCCTCGAGCTTGCCGACCTGGCCGAGGCGCGCGGCGCAATGGAAGACCACATCGCAGCCGGTCATCCCGTCGCGCAGGGCGTGGGGGCCGTGGATGTCGCCGCTGACGGGTTTTGCGCCGCGCCGGGTCACGGCGGCTGCGGAGCCCTCGGAGCGCGCCAACGCGCGCACGGCGACGCCGCGCGCGGTCAGCGCCTCGATCAGGTATCCGCCGAGGAAGCCCGACCCGCCGGTGACGAACGCTCGCTCCACGGTCGGGGTGGAATCTACGCGGCTGGAGGCGTCAACGCTTCGCGCACGCTTGTCGTTAGGGCCACAGTTTCGACCTAACGACAAACACCCCCGATCATGCCGGCCAAGCTGTAACACGTGGGCAACGCGGTGCTACGAAACAGCGCAGCCGCTGTACAGAGTCCACACGCCGCGACGTGCCACGGCGACGAACCCGGGCGCGACCGCGCCCGGGTGGGGCACGCGCACGCTGTCCAGATACAGCCCCGGCGTGCGCGCGACATCGCGCCGATGCACCAACACGTACGCCTCGGGACGGTCCGTCCCGCGCAGCAGCGCGACCATCGGGCGCGCGCGGAAGTCGTTGGTCTGCAGCGGCCCGCAGCCCGGCCGCCCAAGTGCCGACAAAGCGGCCTGCGACGGCCGCGTGGCCAGCAGCGCGCGCAAGTCGCCGTCGTCGCGCGATGTCCGTGCCGCGCTCGAGCGCAGCCCGGGCAAGGTCGACGCGGCGTGCGCGCCGAAGCCCACGCCCACCGCCACCAGGAGCAGCGACCCCGCGATCATCCACGGCCGCCGCCAGCGATTCGAGGCGGGGAGCGACAGCCACGCGAAAGCCCCCACAGCGCACAGTAGCGCCACGACCGTCGCCGGCACGAACAGGTAGCGCGAGATCAGCGAGAGGTGCGCCAGCCCGATCGCGAGGAAGGCGCCGCAGCCGATCACGAGCAGCGCGACGGGGAGCAGCGCGCGTCGGCGCAGCAGCCAGAGCGAGAGCAGGAACCCCACCAGCCCCCCGCCCGCGACCCACGGGCCGTAGACGCCGACCAGATATCCGGGGCCGCGCCGAAGCGCCGTCACGAGCCCCATCGGCCGGTGGATGTGCGACGCCGCGGTCTGGGTCCCGTGCAGCGACTTCAACGCGTCGCCCGTCGCCCACGCGTCGAACCCGAGCCACACCACGGCCGGCAACGCACCGAGCACGGCGAGGGCGGTGCGCGAGCGCCACGACAGCGCTCCGAAGAGCCACAGCCAGTAGGCGCCCGCGAGCAGCCAGGCTTCGGGCCGCAGCAGCCCGGCGAACGCGAGCAGCGTCATCACCGGCCAGCCGCGTCGCGGACGGTGGGCCTCCAGCGCGGCCGCCGCGACCACGAGCGCGAGGAAGGGGACGTCGGTCGAGGACTCCAGCGTCTGCCCCACGAGCTTCGGCGCGGTCACGAGGATCAGCGCGAAGACCACGCCCACCGGCGCGTTGAAGAGCACCTGCCCGAGGCGGAAGGCGAAATAGGCGAGCGCCGCGAGGCTGACGACGCTGATCAGCTCGAGCGCGGTGAGCTGGTGGGCGTAGGACAGCGGCTGCAGCAGGATCGCGACGAAGTTCGCCAGCGGGTGCTCGGTCGGCGACGCCAGCGCGCCGATGTCGGGCGGCTTGTGGCCGCCGCCCAGCTCGTGGCCCCAGATCAGCGAGTAGACGGAGTCGTAGTGCTCCCAGCCGCGCCCGTACAGCAGCCGGATCGCGACCGACAGCAGCGCGACCGACACGGGCCCGATCACCCAGCGGCGCCCCGTTGCCGTACGCGCGGAGGACCGAGCCACGCCCGTCTCCTGGGCGTCGCCGGCAGCCTCAGCTGATGAAGAAGTCGTGGCAGCCATGCGTCTACTCAAGCCCCGCCGGCTGCCGCCGGGCAGTCGGCATACAAGGTGAAGTGCGGGACCCTGCGGATCGTATGAAACGAGGCCGGGACCGGCGCCTCGCCGCGCGGCGTGAACAGACCGGCCTGCGGGCGCTCCTCGAGATAGACGCCCGGTCCCGGCGGCGAGCCGACGCGCAGGAGCTGCACGTAGTCGCGCGCGTGGCCGCCGAGCAGGTAGGCGACGAGCGGCTTGGTGCGAAAGTCGCGCACCTGCGGAGCTCCGCAGGTGGCGATCAGCGTCCGCACCCCCGGTTCGCCCAGCAGCTGGTTCAGATGCCCGTCGTTGGTCGCTATCTGCGCGCTCTGGGAGCGCAGCGTCGGCAGGCGCTTGGTGTAGTAGCGCACGTTCGTGGCGACGAGCGCGACCAGCAGCAGCGGCGCGCCGACCATCCACACCAGCCGGAGCGCCGGAGCGACGCTCTCGCCGTCGGCGACCGACAGCCAGCCGAAGACCGCATAGGCGCAGAAGAACGCGACCATCAGCGAAGGCACGAACGCGTAGCGAGCGATCACCGGCAGCCCGACCGCCCCCAAAGCCAGGAAGCCGAGCAGCCCCAAGCCGAGCAGCGCCAGCGGGAGCGCGAGCCGGCGTCGCGCCAGCGCAAGGGCCACGAGCGCGCCGGCGATCCCGAGCACGCTGACGCCGGTGCCGAGGATGCTCGCGAGCGTATGCGGCCCGTGCACGATCGCGGCGCCCAACGAGTGCGCTGCCTTCGTCTGCCTCCCCGCCCGCTGCGTCCCGGTTAAGGAGATCAGCAGGTCGTGTGCCGAGACGAGGTCGAAGAGCATCCACAGCAGCGGCGCGACCAGCACCATCGCGCCGTAGCGCAGCTGCGTCGCGCGCGCCAGGCCCGGACCGGTGAACACGAGCCAGAGCCAGTACGCCGCCGCCAGAAGCCAGGCCTCCGGGCGCAGCAGGCCGCATGCCATCAGCACCGCCAGCACCGGCCACCCGCGCCGCGGACGCTCGGCCTCGAGCACCGTCGCCCACATGATCAGCACGAGGAAGGGGATGTCGATCGACCCCATCAGCGTCTCCATCACCAGCGGCGGGCAGGTCAGCAGCAAGACGGCAAAGAGCACCCCCGCGGCCACGCTCAACAGCGCCCGGCCGAGTCGGAAGGCGAGCCACCCCAGCAGCGCGAAAGCCAGCAGCGACAGCACGTCGAGCATCCGCAGCGCGCCGAAGTGCAGCAGCGAGAGCGGCGCCGCGAGCACGTTGGCGAGCGGGTGCTCGGTGGGCGAGTGGACGTCGGCGAAGTCGGGCGGCAGGCGCGCGTGGATCAGGTCACGCCCCCAGATCAGCGAGTAGATCGCGTCGTAGTGGGCGTAGCCGGGGCCGTAGGCGACCCGCAACGCGCCCCACAACAGCGGCACGGCGATCACACCCGGGGCCCGGGCCACCGCGGAGGAGGCCCGGCGGATGTCCACGCCGTGAGGGTATCGAGAGCTTGACCGTGCGCGCTTGAAACGCTCGCTAGGCTGAGGTCGAAGCGCTAACCGGAGGTAAGCGAGGGGGCGGCGGCCCCGCTGGAGGCAACGCCGTGGCACGCAAGTGGTGGACTCTGATCGTCGTCTGCGTGGCGACATTCATGCTCCTGCTCGACGTGACGATCGTCAACGTCGCGCTTCCTTCGATCCAGCGGTCGTTGCACTCGAGCTTCGCCGACCTGCAGTGGGTGGTAGATGCCTACTCGCTCACGCTGGCCGCGTTCCTGCTGACCGCTGGTGGCGTGTCGGACATCCTCGGACGCCGGCGCGTGTTCGGGATCGGGCTGGTCGTCTTCACGATCGCCTCGGCGCTGTGCGGGCTGGCCGGCTCGGCGGTCGTGCTCAACTTCTCGCGCGGGTTGCAGGGGATCGGCGCGGCGATGATGTTCGCCACCTCGCTGGCGCTGATCGCCCAGGAGTTCTCCGGCCGCGATCGCGGCACCGCGTTTGGCATCTGGGGCGCGGCGACCGGAGCCGCGATCGCGATCGGTCCGCTGATTGGCGGGCTCTTCACGGACGCCTTCGGCTGGCAGTCGATCTTCTTTCTCAACGTGCCGATCGGGATCGCCGCCCTGACGGCCACGCTGACCAAGCTCGTCAACGTCCGCCCGCCCGGTGAGCGGCGGATCGACTGGGGCGGGCTCGTCACCTTCTCGGCCGCGCTCTTCATGCTCGTCTTCGCCCTCGTGCGCGGCAACGACACGGGCTGGGGCTCGACGCAGATCGTCTCGCTGCTCGCCGGGTCGGTCGTGCTGCTCGTCGTCTTCTACTTCATCGAGCGCACGATCGAGCACCCGATGTTCGACCTCTCGCTCTTCAACAAGCCGACGTTCACCGGCGCTTCGATCGTGGCCTTCACGCTGTCGGCCTCGATGTTCGCGATGTTCCTCTACCTGACGCTCTACATCCAGGGGATCCTCAACTTCAGCCCGCTGCAGGCTGGCCTGCGCTTCCTGCCGCAGACGCTCGTGATGTTCGCGGTCGCGCCGATCGCGGGCAAGCTCAGCGCGAGGCTGCCGGTGCGCGCTTTGATGGGCTTTGGGCTCGTGTTGGTGGGCGGCGGGTTGCTCTTGATGCACGGACTCGACGCCGGATCGACGTGGACGGCGCTGCTGCCCGGATTTATCATCTCCGGGGTGGGGATCGGCATGATCAACCCACCGCTGGCCTCGACAGCCGTGGGGGTGGTCGAGCCTCAGCACAGCGGTATGGCCGGAGGCATCAACACCACCTTCCGCCAGGTCGGGATCGCCACCGGCGTGGCGGCGCTCGGCGCCGTCTTCCAGCATGCGGTGCAGAGCAAGGTCGTCGCGATGCTCGCCGGCACCACGGCCGCCGGGCACAGCAACGTCTTCGCGACCGCCGTCTACTCGGGCGCGGGGCATCGTGCGGCGATGGCGGCGCCAGCGCCGGTTCGCCCGCTGCTCGACCACGTCGCGCGGGTGAGCTTCACCTCGGCACTGAATGAGATCCTGCTGATCGGGGTCTCCATTGCACTGATCGGCGCGGTGCTCGGGTTCGTGCTGATCCGGACGCGCGACTTCGTCGTGGCGCCGGGCGCCGAGGCGGCGGTCGAGGCGCCTGTGGCGGCATAGCGCCGACTGCGGCGCCGCGTGCCATCGCCTCGAGGCGGTACACCTTCCGCAGCGGATGGAGCCTCTCTTAGAGCACCGCGCTGTCTTCGGCGGCTTTCAGACCCGACTGCTCGAGCTGGAAGGCGAGGGGCCGCCGGTACTGCTGCTGCACGGCTACGCCGACAGCGCCGACACCTGGCGCTACACGCTCGACCACCTGGCGCGGGCCGGTCGGCGGGCGCTCGCGATCGACCTCCCGGGCTTCGGCACCGCGGCGGAGCTCGAGGACGATTCGATGCTCGAGCAGCTCGCGCGCGCCGCAACCGGCGCGCTCCACTACCTCGTCAAGGAGGCGGCCGAGCCCGCCGTCGTGTGCGGCAACTCGCTGGGCGGCGTGATCGCCATGCTGCTGGCGGAGCGCGACGAGCTGCCGATCGTCGGCACCGTGGCGGTCGCCCCCGCCGGACTCGAGATGCCACGCTGGTTCTCGATCATCGAGGCCGATCCGATCGTGCGCACGCTGCTGCGCGCCCCCGTGCCGCTGACCGCTCCGCTCGTGCGCTTGGGCATCTCCCGTGTCTACCGCGCGCTCGCCTTCGCGCGTCCGGCGGCGGCGCCGGACGCGGTCGTGGGAGCCTTCGCCGGGCACATCTCCAGCCGCCGAGCGATGGCGCGGATGCTGGACAACGGACACCGGCTGCTGCCGGAGCTCGGCGACCCCTTCCAGCTCGAGCGCATTCGCACGCCGCTGCTGCTGGTGTGGGGGACACGCGACCGCATGGTGTCCGAGCGCGGAGCGCGGATCGTGCTCGAGGCGGTCCCGCACGCCCAGCTCGAGCTGCTCGACGGCTGCGGGCACTGCCCCCAGATCGAGGAGCCCGAACGCTTCGCCAGCCTGCTGCTGGGCTTCGCGGTGGACGCGGCGCGCGCGGCATAGCAAGGGGCGTGGCCCGCGACTACCCGCAGCGCGGCTTCGCCGTCCCGGGCGATGGCACCGAGATCGTGCTCGTCCGCCACGGCGCCTCGGCTCCCGCGCTCGCCGAGCAGCCGTTCGAGTTACGCGACGGCCACGGCGATCCTCCGCTCGCGCCGGAGGGCGTGCGCCAGGCGGAGGTGGTGGCCGCACGCCTGGCGGACAGCGATGCGGCGAGGCTGTTCGTCACCGGTTTGCGTCGCACGGCGCAGACGGCGGCGCCGCTCGCGGCGCTCACAGGGCTCGAGCCGGTGGAGGTCTGGGACCTGCGCGAGATTCACCTCGGAGAGTGGGAGGGGGGAGCGTGGCGCATCCGCCTCGCCGAGGGAGATCCGCTTGCGCGTCGGGTGATCGCAGAAGAGCGCTGGGACCTGATCCCCGGCGCCGAGGACCCCGATGCGCTCGCTCGCCGCACGCGCGCGGGGATCGAGTCGATCGTCGCCGCGCTCGGTCCCGGCGCGACGGCGGTCGCGTTCGTCCACGGCGGCGTGATCGGCGAGCTGTGCCGCCAGGCGACCGGCAGCCGGCCGTTTGCGTTCATCCACTCCGACAACGGGTCGATCACCCGGCTGGTGGTGCTCGGGGACGGGCGCTGGCTGCTGCGTTCCTTCAATGACACCGCGCATCTGTGAGGTCGTGCGACGTTAGGTCGACTAT
>QHBW01000079.1 GCA_003244205.1 Solirubrobacterales bacterium | reverse complement strand
TACACGCCGACGGTAGTCTAGCCCGCCGTTCCGCCGAACACGCCACCTGTCAAGCACGGACTCGCTCAGTCCGCCGGCGCCAGCACCCCCGGCGCGCCGCAGCGCACCAGCGGATCCGGAAAGACGACCGATCCGTCCTCGCGCTGCCCGTTCTCCAGCAGCGCCACGATCGTCCTGCCCACGGCCACGGCCGTGCCGTTGAGGGTGTGCACGTGCGCGGGCCTGCCGTCTACCCCGCGATGGCGGATGTCCAGCCGGCGGGCCTGGTAGTCGGTCGTGTTCGAGCACGAGGTGAGCTCACGGTAGCGACCCTGCCCGGGCAGCCAGGCCTCGCAGTCGTACTTCTTGGCCGCCGAGGCACCGAGCTCGCCCACGGCGATCGCCACCACCCGATACGGAATCTCGAGCTCCTGCAGGATCGACTCCTCGATCGCCAGCAGGCGCTCGTGCTCCGCGAGCGCCTCCTCGGGCGCCACGAAGCAGAACATTTCGACCTTGTCGAACTGGTGCACGCGGAAGATCCCGCGCGTGTCCTTCCCCGCCGCTCCGGCCTCGCGGCGGAAGCAGCTGGAGAAGCCGGCATACCGGCGCGGCAGCTCGCCGGCGGCGAGCAGCTCGTCGGCGTGTAGCGAGGCCAGCGCCACCTCCGAGGTTCCGGCGAGGTACAAATCGTCGTCTCCCACCTGGTAGATCTGTTGCTCGGTGTCGGGCAGGAAGCCGGTCCCGTACAGCGCCCGCTCGCGCACCAACACCGGCGGGATCACCGGCTCGAAGCCCTCACCCCCCACCTTCTCGAGCGCGTAGCGGACGAGCGCGAGCTCGAGCATCACCAGCTCGCCGCGCAGATACGCAAAGCGTGACCCGGACAGCCGGGCGGCGTGCTCGATGTCGATCCGCGGGCCCGCGAGCTCGAGGTGGTCACGCCCGGTCGCGCCGGCCTCGCCCACCTCGCGCAGGACGAGATCCTCGTCCGGCGCATCGCCCGCGGGGAGGTTCGGGAGCGCCGCGAGCTCGGCGTCCCGCCTGCAGCGCACCGTCGTCTCCTCGTCGCTCAGCGCACGGCCCCGCGCGGCTACCCCGGCGAGCCGCTCGCGCTCTTCGGGTGTCGGCGCTCCCTTGCGACCACGGCTCGCGCGGTTCTGCTGCTCGCGGACCTGCTCGAGCTCGGCCGTGAGCGTCCGCCACTGCTCGTCGAGCGCGAGCACGCGCTCGACCGCGCCTGCCGCCTCGGGCCCGCGCCGCCCAAGCGCCCCGCGGACGGCGCCGGGGTCGCGGCGGATCAGCCTGATGTCGAGCACGGCGGCTAACGGCGCCGCGGTGGGCGTGTGGCTTTCGCTTTCGCGGGCCGGCCGGGCGGAGCCTTCGCCAGCGTGCCGGTGCTCGACGTCGTCGTCGTGGTCGTCGTCGCCATCGCGGGGATCGACCCGATCGGCTTGGAGTCACAGGGCGCCTGACCGACGACCGGCGGCGTCCGGCGCCCCGCGTACTTGGCGACGAACTCGGCCACCGCCACCGCATCCTTACCGACGACGACGTTCTGCGGCATGATCAGCCCAGAGAAGCCGCCGTTCTCGATCGCGTACAGAACGCGAGCGACCGGTCGCTCGCAGCGGACGTCGAAGTTCGGCCCGTTGTTCGGCTCGGCGGTTCGCTCATTGGTCGCAGACCCACGCGTGGCCGCGAACGAGAGCGTGTGGCAACCCGAGCACCGCTGCGAGAACAGGACCGCGCCGCCATAGGTGGCGTCAGACTTCGCGACGGTGATCTTCTCCGTCCCGCATGCCGACGCCAACGCCGCGATCACGGCCGACGCGCTCGTAATGAGGAGGACCCTGATCGGGCGGTTCATGCGGGCGAAGATCATACGGAAACCACGGCGAGACCACGCTCGGCAGGCGCCGGCTGCCCGGGGTGCCAAGCTCGCGCCGGCCGTGATCGTCCTGATGCTCTCCTGCGCGCTCGGAGGCTGCGGCCGGGTGGCGACGGTCGGCGCAGACCACACGCTCCAGCTGGCCCTGACCGAATACCGCCTGAACCCGCGAAGCGTGCGTGCCGGCGCCGGCATGCTGACAATCCGCGTTCACAACTACGGCAGGCTCACCCACAACCTGGTCATCTCCGCCGGTGACCAGCCCAGCGTGTCGACGAAGCCGATCCCACCCGGTCAGTCGGTCGAGTTGATTCTGACGCTGATCCCCGGGACCTACCGGATGGCATCGACGATCCTCTCCGACGAGGCGCTCGGTGAATATGGGACGTTGACCGTGACGCCCAGCGCCGCCCGCGCGGCGGTCGCGCCCACGCCCCTCGCGAGGACGATGCCGGCAGGCCTCGGCAGGAGGACCGTGCCCCGCGGCGAATCGATACGCCGTTCCCGGCGCCGGCGATAGCGACGTTCGTTGCTGTACGCGATCGTCCCCCAACGGCGGCAACCACAGGCGCCGGCGCCGGGGACGACCATCTCGATGGCGTGCTCTCGGCCCGGCCCACTGGCCGCGCTATAACCAAATCGCGATGCAGCGCGGCGCCGATCCGATACAGCCGGGCGTTGAGCGCGGCGCCGACCCAGAGCTCTTCCGCGAGGTGTTCGGCCGCTTCGCGACCGGGGTGGCGGTGGTCACAAGCGCCGGGCCGGCGGGGGCCGGCGGGATGACCGCCAATGCCCTGTGCTCGCTCTCGCTCGATCCGCTGCTCGTGCTGGTCTGCTTCGAGAACGGCGCCCGCACGCTCCCGATCGTGCGCGAGGCGGGCCGATTCGCGCTCAATCTGCTGAGCTCGAGCCAGAAGCACCTGGCGGGGGTGTTCGCCTCGAAGCTGCCAGAGGCCGAGAAGCTCGAGGGCGTCGAGCACCGGATCGAGCGCGGCGTGCCGATCATCGCGGGCTCGCTCGCGTGGACGATCTGCGAGCTGCGCGAGCTGATCGCCGGCGGCGACCACACGATCGCGATCGGCGAGGTGGTCGCTCTGGCGCTCGGCAGCGGCGATCCGCTGCTGTGGTACTCGGGCCGGTATCACGGGTGGGCCGCCAGCCCGCCACGCCCAGCCGGATGAGTTGTTGGCCATCACGGCGGACTGCTCATCACGCTGGCCCCCGGGCGTGCCCCGGACGGCCGAGGGCGCCTAGGCGGTCCCCGCCGCCCGTGCCAGCAGCACCACGATCACGATCGCCGCGAGTGTCATCACGCCCAGCTCGCGCTGCAGGATCGCGAGCACCACCGACTGCTGCTCGTCGTGGGGCAGCTCGCCGACGGCCGCGGCCGATTCGTGCCCCCGCGCGTCGAGCACCATCTGTGCGCAGGACACACGTAGCTGCTCGGCGAGGAACGAGACCGCCAGCGGCAAGAGGCCGTAGACGATGTGCAGGCCCGGCACCTTGTGGCCCGTCAGCTCGAGCACGCCGCCGAGTGCCACCTGCACCACGATCACAACCTGCGCCGCGCGAAGCGCTCGCCAGAACCAGGCGCTCGACCGGGCGCGCCACCACAGCCAGGCCCCGTACACTGCCGCGATCGAACTGAGCCCGATCGCGAGCGCGCCGATGACGATGTGGACCTCTTTCACCTTGCGCCCCCTGCGATGATATAGACACTGCCGTGCTTCGAACCTACCTACCAGCGATGGTCTTCCTCGTTCTCGGCGGCGTGGTGGGGGTGTTGTTCGGGGTCTTGAACCTGTTTCTAGGGCAGCGCAGCCCGAACCGCTCCAAGCTCTCGCCGTACGAGTGCGGGCTGCCGTCGGACATCCGCCAGGGGTTCCGCTTCGGGATCAGCTTCTACCTGATCGCGATGCTGTTCATCCTGTTCGACATCGAGGTGATCTTCCTGTACCCGATCGCGGTGCAGCTGCGGGCGTTCGGCGCCTTCGCAGCGAGTGAGACGGTCGTGTTCGTCGTCCTGCTGATGATCGCGTTCGTCTACGTGTGGCGACGGGGAGCGCTCGAGTGGAAATAAAGCGCGAGAAGCTTGGTCCCGCCCCCGGTGGCCCGCCGGCCACCGGGGGCGACCTTCGCTCCCGCCAGCTTGCGGCTCGCGACATGCTCCGGGGAGACCTCTCGGACGAGGCGCTGCGGCGCTACGTCGAGGAGCGCGTGATGACCACGACGGTCGAGAAGGCGGTCGCCTGGGGGCGGTCGAACTCGCTGTGGCCGCTGAGCTTCGGCCTCGCGTGCTGCGCGATCGAGCAGATGCACGTGGTCGCCTCGCGCGTGGACATCGCGCGATTCGGGTTCGAGGCATTCCGGGCGTCACCCCGTCAGGCCGACCTGATCATCATCGCGGGGCGCGTCTCGATCAAGATGGCCCCCGTGATCCGGCGGCTGTGGGACCAGATGCTCGAGCCCAAGTGGGCGATCTCGATGGGCGCCTGCTGCTCCTCGATGGGCGTGTTCAACAATTACGCGCTCGTGCCCTCGGACAAGTTCATGCCGATCGACGTTCACGTCCCCGGTTGCCCCCCGCGGCCCGAGGCGCTCGCGCACGGGATCCTGAAGCTGCGCGACAAGATCCAGGGCCACCCGCCCGACGGCTGGCGCGAGCGCTACGAGGCGGTCGGCACCGAGGAGCTGCTCCCCGAGACGGACATGGACAGCGCCGCGATCAATGTGTTTCAGCCTGGGGACACGGCCGGTGCCTGACGCGACGGGACTCGAGCTGACCGCGCAGGAGCTCCGCGAGGCCGATCCCGGCTCGATCCTCGCGACCGACTACCACCGCGACCGGGCGACTTTGATCGCCGACCCGGCCCATGTCCAGCCAGTGCTCGAGCACCTGCACGCCAAGGGCTACACGTTTCTCGCGAGCCTGCACGGCTGTGACTACTATCCCGAGGAGCCCCGCCTCGGGGTCCTCTACGAGCTGCTCGACATGTACAACGTCGATCGCATCACCGTCAAGGCGAGGCTCTACTCCGGCACCCCGCGGATCGCCTCGGTCGTCGGCCTGTTTCCCGGCGCCGACTTCCCCGAGCGCGAGGTGTACGACATGTTCGGGGTCGTGTTCGACGGCCACCCTGACCTGCGCCGGATCCTGATGCCCGAGGACTATCAGGGATTCCCCCAACGCCGCGACTTCCCCACCGGTGGTGAGCCGGTGCTGTTCACCTACAACGAAGAGAACAGTTACGGAAAGTGGCAGTGACCCTCACCGAGGACTACCGCAAGCGTGAGGAGTCGATCACGCTCGCGCAGGAAACCGTCCATGCCGACGAGGGGGAAGGTCCCAGCCGCGAGCTGCTGACGCTCAACATCGGTCCTCACCATCCCTCCACGCACGGCGTGCTGCGGCTGCTGGCCACGCTCGAGGGCGAGGTCGTCCGCGACATCAAGCCGATCGTCGGCTACGTCCACACCGGGATCGAGAAGACCGCCGAGGACAAGGCCTACTGGAAGGTGATCCCCGTAGTCGAGCGGATGGACTACGTCAGCTACTACTTCAACGCGATGGCGTTCTGCGGCGCGGTCGAGGAGCTGCTCGGGGTCGAGGTCCCGCCCCGCGCGCAGTACCTGCGCGTGATCCACCTCGAGCTCAACCGCATCGCCTCGCACCTGGTGTGGCTCGGGACCAGCGCGCTCGACCTGGGCGCGATCTCCCCGTTCTGGTACTGCTTCCGGGAGCGCGAGACCATCCTGGACCTGTTCGAGTTCTCATCGGGCCAGCGCATGCACACCCGCTACTTCCAGGTCGGCGGCGTGATGGAGGACATCCCCCGGGGGTTCGCCGAGAAGGTGAGCGCGTTCGTCAAGGGGATGCCGGCGCGGGCCGACCAGTACGCCGACCTGCTCGAGAAGAACCAGATCGTCCTGCAGCGCCTGCACGGCACCGCGCCACTCGACGAGCAGACGTTGCTGGGGCTCGGCGTCACCGGACCGCTGCTGCGCGCGACGGGCAATCCCTGGGACCTGCGCAAGGCGGCGCCCTACTGCAGCTATGACCACTTCGACTTCAAGATCCCGGTCGGCACCGCTGGGGACAATTACGATCGCTACCGGGTCCGTCACGCGGAGCTGTACGAATCGGTGAAGATCATCGAGCAGGCGCTCGCGGGCCTGCCCGAGGGCCCCCACATCACGCCCGATCGGAAAGTGTCTCTGCCTCCTCGTCATGAGCTGGCTACGAGCATGGAGGCGCTGATCCACCACTTCAAGCTCGTCACCGAGGGCTTCCGGGTCCCGCCCGGCGAGGCGTACTACCCGATCGAGGGTCCGCGCGGGGAGCTCGGCTGCTTCGTCCGCGCCGACGGTTCGGCGAAGCCCGCGCGGGTGCACATGCGCGACCCGAGCTTCGTCAACCTGCAGGCGCTCGCCCCGATGGTCAAGGACGGTTACATCGCCGATCTGATCGCGACGCTCGCGATGCTCGACCCGATCCTCGGAGGGATCGACCGGTGAGCCTCCGGCGTCCGCGATCGGCGAGCCCCGCCGGCTCCGAGGGGAATCGACCGACGAGCCCCGCAATCGGACCGGTCCCGCGCTTCGCCCACGGCTCGCGGGTCCCCGGGTGGGATGACGCCGTCGACCTGACCAAGCCCCCCGCGGCAGTCCCCGATCCGGCCACGACACCGGTTCCCGACCGGCTGCGCAGCGCGATCATCGGCGCGATGGTCAAGTACCCCGACCGGCGCTCCGCCGCGATCCCTGCGCTGCACGCGGCCCAGCAGGAGCACGGCTGGTGCTCGCCGGAGGCGATCGAGCAGGTCGCCGCGGTGATGCAGGTGACGCCGGCGTACCTGACCAGCGTCGCGACCTTCTACGACATGTTCGCCAACGCGCCCAAGCCTCGCCACGACGTGTTCGTGTGCACCAACATCAGTTGCTCGCTGCGTGGGGCCGACGACTTCTATGCGGCGATGGCCGCCGCCGCGGAGCAGGACCCCAACGTCACGGTGCGCTCGTTCGAGTGCCTAGGGGCGTGCGACCTCGCGCCGATGGCCTCGGTCGACGGCGAGTACGTCGGCCCGCTCGAAACGAGCGACGCGGAGCGGATCCTCGAGGACCTGCGCGCCGGCGGCCCGGTGCTCGCTGACAAGCAGGTTCGCAAGCTCCGGTGTGCCGACCCCAAGGCCGCGAGCGGCCGCGGCGGCGAGCGCACGACGATCCTGTTCGACGACATCGACGAGCCCGGGCTGAACACGCTGGCGGTATACGAGCGCCGCGGTGGGTACCAGTCGCTGCGCAAGGCGCTGGCGATGGCCCCCGAGGAGGCGCTGAGCAGCATCATGGACTCGGGGCTGCGCGGCCGCGGCGGCGCCGGCTTCCAGATGGGCAAGAAGGCCTCCTTCTTGCCCAAGGGCGACATGGACAAGTACCTGGTCTGCAACGCCGACGAGTCCGAGCCCGGGACATTCAAGGACCGCGAGCTGATGCAGAAGAGTCCGCACATGCTGCTCGAAGGGATCGTGATCGCGACCTGGGCGACCGGGATCGACAGGGCGTTCATCTACATCCGGGGTGAATATTCCCACCAGGCCGACATCCTCGAGGCGGCGATCGCGCAAGCAGCTACGGCCGGTTACATCGGCGAGGACATCCTCGGCTCTGGGCACGCGCTGAAGCTGGTGCTCCACCGCGGCGCCGGGGCCTACATCTGCGGCGAGGAGACGGGGCTGCTCGACTCCCTCGAAGGCAAGCGCGGCAACCCCAGGCTGAAGCCGCCCTTCCCCGCGATCGAGGGCCTGTACGACGGGCCGACTCTGATCAACAACGTCGAGACGCTGTGC
Source organism: Solirubrobacterales bacterium (assembly GCA_003244205.1). Taxonomy (GTDB): domain Bacteria; phylum Actinomycetota; class Thermoleophilia; order Solirubrobacterales; family Solirubrobacteraceae; genus QHBW01. Next base: position 47,833 of record QHBW01000079.1, on the reverse strand, counting down.
ACCGTGCCCCACATCATCCGCATGGGCGGCGGGGAGTACGCGAAGATCGGGACCGAGAGCTCGACCGGGACCAAGCTCGTGTCGGTCTCCGGCGACGTGCGGCGGCCGGGCAACTACGAGGTGGTGCTCGGAACCTCCTCCAGGGAGATCATCTACGGCCTCGCCGGCGGCCCCCCGGAGGGCCACGAGGTCAAGCTGTGGTTCCCGGGCGGCTCGAGCGCGCCCGTGCTCACGGGGGACGACCTCGACGTCGCCTACGACTTCGACACGCTCGCCAAGGCCGGAACGATGCTCGGCTCGGGGGCGATCATCGTCGTCGACGACAGCCACAGCGTGCTCGAGGTCGCGCTCAAGCTCGCGAAGTTCTACGCGCACGAGTCCTGCGGCAAGTGCGTCCCGTGCCGCGAGGGCACGAACTGGACGGTCAAGATGCTGGGTCGGATCGAGTCCGGCGAGGCGACCCCGATGGACCTCGACATCATGGCCTCGGTCCAGGAGCAGATCATCGGCAACTGCCTGTGCGTGCTCGGCGACGCGATGGCGATGCCGATCGGCTCGATGATCGAGAAGTTCCGGGGAGAGCTCGAGGCCGAGATCGAAGCTGCCCGAGACCGCGCCGGCGCGGGGGAGCTCCAGAACGTGGTCCCGGTGCTCCTGGACACGCTCGCGAGCTGATGCCCCGCCCCGAGCATCACATCATCCAGTTCACGATCGACGGCCGGGAGGTCCGCGCGATCGAGGGCTCGATGCTTGTCGACGCGGCCAAGCACGGCGATGTCGAGATTCCCTACTTCTGCTACGAGCCCAAGCTCGGCAACCCGGTCGGGGCGTGCCGCATGTGCTTGGTGGAGATCGAGGGGATCCCGAAGCTGCAGACCTCGTGCTCGACACCCGTCAAGGACGGGATGGTCGTCAACACCCAGACCGAGCGGGTCCGCCACGCGCAGAACGGCGTGGTCGAGTTCCTCCTCGTCAACCACCCGCTCGACTGCCCCGTGTGCGACAAGGGCGGCGAGTGCCCGCTGCAGGACATCAGCTTCGGTTGGGGCCTCGGGCGCTCGCGCGTGATCGAGCCCAAGCGCCACTTCGTCAAGCCGCTCGCGCTCTCGCCGCTGGTCGCGATCGACCGCGAGCGCTGCATCCTCTGCTACCGCTGCGTGCGCTTCTCCCAGGAGGTCTCAGAGGACTACCAGCTGGTGTTCGCCGACCGCGGCGCGGACACGTTCGTCGCGACCCACGACGGCCACCCGTATGTCGCGCCGTTCAGCGGCAACATCGTCGAGCTGTGCCCGGTCGGGGCGCTGACCTCGCAGCCCTACCGCTTCCGCGCGCGGCCGTGGGAGATCGAGGGCGCCGGCTCGATCTGCACGCTGTGCCCGTCGCAGTGCAACGTCGAGCTGACCGTCCGCGACGAGAAGGTGCTGCGCGTCCTCTCCCGCGAGCACGACGAGGTCGACGACGGCTGGCTGTGCGACAAGGGCCGCTTCGCCTACCAGTCGATCCACGCCGACGAGCGCGTCACCGCCCCGCTGGTGCGCGAGGGCGGCGAGCTCCGTGAAGCCGGCTGGGAGCGCGCGTTGGAGGTTGCGGCCGGCCTGGCCGAGCACAAGGGCCGTGCGGGGGCGCTGGCCGGCGGCCAGGCGACCAACGAGGAGGGCTTCCTGCTGGCGCGGCTGATGCGCGAGGCGCTGGCCTGCGCCGACATCGACTCCCGCGCCGGCGGCCCGATGGCGCTCGGGCTCACCCAGGCGCTCGCCGACCCCAAGCTGCAGGCCGCCGTCCCGGACCTCGAGTTCGCCCACACCGTGCTCGTGCTCGGCTGCGAGCCGCTCGACGACGCTCCGATCCTCGACCTTTGGATCCGCAAGGGGGTGCGCCGGCGCGGGGTCAAGCTCGCGGTCGCGACTGCGCGCCCAAGCGCGCTGGACGCGAGCGCGAAGCTGGTCGTGCGCTACCCGCCCGGGGGCGAGCATGCGTTCCTGGTGGCGCTCGCTGCGGCGCTCGCCGGCGACGACCAGGCCGCGGGCGACGAGAGCAACAACGGCGCCCGGGCGCTCGCAAGCCTGCTCACAACGGGCGGCGAGGACGTCGTGATCGTGTGGGGCGAGCGGATCGGCCCCGCCGCTGCCCAAATGCCGGCGATCGCCGAGCACCTGCGGCTGGCCGAGCGCGAGGGCGCGGGCCTGCTCGAGGTTCCCGCCGGCGCCAACGGGCGCGGTCTGCGCGAGGCGGGCGTGCTGCCCGGCGCCGGGCCCGGATACGCCGAGCTGGGCCACGACGCGCCCATCGGCAGGGACGCCGCCCAGATCGCCGCCGCGGCCGCCGCCGGCGAGCTGACCGCGCTGTACCTGCTCGAAACCGATCCCGTCCGCGACCGAGCCGATCGCCACCTGTGGAACAGCGCCCTCGCCCGCGCAAGCCTGGTCGTCGCCCACGCCTCCGTGCTGACCGACGGCATCCGCGAGCATGCTTCGGTCGTCTTCCCGGCGGAGTCCTACGCCGAGAAGGAGGGCACCGTCGTCCATCCCGACGGCCGCGTCCAGCGACTGCGCGCGGCGATCGGGCACCCTGATCAAGTGCGCGCGGGGTGGTCGGTGCTCGCGGAGCTCGGGCGCCGCGCCGGCCACGAGCTGGAGGTCCCCACGAGCGCGGCCGCGTTCGCGCAGCTCGTCGAAGCGGTTCCCTTCTACGCGGGGCTAACGCTCGATCAGCTCGGTGGGCGCGGGGTGCGCTGGCCGGCGCGCGAGCTGTCCTCGAGGTCGTTCCCGGCGCCCTCGGCCACGCCGGCAGCCGAGCCCGGGTGGGTCCAAGCCGGAGCCCCGCGGCCGGAGCCCAGCGAGGCCGCGGGACCGAAGCGACCCGAGAACGGCATGCTGCGACTCGGGACCTACCGCTCGATCTGGGCCGCCCCCGAGGTCGAGCTCTCCCCCGCGCTGCACTTCACGATCGCCCACCAGCAGGTCGAGCTCTCGCCCGCGGATGCCCGGCGGCTGGGGATCGCCAGCGGCGTGGCCGTCGAGATCGCGCAGAATGGACGATCGCTGCAAGGCATTGCCGCGATCCGCACCGGCGTCCCGGACGGAACGGCGTTCCTGGCCGAAGGCATCGCGGCCGACTCGGCCAACGTCCTGACCGAGCAGCTGGTGGAGGTGCGCAAGGCGTGAGCTCGTCGGTGGCGGTCGTCGGCTTCTACGAGCCGTGGTGGATCCAGATCATCAAGGCGCTGGTGATCTTCGCGGCCGCGTTCGCGATCCTGCCGATCCTGACCGTCTACGAGCGCAAGCTCCTCGGCCGCTTCCAGAACCGCTACGGCCCCAACCGCGTCGGGCCGTTCGGGCTGATGCAGCCGCTCGCCGAGATCGTCAAGTTCGCCACCAAGGAGCCCTTCCGCCCGACCACGTCGATCGGCTACATGTTCCGGATCGCGCCGATGATCGCGATCCTCACCGCGGTCGCGGCGCTCGCGCTCGTCCCCTTCGGCGACGTCCAGCACATCTTCGGCCAGCGCGTCGGGCTGTACGGGATCGACGTCTCGATCGGGCCCCTGTACGTGTTCGCGTTCGCGGGAATCTCGTTCTACGGGATCATGCTCGGCGGCTGGTCCTCGGGCTCGAAGTACTCGTTCCTCGGCGCGATGCGCGGCGCGGCCCAGCTGATCTCCTACGAGGTCTCGCAGGGGCTGGCGCTGGTCGGCGTGGTGATCACCGCCGGGACGCTGTCGCTGACCGGGATCGTCCACGCCCAGCGGGGGATGTGGTATCTGATCCCGCAGTTCGCCGGGTTCGTGATCTTCCTGGTCGCGTCGTTCGCGGAGACCAACCGAGCGCCGTTCGACCTGGTCGAGGCCGATGCCGAGCTCGTCGGCGGCTACTTCACCGAGTACGGCGGGACCCCGTTCATCGCCTTCATGTTCGCCGAGTACATGAACATGATCGTGGTCGCGGGAATCGCGACCACGATGTTCCTCGGCGGGTGGCTGCTGCCGTTCGGGATCCACCCCCCCGGCTGGGTCGATCCGTTCGTGGTGGTGGCCAAGATGATGATCTTCATCACCTTCTTCATCTGGGTCCGCGCGACCCTGCCGCGGCTTCGCTACGACCAGCTGATGTCGTTCGGCTGGAAGGCGCTGCTCCCGCTCGCGACGCTGAACCTGCTGGTAACCGCGATCCTGGTGGTCTCATGAGGGCCCGAGCATGAGCCCGTACGACCCCGGCGAGGACGTGATCGCGGTCCAGCGCGCCCCCACCTCGGGGGCGGTCCGCGGCACCTACCGCGCCTTCGGTGAGACGCTCCGCGGGCTCAAGACGACATTCGCGCGGATCGTCGAGGGGACGACGACGATCCAGTACCCCGAGGAGAAGACCCCTGTATACCCGCGCTTTCGCGGCCGCCACAAGCTCCACCGCTTCGAGGACACCGGCCTGGAGAAATGCGTGGGCTGCTCGCTGTGCGCGGCCGCGTGCCCGGCCGACTGCATCCGCGTGGTCGCCGCCGAGAACACGCCCGAGCACCGGATCTCGGCCGGCGAGCGCTACGCCGCCGTGTACGAGATCAACCTCAGCCGTTGCATCTTCTGCGGCTACTGCGAGGTCGCGTGCCCGTTCGACGCGATCACCATGGGCCACGACTACGAGATGTCCGACTACAGCCGCTCGGATCTGATCTTCACCAAGGAGATGCTGCTCGCTGAGCCGATCGAGCGCACACCGCTGCGCAACGAGGGCGAGTAGCCGCCGATGTCCGCAGTGCTGTTCTTCATCGCCGCGATCGGGGCGCTGGTCGGCGCGATCGGGGTCGTCACCCTGCGCAGCCCGTTCTACAGCGTGCTCGCGCTGGTCTTCCACCTGATCTCGCTCGCGGCCCTGTTCCTGCTTCTGCGCGCCGAGTTCGTCGCGGCTGCGCAGGTGGTCGTCTACGCCGGCGCGGTGATGGTCCTGTACGTGTTCGTGGTCGCGTACGTCGGCGGCGGCGAGGAGCTCGCCGCGGGGACGGCGCTGCGGATCCTCGGGCCGCTGTTCGCGCTGGCGGTGGCGATCGAGCTGTGCGTGGCGATGCTGGGGTCGGGGCTGAAGGGCATCTCCTCAAAGGGCGCCCCGTACATCGCCGGCTTCGGCTCGCCCGCGCACATCGGTCGGCTGTTCTTGACCAAGTACCTGTTCGTGTTCGAGGTGGCCTCGCTGCTGCTGCTGGTGGCGGCGATCGGCGCGGTCGTGCTGGCGCGACGCCGGCGCGGGCTCGAGCCCTACGACGAGGACTTCGAGCTGGCGATCCACGCCCGGCGCCCCGCGGGCACGGGGACGATGGCCGAGGGGGCGGGCACGCGCCCGGCTCCCACCGCCGCGCCGCAACCCGAGCCCCAGGAGTCCGCGCCACCCCCGCCACCCGAGCCCGAGCCGGTGGAAAGCTGATGGCGATCGGCTGGTACCTGGTCGTCTCGGCGCTGATCTTCTGCATCGGCGCCGGCGGCGTGCTGACGCGGCGCAACCCGCTGGTGATCCTGCTGTGCCTGGAGCTGATGCTGAACGCCGCCAACCTCGCGCTCGTGGCCTTCGCCCGGATGCACGGTGGTGAGGACGGGCAGATCTTCGCGCTGATCGTGATGGTCGTGGCGGCGTGCGAGGTCACCGTCGGGCTCGGGCTGATCGTCGCGCTCTACCGCCGCCGGCTGCCGATCGACGTCGACGAGCTCCACGAGCTGCAGGGATAGGGTTCCAGCCGGTGAGGGCTACCAGGGGCAGCTGCCAGTGAGCGCGACCACCTTCGGCTGGCTGATCCTGCTGTGCCCGCTGCTCGGGACGGTCGTGATCGCGCTCGCCTGGCGCTGGCTGCCCGGTGCCAGCGCCGGTTGGATCGCGACGCTCGCGATCGCGCTCTCGTTCGGGCTGAGCGTGGCCGCGCTGATCGCGCTGCTGGGCCGGCATCCCGCCCACCGCGAGCTGAGCTCGACCCTGTGGAGCTACGCGAGCAGCGTCGGGCTCGACGCCAAGCTGCAGATCCTCGTGGACCCGCTGTCGGTGTTCATGGCACTGGTCGTCTCGGGCGTCTCGACCCTGATCCACCTCTACTCGGTCGCGTACATGGCCTCGGACCGCGGCTACCGGCGCTACTTCGCCTATTTGAACTACTTCGTCTTCTCGATGCTGCTGCTGGTCGAGGCGGCGAACTTCCTTCTGCTGATCGTCGGATGGGCGTTCGTCGGCGCGGCGTCATACCTGCTGATCTCCTTCTGGTATCGCCGCCGAACCGCGACCGCCGCGGGGATCAAGGCCTTCGTGGTCAACGTCGTCGGGGACGTCGGACTAGTGCTCGGGACGTACTTCATCTTCAAGCACCTAGGGACGCTCGACTTCCTCAAGGTCTTTGCCGGTGTCAAGGACGCCTTTGCCCCCAACCAGGGTGACCTCGTCGCCGGCTGCGTGCTGCTGCTCGTCGGCGCCTTCGCCAAGTCGGCCCAGATACCGCTGCACACGTGGCTTCCCGACGCGATGGAGGGCCCGACGCCGGTGTCGGCGCTGATCCACGCGACGACGATGGTGACGGCCGGCGTTTACCTGATCGCACGCATGCACCCGCTCTTCGAGCACGCGCCCGCGGCCCAGGACGTCGGCGCGATCATCGGCTGCCTGACGCTGCTGATCGCCGGCACGATCGGGCTCGCGGTCACCGACCTCAAGCGCGTGATCGCCTACTCGACGATGTCTCAGATCGGCTACATGATCATGGGCGTCTCGGTCGGCGCCTACGCCGCCGGCCTCTTTCACTTGATGACGCACGCCTTCTTCAAGGCGCTGCTGTTCATGGCCGCCGGCTCGCTGATCGGCGCGATGGCCGGGGAGCAGTCGCTCGATCGCATGGGCGGCTTTCGCAAGGCCATGCCGTTCACCTATGTGTGCTTCATATTTGGCGGGCTCGCGCTGTCGGGGGTGCCTCCGTTCTCGGGGTTCTTCTCAAAGGACGAGGTCCTTCTGTTGACGGCGAATCAGGGGGGCTGGCATTGGATCCTCTACGTCGGCGGCTACCTCGGCGCGCTGCTCACGGCGCTCTACACCTGGCGCATGATCTTCCGCGCCTTTCACGGTGAGCCCGTCCCCGAGGCGCTCGAGCTCGAGCGGGGGACGATCGCCCACGGTCACCCGTTCAACCCCGCCACCGGCGAGCAGGAGGACACCGATGTGGGCTTCCCCGGTCCCGAGCACCACACCGCCGAGCGCGCGGCGTCGATGCGCATCGCGATGGCTGTGCTGGCAGCGCTCGCACTGCTCGGCGGTCTGATCCAGATCCCCCACTTCGACAACGCGATCAGTAACTTCCTGCGCCCGGCGTTCGCCGACTCGAGCCTCTATGACCAGAGCCCCTCCGACACGCTGCTGGTGGTCGGGCTCGTGCTGGGCGCGCTGCTGGGCGTGCTCGGCATCCTGATCGCATACCGAGTTTGGGTGCAACGCCCCGGCACCGCCGAGCGCGTGCGCAGACGGCTGGCCCCAGTGCACCGCTTGTTCGTCGAGAAGTGGTACTTCGACGAGCTCTACGACATCGTCTTCGTGCGCAGCGGCGCGGCGATCGGCCGCTTCGCCCAGCTGAGCTTCGAGCGCGTCGTCGTCAACGGGGTGCTCGTCGGCGGCTCAGCCGGGCTCGTACGCGCGGGATCGGCGGCGGTCCGCGCACTCCAGGACGGGCTCGTACGCGTGTACGCCGCGCTGTTGGTGTTCGGCGTCGCCGCCGTCGCTCTCTACTTCCTGCTCCAGAGCAGCTAGGCCGCGGACGAGCCGATGATCGCTCTGTCACTAGTCATCTGGCTGCCGCTCGCGGTCTCGCTGCTGGCGGCGCTCCTACCGGGACAGTGGTCGGGGAGGGTCGCCGCGGCGGGCTCGCTCGTCACGCTCGGCTTTGCGGTCTCGCTCTTGTTTGGCTTCGACACGCACGTCGGCGGCCTCCAGGACGTCACCGACAAGGTTTGGATCGGTGAGCTGGGAACGCATTACAAGATCGGCGTCGACGGGCTAAACCTGGCCCTCGTGCTGCTCGCTGCGCTGCTCTTCGCGGCGGCTTTCGTCGCCGCCGCGATGCGCGAGTGGGAGCGCCCGAGCACATTCTTCGTTTGGCTCGGATTGGCTCAGTCCGCTGTCTTCGGAGCGTTGCTGGCCCAGGACCTGCTGCTGTTCGTCGCCTTCTTCGACCTCATGCTGATCCCGTTCTACTTCCTCACCGGCGGCTGGGGCGGGCCCAACCGGGTCGCGGCCACGACCAAGCTCGTGATCTACACGCTCGTCGGATCGCTGCTGATGCTGGCGGCGGCGATCGCCACCGGCGTGCTCGCCGAGCCCAGCGGCGGTCATTTGTCGTTCGTGCTCTCAGACCTCCGCGCGCTCGGGCTCTCCAAGGGCTCACAGGAGTGGATCTTCCTCTGCTTCGCTGCCGCATTCCTGGTGAAGATGCCGGCCTTCCCGCTGCACGCGTGGATGCCGGACGGCTACAGGGCGATGCCGCTGCCCGTGCTGGCTGTCTTCAGCGGCGTCTTGTCGAAGGTCGGCGCCTACGGCTTCCTGCGCATCGTGCTGCCGCTCTTCCCGCAGGCCTCAGCCCACTATCAAACGCTGATGCTGTTGATCGCGCTGGCGTCGATCCTCTACGGCTCGGTGATGGCGTTCACCCAGACCGACATGCGCCTGATCGTCGGATACTCGTCGGTTGCACAACTGGGCTTCATCACGCTCGGGATCTTCGCGCTGCGCCCCGCCGGCGCTCAGGGCGCCGTGTTGCAGATGGTCAACCACGGTCTGGTGACGGCTGCGCTCTTCTTCATTATCGGCGTGATTGCCGCGCGCGCGGGATCCGAGGACATCCGCGAGATGGGCGGGATCGCCTTCCGCGCCCCGGTGCTCGCGGCGCTGTTCTTGATCGTGGCGCTCGCCACCCTGGCGATGCCCGGGTCCTCGAACTTCGTCGGCGAGTTCCTCATCTTGCTGGGCGCCTTCCAAGCGAAGATCGTGATCGCGATCGTCGCTTTCACAGGCGTCGTGCTGGCGTCCGTCTATGCGCTGCGAGCGTTCATCCGCGCGATGCACAACCGTCTCGGCGAGAGCGTGGAGTCGCACGAGATCGGCCTACGCGATGTGGTTGTGATCGCTCCCCTGGTGCTGGTGATCCTCGCGATCGCGCTCGACCCCCAGGTGGCGCTGATACGCGGGCAGCGCACGGTGACGGCGTCGATCAGCGCGGCCCAGGCGATCGTCAACCCGCCTTCGGCGGCGGCTGGCGTCCCCATTACGACCGGGACCCCGGCGAGCCCGGGCACGGTTTCGCCCCCGGCGGGCGCCGCCCAGCAGCTTCCCCAGCGCAACGGCGGCAGCGGGCCGTCTAGTTCGGCGGGTTCCTCCTCAGGAGGCAGCGGCCCGTGAACGCGCTGCTAGCGGTCGCGCAGATCAAGGGCCCCCACCTCGACTGGGCCGGCCTGTCTCCGCTGATCGCCCTGCTCGGTGGCGCCGTCACCGTGCTGCTGCTGGGGCTGCTGCGCAACCGCCTGGTGCGGCGGATCTGCGTGCCGCTGCTGACCATGCTCGTGCTCGCCGCCGCGGCGGGACTGAGCATCTGGCGCTGGCACCACGCCGCCACGCTCGTCTCGGGCGCGCTGCGCGTCGACGACCTCTCGCTGCTGCTCGGGCTGGTGGCGATCGCGGCCGCCGCCGCGTGCGTGCTGCTGTCGCTGCGCGCCGCTGCCCCCGCGGTGGCCGGTGAGGGCGAGTACCACGCGCTGCTGCTCTCCACGGTGTCGGGCATGGTCGTGCTGCTGGCGGCGCAGAACTTCGTCACGCTCTTCCTCGGCTTCGAGCTGCTGTCGATCCCGCTCTACGTGTTGTGCGGCTCGGAACTGCGCCGGCGCGGGTCGCTGGAGTCCGGGCTCAAGTATCTGATCGTTGGATCGGTCGGCTCTGCCACGCTGCTCTACGGGCTCGCGCTGATCTACGGCGCAACCGGGTCGACCGACTTCTCCGGTGTGGCGGCGGCGCTCTCGAGCGGGTCGCTGGCAAGCGACCCGCTGCTGCTGACGGGGGTGGCGCTGACCGCCGCAGGGCTGTGCTTCAAGTGCTCGGTGGCGCCCTTTCACCAGTGGACGCCCGACGTCTACCAGGGCGCGCCCACGCCGATCACGGCATTCCAGGCGGTGGCCACGAAAGCCGCGGCGTTCGGCATCTTCCTGCGGCTCTTCGACGGCGCGCTGATCAACGCCCAGCCGTCGTGGGGGCCGATCCTCGCGGCGCTGGCCGCGATCACGATCATCGTCGGCAACGTCGGGGCCTTGGGCCAGAGCTCGCTCAAGCGGATGCTCGCCTACTCGAGCGTCGCCCAGGCCGGCTACATGCTCGGCGGCGTGCTCGTCTCCACGCGCCTCGGGCTCCAGGCGACCGTCTTCTACCTGGCGATCTACCTGTTCATGAACATGGCCGCCTTTGCCGTCATCGTCGCCCGCGAGCGCGAGACCGGCGAGGGCGACGACATCGCGGGGATGGTCGGCCTCGGCTCCTCCAGACCCCTGCTCGCATGGCCGATGACGCTGGCGATGCTCTCGCTCGCCGGGATTCCCGCCACCGCTGGCTTCATCGGCAAGGTGTACCTGATCGATGCGCTCGTCGATGGCGGCTACGCCTGGCTGGCGGTCGTGCTCGTCGTTGGGTCGATGATCTCCTTGGCCTACTACCTGCGCGTCGTCGCCGCGATGTGGATGCGGCCCTCTGCCGGCGTCGCCGGGGCTCGCCCGATCATGGCCGGCGGCTCCGCGGAGGCGCCCACGGCCACGCGGCTGAGTGGCCTCGAGGTAAGCGTCGTGGCCGCGCTCTTCGGCGCGGCGACGCTGGTCTTCGGGATCGTCCCCTCGCCGCTGTTGAGCCTCGCGCGCGACGCCGGCAAGGCGCTCACCGGGATCTTCTAGCGGTAGCCGCCAGCATGGACCAGCGCGTCAGCCTGATCACCCTTGGCGTCGCCGACCTCGGTCGAGCGCGCGCGTTCTATGAGGCGCTCGGATGGAGCACCGGCGCCAAGCCCGACGACGACGTCGTCTTCTTTCAGGCTGGCGGGATGATCGTGGCGCTGTGGGACCGAGCCCGCCTGGCCGAGGACTCCGCCGTCGAGGACAGCGGAGGCTGGGGTGGCGTGACGCTCGCCCACAACGTTTCCTCCGCTCGGGCGGTGGACGCCGTCCTCGCCGAGGCGCAGAAGGCCGGCGCCACGATCCCGCGCGCCGGGGCCGAGACCTTCTGGGGCGGCTACTCCGGCGTCTTCGTCGATCCCAACGGCCATCCCTGGGAGGTCGCCCACAACCCCCACTGGACGCTGCGGGCCGACGGTTCGGTGAGCCTGCCGGGCTGAGGGCTCGCGCGTCGGGGCGCGGGCGGCAGCGGGGCGTGCATTTGCGTCGGGCGTCGGGCGGCGAGGTGGCGGGACGGGTGAACCCCACCATTTCCGCTCAAGATGCGCGAAAATGGTGGGTCTCAGCGGCGGCGGGGCCTGTACCGAGCCGTCATCCGCCAGACCCGCCGCACGCCGATTGGTAGATTCGATCGCCGTGGCCGACGCGCGGATCATGTACGTCAAGCCGGGCTGTCCCTACTGCCAGGAGGCCCGCGAAGACCTGCAGGCGGAGGGCAAGACGTGGGAGGAGCGCGACGCCACCACGAGCAGCGAGTGGCGAGCGGAGCTGATGGACTACAGCAAGGGGACGGGACGCGTCCCGACGATTGTCAACGCGGGCCAGGTCGAGACGGTCGGCTGGAAGGGTCGCGGCTGAAGCGTGCACTGAGGGGCGGTCGGTCGGCCGCCGGAGGTGTCCGCTAGACGTCGAGGCCACGCGCGCGATAGACGACCGGTCGGCCGCCCCAGTTCCATCCGACCGGTCGCCTGCTCCGGCTGCACCGTCCCCGCGTACGGCCACTTGTAGCACTACTCACAAGCAGACGCAAGAAATGTTCGCCGCCCGCCGCGCCGCCGCCGCCGCCTCCCCCTCCGTGGCCGCCCGCCGCGCCTCCCCCTCCGTGGCCGCCCGCCGCGCCTCCCCCTCCGAGCACGCCGGTAGCATCGCCCGTCGCGTGGATTATCCGGTCGAGAGCTTTACCGAGGAAGAGCGTGCACGACTCGCTCCCCACGTCACCAACCTCGATCGACCCGTCTTCGCGCTCGTCAACCTGCCCGAGACGGTCAAGGGCGCGCTGTTCGCCCGCTACTCGCGCTATCCAGGAACGCTACGGCGCCTGCTGCTAGACGAGTTCGCCGACGACCTCCCGGAGGGCCGCGAGCCCTTCGACGGCGCCGAGGGCGAACGTGCCAGCACCCTGTATGAGCGCGTCTTCCTTGGGTATGGCGACGATTCGGTGGCCCAGCTCGGCGGCGCACACATCGCCTGCGAGTGGGTCTCAAACATCCTCACCAAGGTTCTTCAGCGTCCGCGGCTGGGCGCCTACCTCGAGCAGTCGACGCGCTACATCGCCTACGACCGACCGATGGCCGGCGGCGGCTACCGCTACTACCGCGATCGCGACCTGGGGGCCACCTACGTCGCCGCGATGGACGCGCTCTTCGACGCCTACGCGGACGCGCTCCCGCGCGTGCAGGCGTGGGCCAGCGAGCGCTTCGCGCGCGCCGAGGACGTTGCCCCCGGCGCCCACCAGCGCGCGCTGCGCGCCAAGTCGCTCGACCTGCTGCGCGGCCTGCTGCCCGCCGCCTCGCTGTCACACATGGGCATTTTTGCGTCGGGACAGACCTACGAGCAGCTCATTCTCCACCTGCTCGCCCACCCCTTGCCGGAGGCGCGCGAGTACGGCACGATGATCCTCGACGCCGTCGGCGACGTGATCCCGAGCTTCGTCACGCGCGTGAAGAGACCGGAGCGCGGCGGCGAGTGGATCGGCTACCTGCGCGAGCGCGCAGGGACAGCGGAGCGGATCGCCAGCCGGCTGGGCCTCGACCGCCGCGAGCACCAAGATGTGCCGTCGGTCAGGCTGCTGTCGGTCCACGGTGGCCAGGAGGACGTCCTCGCCGCGCTGCTGTTCGAGGCCTCGACGCTGTCGGAGCTCGACGCCCGCGAAGCGGTCGGGACGCTGGATGCCGAAGAGCAGGCGGCGCTGCTGGTCGAGCTCGTCGGCGAGCGGCGCAACCGCCGCCATCGCCCCGGACGCGGCCTGGAGGCCGTGCGCTACCGCTTCGAGGTCGTCGCCGACTACGGCGCCTTCCGTGACCTGCAGCGCCATCGCATGCTGACGATCCAGTGGCAGTCGCTGACCCCCGACCTCGGCGCCGGCGTGCCCGGCGAGATCGACGACGCAGGCGTCGGCGACGCGTATCGGCAAGCGCTCGAGCGCTCACGCGCCGAGTACGAGCGGCTCGTCGATGAGGGTCTCGCCGGGGCGGCGCCCTACGCGCTCTGCCTCGGATACCGCATCCGCTTCGTGCTCGACCTCAACGCGCGCGCCGCGATGCAGCTGATCGAGCTGCGCTCAGGCCGCGAGGGTCACCCCACCTACCGCGCGGTCGCCCACGAACTGCACGCCCAGATCGCCGACGTCCACCCCGGCATCGGCGCCGCGATGACCCATGTAGACATAGAGACCGAGCCCCGGCTGGAGCGCGTGCTCTCAGAGATGCGCGCGCAGCGGCGGGCAGCCGTCACCTCTGGCTGAGGCGCACCCTCTCCGACCTGCATCGTCACACCTCGAGGCCGCGAACCTCCACGTCCGGCGAGGTGTCAAGTCAGCGCTCGCGTTTGGCCGGGCTTGTCGCGCGCAGCAGCGAGGCGCCCAGCGCCGCCGCCACGACGACGGGCACGATCCACCAGGCCGCCACGTCACCCGACGCCACCGCCGCCGTGACGCCCAGGGCGACCACAACCGCGACGGCGATCAGTGAATCGTCGCCGACGACGAAGTCGTAGAGGAATCCGAAGAAGGCGCGGAGCCGGGTCACCGCGCGCCCGCCGCGACTGTCCTGGCGCCTACAGCAGACAACCGAGCGCGTCGGCGCCGCAGACCGAAAACCAGCCCCCACGAGAGCAGGAGTGTGAAGGCGATCAGCGCCGGAATGGAGGCGTCGCCCCCCGGCCAGGACGCGCCGGCGCCCTCCGCCCCCCAGAACATCCCGAACGACGTGAGCATCACTCCGACGGCGTACTTGAGCGTGTTCTCGGGCACGCGGCTGAGCGGTGCGCGAACTGCGACGCCGGCCGCGACCACGACGATAACGGCCGTCACAGCGGCGATCGCCGCCAACGGCACATCGTGTTGGTTGCTGCCGAAGGTGACGGCGATGAAGGCCACCTCCAGCCCCTCGAGCAGCACGCCCTTGAAGCTAACGGTGAAGCCGTAGGGATTGATCGCCCAGCCGGCCTGGCGGGAGGCGGACCCGGCCGCGCGGGCAGCCTCCAGCTCGTGTTCGAAGATCGCCTCCTCGTCGTGGAGCTCCTTGAACCCACTCGAGCGCAGGATCGCCTTGCGCAGCCACTGCAAGCCGAACACGAGCAACAGGCCGCCGACCACGAGGCGCAGCACGTCGATCGGCAGCGCCGTCAGCGCCGGCCCCAGTCCGGCGACGATGCCGGCGAGTACTAGGAGCGCGACCGCGACACCGCTGAGCGCAGACCGCCACCCCGTCGTGAGACCGGCGGCGAGCACGATCGTCACCGCCTCGACGCCCTCGACCGAGGAGGCGAGGAAGACCGACAGGAAGAGCAGAACCTCGCGGCTCATCCGTCAGCACGCTCGGCGGAGGCTGCGGCCTCGCGCTCGCGCAGCTCGATGCGCCGGATCTTGCCGGTCAAGGTCTTGGGCAGCTCGTCTACGAACTCGATCCGTCTGGGGTATGCGTAGGCGGAGTGGCGGTCGCGGACGAAAACCGAGATCTCCCGTGCCAGCTCATCGGACGCCGGGTGTCCAGCCGCCAGCACGACGAAGGCCTTGACCACGTTCCCGCGCCGCTCGTCGGGCGAGGCCACGGCGGCCGCCTCGGCCACCGCCGGATGCTCGATGCAGGCGGACTCGACTTCGAACGGGCCGATCCGGTAGCCAGCCGAGATGATCACGTCGTCGGCGCGGCCGGAATACCACACGTAGCCGTCCTCGTCCTGCTCGGCGGCATCCTTTGTGTGAAACCACTCGCCTGCGAAGGCCTCCTCGGAGGCTTCGACGTTGTTCCAGTAGCCAAGTGGATAGTGGGGGTTGGAGCGCGCCCGCAGGCAAATCTCGCCGCGCTCCCCCTGAGCGACCGGGCGCTCGTCCTCGTCGAGGATCGCCACCTCCCAACCCGGCATGGGTTTGCCCATCGAGCCTTCGCGCACCTCCATGAAGGGGAAGTTGGCGACCAGCGGATATGACTCCGAGAGCCCGTAGAAGTCGAGCACGGTGATGTCGTACTGCCCGCGAAACCAGCGGATCGCCTCGGGGTTGAGCGGCTCTCCGGCGCTGCAGACCGCTCGCAGCGCCAGCGGGTAGCGCTCGCCGGCTCGCTCGATGCCCATCATCGAGCGCATCGCCGTGGGCGTGGTGAAGATGTTGGTCGGCCGATGGCGCGTGAGGAAGGCGAGCTGCTGCTCGGGATCGAATCCACCTTCCCGCTGGAAGACGAGCTGGGTGGCGCCGAGCCGCCACGGCCCCAGCAGAGGACAGATCCCCGCCGCCCAGGCCCATTCCCCCATCCCGTGGAAGAGCTCGGAGTCCTGCACGTCGTGGCAGTAGATGAACTCCTCGTGGCCGAGCAGGTAGCGATGGGCGTGCACGATGCCCTTGGCCAGGCCCGTCGTGCCCGACGTGTAATAGAGCTGAGCGGGGTCGTCTGCCGCGGTGTCGACCATCTCGAAGCTGCGAGGCCGATCGGCCAGCAGCCCAGGATCGTCGATGCGAAGTACGTGCTCAACGATGTCGCGCGCCCCCGCGCGGTCCGCGTTGGCTCCATCGGTGACGAGAACCTTCGACTGTGAGTCGCGCAGCCGGTGGGCGATGGACTGGTCGCCATAGAGCACCGACATCGAGAGCAGGATCGCCCCGCACTTCCAGGCGGCGATGAAGGCCGCGGCGGTCTCTGGTGTCGGTGGCAGGAGCATCGCGACGCGGTCGCCTGGCTGGACACCGTGGTCGCTGAGGGCGTGGGCGAACTGGTTGGAGAGGTCCTGGAGCTCGCCCCAGCTAACTTTGCGCTGGCGTCCGCGCCAGTCCTCCCAGACCATCGCGAGCTTGTCGCGAGGGTGCTTGTCGCACACGTCACGCGCGATGTTGTAGCGCTCGGGCACGCGCCAGCGATGCTCGGCGCAGGCCTGCTCGTGGCTGGTGTAGCGCATGACGTCTGCTCGACTCTCGGCTGAGGCATAGCACGCCTGCGCCTCCGAGGAAGCGTTCAGCGGCGACGCTTGCGCTTGCGCTTCTTGGAGCTGGGATGCTGCGGGCGGCCCAGCGCGGCGTCGACACCCGCCGGCACCCTCTCCTCCTCTTGCTCGGGCTCGGACTCCGGCTCGGGCTCGGGATCGCCGCGGCGCTGGCGCACGCGCTGCTCAGCCATCGCCTGGCGCGAGGGCCAGGGCTGCGCGGTCCCGGTCTCCCACGCCGGCGGCAGACCGTTGGGCCAACGACCGAGGAAGAAGAAGGTGAGTGCGCCAAAGAAGAAGAGCTGGAGAACATATGGCGGGAAGAGCGGGAAGACCTGAGCGACCGCGAGGACGATGCCGACGATCCCGATCAGCCGTGTGACGAGACCCACGCGCATCGCGTTGAGCGAGACGAGCACGAGCGCGAAAGCGAAAACGAGCAGACCTGCCGGGCCGACGTAGCCCGCGACCTGGAACTGGCTCGCGTCCTTGATGTAGTGCGTCGCGGTTGCGATCTGCTGCTGGCTCGCCGTGCTGAGAAACTGCAGCGTTTGCGGCGCGTTGCGACGCGGCATGCTGCTGACGAAGGTGTGGGAGCCCTTGACCTGGAAGTAGCCCGCCACGATCGTCGTGACCGCCGCGAGGATCGGCCCGACGATCGAGAGCGCTCCGATCGCCGGCGACACCGGGTCGGGCTTGCGCGCACGGACTGCCCGGTAGAGGTAGTAGAGGACGACGGACGCGGCTATCAGGCCGATCGCGCTGACGATCGTCGACGTCAGCAGCGAGCTGCGATGACCGTTGATGCGATAGAGGTCGAGCAGGTCGTTGTCGTGCTTGGGCGCCGTTATCCCAGCCACGGGGAAGAGCGCCACGATCGGTGCGATCGCCGCCAGCGATGCCGCCCCCGCTGCGAGCACCCGCCACTTGCGCTCCCACGCGAGGATCTCCTCAGTCTCCATCGACCCGCGATCCTAGTGCTCGCCGGTCTCTGCCCGGCGCTCGAAGCCGGGCGGAAGGGCGCGGCGAGCGACCGGCCGAGGCGAGCCTGCCACCGAGCCCGGGACGCGCACCTGCGCGTCGTCGAGCTGCTGGCGATCGACGACGCGCGAGACACGGTCGCCCACGGCCAGCACGAGGTTTAGCGCGGGAGAAAGCAGCCGGATGACGATCTCCACGCGGTGGCGCATGCGCGCCTGGTCGGGCGTGAGTGGCGCCATCAGGCGCAGCAGTCTATGCGCCCGCTGGGCGGCCAGCTGGGTATCGCCCGCTGGGCGGGCAGCGGGGATACACTCGCTCGCCGATGCGCGTGCACGAGGTGATGACCGCGTCGGTGGTCACGGCGGGACTGTCGTGCACGGTGCGCGAGGCCGCCGAGCTGATGCGCGAGCACAACGTAGGCTCGATCGTGCTCACCGACGAGGACCGCCACCCGATCTCGCTCGTCACCGATCGCGACCTGACGGTCTCCGTGCTCGCCGCTGGGGAGGCCGCGGCCGGGCCGGCGCGCGACCACGGATCGTCTCCGGTGGTCTGCGGGGAGCCGGGCATGGACGTCGCCGACGCCGCCGCGCTGATGGCCGAGCATGGGGTGCGTCGCCTGCCGGTGCTCGAGGACGAGCGCTTGGCGGGCATCGTCACGCTCGACGACATCGCTGTGCGGACCGGTGACCTCGCGCTCGGCCAGCGGCTGGCCACCCGCATCACCGCGGCCGCGCTCCCCGACTTCTATTTCCACGAGCGCGGGGACTGACGGCCGAGCGCGGGGACTAAGGGACCGAGCGCGGCGACTAAGGGGTCGAGCGGGCGGTCTGAGAGGGGGGTGGGTCACAAGACTTTCCTGTGAGGCAAGTGGCGTGACCCACCCCCCTCCCCTGTGAGGCAAGTGGCGTGACCCACCCCCCTCCCCAAGCCCTGCGAGCTAGCATCTGGCTCATGGAAGGCAGTGGATTTGGCGGCCTCTTCGGCGACCCGGATGAGCTTCAACGCCGGATGGCCGAGTTCGCTGACCAGATGCAGGGTCAGCAGCGGCTGGCATGGGCCGACAACGCGATTAAGCTCGCCGTCGACATGACGGTGGCGGCCGTCAACCGGATCAACCTCCAGGGGAGCCCCGAGCAGCAGGCCGAGCAGATCCGCTCGGTCATGGCGATCGTCTTTCCCGAGGCCGTCACGCTTGTGCGTGAGGCCCGACAGGGCCTGCAGTAGCGCCCGAGGCGAGCGGCAGCGAGCCCGTCGGTGGCGTCGCGCGGTCGATCGCGCCCCAGCCCAGCGCCTGCTCGCGCTCGCGCTCGTCGACTCTGGCGCCGCCGCGCACGCCGAAGAGCCGCTTTGCGTAGATCAGGTAGACGACAACCGCGACGTTCAGCACGAACGCGAACAGCTTGAACCACGACACTCGGTTGCTCAGCTCGTAGACCTCGAGCGGCAGCAGCGCCGTGGTCGCGATGAAGGTCAGATACTCGGCCCAGCGCTTCTGCAGCCACAGCCCAACGGCCTCGACTCCCTCGAGCAGCGCGTAGGCCGCCACCACGACGCCGATGCGGTCAAGCGAGGCGGTCTTCAGCGTGAAGAGGCGGTCCAGCTCGTGTACGATGCCGGTCTCCGACGTCTGGATCGGGCCACCGCCGACGCCTCCCTGAAGATCGGTCACGAGCCGGAAGAACGTCCCCCGCAGGTCGGCGCGATGCGCAGCGAAGAGGAAGAGTCCGATCGCGAGCAGACCCAGGATCACGAAGTGCAGCGCGCGGTCGACGGCGATCACGCGCAGCACGATCTTGTCGCGCAGGGGCTTGCCCCGCAGCGGCAGCTCGATCTCCTCGCGCCGCGGCGCCCGCGGGTGGGTCGCGGGGTCGGGCTTGGGATGGGGAATCCAGGTGTCGCAGCGCAGGCAGCGATGCCAGCGCAGCCCGCCGCTCTCGCGGGCGTAGACATGGTCCTCCTGGGCGAGCTCGGCCGCATCGGTTCCAACCAGCGCGTGCCCCCGCCAGCCACAGGTGAGCAGCTCATAGGAGCGGCGCGCGCGGCCGCGGCGGCCCGCGACGACGCCCGGCGGATGCGGGAACGGCTCTGACCGCTGGCCTTCGCTCACCCGAGCTCCAGCTCTATCCCCCGTCCGGGGACGGGCGAGGACTGCACGATCGACGTCGTTGTCTGACCCAGTGGGGCGAAGCGATCGATGATCTCCTCGAGGTGGGTGACGTCGCGCAGATGGGCGGTCATCAGGTAGCAGTCGTCTCCGGTCACGCGGTGGCACTCAACCACTTCAGGCGTCTTCTGCGCCGCGGCGGCGACTCTCTGTAGCTGACCCGGTGAGGGACGAATGCGAATCACCGCCGTCAGCGACAGGCCGAGCGCCCTTGGGTTGACCTGGGCACGGTAGGCCACGATCGTGCCCGACTCCTCGAGGCGCGCGACGCGCTCGGCGACCGCTGGGGAGGAGAGCCCGACCCGACGACCGAGCTCGGCCAGGGAGAGGCGCGCGTCCGCCTGCAGCTCGAAGAGGATGCGGCGGTTCGTGTCGTCGAGAGGCTCGTCTTCGGTGATTCGCCCATTTCTCCTTAACTTCACAGGCATGGAACGCATGTTACCTGGTCTTTGCCATGTTCAATTGGGAATGGCTAGTGGATCATTCACGAGCATGGCCCGCACGAGCACCCGCCTCCCGCCGCACGCCTATTTTGTCGTCAGCGCGGTCTTCCACTACTTGGGGCCCTCCTTCGCGGTCCTGCTCTTTGCGCGCGTCGACGTCCTCGGGGTCGCCTGGCTGCGAATCGCCTCCGCCGCGGTGATCTTCGCCGTCTGGCGCCGGCCCTGGCGAGTCTTCGCGTGGCTGGACCGCGATCCCCGGCGCTTGTTGCTCGCGTGGGGTGCGGTGCTGGCGCTGATGAACTGCTGCTTCTATCTCGCGATCGCGCGTCTGCACCTGGGGACGGTCGCGGCGATCGAGTTCCTTCCCGTGATCGCGCTCGCCGCGATCGGCTCGCGCAGCGCCCGCAATCTGATCGCGCTCGCGCTCGCCGTCAGCGGCGTCTACCTGCTCGCCGACGTTCAGCTCTCCGGGCAGCCGCTCGGCGTGGCGCTCGCGTTCGTCAACGCGTTGCTGTTCTCGCTCTACATCGTGCTCGCGCACCGGGTGGCCCAACATCCATCCATCGGCGGGATCGATGGCCTCGCGACTGCGATGCTGATCGCGGCCGTGGTCGTCACGCCGATCGCCGGCGTCCAGGCCGGCGGAGCATTCCTCGATCCGCTCGCGCTCGCGGCCGGGATCGGCGTTGGCATCTCCTCGTCGGTGATCCCCTACGTCTCCGATCAGCTCGCGATGGCGCGTCTGAGCCGGGCGACGTACGCGCTGATGGTGTCGTTGCTGCCGGCGACGGCAACGGTGATCGGGATCATCGTGCTCGCGCAGGTGCCCTCGGCGATCGAGGTCGTGGGGGTCGCGCTGGTGGTCGTGGGCGTCGCGCTGCATCGCGAGTCCAACGACGGCGGGAGTCAGAGCGATGCAACGCGCCGGAGGAGGTCGCTACTTGAGCAGACGTGAGAGGCGTCGGTCCTTGAGCACGCGACCGGCGGTCTGACACTGCGGGCAGTAGCACATCACGTAGTCCTCGTAGAAGACCGCCTCGATCGTCGTCTGGCAGCGCGGACAGGGCTCACCCTGCTGGCGATGGATCAGCAACGGCATCGGCAGCTTGTCGGGGATCGGAAGCGCGATCGCCTCCTCGTAGTGCGTGATCGCCCCGTCGAGGCGCTCGCGAATCGCCTGGCGTAGGCTGGCTGCCTCCTCGTCGTTGACGGAGTCGCCGCGCTTGAACGGCGACAGCCGCGCGGTCCAGAGGATCTCGTCGACCCACGACCGGCCGATGCCGGTGATCACCCGCTGGTCGCGCAGCAGCCCGTGTAGCGGCCGCGGCGCGTCGAGCAGCGCGCCGAGCTCGGGCGGGTGGGGCCACGCCTCCGGGCCGAGCGTGGCGAGCGCGGGCTCCGTCGCCAATGCGTCGCTGCGCAGCAGCTTGACCCAAGCGGCTTGGCGCGTACCGAACTCGCGCAGGCGCAGCTCGCGTCCGTCTGCCAGGCGCACGAGCAGCCGCGAGGTGCGGTCGCGTGGCCCCGCGCGCTTGTCGAAGAGCTGCAAGCGGCCAGCCGACATCAGATGCACGAGCAGCGCCAGCTCCCCCGAGGCTTCGATTACGACGTGCTTGCCCACTCTGCGCACCGCTGCCAGCGTCCGTCCCTCGAGCGCAGACAGCGGCGGGTCAAACGTCTTCAGCGCATTGATCCCGGGGGCCAGCGCCGACTCGATCGTGGCGCCGCCCAGGGCAGCGTCGAGCCGGCGTGCGGTGATCTCGACCTCCGGCAGCTCGGGCATCGCTGCCCGCCGATGCTAGTGGTGAGGATCGTCGTCCTGGAAGTCGACCGCGAGCGATTCGAGATCACGCGGGCGCAGCAGCACAAGCAGCTCACCGCGGTGGTCGTCGAGCCGGAGAGCGACGACGCCGCCCTTCTTCACGTCGGCACGGCCGCCGGTGAGCTGATCGACGATATTCGAGAGGTCGGGCTCGTGACCGACGAGCAGCACGCGCGCGTCGTCCTGCTCGCCGTCCAGCAGCGCGATCGCGTCCTCGGCATCGAAGCCCCCCGCAAGCGGCTCGTGGACGACGGGCTCGACGCCGAGCGACTCGCACGCCAGCCGGGCGGTGTCGAGCGCGCGGATTCGCGGGGACGCATAGCAGGAAGAGAGCTCGAGTCCCAGGCGGGCGAGGGCAGTGCCCGCGGCCCTGGACTGGCGTTTGCCCCTCCCGGTGAGACGACGCTCGGCATCCGGCCGGGCCTCGTGGGGCTCGGCTTCTCCATGCCGCAGGAGCCAGAGCTGGCGGGACATTGGCCCGGCAGCGTAGCGGGCCTGCGCGAGGTGAAACGGGTGTTAAGGACGAGCGCTCAACGCAGCCGGAAGGCAGCGCCGGATGCACGCCGCCTCAGCGTCCCGTGGACGGTCGCACGCGCCGACAGGTTGAAGCGCAACACCCACCAAGCGCCGACATCCCATCCTCAGGCGCCGCGAGCGCGCAGCACCTTCCGGCGCTACGATCGGCATCCGCGTGAGCGCGCCCGCCGACCCTCCCACGCTGCGCGGTCTGCTCGTCGACTACGGCGGCGTGCTGACGACCGACGTCTTCGTCTCCTTTGCAGAATTTTGCCGCACCGAGGGCATCGATCCCGACACGGTGCGGCGTCGTTTTCGCGCCGACCCCGGGTCGCGCGAGCTGCTAGCCGAGCTGGAGTGCGGGCGCATCGCCGAAGCCGACTTCGAGCAGCGCTTCGCCGAGCAGTTGGGAGTCGAGGCCCCGGGCCTTATCGAGCGGCTGTTTCGCGGCGCTCGCGCCGAGGAGGCGATGTTCACGGCCGTGCGCGCGGCCAGGGCTGCGGGCGTACGCACCGGTCTGATCTCGAACTCCTGGGGCAACCGCGGCTACGACCGCGGGCTTCTGCCCGAGCTCTTCGATGGCGTCGTGATCTCCGGCGATGTCGGCATCCGCAAGCCCGACCCGCGGATGTACGAGCTCGGAGCGGAGGCGATCGGACTGAAGCCGGACGCGTGCGCCTACGTCGACGACCTGCCCGGCAACCTCAAGCCGGCCCGTGTCCTGGGGATGACGACGATCCATCACCGCTCGGCGCACGAGACGATTGCCGAGCTCGAAGGCCTACTCGACGTGCCGCTGCGCTGAGCTGCGGGAGCCGGCGGCCAGCCGGCGTGTTGAGCAGCGCACGCTGATTGAATCCCCCGCGGTGAGGAGGCGCGCGATCAGCGTCGTGCTGACGATCGTCGCGGCGTGGGCGCTCGCGACCGTCCCAGCGCAGGCAGGGATCCTGCGCGCCGAGTCGATCCTGCCTCCGGGTCAGAGCGGCTTCGTCGGCGTCACCGGGCTGCTCTCAGGCAGCGGCTCCCCGCACCTCTACGACCAGCAGCAGCCGTTCATCAACTTCCAGCGCAAGGACGCGATGCTCGACCAGCCCGGGAGCGAGAGCGACCCCCGTCCGGGCGTGAAGATCGTCCGCGACGGATTCGGAGTCCCATCGGTGAGCGGCGACACGGTCGCCGACGCCTGGTGGGGAGCCGGCTACGCGATCGCGCAAGACCGTCTCGCCCAGCTCGAGATCTTCCGCCGCGCGACCACCGGGCACCTCTCCGAGGTGCTGGGCGCCGGCTACCTGCCGATGGACATCGCGACGCGCCGCGATTTCTACACGAGCGCCGAGCTCGCTCAGATGATGGCCCGCCTGCCCGCCGACATGCAGCAGCGCTACGCCAGCTACCTCGGCGGCGTCAACGCCTGGGTCGATCACGTGCTGCTGAGCCCCGCCGACCTCCCCGGGGAATTTGCCGCGCTTGGTCTGCCGACGCAGTTCTCGCTGACGGACCTGGCCGCGATCGGTGTCTTCCTCGCGCGCACCACCCCGAACGGCGATGGCTCGGAGCTCGCCAACGCACACGCACTCGACGCAAGCGGCGCGAGCGCGTTCAACACGATCCTTCCGCTGCGCGTTGCCGGCCAGATCAGCACGGTGCCGCGCGCCAACGGCGTCTTCCCCTCCGTCCCGGGGCGCACGCCGGCCCAGGAACGCGCCGCGTTGCGGCGTTCGGCGCCCTACGTGAGCTCGCTCCCGCTGCCGACGGCAGCTGACCTGGGCACGGAGTCACCCACCACGACCGCCTCGGCAGCTGGCACGTCGGCGCGCGCCCGTCTGGTCTCCCCGATCCACGTGGGTGGGTCTTCGATGGTGGCGATCGGCGACCGCGTCCATCACCACGCGGTGCTCTTCAGCGAACCCGAGCTGGGCTTCTCGGCGCCGGAGGAGCTGGTCGAGCTCGAGGTCCACGCGCCGGGGCTCGACGTCCGTGGCGTGACCGCGGCTGGCGCTCCCGTGATCGCGATCGGCCACAACCGGCACGTCGCCTGGGGGCTCACGAGCGGTCTCACGCAGACGAACTCGCTCTACGCCGAGAAGCTGGTCCCGGGGCACCCCGAGGAGTACCAGTTCAACGGGGGGGTACGCCAGATGGACTGCCGCAACGAGACCTTCAGCTATCGCCCGGCGGTCACGTCGCTGCTGAACCCCGCCGGCCTGCTCAAGTCCCCACCGCAAAGCGGCAGCCAGACGCTGCGCCTCTGTCGCACCGTGCACGGTCCCGTCCAGGCGCGTGCCGGCGGCTACGCCTACGCGCGCCGCTACGCCACCTGGATGCGCGAGACCGACACGATCACGGGGCTCGCCGCCGTCGACACGGCCGCCAGCGTGGCGGACGTAGATCGCGCCACGGCACTGCTGACCTGGAACGAGAACATCATGGCCGCCGACGACGGCGGCCACATCGGCTACTGGCACCCGGGGCTGCTCCCGGTCATGCCGACGGCTTGGGACGAGCGGCTGCCGTTCCCCGGCAGCGGCGAAGCGGAGTGGCAAGGCTTGCTGCGCGTCGCCGAGCGCCCGCACGTGATCGACCCCAAGCAGCGCTGGCTGGCCAACTGGAACAACATTCCCTCCCAAGGCTGGACCACCGGCAACGACCCCGCCAGCGAGCGCGTCGCCGGCGGCTTCTTTCGCGTCGGTTGGCTCGACCGGCTCGTACGCGGGATCGTCTCGAGCCCAACTCTCAACGCGTTGGAGGCCGTCATCCACACCGCCGGCACGACCGCGCAGCAGCGCCCGCTCGCCGAGCCCCAGCTGCGCCGGGCGCTGCGCGGTGCGTCCGCGCCCGCGGCCACCGTGCTCCAGACGATCCTCGCCTGGGACGGCTCTTATAGCCGCGTCGACGCGCACGGCACGACCGACCCCGGCGCCCCAGCCTGGCAGGAGCTCAAGGGCCAGGCTCAGCGTCTGGCGATCGCCCCGCTGGGGGAGGCCGGCAAGGTCATCGCCGCCGGCGTGCCCAACCCCGAGCACGTCTTCGACGTCTCGCTCGGACAGGCCTACGCTCTGCGCACCCTCTCCCCCGCCGGCTACCGGGCGGCCGCGGCGGCCGCCTTCAGCGCGCTCTCGAGCCGCTATCACTCGAGCGAGCCGAGCGCCTGGCGGGCGCCCCGCGTGATGGTCAACCAGAGCGCGCAGGGGGCCGAACAGCCGCCGCCGATGCCCTTCTTCGACCGCGGGACATGGGAGCAATTCGTGGAGCTGGGGCAGTGATCGCGACGCGTGCAGCGCTCGTGGCCGCTGTCATGCTCATCGCCGTCACCGGCGCCACGGCGGCGCTCGGGCGCTCGCCGACGCGCCCGGCACACGCCTGCGCCCCGCCGCACAGCCACCTGGTGGTAGCCGATCGCGTGGGCCGCATCTTCTCGCGCCGGGTCATCGATACCACCTCGGGCAACCCGTACAAGGCCTACTACAGCTGCGCCTACCGCGTCCGGCGGGCTGTCGCGTTTATTTCTTCCCAATTCCCAGACCAGGATCGCCACGCGCTGATCCGGCTCTCCGGCGCGTTCGTCGCCTATGAGTTCAAAGCTGCCTGCGCGGGCTGCGAGGAGCTCCAGCCCGAGGTGGTCGTGACCAACCTGCTCAGCGGTGCGACGCGACACCTCGTGACCTTCGAGCAGGAGCCCGCGGTCGGGGCGATCCTCGCGCTGGTGGTGACGCCACGGGGGTCGGCGGCGTTCGTCGACCAGCGATTCTCGGACTTCGGGCCGGGCGTCAGCTACGAGGTGCGAACGACGAGCGGCGCCGTGCTCGACTCAGGCCCGCGCGTGCGCCCGAGGTCGCTGCGCCTGCGCGGCTCGACGCTGTCGTGGCGCGACGGCCTCCGCACGCGGCGGGCACGCCTGCGCTGAGAGCGGCGCTCGACGGGGTTGAGAGCGAAACGGGACGTATGTTCCCGTAACGATCTCAACCCCCCTCGGCCCTCGTCGGGGGCCGCCCGCCCGACGCCAAGCTCAGCCCGCGGCGATCAGCGCGACGCCCGCGAGCACGGTTGCAATCCCCAGCTCCTGGACGCGCCGCACGCGCTCTCCGAGCACGCCGCGCGCCAGCAGCACCGTGGCCACCGGGTACAGCGAGCCGAGCACCGCGACGACGCTGAGTAGTCCCAGCGTCGTCGCCCACGCGTAGAGCGCGTTCGCCCCGACGTCGAGCAGGCCGACCGCGATCAGCGGCACGAGCGCTCGTGGCCTCCCGGAGATCGCCGTTCCCGTCAGCAGCGCCAGGCCTACCAGCAACGGTACGTCGGCGCCGCGCGCGGCCAGCAGCGCCCACAGCACGTCTCCGTGTGCCGCGCGGTCCATCGCCACGAAGAAGGCCCCAAACCCGAGCGCGGCAGCCAGCGCGAGCGGTACCTGGTGGCGGCTGCGATCCCTGGTCGCGCCGACCTCCGCCTCCCCGGGGCCGGTCGCGCCGACCTCCGCCTCCCCGGGGCCGGCCTCGCGTGAGGCGAGCACGACACCCGCGACCGCGGTCAGGATTCCGACCAGCCGGACCGTCCCGGGATGCTCCCCGGTCGCCAGCCCGACGATCACGGGGACTGCGGCGCCGGTTGCGCTGATCGGAGCGACGATGCTCATCGTGCCGACGGCGAGCGCATGGTAGAAGGCGCCGAGCCCGACGAGCCCGGCGACCCCGCCCGCCGCCGCGATGATCAGGTAGTGCGCTGCCGGTGGCGCGCGGTGGCTGACGAGCACAACGGCCAGCGCGACCGTGAAGCCGGCGAGCTGGCTGATCACAAGCACGCGCACCACCGTGAGCGCTCTGCTCTGAACGCCGCCGAGAAAGTCGGCGAGACCCCAGCAGACGCTGGAGCACAGCCCTGCGAGGATCGCGGTCAGGGGCTAGCGGCGCTTGCTGCGACCGTAGACCAGCTTCAGCAGGCCACCGAGGAGCTTGAAGGTGCGCGGCTTGTACGGGAACATCTGGACGTCCTTCTTGGGGGCGAAGCGCGTCACCATCAGCGCCTGCGTCTGGCAGTACTTGCGGATGCCGCCCGGGCCGTGGCGCGAGCCGAGCCCCGATGCCTTCGCGCCGCCGAAGGGCAGCTCGAGCGCGACATAATAGAGCTGGGCGTCGTTGACGGCGACCGCGCCCGCCTCGACGCGCCGCGCAATCGCCTCGGCACGTGCGAGATCCTTGCCGAAGACCGAGGCGCCGAGACCGTAGGGCGAGTCGTTGGCGAGTCGGATCGCCTCCTCGCTGTCGGCGACGCTCATGATCGGCAGCGTCGGGCCGAATGTCTCCTCGGTCATGCACTTCATCGTGTGGTCGACGTCGACGAGCACGGTGGGCTCGTAGTAGCGACCGGCGCCCGAGCGAGCATGGCCGCCGACGAGAATCTTGGCGCCGTGGTCCACAGCGTCCTTGACGTGGTCCTCCACGATCTCGAGCTGGGGAGGGAAGGTGACGGCGCCGACGTCGACGCTCCCTGGACCACCGCTCGGATCGCCCTGGCGCAGCGCACGCGTCTTCTCCACGACCTTGCCGACGAACTCGTGGTAGACCGGCTGCTCGACGTAGACACGCTCGATCGAGATGCACGTCTGGCCGCCGTTCTGCATCGAGTAGTAGACGGCGGCGTTGGCAGCCCGCTCGATGTCGGCGTCGGCGAGCACGATCATCGGATCCTTGCCGCCTAGCTCTAGCGAAACCGGGGTGATCGTGTCGGCGGCGCGCGCCATGACCTTCTTGCCGGTGCGCGTGGAGCCGGTGAACATGATCATGTCGACCTCGTCGATCAGCGCGCTGCCGGTGGCGCCATCGCCGGTGGCGACGAGGAAGACGTCATCGGGCAGGCCGCACTCCGTCAGGCACTCGGCCATCAGCATCGACGTCAGCGGCGTGACCTCGCTGGGCTTGAGCACGACGGCGTTGCCGGCTGCCAACGCGGGAATGCAGTCGCCGAAGGAGTTGGTCAGGGGATAGTTCCAGGGACCGATCACGCCGATCACGCCGAGCGACGTGAAGCGCTGGACCAGCTTGCGCCCCTTGACGAAGATGCTGGCGGACTTGACGCGCTCGTCGGCGAGGTACTCGGGCGCGTTCTTGGCCCAGAAGCCGAAGGCGTTGGCGGCGTAGCCGATCTCGGCGATCTGGGCGTCCTCGTGGGTCTTGCCGGTCTCGGAGACGATCGTCTCGATGATCCGATCCTTATTGTCGAGCACCCACTTCTGGGCGCGCTTGAGCACGGCGCCGCGGCCCTCGAAGCCGAGCGCCTCCCAGGCGGGCTGCGCGGCGCGCGCGCGCGCGACGAGTGCCTTGACCGCGTCGGCCTCCATGTTCGGGACGGTCCCGACGACCTGGCCCGTGGCGGGGTTCTCGACCGCGATCCCGGTGCTCTGACCGTTGGTGGTGGCTGCTGGCTTCTGCTCAACGGTGGCCATGGGTCTCGCTCTCCTCTGCCGGACTGGGTGAACCCCACAGGCTACCGCGCGCGTGATGGCGCGGCGCGTGCCTGCAGTGATCGTCCCGCGCGTCGCGTGGTACGCGCCGAAAACTCGCTCGCGCCCCCGCGTCTGACAGTCGCTACCCCCGCGCCAGCCCGCTGATCACGGCACCGGCGACGCCGCCGGTCGCCGCGCTGCCGACCGCGCCCTCGCCCCCCTCGATCGGCGAGATGAAGAGCGTCTGGATGGCGAGCTTGCCCGGACCCGTGAAGCGGTTCCAGGTGAGCTTGCCGCCGCCGCCGAAGAGCCCGGTCTTCAGCCCCATCGTGACCGCTTCGAGCTTGACGGCCGGCTCCTTGTACAGCCAGCCGCCGGCCTCGACGTCGATCTGCTCACCGTCACCGAGTTCGACGAGGAAGACGTTGCCGTGGCCGTGGAGCCAGACGATCGCGTCGCCCTCGGTGGCGCGGAACTTGTCCATGAAGAATCCCGACCCGCCCAGCAGCATGTTGCGCACGCCCTTGATGCGCTCGTAGGTGTAGTCGAGATTGTCGGTGGCCGCGATGAACTGGTGCTCGCGCACGTGCAGCTCCTGACCGACGCTCAAGTGCAGCGGGATGCACTGACCCGGCGAGTCGCGCGAGAAGGCGATCCGCCCAGGCCCGCTCGCGCGGGTGATGAAGAAGTCGAGCCCTGCGATCTTGCGCTTGATGCCGCCTGGAAGCTTCTTGAGCTCGATGTTGACGGCGGTCTCCTTCCACAACAGGACGTGGTGCTCGTGCATCACGCGCGTACTGCCGAGGTCGAGCTGGAGCTCGGGCACGAGCTCACCGCGGATGTGGTACGTGACGCCAGCGAAGGTCTCGTCGTGGACCTGCGCCGCGATCGGCTGAGGGATTTGCACGTGGTCTCTCCGGGGTCGGGGTCGTTGGTACTACTCGGCAGCGGGTGTCTCGAGCGTGATGCACTCGATCCGCGGCGGCGGGTCGTTGGGGCGATCGTTGCGGCCGGTCGGCAGCGCTTCGATCGCGTCCACGACCTCCATCCCGCTGGTCACGCGGCCGAAGACCGAGTGGCGTCCGTCGAGGTGCGGGGTTCCCTGGAGCCTGGTCACGATGAAGAACTGCGAGCCGTTGGTGTTCGGCCCGGAGTTGGCCATCGAGAGGGCTCCCCGATCGTGGTGGTGCTCGGAGAACTCGTCCTCGAACGAGTAGCCCGGGCCCCCCCTGCCCGTCCCCTCCGGACAGCCTCCCTGAATCATGAACTCGGGGATCAGCCGGTGAAAGATGAGGCCGTCGTAGAAGCCGTCCGCCGCGAGCTTGCGGAAGTTGGCGACGGTCTTGGGAGCCGCGTCATCGAAGAACTCGATCTCGATCGGCCCCTGGCTCGTGTGCATGGTTGCAGTGGACATCGGCGCAGGCTAGCGCCGCGCGCGCTCGAGGCGCAGCGGGCTTCCCCGCACGTCGGCGCCCGAGACTTTGCTGACCACCCGGTCTGCCTCGCTGGCGGGGACCTCGACGAACGCGAAGCGCTCGAGCACGCGCACATTGTGGACATCCTCGCCGTCGAGCCCCGCGGCGCGCGTAATCGCGCCGACGAGGTCGGCTGGCTCGTGCCCGGCGGAGCGCCCACCGCCGATGATCAGCTTGGTCAGCGCGGTCGCTCCGTCACCGGCGCGCCCGCGCTCGCGCTCGCGTGGCTTGGAATGGCGTCGGGGACGTCCCTGCACGGGGGCGGGGTCGACGTGGGCACCTTCGGTCCAGGGCGCGATGCTCGTGTTCGCGTGGCGCTCGATCGCCTCGAGCTCGCCGCGCTGGCGTGGCTCGACGAAGGTGATCGCCCGCCCCGAGCGTCCCACGCGACCGGTGCGCCCGATGCGATGGACGTAGACGTCCGGCGAAGTGGGGACGTCGAAGTTGATCACGTGGGTGATGCCCGAGATGTCGAGGCCGCGCGAGGCGACGTCGGTGGCCACGAGGATCGGCACGCGCCCGTCCTTGAAGGAGATCATCACGCCGTCGCGCGAGCCCTGGCTCATGTCGCCGTGCAGTGCGCGCACGTTCATGCCGCGGTCGCGCAGCGTGCGAAAGAGCTGGTCGCAGCGGATCTTCGTGCGTACGAACACGAGTGCCTGCTCGGGACGCTCGGCCTCCAGCACGCGCACCAGCGCGGCGAGCTTGTCGGCCGCCTTAGCCTCGAGCGAGAACTGCTCGACGGTGTCGATCGTCAGCGTGGCGGTCTTGATCCTGATCGTCACCGGGTCCAGCAGGTAGCGGTCGGCGAGCGAGC
This sequence comes from Solirubrobacterales bacterium, assembly GCA_003244205.1. GTDB lineage: Bacteria > Actinomycetota > Thermoleophilia > Solirubrobacterales > Solirubrobacteraceae > QHBW01. Next base: position 16,840 of record QHBW01000079.1, on the reverse strand, counting down.
GCACCTCGGGAGGGACGGTGGCCGAGAACAGCGCTGTCTGGCGCGATCCCGGGGTCTGGGCGATGATCTTCTCGACGTCCTCGAAGAAGCCGAGATCGAGCATCTCGTCGGCCTCGTCGAGCACGAGGAAGCGGCAGCCGCTGAGCATCAGCGAGCGGCGGTTGATGAGATCGCGCACGCGCCCGACCGTGCCCACCACGATCTGCCCCCCCGCCCGCAGCTGCGCCTGCTGGGAGCGAATCGGAGCGCCGCCGAAGACCGCGACGACGTCGGTGCCCTTGCGCTGGCCGTAGGCACGGATCGCCTGCGTGACCTGGATGCACAGCTCGCGCGTCGGAGTCAGGACGAGACCTTGGACTTCTCGCTCCGCTGGGTCGACGTACTCGAGCATCGGCAGGCCAAAGGCCGCCGTCTTGCCGGTCCCCGTCTGCGCCTGGCCGATGACGTCGCGACCCTCCAGCAGAGGCGGAATAGCCTCGACCTGGATCGGCGATGGCGTCTCGTAGCCGACGTCGCGCAGCGCCTCGAGCAGCGGAGCGGAGAGTCCGAGCTCGGCGAAGCTGCTCACGCGCTGGGGTCCAGCAGAAGCTTGCCCGCGGTCCGCCGCCCCTGCAGGTCGTCGTGGGCGCGGCGAACCTGCGAGAGCGGATAGGTGGTCCCGATCACGGCTCGCAGCTCGCCGCGGGCGGCGCGCTCGAAGAGGTCCGCGAGCGGCGCCTCCACCATCTCGCGGCGCGCGAGGCAATGAGCGAGCCAGAAGCCGACCACTCCGCGGCTGGTGCGCAGCAGCTTGGCGTTGGAGACCGTCCGCTGCTCGCGCGACGCGATCCCGTGGACGACCACGCGGCCGAAGGGCGCAAGCGCATCGAGGCTCGCGTCGAAGACGTCGCCGCCGGCCATCTCCAGCACCACGTCCACGCCCTCCCCGCAGTTGGCCTCACGGATCGCCGCGACGAGGTCCGCGTCGTTGACGTCGACGGCGGCGTCGGCACCGAGCTCGAGCGCGAGCTCACGCTTCTCGGCCGTGGACGCCGTCGCGATCACCCGCCCCGCGCCCATCGGCTTGGCGAGCTGCACGGCGAGCGTTCCCACTCCGCCGCCGGCGGCATGGACGACGACACTCTCATCAGGCTGCAGCTTGGCTGCCGTCCTGTACAGATGCCAGGCGGTCAGACCCTGTCCCAGGAGCGCCAGGGCGCTGCCGTCGTCGAGACCGTCGGGGATCGGATAGACGCGCTCGATGCGCGCGCAGACCAGCTCGGCGTAGCCGCCCGAGGCGAGCATGCACACGACTCGTTGGCCGGCCTTCAGCTTGCCGGCGTCGCTCTCCAGCACGCCGGCCGCCTCGACGCCGGGGACGAAGGGAACGTGCTGGGGCGCCAGGTAGGCGTCCTCGCGAGCATGAATATCGGCGAAGTTCATCCCCGCGCGCGTGACACGCACGAGCGCCTCGCCGGAATCGGGCTCGGGGTCGGGAAGGTCGGTCAGGTCCAGTACCTCGGGCCCGCCGAACTGCTTGATCCGGATGGCTCGCATCGTCGGTCCAGCCTATCCGGGTAGGCTCCCGCGCCGCCATGACGCTGACCGTTGTCGGATCGATCGCGTTCGACGCCGTGCGCACCCCCTTTGGGGAGCGCGAGCGCATGCTCGGCGGCTCCGCGGTGCACTTCTCGCTCGCCGCATCGTTCTTCTGTGACGTGCGCATCGTCGGCCCGGTCGGTGAGGACTTCGGCGAGGAGGAGTACGCGGTCCTTCACGCGCGCGCGATCAATACCGACGACATCGAGCGTGTCCTGGGAGGCAGGACGTTCTTCTGGCGCGGGCACTATGACTACGACCTCAACACGGCCCACACCGAGGCGACCGAGCTCAACGTCTTCGCCTCCTTTGAGCCCAAGCTCTCGCCCGCCTCGCGTGAGGCGGAGTTCCTCTTCCTCGCCAACATCCAGCCCGATCTGCAGCGCCAGGTGCGCGAGCAGTGCACCGGAGCGCGCTTCTCGGCGATGGACTCGATGAACCTGTGGATCGACACCGCGCGGGACTCGCTCGTGCGCACGATCGGCGCCGTCAACGCCGTGCTGCTCAACGATGCCGAGCTGCGGGTGCTGACGGGCGAGCCCAACCTCTTGCGGGCGGCGCGCGCCGTGCTTGCGATGGGGCCGAGCGCCGTGGTCGCCAAGCGGGGCGAGTACGGCGCGATGCTGTTCACGGCCGACCACGTCTTCTCGCTGCCGGCCTATCCGCTCGAGACCGTGCTCGACCCGACCGGCGCGGGCGACTCCTTCGCCGGGGCGTTCCTCGGCTACCTCGGGGGGCATGCCGGTGGGGTTGACGACGTCGAGGCGCTCAAGCGCGCGGTGGCCTACGGCACGGCAATGGCGTCGTTCAACGTCGAGGAGTTCGGGACCGAGCGCGTGCGCCGGCTGAGCGGTGAGGAGATCGCCGCGCGGGTGGCCGAGCTCGAGCGCATGACGCGCTTCTCCGACCTGCCCGCGGCCCTTCGCGGGTAGGCGGACAGCACGCATCTCGGCGTGCGATTTGGATCAAAAACGGCTACGATCGGGCTCGCGTGACTTGGACCTTCATCTTCATGATGCTGGTGTTGAAGATTCCGATTGCCGCGCTGATCTACCTCGTGTGGTGGGCGGTGCACCAGACGCCCGAGCCTGCCGAATCGACCGGCGGGGGAGGGACCTCGGTGCGCCCGCATCCGCATCGCCGTCCGCCCCGTCCCCGCCAGCCGCGCCGCGGGCCTCACGGGCAGGTCGCGCTGCCCTCGCCCCCTCGCGTGCGCACCGTGCGCGCGCAGGCGCGCCGCGTCGAGCACTGAGTCGCTGATTCGCTCGCCGCCGGCCGGCGGGCCGGGGCCGCCCGCCGCGGTCCGCCGGCCGGCGGCGCCATAGCCGCCTCAGCGGCGCGCCGCCCGCATCCGCCGGGAATGGAAGACTGGCAGCGTGCCCGCCGTCCTCTCCGACGCCTCGATCATCCGGCTCATCGAGGACGGCCGGATACGCGTCGATCCCTGGGATCGGGAGCTCGTTCAGCCCGCCAGCCTCGACGTCCGTCTGGGCAGCTCGTTCCGCGTCTTCCACAACCACCGCGCGTCGGCGATCGACCTGCGCCAGCCCCCCGTCAACCTCACCGAGGAGGTGACGATCGGCGACGAGGAGCCCTTCGTCATCCACCCCGGCGAGTTCTGCCTGGGGGCGACCCAGGAGTGGGTCGAGCTGCCGGACGACGTGGTTGCGCGCATCGAGGGGAAATCGTCATTAGGCCGCCTCGGCCTGATCGTCCACGCCACCGCCGGCTTCTGCGACCCGGGCTGGAAGGGCACGCTGACGCTCGAGCTCAACAACCTCACGCGGGTCCCGATCAAGTTGTGGGCGGGGCTGCCGATCGCCCAGCTCTCCTTCATGGCGCTCGACCAGCCGGCCGAGCGGCCTTATGGCCACGCTGACTTGGGCAGCCACTACCAGGGTCAGCGCGCCGCGACCGAGAGCCGCTACGGCGGCGACCCCGCGCGCGGAGCGCCCGGCTAGGACGTCAGGTAGGCTCGCGCCCGCCATGCACGTGCTCTGGCTGCTGCTCGCGGCGGACAAGCCCTCCAAGGCCCCCTTCTACGTCATCGGCGGTGTCTTCGCGGCCTGGGCCGTGCTGATCTCCGTGCTTGGCTTCAGGCGCCATGACTTCCCCTCCGGCGACGGACAGCAGCGCCTCGTGATGGGCGTCACGGTGCTGCTCGCCGTCGGCGCGATCGGCTCCGCGATCGCCACCGCCTAGCGCGGAGCGTGTCCGCTGCTCTAGGCCCTGGGTGGCCGGAGCGGTCGATCGGGTATACCTCGACCGAGAGACGACAATGAGGAGACCAGCCACGCTATGAGCACCCCGGAGACAGCCAGCCAGGAGGCGTCGGCGCAAGCCCACCAGGGCAACGGCGCCGGGGGCGGACAGGAGTCGCTGTCCGTCGTCGACAATCGCACCGGCTCCAGCTACGAGATCCCGATCGAGAACGGGACGATCCGCGCTCCGGCGCTGCGCGAGATCAAGGTGTCCGAGGACGACTTCGGCCTGATGTCCTACGACCCCGCGTATCTCAACACGGCGTCCTGCCGCAGCGAGATCACCTTCCTCGACGGCGAGGCAGGGGTGCTCGAGTACCGCGGCTATCCGATCGAGCAGCTCGCCGAGCAGTCGAGCTACCTCGAGGTCGCCTACCTGCTGATCTTCGGCGAGCTTCCGACGCAATCCCAGCTCGAGGGGTGGATCCACGAGATCACGATCCACACGTTCGTGCACGAGAACGTCAAGAGCTTCATGCAGGGCTTCCGCTACGACGCCCACCCGATGGGCATGCTGCTCGCCTCCGTCGGCGCGCTGTCGACCTTCTACCCGGACGCCAACGAGATCAAGGATGCGGGCAACCGCGATCTCCAGACGATTCGGCTGATCGCGAAGATGCCGACGCTCGCCGCCTTCTCCTTCCGCCATTCGCTCGGGCAGCCCTACGTCTATCCCGACAACGACTTGAACTACGCGGGCAACTTCCTCGGGATGATCTACAAGATGACGGAGCTCAAGTACGAGCCCGACAAGCGGCTCGAGCGCGCGCTCGACATCCTCTTCATCCTCCACGCCGACCACGAGCAGAACTGCTCGACCAGCGCCGTGCGCTCGGTTGGCTCCTCGCAGGTCGATCCCTACTCAGCGGTCGCCGCGGGCGTGGCTGCGCTTTACGGGCCGTTGCACGGCGGCGCCAACGAGGCGGTGCTGCGGATGCTTCATCGCATCGGCTCCAAGGACAAAGTCGGCGAGTTCATTGCGGGCGTCAAAGAGGGCGATGAGCGACTGATGGGCTTCGGCCACCGCGTCTACAAGAACTACGACCCCCGCGCCAAGATCATCAAGAAGGCAGTCGACGACGTCTTCGAGGTCACCGGCACCAACCCGCTGCTGGAGATCGCGCTCGAGCTCGAGAAGATCGCGCTCGAAGACGACTACTTCGTCTCGCGCAAGCTCTACCCCAACGTGGACTTCTACTCCGGGCTGATCTACGAGGCGCTCGGGCTGCCGATGTCGATGTTCCCCGTGATGTTCGCGATCGGACGGACGAGCGGCTGGATCGCGCAGTGGCGCGAGATGGTCGACGACTCCGAGCAGAAGATCGCCCGCCCGCGGCAGGTGTACACCGGCGAGCGCGAGCGCGACTACGTACCGATCGATCAGCGCTAGGCGACTAGCCGCCCGGTCGATCAGCGCTAGGCGACCAGCCGCCCGGTCGATCAACGCTAGGCGACTAGCCGCCCGATCGATCAGCGCTAGCCCACGCGGCGTCCATCGAGGCCAAGCGTGACCTCGCTCACAGAGCGAGGTCACACGGCGACTTAGTATTGACTCACTATGTGGGACGAGCTTCATCTACTGCCGGACGGCACCGGCATCCGGGTGCGAGCGATGAACGCCGGCGACCAGTCCGCGCTGCTCGCCGCTCACCGCGCGCTCTCCGAGGAGAGCCAGCGGCTGCGCTTCCTGGCGCCAAAGCCCACGCTCAGTCGCGCCGAGGCGCGCTACCTGACCGACGTCGACGGCGTCGACCACGTCGCGCTGGCCGCCTTCCTGGACGACGAGCCACGGGTGATCACCGGCGTGGCGCGCTTCGTTCGCCTGCCCGAGGACCCGCACGCCGCGGAGATGGCGATCGTGGTCGGCGATCGCTTCCAGCGCCGCGGTCTGGGCACCCTGCTCGCCCGCGAGCTCGCGGCCGAGGCGCGCGCCCACGGCATCACGCGCTTCAAGGCCACGGTGCTGGCCGAGAACGAGGCCGTCACGAAGCTGATTGCGGTCATCGCCGAGCGACTCGACCAGGTCCCGGCCGGTCCCGGCGTACGCGAGCTGTCGGCCGAGCTCGCGGCCTAAGCCTAAGCCTGGCTGAGCTCCGTCAGCTCGCCGGTCACGAGGAAGGCAGCGAACTCGGCGATGTCGACCGCGTTGTCGCCGAGTCGCTCGAGGCTGCGGGCCATCAGGATCTGACGCATCGCGGTCTCTCGCGCTGCGGGTGTCCCGCCTTCATCGGCGGCGATGCGGAAGATCTCGCGGTTGAGGCGGTCGATCGCATCGTCCTCGTGTGCCAGCGCCCCTGCGGCCGTCTCGTCGCGCTCGGCGAACGCGGCACACGCCTTGGTGAGCAGCTCGCTGGCCAGTGAGGCCATCGACGAGAGCTGATCGTTGATCGTCGTGCGATAGCGCTGCTCGGGGTTGATCTCGTGCAGCTGCTCGGCGATGAGATCGAGCTGGTTGGCGATCCGCGCTGCGTGGTCGGTGATCTCGAGCATCGCCATTAGCCAGCGCAGGTCACCCGCGACCGGAGCCTGCCGGGCACCTACGACGAAGAGCTGATGAGACGCCGTGAGAGTCGTCTCGCGCAGCAGCGCGCCGCTGGACTCGACCGAGCTCGATGCGAGCAGCGAGGGATCGGCCAGCGCCGGCGCCAGCCGCGTGAGCGTCGATGCCGCGCCTGCCAGACCGTCGAGCAAGCGTCGCTCGATCTCGGCGAGCTCCCGCTGGAATGCCTCGCGCATGCCGGTGAGGCTAGCCGGGGGGGCGGCCTTGGCCTGGGACTTTTGAGTCGCGTTCGCCAGCGACTCTTGAGTCGCGTGTAGCGACTGCTTGTCATGATCGCTCTCGATGGCCACCACCTACACCGTCACCACACGCGAGGGGCCGCGCGTCGAGCGCCAGCGCCACTCGACCCTCGATCAGGCGCTCGAGGACCTCGCGAGCGCAGTCGACCACCTCGCCGTCAGCGCGCGCGCCACGCCAGTCAAGGTCGGCAAGCGCCGCTACGAGCCCGGCGATCAGGTCGCCGCGCGTGTCGAGCTGAGCGGCCCGCAGCGCTTCTTCCCCAAGCTCCGAGCCGGCGTCGACGTCCGCGGAGACGGCTCGATCCAGGCCTACACCGGCCGCGCCCAGCGGACGCTGATCGACCCCGGCGACGGCGAGGCAGCGCTTCAGGCCCTGGCCCGTGTAGTGCTCGAGCAGGAGTAGATCGGTCCTCGGTCGTTCACAGCAGCGTGGCCGGCGGCGCGAACGGGAAGCCGCACCCGTTTGTCGTTAGGTCGAAATGGTGAACCTAACGACAAGCACCGCGCTCGGTGAGCTCGATTCCACCCCCCGCGGCGCGACCCGCCCCGCGGCGCGACCCGCCCCGCGACGACCCGCCACCCCCGCCTACGCCACCATCGCTCGCGCCGCATCGAGCGCGGGCCGATAGGTCGGGTCGCGCAGGAGCGCCTGGCGCACGCCCTCGCCGAGGATCCCACCCTCGCCACGAGACGCCCCGAGCAGCGTCCACGTCGACTCGGACCCGTCACGCGCTCGCCGGGTGGCGCGCAGGCCACCGGGGGCGCGATCGAGCGCGATCGACATGCCCGAGGCCGTGTCGATCGAGACACCCGCCAAGCCACGCACCATCTGCTGGGGATCGGGCTCCAGCTTCAACGCGACCTCTTGGCGCCGGCCCCGCGCCTTGCCGTGCATGCCGCCGCCGGACGCCACCAGCGCGCTCGGCTGCCACCCGAGCCGCGCCGCCAACCACCCGAAAAACAGCAGCCCCGCCGCCCCCGAGTCGGGATGGTGGCGAGCCGTCACACCCGAGATTCGCGCCAGCTCCGCACGCCAGGGCTCGGGGTCGAACGTCGCGGCGACACGCTCGCGCCACGGTGTCGAGCGCAGCCAGGCGAGGTCGACGACGTAGGCCTTCTCGGCCAGCTCGGCGACACGCGCGAGCGCGTCCGCGATCTCGGGCTCGTCGACGGAGTCCAGCAGCATTATCTGCGCGAGTCGCACGAGCGAATCCACCGCCTCCGCGTGACCGTGCGGCGCCCACAGCAGCGTCGCGAGGTCGGTCACGACCAGCGGATCGACGATCGTGTCGAGGTGGGCGAGGTGCTGGGGACCCACGTCGATCTCGACCCGCTCCCGGCAGACCGCGAGCTCGCCGGGCCTGGGCTCGACGTCCGCCGTCATCGTCGCCCACGCGTCGAGCGTCGTTCGTCCGGGATCGACGGCGCAGACAATCGTGCGCGAGGGGTGGTAGCGCCCAACCTGGTCGAGGCGATTCTCGACCTCCCCGCGCCATTCGCGGTCGACGACCACCACGAGGTTGAGCACGCGCGCGGGCGCGAAGGAATCGTTCTCGGCGTGTCGCTGGCGAATCAGCTCGCGCAGCGCCGCCTCGATCGCACCCGGGGTCGTGTCCTGCGCGCTCCAGTGATTCGCGGACGTGTGGTCCCCGTTCGCGGACGTGTGGTCCTCGGACATGACTCAGCGGTCCGACCCGCTCACAGCGCCCGCCAGTGGGCGCCGCCCTCCACCAGGCGGTCCGCCTCCTCCGGCCCCTGCGATCCCGCCTCGTACTGCGGCAGCGGCCCCCCATCCTGCGACGCCCAGCCCTTCAGGATCGGGTCGATGATCGACCACAGGGCATCGACCTCGTCGTTGCGCGTGAACAGCGTCGCCTCCCCGCGCATCGCATCGAGGATCAAGCGCTCGTAGGCCTCGGGGGACTCCGACATGAACGACGTCCCGTACTGGAACTCCATGTTCACCGGCCGGATGCGCATCGTCGCCCCCGGGATCTTGGCGCCGAGCGACAGCGATACGCCCTCGTTGGGCTGGACTGTGAGCACGAGCTGGTTTGGCTGGACGCCGACCGAGCCCTCCTGCTGGAAGGCGAGGTGGGGCACCGGTTTGAGCGTCACCGCGATCTCGGTCACCTTCCTCGCCAGGCACTTGCCGGTGCGCAGGTAGATCGGCACCCCAGCCCAGCGCCAGTTGGAGACCTTCAGGCGCAGCGCGACATAGGTCTCGGTGCGAGAGTCGGCGGGCACGCCGTCCTCCTCGAGATATCCGCGCACCTGCTCACCACCGACCACGCCGGAGGTGTACTGACCGCGCACGGCGATCTCCGCGACGTCCTCGGCTCGCGGCGGCTGGATCGCGTGCAGCACCTTCACCTTCTCGTCGCGCACCTCGTCGGCGGTGAACGACACCGGCGGCTCCATGCACAGCAGCGTGAGCAGCTGGAGGATGTGGTTCTGAACGAGGTCGCGCAGAGCCCCGGCGTGGTCGTAGTAGCCCGCGCGCGTGCCGATGCCGATGTCCTCGGCCGCGGTGATCTGGACGTGGTCGATGTAGTTGCGGTTCCACACCGGCTCGAACATGGCGTTGGCGAAGCGAAACGCCATCATGTTCTGCACGGTCTCCTTGCCGAGGTAGTGGTCGATGCGGAAGACCTGCTGCTCGCGGAAGGAGCGCAGCACGATGCGGTTGAGCTCGCGCGCGGACTCGAGGTCGGTCCCGAAGGGCTTCTCGATCACGACGCGGACCTCGGCGTCCTTGTGACGGTTGAGCTTGTGCTCGCCCAGCGCCTGCACGATCACGGGGAAGAACTCGGGCGCCGTCGAGAGGTAGAAGACGCGATTGAAGGTCACGCCCGCCTGCTCGTCGAAGGCCTCGATCTGCTTGCTCAGCTGCTCGTAGCCGGCGGCGTCGTCGAAGTTGCCGGGGATGTACTTGACGTGCTCGAGCAGCGCGTCGAGCACCTCCGGCTTGGGGGAACGGCGTGAGAAGCGCTCGATCGACTCGCGCGCCATCGCCTTGTAGTCCTCGTGTTCGTGCTCCGAGCGCGAGAAGCCGATCAGGTTGAAGCGCTCGGGCAGCGCGCCCTCGTGGGCGAGGTTGTAGAGCGCGGGGAGCAGCTTGCGGTGCGCGAGGTCTCCGGTCGCGCCGAAGATCACGAGCGTGGTCGGGTGGACCGGGAGACGCTCGAGGCCCTTGGTCAGCGGGTTCTCTTGCACCGCTGTCGCCATCAGTTCGCCGCCGACTTGACCGCGTGGCCGCCGAACTGGTTGCGCAGCGCGGCCAGCACGCGCGCGGTGTAGTCGCCGTTGCGACGCGAGTACAGGCGCGCGTAGAGCGCGGCGGTGATCGCCGGCGTGGGCACGTCGTGGTCGATCGCGTCGGCGATCGTCCAGCGTCCCTCGCCCGAGTCGGCGACCCAGCCCTCGAGGTTGGCCAGGTCGTTGCCGTCGGCCTCGAATGCGGCAGCGGCCAGCTCGCACAGCCACGAGCGGATCACCGACGCGTGGTTCCAGAGGTTGGCGATCTGCGCGTTGTCGAGGTCGTACTCGGAGGCGTGCAGGACCTCGAATCCCTCGGCGTAGGCCTGCATCACGCCGTACTCGATCCCGTTGTGGACCATCTTCACGTAGTGGCCCGCGCCCGCGTCGCCCATGTGACCCCAGCCGTCGGGTGGCGCGAGGACGTCGAGGATCGGCTTGATGCGCGCGACGGCGTCCTCAGATCCGCCGACCATCATGCAGTAGCCGACCTGCAGCCCCCACACGCCGCCGCTGGTGCCGACATCGACGAACTCGACGCCGCGCTCGCGACAGGCGCTCGCGCGAGCCTTGGAGTCCGTCCACTTGGAGTTTCCGCCGTCGACGATCAGGTCACCGTCTTCGAGCAGCTCGAGCAGCTTGTCGACAGTCTCCTGGGTGGGATCGCCGGAGGGCACCATGATCCACACCGCGCGCGGCGCTGACAGCTTGGAGACCATGTCCTGAAGCGAGCTCGACGCGGTCGCGCCATGGCCGACCGCCTCCTTGACCGCGTCCCCGGAGAAGTCGAACACCACCACGTCGTTGTCGGAGTCGCGATGGACGCGATGGACCATGTTGCCGCCCATCTTGCCCAGTCCGACGAAGCCCATCTGCATAGCGGTGTCTCCTGTCGTTTTTTCTATTGAAAGAGTGCCGTTTGCCGAGACCAGCCCGCCCGAGTCACCCCAATAGCCCCGCGATGCGCTCGGTCAGCTCACGGATCGCGGCCCCGAGGTCGCCGCGCAGCACGACCCGCTCAGCGAGCAGCCCGTGGTCACGCAGCGTGCGCAGGTCGCCAGCCGACTGCGCCCCGATCAGCGTGGCGAAGCCGTAGTCGACGCCGGGGATCTCGATGTCGCGGTCGGACTCGTGGACGAGCTGCAGGAAGCGCCCAACCGGGGGACCACCCTTGTGGAACTGCCCGGTCGAATGAAGGAATCGTGGGCCGTATCCGTACGTGGTCGTTGCCTTCGTCGCGCGGCGGATGGCGGCGCGCAGCTCCGCGACGGCTCCGTCGATCTCGGAATCGAAGGGCAGGTAGCCCATGATCGCCACGTAGTGCGGCGGCGCGGAGTCGGCCAGCAGTGCTCGCAGCTGCTCGTCGCCGGCAGCTTCGATCGACGGTAGCGAGCCGCTGGACTCGTACTCCGCGAGCACCTTGGCGGTGTTGTCCTTGGCCTCCTGGACATTGGGCTGGTCGAAGGGGTTGATCCCGAGCACCCACCCGGCGACCGCCGTCGCGAACTCCGCGAAGAAGAACACTCGCCCGAGGTCGGCCGCACCGTGGACGGCGAGCGTCACCGTCGGGTGGCCGGCGTTGGCGAGCGCCTCGACGCTTGCGTCGAGCTCCTCGTCGGGGTCCTCCGCGTTGCGTAGGTAGGCAAAGACGCGGTCATCGCCGTAGTACTCCGGGGAAGCCACCAGCTCGCCGGCGACCGGCAGGATCCCGCGACCCTGCTTGCCGGTGCTCTCGGCGATCAGCTGCTCGACCCACAGCCCGAAGCTCGAGATCGGCTCCGAGACGACGAAGGTCAGCTTGTCGCGACCCTGAAGCGCGAGCTCTCCCATCATCAGTCCCAGCCACAAACCCGAGTTCGACGCGCTGGAGTCATAGCTCGTGCAGTTCTGCTCGGCGACCTGGCAGCGGTGCAGCAGCGCCTCGACCGAGATGCCCATCAGGGCGGCGGGTAGAAGGCCGAAGTAGGAGAGCACGGAGTAGCGCCCGCCGATCTCGGGATCGTTCTCGAAAACCCGCCGGAAACCGTCCGTCGCACCCAGCTCGACGAGCGGGCTGCCCGGGTCGGTGACGGCAACGAAGTGGCTGCCGGCGCCCTCGGCCCCGACCGCATCCGCGACGCGGTCGTGGAAGTGCTTGAAGTGCGAGAGCGTCTCGATCGTCCCCCCGGACTTCGAGGACACGACAAAGAGCGTCGTCTCGATCGGCAGCCGCGATTCCAGCTCGGCGATCGCGTCGGGGTCGGTCGAGTCCAGCACGTGGAGCTTCAGCGCTCCATCGATGTCTCCAAAGGAGCGGCGCAGGACCTCGGGGCCGAGGCTCGAGCCGCCCATTCCCAGCAGCGCCGCGTCGCTGAAGCCGTCGGCCTGCACTTCATCGACGAATCCACGCAGGTCGCCGGCTGCTTCGAGCATCGACTCGGAGATCGTCAGCCAGCCGAGGCGGTTGGCGATCTCCGGCTTCCCCGGTCCACCCCACAGGCTCTCGTCGCGGCGCCACACGCGCGGGGCGACCTTCTCGGACACGGCGACGCGGACACGCTCAGCGATCACGGGCTCCAGCGCAACCGGCAGCGATGCCTCGATCGTCGCCGGCCGGCCGGTGACGACCATCTCGCGGCGCGACTCGACGCCGGCGATCAGCCCGCTCATGGCTCCCATGAACTGCTCGATCCCAGCCTCCAGCAGCGTCGCGGTGACATCGTCGAGGTCGATGCCCGCGCTCCTGAGCGCCTCGAGCTCGGCGCTGGGATCCTGCTCGGCTGATCCGGGCTTGGGCTCGCCGCGCTCGGCGGTGGCGAGCAGTGTGGGCATCGGCATCGTGTTGACGGTGTCGGGCGCCACGAGGTTGTCGACGTAGAGCGTCTCGGAGTAGTGGGGGTTCTTCGTGCCGGTAGAGGCCCACAGCGGGCGCTGCACGGGGGCCCCCGCTTCGCGCAGCCCGGCGAAGCGTGCGCTGCCCTCGCCGAAGAGCTGCTTGAAGCGGGCATAGGCGGCGCGGGCGTTGGCGAGCGCCGCCGTGCCCATCAGCTCGTCGTGGCCGCCCAGAGCCTGGAGGCGCTTGTCCACCTCGCTGTCCACGCGCGAGACGAAGAAGGACGCCACGGAGTGCACGTCGAGCGGCAGCGATTCGGCGTGGCGGCGCTCCAACCCCGCAATGAACGCTTCGGCGATCTCCGTGTATGCGTCAACGGCGAACAGCAGCGTGACGTTGACGTTGATGCCCTCGTAGATCGCCTGCTCGATCGCGGGCACCCCTTCCGGTGTGCCCGGGATCTTGATGAAGACGTTGGGACGCTCGAGGCGCTCCCAGTACATTCGCGCCTGCTCGAGGGTCCCCGCGGTGTCGCGCGCCAGGCGGGGGGCGACCTCGAGCGAGACGTAGCCGTCGCCGTGCCCGCTGGCGTCATAGAGCGGGCGCAGGACATCGGCGGCGAGCTGGACGTCGCGCACCGCGATGTGGCGGTAGATCTCGCGAGCGTCGAGGCCCTCCTGCGCCATCGCGACGAGCTCCTCGTCGTAGTCCTCGGAGCCGAGGATCGCCTTCTCGAAGATCGACGGGTTGGATGTCACGCCGCGCAGGCAGTCTTCGTCGATCAGCCGCTGCAGCTCGCCGCCCTCGATCAGCGTGCGCCGAATCTGGTCGAGCCACACCGAGGTGCCCGCAGCGGTCAGCGCCGCCAGCCGCTCGTTGACCTCTGTGGCGGCGCTCATCCGCTCTGTCTCGCAGCCGTTGTCCGCCCGTGCACCTCTCGAGCGCGCTCGGCGATCCGCTCGGGCGTGAAGCCGAAGTGGCGGTAGAGCTCGGCGGCCGGCCCGGAGGCGCCGAACGTCTCCATCCCGATCGTGGCGCCCTGGTCACCCACCCACTCACGCCACCCGAATGGGCTTGCAGCCTCCACCGAGACACGCGCGCGCACCGCCGGCGGGAGCACGCCGTTGCGGTATTCGAGGTCCTGAAGGGCGAAGGTGTCCAGGCACGGCATCGAGACCACGCGCGTAGCGATCCCGTCGGCCTCGAGCAGGTCGGCCGCCTGCATGCAGAGATGGACCTCCGAGCCGCTGGCGAGCAGGATCAGGTCGGGGGGGCCGGGCTCCTTGAAGGAGTCGCGCAGGATGTAGGCGCCGCGCTCGATCGCATCGTCTGGGATGCCGGCCCGGTCGTAGATCGGTAGTCCCTGCCGGCTGAGGGCGAGCAGCGTGGGCGCGGTTTGCGCGCGGATCGCGTAGCGCCAGGCGAGCGCCGTCTCGTTCGCGTCGGCGGGGCGGACGACGTTGATGTTGGGGGTCGCCCGCAGTGTGGCGAGCTGCTCGATCGGCTGGTGTGTGGGCCCGTCCTCGCCGAGCCCGATCGAGTCGTGCGTGAGGGCCCAGATCGAGGGCAGGCCCATCAGCGCCGACAGCCGAATTGCCCCCTTCATGTAGTCGGAGAAGATCAAGAAGCCCGAGCCGAAAGCCCTAAAGTAGTGCAGGTTGAGCGCGTTGACGATCGCGCCCATGCCGTGTTCGCGGATGCCGAAGTGCAGGTTGCGCCCGGCGTAAGCGTGGGGGCCCACGGAGCCGCCGTCCTTGATCAGCGTGAGCGTCGAGGGGGCCAGGTCTGCCGATCCGCCGATCAGCTCCGCAACGTGCTCCGAGGCCCACTGGATCACGCTGTTGGACGCCTTGCGCGTGGCCACCGGGCCCTCGTCGGCGCTGAAGCTCGGCAGCTCGGCGTCCCAGCCGTCCGGGAGGCGCCCGGCGATCTGGCGCTCGAGCTCGCCGGCGAGGTCGGGATGGTCCTGGCGATAGGCGGCGAAGCGGTCGTTCCACTCTGTGTGGGCGTCGCGACCGCGCTGCGCGCAGGCCGTGCGGAAGTGCTCGAGCGCCGCGTCGGGTACATAGAAGGGCGGCTCGGTCGGCCAGCCGTAGGCCTCCTTGGTAAGGCGGATCTCCTCGTCACCGAGCGGCGAGCCGTGCGCGGAAGCGGTGTCGTGCTTGTTCGGGGCGCCGGGGGCGATGTGGGTGCGGCAGACGATCAGCGAGGGACGCTCGCTCTCTGCGATCGCGGCGCGCGCCGCGTCCTCGAGGCGGTCGAGCCCGATCTCCTCGTGCAGGTTCTGCACGTGCCAGCCGTAGGCGGCAAAGCGCGCGCCGACGTCCTCGGAGAACGACAGCGCGGTATCGCCTTCGATCGAGATGTGGTTGTCGTCGTAGAAGACGATCAGCCGACCGAGGCCGAGGTGGCCGGCGAGCGAGCAGCTCTCGTGCGAGACGCCCTCCTGCATGTCGCCATCCGATGCCAGCACCCATGTGTGGTGGTCGACGATCTCGTGGCCGGGACGGTTGTAGCGCGCCGCCAGCATGCGCTCGGCGAGCGCGAACCCGACGCTGTTGGAGATCCCCTGGCCGAGCGGTCCCGTCGTCACCTCCACGCCCCTGACGTGGCCGTACTCGGGGTGGCCCGCCGTCGGGCTGCCGAGCTGGCGGAAGCGCTCGAGCTGCTCGAGCTCGAGGCCGTAGCCGGCTAGATAGAGCGTCGAGTACAGGAGCATCGACGCGTGCCCGCAGGAGAGCACGAAGCGGTCGCGGTCGGGCCAGTCGGGATCGGCCGGATCGTGTCTCATCAGCCGCGTGTAGAGCACGTAGGCGAGCGGAGCGAGCGCCATCGGCGTCCCGGGGTGGCCCGAGTTGGCCTTTTGGACGGCGTCCATCGAGAGCGTCCGGATCGTGTCGACGCAGAGCGTGTCGAGCGTGCTCTGGTCTGTCGCCGTGCTCATACTGGCCGCGACGATACCGGGCCTCAGAGAGCCAGGGTTGCTCCGTAGCGCCGTAGCCAGCGGGAGTGCTCGCGGTGGTCGGGACAGTGGTGTGCCACGCGCGCCCAGAAGCGCGCTGAGTGATCGGCGATCTCCAGGTGGCAGACCTCGTGCCAGATGACGTAGTCGAGCACCGCCGCAGGCGCCAGCAGGAGGCGCCAGTTGAAGCTCATCCCCCCGTCCGGCGAGCAGCTCGCCCAGCGTGTGCGCTGCGAGCGGATGCTGAGCCTGCCGGGGGCGGGGAGGGCGGCGGCGCGGCAGGCCTGCTCGAGCCGTGGCGCGATCTCCTTAAGCGCTTGGCGGCGATACCAGCGCTCCAGCGCGGCGCCTTGCGCGGTGGCTGCGGACGGGACGAGCAGCTGGTCGCCTTTGCGCGTCACGCGCGTGCGGCCCTCCTGGGCAATCAGCTGAAGGGTCTCGTCGAGATAGGGGACGGTGCCGGGTCGCCGATCGACCTCCGCGTGGGCGCGGCGCAGCGCCCTCAGCCGGCGCTCGATCCACGGCCGTAGCTCGCTCACGGCTTCGCGTGCTGCGCGCTCCGGCGCCCCGCGCGGGAGCACCACCTCGACCGCGCCGTCGCCCTCGACGGAGACACGTACGCGCCGGGCGCGGTCCGAGCGGCGGATGGCGTAAGGGATCGCGGTCATGCGGCCGGCAAGCGTACGCGGCGTGGCGGCGGGGCCATACTGGGCGCGCGATGAGCGAGCGCTGGCGCGTCAAGCTTCCGGCGGACGTCGAGGGCGACTTCGAGGTCTACGTCAACGGCGTCCGGCAGCAGGAGGGCGTCGACTACGACGTGAGTCGCCGTGCGCTGCTGTTCTCCCGCCGGCTCGTGAAGGCCGAGCGCCTCGGCGTGGGCCGCTGGCTGATCGGCGCCTTCGGCATCGGCACCTACCGCCAGGACGATTCCGTGGATGTGCGCTACAGCGTCAACGGGCGCCCGCGGGTCGCGCAGGGGCTGGAGATCACGCCGCCGCCGCCGCGCTAGCCGCGCCGCCGATAGCGCCGCCGCCGCCGCGCTAGCGCCGCGCCGCCGCAAGCCGCCGCCGCCGCCGCGCTAGCGCCGGCGCCGCCGCAAGCTGGATTGGGGGCACGTTGGGGGGGTGGGTTCCGTGGCTTGCCTAGTAGGCAAGTCTTGTAACCCACCCC